>JAFZFP010000016.1 GCA_017555905.1 Alistipes sp. | reverse complement strand
TATTTATATATATGTATATCTGAGTATATATCAGTGCGTAGTCGGAGTTGTGGTACTGCACTCAGCACTATCGCCTAACGTCATTAGTGAAATTATGGTATTTAGCTGTTTTTAGGAATGCGCTCAGAAAACTATTCGCGCAAGCCTATCCCTAAATTCTCTAATTTCCCTATATTCCTTACTGCATAGCAAGCGTCGTACGAGTGTTGCTCTCTTCCGCGCCAGCGTACTCTTCGCATCTTGTCACATTGTCACATTGTCACAGGGGGTGGGGTATGTGACTTGTGTGACAAGTGTGGCAAGGCACCGCATTGCTACCGCAAAGTCCACTTCATCTTTGGAAGATTGAAAATTTTTTGTATCTTTGTGTGATAATGCGCACACACGCGGGCAAACACATAAAAAATTATAAAACTATGCAAGAGAATCAACCTAAAACTTCGCTCCCTGAGAACGCCTATCGCGAACTCAATCCAGGTGAGCAGTACAATCCAATTATGGGGGCTAACGAGACACCCGTGGAGGTGACCCCATACTCTGTTTCAGTGGGTATCATTATGGCCGTACTCTTCTCGGCAGCAGCGGCATACCTCGGCCTTAAGGTGGGTCAGGTCTTCGAGGCTGCAATCCCTATCGCCATCATCGCCGTAGGTCTCGGCCAGATGCGTGGCAAGAAGAATATGTTGGGCCAGAACGTAATTATCCAGTCTATCGGTGCTTCGTCAGGTGTTATCGTGGCGGGTGCTATCTTCACCCTCCCTGCGCTCTACATCTTGGGCCTTGATGCGCAGTTCTACCAGGTATTCCTCTCGTCACTCTTGGGAGGTATCCTCGGTATCGTATTGCTTGTCCCCTTCCGCAAATACTTCGTCAAGGAGATGCACGGTAAGTACCCATTCCCTGAGGCTACGGCGACCACCGAGGTCCTCGTATCGGGCGAGAAGGGTGGCTCACAGGCTAAGATATTGGTTGCTGCGGGTCTCATTGGTGGTCTCTACGACTTTATCGTCTCTACCTTCGGTGCGTGGGTGTCGTCGCTCTCTACGCAGATGTGGGGTTGGGGTAAGGCCTTGGCCGCTAACGTGAAACTAACCTTTGGTCTCAATACCTCGGCTGCGGTACTCGGTTTGGGATATATCATCGGCTTGAAGTACGCCTTGATTATCTGCGCTGGCTCGGCCCTCGTATGGTTCTTCATCGTGCCTTTGGTGGGCTCGTTCGAGAGCGCTGTGAATGCCGAGGCTATGGTGTCGCTCTTGGGTATCACCAACGAGAGCATCTTGGCTAACCCATCGCTCATCTTCACCCCCGAGAACCTCTACACCTACATCGGCCGTCCTATCGGTATCGGTGGTATCGCTATGGCGGGCCTTATCGGCATCATCCGCCAGGCTGGCATCATCAAGAGCGCCTTGGTGTTGGCTAAGAATGAGTTTGGTGGTAAGAAGGTGGCTACGGATGAGCCTCGTACTCAGAAGGATATCACTATGAAGCGAATCCTCACAATTCTCATCGCTACCTTGGCGGCTACGCTCTTCTTCTTCCAGTTCGGCGTGTTGGGCAACTGGATGCAGACTATCGTGGCACTGCTCATCGTCTTTGTCATCGCCTTCCTCTTTACCACCGTGGCAGCGAATGCTATCGCCATTGTGGGCTCTAACCCTGTGTCGGGTATGACCCTTATGACGCTCATCCTTTCGTCGTTGGTATTGGTGAGCGTAGGCCTTGAGGGTGAGTCGGGAATGATTGCGGCGTTGGTTATCGGTGGCGTGGTTTGTACCGCCCTCTCTATGGCTGGTGGCTTCATCACCGACCTCAAGATTGGCTACTGGCTCGGCACAACACCTAAGAAGCAGCAGACTTGGAAGTTCGTCGGCACATTCGTTTCGGCGGCTACCGTTGCTGGTGTGATGATCATTATGAACGACACCTACGGCTTCGTGGGTGAGAACGCCCTCGTAGCGCCTCAGGCAAATGCTATGGCGGCAGTTATCCAGCCTCTTATGATGGGTGGTGTGACCCCTTGGTTGCTCTACGGCATCGGTGCTGGCCTCATCCTTGTATTGACCCTTATCGGTGTTCCTGCATTGCCTTTCGCTCTTGGTATGTTTATCCC
Organism: Alistipes sp.; assembly: GCA_017555905.1. Taxonomy (GTDB): domain Bacteria; phylum Bacteroidota; class Bacteroidia; order Bacteroidales; family Rikenellaceae; genus Alistipes. The sequence goes on along the minus strand of JAFZFP010000016.1, from coordinate 167,868 downwards.
TATGAACCTCAATGCCCCATTGGTAGTGGGTGGTTTGGTCTCTTGGGCTGTGAACCGCCACAAGAACGAGGAGCAGGCTAAGGCTAATAACAACCGTGGTACACTCATCGCATCGGGCTTCATCGCTGGTGGTGCGTTGATGGGTGTTGTGAGCGCTATCTTGGCCTTTGCAGGTTGCGACTGGATGCTCACAGCGTGGGCTGACTCTATGGGTGCCGTATATCTCGGTATTGTGATGTATGTGGCTATCATTGCCTACTTCATCTGGCACTCACGTCGTGCAAAGATTGAGGAGTAGTAGGGCTCCTCGCAGCATAAAACTAAGAACTAACAACAAAAAACAGATAACACAATGGACTTAAAAGAGAGATTTTTGAAATATGTGTCGTTCGACACTCAGGCAGATGAGTCGAGCACGACGTTCCCATCTACCGACAAGCAGTTGGTACTCCTCCGCCACCTCAAGGAGGAGTTGGAGGCTATCGGTCTCAAGGAGGTTACTATGGATGAGTATGGCTACGTTATGGCTACCTTGCCAGCGACACGTGGCTTGGAGAACGCTCCAGTAATCGGCTTCATCTCGCACGTAGATACTGCTCCCGATATGAGTGGTGCTAACGTCAAGCCTCACGTGCTTGAGAACTACGACGGTCGCGACATTATGCTTGGCAACGACGTGTGGATGCGTGTCGAGGAGTTCCCAGAGTTGAGTTTCTTCAAGGGTCACACCCTCATCCATACCGACGGTACTACACTGCTTGGTGCCGACGATAAGGCTGGTGTTGCTGAGATAGTTACGGCTATGGAGTGGCTCGTGGCACACCCTGAGGTTGCTCACGGCAAGATACGTGTGGGCTTCACCCCCGACGAGGAGATTGGCCGTGGCGTAGACTACTTCGACGTTAAGAAGTTCGCTGCCGACTTCGCCTACACTATGGATGGCGGTATGGAGGGTGAGTTGGAGTACGAGAACTTCAACGCTGCAGGCGTGAAGATTACCATCTCGGGCCGTAACGTACACCCAGGAATGGCTAAGAACAAGATGATTAACGCCATCGACATCGCCACTGAACTCAATGGTTTGCTCCCAGCCTTCGAGCGCCCACAATATACCGAGCATTACGAGGGCTTCTTCCACTGCGTAGGCATCAAGGGTAGCGTCGAGGAGGCCGAGATTAACTACATCATCCGCGACCACGACAGCGACAAGTTCGAGGCTAAGAAGCAACTTATGTGGGACGTTGTGAACTTCCTCCAGCGCAAGTATGGCGAGAAGGTGCTCACGCTCAATATGCGCGACCAGTACTACAATATGCGTAAGATGGTCGAGCCACACCCACAGGTCATCGACAAGGCTAAGCGCGCTATGATTGAGGCTGGTGTCAAGCCTTTGGTTAAGCCTATCCGTGGTGGTACCGATGGTTCACGCCTCTCGTTTATGGGCTTGCCTTGTCCAAACCTCTTCACTGGAGGTATGAACTTCCACGGCCGTTATGAGTATGCATCGCTTACCACTATGCAGAAGGCGATGAATACCATCATCAACCTCGCTCGTATTTGGGGCGAGTAGCGCTTCAACCACTAAACCGAGTTTAAGATGAATAACAGATATGGATATGTAAGAGTTGCCGCGGCTGTGCCACGAGTGCATATTGCCGATGCGCAACGCAATGCCGAGGGCGCCCTCAAGATTATGGAGGATGCCTTCAAGGAGGGTGTCGAGGTTGTTGTGATGCCTGAGTTGTCGCTGGTGGGCTACACCTGTGGCGATATGGTGTTGCAGAATAAGTTGCTTAGCGACGCTGAGCGCGCCTTGGCGTGGCTTATGCAGCAGACCGAGGAGATACCCACTATCGGTATCGTAGGTCTTCCCGTGGTCTTTGCCGACCGCCTCTATAACTGTGCCGCGATCTTTGGTCAGGGCGTACTTTGGGGTATCGTTCCCAAGTCCTATATCCCCAACTATGGCGAGTTCTCGGAGTTGCGCTGGTGGGTTTCGGGCTACTCTATCAAGGAGCGTATGATTCGCTTTGCGGGTCAGGAGGCACCCTTCGGTAGCGACCTCTTGTTCGACATCCACGGTGTGGAGTTTGGTGTAGAGATCTGCGAGGATATGTGGGTGCCAGTGCCACCCTCATCTATGCAGGCGGTGCAGGGTGCTAAGTTGCTCTTCAACCTCTCGGCTTCGCCCGAGTCGGTCTGCAAGCACGACTACCTCATCTCGCTCATCGCCGAGCAGTCGTCACGCACGATGTCTGCATACGTCTATGCCTCTTCGGGCCACGGTGAGTCGTCGAGCGACTTGGTCTTTGCGGGTAATGCCGTGATTGCGGAGTTGGGCCGAGTATTGGGTGTCAGCGAGCGCTTCGTGCGCAACGACCGTATGGTCATCGCCGATATCGACGTGGAGTATATCTCTACACGCCGTACCGCACGTAATACCTTCTACTACCCTGAGGCTCCCGAGATGCGTGTTGTGGAGATTGAGGTCGATGAGATCCTCTATCAGGGCGATGTGCGTCGCCATATCGAGCCTCTCTACTTCGTTCCTGAGGATGAGGCGGCACGCGATATCCACTGCCGCGAGGTCTTTGCTATCCAGAGTGCTGGTTTGGCCCAGCGCCTTGAGCATACGGGTTGCAAAAATGTTGTTATGGGTATCTCTGGAGGCTTGGACTCTACGTTGGCGCTGTTGGCTGTCTGCGACACCTACGACTTGTTGGGTCTCGACCGCAAGGGCATCATCGGTGTCACTATGCCGGGCTTCGGCACTTCGGACCGCACCTACCAGAACGCCCTTATTATGATGCGCGAGTTGGGCTGTACGCTGAGGGAGATATCTATTAAGGATGCTTGCGAGCAGCACTTCAAGGATATCGGCCTCAATGCCGAGGAGCGCTCGGTGGCCTACGAGAACTCTCAGGCACGTGAGCGTACGCAAATCCTTATGGATGTGGCAAATATGTGTGGCGGTATGGTTGTCGGCACAGGCGATATGAGTGAGTTGGCTTTGGGTTGGGCTACCTACAATGGCGACCAGATGTCGATGTACGGCATCAACTCGTCGGTACCTAAGACCTTGGTCCGCTATATGGTTGAGTGGTACGCCAAGAATAGAGCCGAGGGTGCCCTCCAGCGCTCATTGCTCGACGTCGTTGATACCCCTGTGAGCCCAGAGTTGTTGCCAACCAACGAGGATGACACCATCGCACAGAAGACCGAGGACTTGGTAGGCCCTTACGACCTCCACGACTTCTTCCTCTACTGTACCCTCCGTCGTCGCTATGCCCCAGCCAAGATTGCTATGTTGGCAGGTTTGGCCTTCGAGGATGTCTACGACAAGGCCACCATCATCAAGTGGCTTAAGGTCTTCTTCCGTCGCTTCTTCTCTCAGCAGTTCAAGCGCTCGGCAATGCCTGATGGCCCAAAGGTTGGTGCTGTGGGCCTCTCACCTCGTGGCGACTTGCATATGCCTTCTGACGCTCAGGAGCGTGCTTGGTTGCAGGAGGTGACCGATATGGAGCAGGAGTTGGACGCACTGCTTTAGCCCATACCTATTATAATAATAGGAGGGGTGGTTACGTTAATAATTTAGGACACAAACGAAAAAAAGATTATGAAGAAGATACTAATTTTGGCCGTTGCGCTTGTAGGCTTTAGCACAAGCCTCTCGGCACAGACGCTCACCAACTTCCTTAAGAATGCCGCTACCACCATCATCGACGAGATTACCGATGGTAAGGCTACCGAGGCACTTATTGTGGGTGACTGGAACTACTCTGACCCTGCCATCACCCTCAAGAGCGAGGATACGTTGGCTGGTGCGTTGGGTACTCTCGCTACGCAGACCATCGAGCCTAAGTTGCAGAAGGCCTACGACTTCGTGGGCATCAAGGCTGGCAACTGCAGCTATAGTTTCAAGGCCGACAAAACCTTTATTATGGTTATCGGAAAGCGCACATTGTCAGGTACTTATACCTATACTGCTGAGGATAACAAACTCGTTATGGAGTTCAACACTGCGCTCCTCAAACTCGGCTCTATGACTGGTTATGCCAACATCACGGCTAACGGCTTGGATATCGTATACGACTGTCAGCGCCTCTTCGACTTCTTGAAGGCCCTCGGTACTAAGGTGTCGTTGCTCAGTGGTGTATCGAAGATTGTCGAGAACTACGACGGTATGATGATTGGATTCTCATTGACGAAGTAATATGTTGAGTATTAAGAGATTGGCTATTGTTGCGGTGGTTGTGGGGTTGTTCACTTTTGCCCCACAGCGTGCCGTGGCACAGATCGACTTGGGTCGCGCCCTCGGACAACTCTTTGGTGCGGTGGTGCAGCAGCAACCACAGGCCGAGAAGAGTCCCTACGACCTCTTGAAGGAGAACGCTCCGCAGAGGAGTAAGGTCTTGGGTACGTGGCAGTATAAGTCGGCAAAGATAGAGTACTTGGGCGATAACCCTCTGGCTACGGTGGCTATCCAGCAACTCGAAACCTTGGGCGTTGCCGAACTCCAGAAACTCGGCATCGTCGAGGGGTGTTGCTCCCTCACGCTACGCCGTAATGGCTTGGCTGTCGTTGCTACGCGCGATCAGATGAAGGATGTCTACTACGCCTACGACGAGACCTCGGCTAAGGTGACGGGTACCTTCGACTACCTCGGCACGGAGTACTCTGCCCGTGGCTACCTCAAGTTGCCTAACGAGCGTCTGGTGGTGATGATAGATGCTCAGGATGTGCTAAATACCCTCTCTGCGACCTCGGACTTAGCCTCTGACGACACCTTTCTTATGGTCAAGGGAGTTATCGTGGGTCTTGGAGGAGGAGTCTTCCTCTCCGTCTTGTTCGAGCGATAGGGGCCATATCTCACACTCTAATATGGGGTGATACCTGCTTTTTGGGGTATCACCTCATCTTTTTTTGTCCGTTATCGCAATTATTTTTATTTTGACACAACCTGTCAAAACGTACCCATATCTTTGCATCGTGATTGATAAGGAAACTATTAAAACGACTACGACTATGGGACTAAACTACAACATTCATTGCAACGAGTGTGGCTCGCATACCGACTACCACACAACTATCGTTGGCCTTACCTCTTCGGAGCAGTTGCTCAACCAGCATATCGACACCCAGTGTGCCATTCGCTGTCCTGTGTGCAGGGCCAAGTTGAACACCTCGGAGAGCGACTTCCGCCAGCAGGTGACCATCACAATCGAGGCCTAAGCGATTGGAAGAGATATCAGAAAACGACCAACTTTAATAGATAAAACAGATAGGGTAGTAAGGATGGTATAGGAGTTACTTATAAGGCTATAGATAAAATGTCTAACTTAAATTTCCGAAATTCAGAAAAAAAGAGTAACTTTGGGAGTGATTTGAGTGAAGAATAAATTAAATGAAAAAATAGATATGACAAAGATAGAAGTAGGGGCATTTGTCCCAGAGTTTAAGAGTGTTACGCAGGAGGGCGTGGAGTTCACGCTTGCCGACCTTAAGGGGTCGCCTACGGTACTCTATTTCTACCCCAAGGATAATACGTCGGGGTGTACGCTTGAGGCTAAGAGCCTCCGTGATGGTAAGGAGGAGTTGCTCCGCAGGGGCTACAAGATTGTGGGCGTGAGTCCCGACTCGGTGAAGTCCCACCAGAACTTCTGCTCGAAGCACGACCTTAACTTCACTCTTTTGGCCGATGGCGACCACTCGCTTTTAGAGGCTATGGGGGTGTGGCAGATGAAGAAGATGTGCGGTAGGGAGTATATGGGTGTGGTTCGCACCACCTTCCTCCTCGATGCCGAGGCCCGCATCACCCACATCATCTCGAAGGTCGATACCAAGGATGCTTACGGTCAGATAATCAAACTATTGGATAATAAATAAACGAAATATATTATGGCAGAGAAAGTACAGGTAAATGCTGACAAGCTCAAGGTGTTGTCGGCAGTGATGGATAAGATTGAGAAGGACTTCGGCAAGGGTTCTATTATGCGTATGTCGAGCGACAGCGTTGCCGATGTTCCGGTGATTCCCACAGGCTCTATCACCCTCGATATGGCGTTGGGTGTGGGTGGTTACCCCAAGGGCCGTGTGATTGAGATTTTTGGTCCTGAGTCTTCGGGTAAGACTACGTTGGCTATCCACGCCATCGCCGAGGCCCAGAAGTCGGGAGGTATCGCTGCCTTCATCGATGCTGAGCACGCCTTCGACCCCTATTACGCTCAGAAGTTGGGTGTCGATGTAGATAGCCTCTTGGTCTCTCAGCCCGACAATGGTGAGCAGGCCTTGGAGATTGCCGACTCGTTGATTCGCTCAAGCGCTATCGACATCATCGTCATCGACTCCGTGGCGGCCCTTACGCCAAAGGCCGAGATTGAGGGCGATATGGGTGACTCGAAGATGGGTCTCCAGGCCCGCCTTATGTCGCAGGCTTTGCGTAAACTCACCGCTTCAATCTCTAAGACTAAGACCGTATGTATCTTCATCAACCAGTTGCGCGACAAGATTGGCGTGATATATGGTAATCCTGAGACTACTACGGGTGGTAACGCCTTGAAGTTCTACGCCAGCGTACGTATCGACATCCGTCGTGCTTCGGTGATTAAGGATGGCGAGGAGCAGCTCGGTACACGTACTAAGGTCAAGGTGGTGAAGAACAAGGTGGCACCTCCATTCAAGAAGGCTGAGTTCGACATTATGTTTGGCGAGGGCATCTCTAAACTTGGCGAGATCATCGACTTGGGCGTAGACTACGAGATTATCAAGAAGTCGGGCTCGTGGTTCTCGTATGGCGACAGAAAGATTGGCCAGGGTCGTGACTCGGTGAAGGAGGCCTTGAAGGGTGATCCTGCACTTATGGAGGAGATCGAGTTGCGCGTTCGTGATGCTATGGCGGAGTCGTCGCTCCGATAGCACGCGTTAGGGATACTAACCAAAGGGTTGAGGGTACTATAAGTGAGTACCCTCCTTTGGCATATAGTTAAGGCTGAATAAATTAAACGAAAAACGTGTGGGTTATGGAGTATAGCCGTCAGGATGAAATACTCATTGAGCAGAAGTGGCAAGAACTTGTTGAGGCTTGTCGCAAGGCTAAGGTGTGCCGTAGGGAGGATGATTGGCAGTTCATTAAGCGCGCCTTCTTCCTGGCTAAGGAGGCACACAAGGGCGTTCGTCGTCGCTCTGGCGAGCCATATATCATCCATCCCATAGAGGTTGCGCTTATCGCCGTGAGGGAGATAGGTCTCGGCAAGAAGTCTGTCGTGGCGGCCCTCCTGCACGATGTTGTCGAGGATACGGACTATACGGTAGAGGATATTGAGCGTCTCTTCGGCCCCAAGATCGCCTATATGGTCGATGGCCTTACCAAGATGGCGGGAGTCTTCAATGCCGAGAGTTCGGAGCAGGCGGAGTACTTCCGCAAGGTGTTGCTCACCCTTTCGGACGACGTGCGTGTCATCATCATCAAGATTGCCGACAGGCTCCACAATATGCGCACTTTGGGCGCTATGCCCCACAACAAGCAGATAAAGATTACCAGCGAGACGATCTACCTCTTCGTGCCATTAGCCTACCGCCTTGGTCTCCACGCCATTAAGAGCGAGATGGAGGATCTCTGTATGAAGTACCGCTTCCCCGACGAGTACGAGGAGATACGACGCAAGATCGAGGAGACAGAGCCACAGCGCCAACAATATATCGATCGCTTTATGGCCCCCATACGTCAGGTCTTGGACGACAATAAGTTTGAGTACGAGATGAAGGCCAGGGTTAAGAGCATCTACTCCATCTGGAATAAGATGCGTCGCAAGGAGATACCCTTCGAGGAAGTGTATGACCTCTTCGCCATCCGTATCGTCTTCAAGGCTACGCCCTTCCCCTCGGAGAAGACTCAGTGCTGGCAGATATACTCTTGTGTCACCGACATCTATACGCCCCACCCGCAACGACTGCGTGACTGGGTGAGTATCCCTAAGTCGAATGGCTATGAGGCACTCCACTCTACGGTGATGGGCCCTGACGGTATATGGGTCGAGGTGCAAGTGCGCACACAGCGTATGGACGACATCGCCGAGCGAGGCTTCGCGGCCCACTGGAAGTATAAGCACTCCTCTATTACCCAGGAGGAGGATGGTCTGGATAAGTGGCTACGTAAGGTACGTGAGGCCCTCAGCTCTCCTGCCGAGAGTGCCTTGGAGTTCCTGGATAACTTCAAACTGAGCCTATACAAAAGCGATATCGTGGTCTTTACCCCCAAGGGCGAGGCTCACTCCCTGCCCTATGGTGCTACGGTCCTCGACTTCGCCTACGACATACACACCAAGATTGGCGACCACGCCATAGGAGCCAAGATAAACCACCGCATTATGCCTATCACCGCACGCCTCAATAGTGGCGATCAGGTGGAGGTTATCACTGCCGAGTCGGCGCGTCCCAAGACAGAGTGGCTTAGTATCGTTACCACGAGCAAGGCCCGTCAATCTGTTCAGGACTACCTCAAGCGCGAGCGCAACGACAATATAGAGTACGGTATGCAGTACCTTGAGGAGTCGTTGGCTAAGTATGGCGTGACACTTAACGGCCGTGTCATTCGCAAACTTATGGCGGCCTACGAGTGTAGCAATAAGGATGAACTCTATAGTAAGATTGGTGCTGGCATCATCAGCCTCGACAACCTCGAAAAGTTGCTCAAGGAGAACTCCTCACGCAAGGTACTCAAGTTCTGGAAACTCTTCATCTCCGATGGCGATAACGAGCCTGAGGAGGTCGATTTGGAGGACGACGGAACATCGCTCGACGACACCATCCTCAGCGATGATAAGGAGGATGGCGAGCCCGACTTCGTCATTGCCGAGTGTTGTGAGCCTATCCCTGGCGATAAGGTCGTGGGCTACCGCAACCCAGAGACGGGTGCTATCGAGGTACATAAATCTACCTGCGATAGGGTAATTCGCCTCGCTTCGCAGTTTGGCAATAACATCGTCAAGGAGGAGATTAAGTGGTCTCAACATAAGGCCCTCTCGTACCTTGCCACTGTTGAGATTCGTGGTATCGACCGTTCGGGAATTATCCTCGACCTGACGAAGGTTATCACGGCCGATTTTAGTATTAATATGCGCGCTATCAGTGTGCAGTCCCACGACGGAGTCTTCGAGGGTACGATAAGTATCTACGTTCAGGATATCGAGAGCCTGAACTCGCTCTTCGACAATATACGTAAGATTCGCGGTATTGATAGTGTCAAGCGCCTGCTTAACACTTAGCCACGGTGGACGGCAAAAATTCTATCGCACCTACGGCAAATATCTTCGCAGACCAAATAAGAGGAATATCGCTTTTTATGATAAGGTTGAGTGCTAAGGTTTGTAGGGTAGTACTACTAAAGGAGCATAGAACGTGTGGCCGTCGTTGTCTCGGTTTCGCTCCATTTCAGAGTTAAGGTGGGCAGAGCTGAATCCTGATGCAGAAGAGCCGTTAGAGCCAATGCAGTTATCCAAAGAGGGTAGTGCGGTTGCGCCTACGTTGCAAGTGCCGCAGAGTGATGGGGAATAAAGTGTGCAGAACAGACCCTAAGATAGGGTAGTTAAGGAAAGAAGAAAAAGAGACAATTTTTTACTAAATTCTAATAGAGTATATGGCAACAATTTTTTCACGAATTGTAGCGGGTGAGATACCTTGCTACAAGGTTGCAGAGAACGACAAGTTCTTTGCCTTTCTCGACATCGCCCCTCTGGCTAAGGGCCACACTTTGGTCATTCCAAAGCGCGAAGTAGACTATTTCTACGACTTGGAGGATGAGGAGTTGCAGGAGATGATCCTCTTCGCTAAATCAATTGCGAAGAAAATCAAGGCAACTACAGGATGTATTAAGGTCGCAACAGTGGTTTTGGGTCTCGAAGTACCCCACGCGCACATCCATTTGGTGCCTATGAACACCGAAAACGACGTAGATTTCAAGCGCGAGAAACTTAGTTTGACTCCAGAAGAGTTCTCAGAAATTGCTAAATCACTCCAGTAGTAGGGATTGTTGATAACTTTGTAAGTGATTAGTAATTAGGGTAGTATGCTGTTATTAACAGTCTGCTACCCTTTATTATTTAACATAATAATCACCTCTATATCTTTTCGCACATTTTCGCAAACTTTCTCGTGCGTGAGGGTTGTAAAAATCTCAAGACTTTACAATTGTAATTACAAATGTAAACTATTGACAACGCTAACAAGTTGTTGAAAGTTACAAAGGTAACAAATAACATCGCTGTTAATAATTGTTAATTGTTACACTCGTCAAACTTTTAATATCCTCTAATATTCCCTATTTTTGACATAAAATCATTGAATTAAACTATTTGATTTTAATTTTTACACACCTATATATCAAGCGGTTAGCAAATCTATATAAAATAGAATTTAGATAAAAGAGTATAAAATTGATAATTACCCCTTTATATCCCTTGGTTATTATATAAAAATGTGTAAGTGCTTGAAAATACGTGACAAATCTATTATCAACTAAATTAGATTATAGTAATATTGAATTTATAGATTTTACGATAATTGCGATAGTTACATTTGTCAAGGTTATTAACAGATATTAACATTTTACTTTTGTCACGAATATTTGTTTTACAAAAATAAAGTTTGTATCTTTGTAAAAAATATAGAAAATGAAGGATAAACTCGAATATTTGTGTACAATGACGGGTCACAACGCCTCGTCGCTTGCGAAATTAATCGGTGTGGAGGCTTCGGCTATCTCCCATATTAAGTCGAATCGTAACAAGCCGAGTTTGGATTTTATGGTAAAAATCCTGCAAGCCTTTCCCGAGGTTAATCCCGATTGGTTGCTTTTGGAGAGCGATCAGTTCTACCGTGACGGAGGTGCTGCGCCCCACTCGCCCACCTGTCGTGAGGATGGTGTTGAGGAGGTTGCCCCATCTCTCTTCGTTGCTCCTCTTGAGGAGAGAGAAAAATGCAATTCTCAGGAGTCAATCGCAGAGCAAAAAAATATCTTAGATGCAATTTTTCCCGTGACCTCAAATCCCTCGAAACAGGTAGAGCGAATCATCGTTCTCTACACCGATAAATCCTTCGAGAGTTACACGCCCCAGTCGCGTTAATCTGCGAAGGGCTACCAATAGTTCGGCCTACAAGAAGCATTGATTATCCCCTTTGCCGTCGTAGTGTCGAGGATCTATTCCAAGACTGCGACTAAGAATATAGGTTATATATAATGAGATATTCCGCCACTCTGCCTTTTTGCAGTAGTAGCGGAATATTGTCTTTTTTATAATTACTCTTCGTCGAAAGATTTTCGCTATTTTAGCACTCCGTTGCTATTGATTTGTGATATCACACTATTCGGTACCCCTATTTTTTCAGTCGTTCGGCTATCTTTCTCAACTTTTGCATTCTGTCGCGGTGCTTCGCTGCTGTCATAAAGTCGAGCGCCTTTGCTGCCGTCTCCATAGCCTTGCGCTCCTCCTCTATCATCTGTTCCACAATGGCTGTGTCGAGTTCTTCCACCGATGGTTCTGCGGTGTAGTTTGTTTCGCTCTCCTTGGCCATTGTCGCCTCGTTTTGGGTAGATGTGTAGGTTGTTGCTTTAGCCTCGCCAGAAGGGCTCTTTTTGCCCTCTTCGACCTTGCTGCGTGAGTACTCTTCGATAGCCCTAAGCATATAGTCGCCCTCCTCGGTAGTCTCGCTGAGCAGGCTATTCTGGCCCGAGCCACTCTTCTTGGCACTTCTGGGCAGTGTGTCGTTCTCGAAGTTGAACGCCACCTGCTTGGCACGTCGGCGGTTGCTCTCCATAATAGATGTTCTTAGCGTGCCTGTCACCTTGTCGCCATAGAGTAGGGATTTTCCCTCGGCGTGGCGTGCTGCGCGGCCCGTAATCTGTGTGATTGAGCGCACATTGCGTAAAAATCCCTCCTTGTCGGCATCGACGATAATCACGAGGTTTACCTCTGGTAGGTCTATACCCTCACGCAATAGGTTTACACCAACGATGACATCTATGCGTCCCTCGCGCAAATCCTCCAAAATCTGGATGCGGTTCAGGGTCTCGATGTCGGAGTGTATATAGCTATTCTTGACGCCTATGCGGTCGAGGTAGCGTGAAAGCTCCTCTGCCGAGCGCTTCGATATAGTGGTTACTATGGCCTTATTTCCCTTGCCTACGACGTAGTTTATGCTGTCGAGCATATCATCTATCTGATTCTCCGAGGGGCGTAGGATTAGTGGAGGGTCTACGATATGCGTAGGTCGTATAAGTTGCTCCACGATGGTACCGTGGCTACGCGCTATCTCATAGTCGGCAGGCGTAGCACTTATATATACTGTCTGTGGTGTCAGTGTTTCGAACTCGTTGAATATCAGTGGGCGGTTGTCCATAGCCGCTGGGAGTCGGAAGCCATACTCCACAAGGTTCTCCTTGCGGGCCCTGTCGCCACCATACATACCTCGCACCTGTGGTACTGTCACGTGGCTCTCGTCTATTACCACGAGTAGCTCCTTGGGGAAGTAGTCTATGAGGCAGAAGGGGCGTGTTCCAGCATTGCGGCCATCGAGATATCGCGAGTAGTTCTCGATGCCTGAGCAGTAGCCCAACTCGGCAATCATCTCGAGGTCGTACTCCACACGTTGCTTTATGCGCTGTGCCTCGACCTCGCGACCCTCCTTCTCGAAGAAGGCTATCTGCTTGATGAGGTCGGTGCGAATCTGCTCCATTGCCTTGTTTATCTGGTCGCGTGTGGTGACGAAGAGGTTGCAGGGGTATATTGTCATATTCGACAGCGACTCCTGTGCCAAGCCACTCTTAGGGTCGATGACCTGTATTCCCTCGATCTCCTTGTCGAAGAAGAGGATGCGGTAACAGAGGTCGCCATACTCGCCAAACGACGCCATAATATCTATCGAGTCGCCTAAAATGCGGAATGTGGCGGGTTGCAGTTCGTGTTCTACACGTGTGTAGAGTGCATCCACGAGTTGGTGGAGCAGTACGTTTCGGTCTATATGGTCGCCCACGCTGAGGTTTATCGCCGATTTATGGAAACTCTCGGGGTTACCACAGCCGTAGATGCACGATACGCTGGCTACGACGATAACATCCTTGCGTCCCGACAGGAGTGTTGCCACGGTCTTGAGACGCATCTGCTCAATCTCGGCATTTATGGCCAAGTCCTTCTCGATGTATGTATCTGTTGCGGGGAGGTATGCCTCGGGCTGGAAGTAGTCGTAGTAGGAGACGAAATACTCCACAGCGTTCTCAGGAAAGAAGTTCTTGAACTCGCCATAGAGTTGTGCTGCGAGGGTCTTGTTGTGGCTTATTACGAGTGTTGGGCGGTTGATTTTCGCTATGGCATTGGCTATGGTAAAGGTCTTTCCCGAGCCAGTCACACCGAGTAGGGTTGTACCTTCGGCTCCCTCCTCGCTCACCGACTGCACAATCTTCTCTATAGCCTCAGGCTGGTCTCCCGTAGGCTTATACTCTGCCACTAACTTGAACTCCATACCACAAAAGTAATCAAAATAAATGGACCTACAAAAGCCCTGCCCATAAAAAGAGTGAGGGTATCGCGCCTTATGGCCGATACCCCCCCCACTTTAACCTAAATTGCTCACTTACTACTTCTGGTAGCCAGAGAATGGGTGGAGCGATACTATCCAGGCGTTGCCGTAGCGGGTGTTGCCAGAAAGCTTGATGTGAGACTTACCCTCACCGATGCTCACCTTATACTCGTTGAGAAGCTGCTGCTTAGGCTCGCTTGTGAGGTCGTCGGAGTCGGTAATCCACAAACGGGTGAGCAGGCCTGTAGCCTTGTCGATTTCGTAGCCCCAGATTGTCACCGAGTGGTGCAACGATGCGATGTTCTCGCTAAGAGCGATGGTCAAACTTGCCATACCGCGCTCGAATGACTCAACTACGAGGTTAGAGAAGTATGCCAAACGCTGCTTGCCCTCCAACGATGAGCCATTGCCCCAGAGGTAGTAGTTGTTATAGCAGTAGGTGTACATCTCTGGGTACTGGCTTGAGAAGAGGTCGTGCTTGTAACCACGGTAGATGTGTGGCTCGACACTGCTCCATATGCTCTTCCAGTAGCCACCCTCGGTCAAAGGGGTTGCCTGAGAGCCTGCTGAAGCGTACTCACCGCCATAGAGCTTACCCTCGAAGTACCAAGGAATAGCCTCCTCTGGGTGACCACCCTTGTTGTTGTTCCACTCCGAGTGATAAACCTCCATAAGTGCCAACTCGTATGGGCCGAAGTTGCTGTAAGTCTTGGTGCCTGGGCCCGACACCGCTGATGCTGGGAGGGTGTTGCCTGCTGCTACGTAGCGGTCCTGGAACCACTGAATCATATTTGCTGATGCTGCTGCCCAGCACATATTGATATCGCCATTGTCGCCCTGACCCTTCTTGTTCACGTCGTACCAACCCGATGTGAGTGTTACGCCCTCGGCAAAGACGATGGTTGTGCCAGTCTCTACGGCCTCGGCCTCGATGCTGATTTCGTTCGACTTCACACTACCCTTAGTGGCGTAGATAGTGTATGTGCCAGGGGTTGTTGTCGAGAACTTGTTGCCGTTCATAGCGCCACCATTCACATAGATAGTCGCCTTGCTTGTCACGTTGGCACCATCCTGGATAACCAAGAGCGAGATGGTGTCTACGCCATTTGCCTTGAGCGAGTATGCCGAAGCCTCGATGGTGATAGGCTTCTCCTCCTCTACTACGACAGCCTCTGCCGTTACGCTCACGCTCTCCGATACGAGATCGTTGTACTTAGCGTAGAAGGTGTATGTGCCAGCCTCGGTTGTCGAGAAGGTGTTGCCCTGTAATGCGCTGTCGTCGTGTGCGTTATAGATTGTAGCCTCCACAGCCTCACCATTGAGCGCTGTTGAGAATGTAGCCACTGCCACACCATCTGCTGTGATAGTCTGCTTGTCTACGCTTAGGGTTAGTGTGTCGGGAGTAGGGTTTGGACCATCAGGACCATCAGGACCATCAGGACCATCAGGACCATCAGGGCCATCAGGACCATCAGGGTTGTCATTTACCTCCTTGGCAACAACGGTATAAGTCTCCGACTTTGCTGTGCCACGCTTAGCGTAGAAAGAGTATTCGCCAGCATACTTTGTCTTGAAGGTCATACCCTCCAAAGCCTCGTTGGTGTCGGCAAAGTGGATTGTAGCATCCTCCAATACAGCGCCATCCATACCCTTTACGGTGAATGTCACGATATCCTCGCCATTGGCGATAATCTCGCTCTTATCGGCCGATAGGTTCAACTTCTCCTCGATAGCAGGCTCGTTGGTGTCGCAAGCCGTAAAGCCGAGGATAGCAAATAAAGCAAAAAGAATCTTTTTCATCTCTTCCTATATTATAATAAAGGTGGCGAGGGTGTCTCCCTCACCACCAGTTGTTAATTACTTACGTGTAAGAACGATGTCGCTCGTAGCACAAGCCTTGAGTTTCTGCTCGTTGAGGAATACCGCAGGACGGTAGATACCCCAATCGAACTCCTCGCCAGCGTGGTGGGCACCAATAGTGAGGGTGTTACCGTCAGCCGAGAGGGTTACAGGGAATGTCGCAGGTGCGGTAAACTGGTTGTTGTAGTCGCAACCGAAGAAGTTGAGGAATCCCTCCTCAGCCCAGTTGTAGAGGTACTCGCCACGTGATGTAGGCACGGTGATAGTGTCGCCCTCACCAATCTGGAGGAAGATCTTTGGGCCATAGTCGCGGTATGCGAGGTTCTTGCCCTTAGCGTAGTAGTTTGCTCTCTCCTCCAAGAGGTCTGCTGGGGTGAACACTGGTATCTCAGTGTAGTTACCCTGAGCATCCACGTAGAATGGGAAGCCAAGGATTACGAGGCGGTTCTGGTTGCGGTAGTCGGTCTCTGTCTTTGAGTCTACGCCCTGAGCGATAGTTACAACCTCACTTACGGTAGCCTGTACGCCATTCTCCTGAACGAGGGTGTAGGTCATTGTCCACTCGCCAAGCAATGATGTGAAGAGGTCTGACTCAACACGTGGTGCAGCAGCCTGTGCTGGAGTAGTATATGTTGTAGCCTCAAGGGTTGAAACCTTCTCCTTGTTGTACAAGAGTACCAATGCGGTGTACTCTACCTCTGGCCACAAGTCAGACATTGTGAGTGAGAGACCAGTAGTCTTGATAGCCTCAATCTGCTCAGCGTTGAGTGGGGTACCCCAGTTGTTTACGATAGTCTCGTCTGAGTTGTCGTAGCGACGCTCATTAACCTCTACTGTAGAACGGAATACGACCTTACCGCTTACAGCATTCTCTGAGTAGATGTTGAGTACGAGGTTGCTGTGTGGGTTCTCCGCTGCCTCGCTGATTGAGAGGTCGATAGTTGGAGGAGCCATCGACTTGTCGCCTGTTGTGAAGTCGATAAGCGATGCGTTCATTGCACCCTTGTTGTCCTCTACGATGAGGGCGATGCTGTAGTTGAAGTTAGGTGTAAGACCCTCCCAAGTAGCCTCGTTAGCTGCTGTGAGAGTCCAACCATTGCCATAGGTTACTACCTGCTTCAAAACAGTTGATAAAAATATGTCCATGCCGTAGTCGTCCATAATCATATGGAGCTGTGATGCTGAGTCTACATAAACATAGTACTGTGCAACGTCGCTATCAGGGGTAGTCTTGATGGTTACAGATGTTGAGTCTACGTTTGTAATCTCGGTAGTCACACCAGCCGTTGTTGTAGGCTTGTGGAGTGTGCTGAACGACTTGATGTAGATCTCGCCAATGAAGTTAGGGGTAGGGAGAGTGTCGTCGCACTGAACAGCGATAACGTAGTACTCGCTACCGGCACGCATACGCATCTCGTAAGGGCCATAAGTACCACCATTGTACCAATCAACGGTAAGTGGACCATTAGTAATGATACCGATGCCAGGCTTAGAGATGTACTCCTCAGGAGTGATCTGGTTGTGGGTGAGGTATGCCTTGTCGATGCACTGGAACATAATGTTACCAGGAAGGTTGATGGTGAAGGTAGCATCCTCGTAGCCCACGTTGTCGATAGTGATAGGGTTTGCTACACCGTCATCAGGAGTTGTGAACTTCCAGTTCTTTGGTGCGCTGAGGTTGTTATCCTTCGAAGCGCGGAGAATTGCGTAGAGGGTGTAGTTTGTGTTGTCGTTGAGGTTGCTGATGGTGATGTTCTCAGTGCCCTCAATCTCCTTAGAGTTTGCTGCGAACCACTCGTCCATCTTTGGAGCAGAGAAGCCCTCTGCTACTACGGTGTAACCAAGCACACCAGGTACGTTTGTAGTAACTTCGAAGGTGAAAGAGTCGGCCGTAACCTCCACCTCGTCGATAGAGATAACTGGCTGAGTAGGCTCATCTGTAGTGCCATTGTTCTCGTTGTTACCACCGTTGTTATCGCCAGGATTCTCGGTGTTGTTGCCGTTGTTAGGCTGGTCTGTCTGGCTATTCTCCGTACAGCCCACAGTGAACAATACGCTGAGCATAACAGCCCAAATAGTAAATAGTTTTTTCATTGATGATAGTTTTTTAAGTTGTTGTAATTCAGTTTGTTTAATCTAATTCTCTTTTTCTTTACCTAACTGTAGTTTAAAATATATTCTCTCAAATCTCGACAAAATTAGTAAAAAAAATCATAACCCACAACCCTTTAACACTATTAAGTGTTATGTGGTCAAATTATTTGCACCCTTGGCAAAAAAAATGAGGACTACCCAACCTCTCGGTCGAATAGTCCATATTCGTAGTTTTGTGACTCGTTTGTCGCTATTTATCGTTCCTTACTCCGTCGATGAATGATTTGTTTACCACAACCCTCACCTCGCGGTGTAATACGTTGATCTCCACCGGAGTAGCACCATACAACTCACCATCGATTTCAAGCGGTGTTTCGGGCGAAGACTCTATGCGGATGCTCTTGCCCTGAGCGTGCGATATGTGGCCAATCGAGTAGATTGTGCCGTTGAAGAGGCGACGCATACGGAAGATGACGTGCCACCAATGCACTGGGCGTATGATAGTGATGTCCAGGAGTCCGTCGTCGGCCACCGAGTCGGGTAACTGCTGGATACCTCCACCATTAAATTTGCCGACACCTACAGCGATGCTAAAGAGTAGGTCGTTGAACACCAACTTATCATCAACCCAAATCTTAGCACCCGTAGCCTTGTGCGAGAAGAAGGAGCGTACCAAGCACCATAGATAACCACTGCGTCCGAGGTAGCCCTTGGCCTTGCTTGTGAGTGTGCGCTTGATGACCTCGGCATCGAAGCCCAAGCCTGCAACATTAGCCATAAAGCGTTTCTGGCGATACTTCGACTCCTCGTACGATATCTCGGCCACATCCTGCAAGAAGGTGTAGCCCTCCTTTATGGCGCGGATAGCCTCGGAGTAGCGTGTTGGGATGCCGAACATACGTATCCAGTCGTTTCCCGTGCCTGCCGAGATCATCGCTAAGGTGACATCGGATGGGGCTACGCTCTTTTGGATGAAGAGGCCATTCACCACTTCGTGCATAGTGCCGTCGCCACCCACCACGATAATATGGCGGTAGCCACTTGCTATAGCCGATACGGTGAGTTCTGTGGCGTGGTGTTTATGTTCGGTAAATACCGCTTCGTGGCGTATGCCGTTGTCTCGCAACAACTTAGAGATGGCAGGGTAGTCGGTCAATCCCTTGCCTCCGCCAGAGGTGGGATTGACCACTACAAACCATTTGGCATCGTCACCTATGGTTGGTGTGTACGATTGCTCTCTCATTTTGGGTATAGCGTTTGAGTCGCTTGTCTTACTTACGTGGTGCGTTACGCAAGGTGTTGAGCAAGAAGTCGTAGAACTTCTCTACCGATGCGATGTTCACCTTCTCGTCTGGAGAGTGTGGGTAGCAGATAGTAGGACCGAACGAGATCATATCCATTCCTGGGTACTTAGCACCGATGATACCGCACTCCAAACCTGCGTGGATAGCAGTTACCGATGGCTTCACGCCGTACAACTTCTCGTATGACTCAAGCATAGTGTGCAAGATAGGCGACTTCATATTTGGGTTCCAACCGCTGTATGAGCCAGAGAGCTCAACATCTGCACCTGCCAACTCGAATACAGAAGAGATAGCGCCTGCCAACTCACCCTTCTCGGTATCTACAGATGAGCGCAACAAGCACTTAACCTCAATAGTCGAGCCGTTAGAAACGACGATAGCCAAGTTAGAAGAGGTCTGCACCAAGTTCTCCATAGCGATAGACATACGCTGTACGCCGTTAGGGCAACCACAGATAGCACGAATCAATGAGTGTGACTCAAGGTGTGGGATGATTGCCTTAGGGCACTCAACAGGCTCTGCGAAGATCTCGATAGAGTCCTCGATACCCTCGAACTCCTTGATGATAATCTTCTCGTATGCCTTCACGTTAGCCTCGAAGATAGCCTTCTCAGCCTCGCGCACTACCACTACAGCCCAAGCCTCACGTGGGATAGCGTTACGCATATTGCCACCCTCTACCGATGCCAACTCCAAGCCGTATGACTCGGTCTCCTGACGCAACAAGCGGAACAACACCTTGTTGGCGTTAGCGCGCTGAGTGCCAATCTGGATACCTGAGTGACCACCCTTAAGACCCTTAACAGTAACCTTGTATGCAGCGAACTTACCCTCCAAAGGCTGCTCACGGTAGTTGAATGTCACATTTACATCCATACCGCCAGCGCAACCAACATACAACTCGCCCTCGGTCTCTGAGTCGAGGTTGAGCAAGATCTCGCCCTTGAGCATACCGCCCTTAAGGCCGAAAGCACCATCCATACCAGTCTCCTCGGTAGCGGTGAACAAGCACTCCAAAGGACCGTGTACGAGGTCTGAGTCCTCCATAGCCGCCATTGCAGCAGCCAAGCCGATACCGTTGTCAGCGCCAAGGGTTGTGCCATTAGCAGTCACCCACTCGCCATCGATATATGCCTCGATAGGGTCGGTAGCAAAGTCGAAAGTGGTGTCGTTGTTCTTCTGTGGCACCATATCGGTATGAGCCTGAAGGATGATACCCTTGCGATCCTCCATACCTGGGGTTGCTGGCTTATAGACATATACGTTCTGAGCCTCATCTACCTTATGCTCCAAGCCGAGTTCCTCAGCCCACTTAACGATGTAGGCACGAATAGCATCCTCCTGGTGTGAAGGGTGTGGGATGTTGCAGATCTCTGCAAAGTGCTTCCAAACCAATGCTGGCTTCAAGCCTTTCAAATTCTTATCCATACTCTAAAAGTTTTAATTTATTGATTATTAGTTATTTAGTTGCTTTTATATAATCCTTTAGTTCTCCTGATTTACATCGCGACGATCCTTGCGGAGACCATTCTCCAACTCCTCGCGCTTGTCGAAGGCATCGACGATATACTTAACCAATCTGTGGCGCACGATATCGCGCTTGTCGAACTCTACAATGCCTATGCCATCGATATTTTTGAGCGTCTCCATCGCCTTTGTCAGACCGCTATCCGAGCGTCGTGGAAGGTCGATCTGTGTTACGTCGCCCGTGACGATAAACTTGGCGTTGCGACCCATACGCGTAAGGAACATCTTAATCTGCGAGAGGGTAGTATTCTGAGCCTCGTCGAGGATGACAAAGGCGTTGTCGAGAGTTCTACCGCGCATATATGCCAGTGGGGCAATCTGTACTGTGCCCTCCTCGATGAATTTCTGCAACTTAGCCGCAGGAATCATATCGTTGAGCGCATCGTAGAGCGGTTGCAAATAGGGGTCTAACTTCTCCTTCATATCGCCTGGGAGGAAGCCGAGTTTTTCACCAGCCTCGACAGCAGGACGAGTCAAAATTATTCGACGTATCTCCTTCTCCTTCAGCGCTCTAACCGCCAATGCTATGGCCGTGTATGTCTTTCCCGAACCCGCAGGACCTACGGCAAAGAGTAGGTCGTTGTTCTCAGATAGTTTTACAAGGCGTTGTTGGTTGATTGTGCGGGCGCGGATTATCGCTCCGTTGTTGCCGTAGACGATAACATCCTTATCCACTGTTGGTGGCTCTGCCGACAACTCCTCAAGGCTTGATGAGAAGGCCTGAGAGACCACCTCCGAGGAGATATGGCCATACTTGACGTAGTACTCCACCAAGGCGTTCATCCTACGCTCAAAGGCGCTCACATCGCTCTTAGCACCCAGGGCCTTAATCTTGTCGCCACGCGCCACAATCTTTACCTTGGGGCATAGCTCACGCATCTGCTCAAGGTAGGCATCCTGTGCGCCATAGAGTTCTCGGGCATCTACACCCTCCACCAATATCTCTTTTACAATCTCTTCACTCATAGTTGTTTGTGCTACCAAAAAGGTTAAAATGCAAGTGACACGCCGAGGGTCACCTTATAGGAACGTGTGTTAAAGTCTAATCCCTCCTTTTGCTCCGTGCCACCAAACTGGTTGCTGTTGTCCGTGAGGGCGTGGATATAGCGTGCCTCGATAAGGAAGTATCTCGAAAGGCGTACACCGATGCCTCCTGCGATATTCCACGTAGGGGTTATCGAGCCAAACATCATCACCTCGTTGTTGTGGGTGTACTCGCCCTTCGACATTACACCGAAGACTGGGCCAGCGTTTATGCGTACACGCTTGTTGGCAAAGCGTAGCGAGAGCAGTACGGGGATATCTACCGAGGTGGTGCGTATGCGACGCTCCAAATCCTGATACTTGGCATCTATTGAGCCACCCTCATAGTCCAACTCCATCTCTATCGCGAAGTTGCGACCGAAGCATATCGCCATATCGAGGTGGCCTTGAAAGCCGAAACGTGGCGATAGAAGTATGTCTGGCGATGACACACCACTCAGGCCTGTGTAGACAGCGCCAACTCCAATTCCCCACTCCGTGCCTATATTGCGAGGCTCTCTATCTACAACCACGTTGTAGTCGAAGGTGTGGTCGCAACAGGACTGAGCCGAAGCCTTGCCACTGCCCATAATGAGTGCCACTACCACCATCACCGCCAACGCTATATTTCTCACACAACTCTTCATATTCCTCAAAATCTGGAGCCTACCCACCAGAGGGATAGGCTTATAATCCTTCAAAGGTACTTATTTTATATAAATAAACCAAAATATATGGTAAATATTTTGCAAAGTTTCCAAAATTGAATGAATTGTCTTATCTTTGTGGCGTAATATGCGTATAAGCGAAATATAAAAGATATAGAGATATGAGTTTGGTAGCAATCGTAGGACGCCCAAATGTGGGTAAATCAACACTTTTCAACCGTCTTGTTGGTCAGCGTCAGGCCATTGTGGACGAGACTGCAGGTACAACACGCGACCGCCACTATGGTAAGACCGATTGGAACGGTAAGGAGTTCTCGGTAATCGACACTGGTGGTTACACCGTAAATTCTGAGGATATCTTCGAGGACGAGATTCGTCGCCAGGTGATGCTTGCCATCGACGAGGCAGACCTCATCCTCTTCCTTGTTGAGGTGCGCACAGGTATTACCGACCTCGATATGATGATGGCAGACATCTTGCGTCGCTCGGGCAAGAAGGTGATGCTCGTATGTAACAAGGTTGATACCTACGACCTCATCTACTTCTCTCACGAGTTCCACGCCTTGGGTCTCGGCGAGCCTTACTGCATCAGTTCTATGTCGGGTAGTGGTACGGGCGATATGATGGATGCCATCCTTGCCAACCTCCCAGAGGATACCTCTGCCGAGTACGATGCTTCACTCCCACGCATCACCATCGTAGGTCGTCCAAACGTAGGTAAGTCCTCTATGACTAACGCTTTGCTTGGCCAGGAGCGCAACATCGTGACCAACGTGGCAGGTACCACACGCGACTCTATCCACACTCGCTATAATATGTACGGTATGGACTTCTACCTTATCGATACGGCAGGTATGCGTAAGAAGGGTAAGGTTACCGAAGACCTTGAGTTCTACTCAGTTATGCGCTCTATCCGTGCTATCGAGAACTCAGATGTTTGTATCCTTATGCTCGATGCTGAGCAGGGTATCGAGTCACAGGACTTGAATATCCACAACCTCATCGTGCGCAACCGTAAGGGCTGTGTTGTTGTGGTGAATAAGTGGGACTTGGTCGAGAAGGATAGCAACACTATGAAGGTGTGGCGCGAGTTCCTTGAGAAGAAACTTGCTCCATTTAGCGACATTCCAATCATCTTCACCTCGGTAATCAACAAGCAGCGTATCCTCGATGTGTTGCAGGCGGCAATCCGTGTTTATCAGTCGCGTAAGCGTCGCATCTCTACATCCGAACTCAACGAGTTCTTCTTGCCTTTGATTGAGAACTACCCACCAGCAGCAACCAAGGGCAAGTATATCAAGATTAAGTATGTCACTCAACTTCCTACGCCTACGCCACAGTTCGCCTTCTTCGTGAACCTTCCACAGTATATCAAGGAGTCGTACCGTCGCTTCCTTGAGAATAAACTACGTGAGCAGTGGGACTTTTCGGGAGTGCCTATTCAAATCTACTTCCGCCAGAAGTAATTTGTTGTGATAATGGGTCATCTTCGACCTCTTAATCAAAACTCCGAATGAGCAGTACAACAAGTACAGCCCATCCGGAGTTTTTTCATGTCGAGGCCAAATCTAACCCACTCTGACAACAAACTGGTCTACCGCTTCGGGGTGCTAAATTCATTTGAGGATTTACTTTGCTCTTGTCCACGTGCTTTCAAGAAGTTTATAGAGAGCAATAACCACAATTAGTGCAATTAAACTTGCAGCATCTGCGGTTGTGACGAAGGGTAGTATCCACTCCAAGGCTATAATGAAGATTAGCGTGCCTCCTGTCAATAGGCGTAGACGTTGCACGTTATATTGTGCCCTCTTTTCGGGTGAGCTAAAGTAGTAGTCTATCATCGTTAAGTCTGCCTTGCCCAGCATTATAGCGATAGCCAATATTATAATTGCGAGGGTGCCTATAATGGCGATAATTAGTTCTATATTCATAATTTCGATAGTTATGGTAGTTTTCTACTCCTTTCTCTTTGCCCAGGTGAACTGCAGAATTGCAAGTATAATGGCAAAAGGGATGATGATGCAGGCTACGACAATCTCGCTTACGCCAAAGAATATAAGCAGAGATACGGTGCTTATAAGGATGAAGGAGATAGCGTGAAGAAACCTCATGCGTACGAGGTTATACTTCTTCGATTCGCGCACATATCTCTTCATCACAAAATCAGCCTTGCCAACCATCATCATAAAACCCAGCACGGTGAATATGATGGCCATCACCACAAGATATATATTCGAGGTCTCCATTGTAAGTAGTTTTTTATTGGTTCATCGAAGGGCTATATATAGTATCCCAGAGGTATGAGTCATCCTCATTTTTTACGCTCTTTACGCTCTTAGTTGGTTTCGTGCAGTTTGCTACGACCCACTCCCATACCAAATCCTTGTCGGGGTTGTTGGTGTCGATCAGTACGTCGGGGGTGAGGTACTCGCACTCCACCTTGGCCCTATTGGGGCGTATGAAGTGCTTGTGGCTCACGGTGGCCGTAATCAGTGTGTTGGGGAGTATGCAGAAGAGGATATCTCCATAGTGACTTGGTCTACCTCCTGATGGCTCTCCGACAATCTTTCCTATGCCGTTGTCGCGCGCTGTAGTTAGCAGGAGTGTTGCGCTACTAAACGTATCTTTGCCCTGAATGAAGATGACATCGCCCTTGAATATACGCTCTGGGTCGAGGTTTAGCACGTGATAGGTGGAGTCTTGCGAGATGTTGCCACTGCTCTTGACCTCTCTGTTTTGGTCGAACTCCGGGGCGCTATAGACTCTTCCCAACTCCAAGGGTTTGCCATCGTAGGTGAACTCCTTATAGTAGGGGTAGCGCTCTAACATCAACTCCGAAATTCTTACATCGGCACTATACTGCTCGATCTCCCCGAAAGGCTTTAGCCACGAGAGAAGTACGTTGCCAAGCGCACTGTTTCCGCCACTGTTGTACTGAAGGTCTACAACGAGGGTGTTTATCTCCTTGGCCTCGATGTCTGCCATCATCTGGCTCATAAACTCGTCGAAGCGGGCCAACTGCTCCATTTGGGGGTGTGTGACTCTGTCGGCAAACTGGTTGAATTGCAAGTAGCAGACGCCCTCCTTGTCGAAGATTTGGTAGTCGAATAACACCCTTCGTGGTGCTGTGACTCTATTAGATTGCTGCTGTTGCAGTTGCACAATTTTCAACTCTTGCCAATACCTATCAATTGCATTGACGGTGGTTGAGCTCTTGTCGGCGAAGGTGAGGTGTAGCTCCTCGCTACTCATACCGAGCATTGTCCAAAAGTTGGTGAGCATAAGATACTCCGTCGCCAAGTTCTCGAAGTTTACGTCGTTGTCGGCACTTAGAAGTTCGCGCGCCTGTTTGAGTATCTGTTTTGGCGACTTGCCATTGATGCTCTTTACCTCCTTGCCAAGGATGTCGTTTAGACCCTCGGCACAGAGGTCTACAATAATAGGTGCGTCGCCATCAATGGTAAGCCTTACGGGGAAGATGGTATTCGATGGCGCCAAGTTGTAGATAGCCGTATGTCCGTCATTTAGCGACGTGGCAAGTTTTGTTAGTAGGATTCTGAACTCCGCAACGTCCGACAGCGTGCCACACTCCTTATATAGTTTGCGAACGCGCTTGTCGAGTGCTGCGCGGTGCTTGCTATCGGCAAAGTATGGGTGTGTGTCGCCCAGCATATCGGCATATAGGAGTAGGTCTTTCTGGAAGTTATTACCGTTGATATAAGCCTCGGTAGCCTCTACCTCGGTGTCGTGATATGTGACTGTATTATGGCCATAGGCAACACCCCAACCGAGTAGGACTATTACCAGCAAAAGAATACGTTTCATAATAAGTAAGGTTTTCTAATTTTACCATTAGCAGGTGTGTATCAAGTCGTTACCTTCTCTTTGCCCAGGTATATTGTAATATTGTGCCGATTAGTGCTACGGCGATGATAACAGTTGCGCTCACCACCTCGCTGGTATCAGTGAGGACAAAAATACAGAGTAGAGTGACAACTATTATGAGCATAAGGCTTGTGACGAGTCTAAGGCGTGGGAGGTTGTATCGAGCCCTCTTCTCCTCGGAACTCGTATTGTAGCCCGATATCATCCAGTCGGCCTTGCCAAGTAGTATGATTATGGCTAAGGCTACCGAGATAAGCGAACTTACTATGGTGACGATTAGTTCGATGCTCATAACTTATAGGTATTGTATGTTACGATGTTTTTTTCTGCGTAATCTTATGAGGGCTATTTCGGCCATAGAGCGACGACGTATGTAGCGATAGCGAAGGTAACAGCCAAGTGTAATTGCCCACACGACGAGCGAGCCGAGCGATACCTCGATAGCGGCATTAAGGCTGAAGTTCTCACCATTTATTAAGTAGAGTATCCAAGGCACAACGCTCCACGCGAGGGCCAACAGGGCTGTGGCGTAGGTGGCCTTGTGCCAGCAGGTGCGTGGCGCCAAGCGGTAGTATCCCACCGCTAAGCCCACCAACAAAATTAGTGTCGGTATTCCTGCCGCGATAAGTTCACGATGGGGGAGGGTCTCAGGGAGTCTGTCTTGGTTGGCAAATGCTGCTGTGGCCAGGATAATGATGAATTCGCTCCAGCCAAACTTGCCACCCTCATCGGGGCTCTTACCCAAGCGGCGCATAGCCTGTGTCTCGATGGCTCGATACCTCAGGCGCCAGAAATTAAATCTAAAGTTCTTCATTTGTTGCCTCCTCCTTAACCTTTTTTGCACGAGGCTTGCGTCCACTGCGACGCAAGGCCTCGGCAATAATCCATTGCAGCTGACCATTGGTGGAGCGGAACTCGTCGGCTGCCCACTTTTCGATGGCATCCATAGTCTCCCCATCAATGCGAAGAACGAAACTGCGTGTATTTGACTCCTTCGTAGCCATAACTATACGAGTGCGTAAAGTCTTGATTATTAGTTGTGAAGCGTACCTGTGTTCACTACTGGCTGAGCAGCCTCATCGGCGCACAATACCACGAGCAAGTTGCTCACCATAGCGGCCTTACGCTCCTCGTCGAGTTCTACAACCTCCTCAGTAGAGAGACGCTCAAGGGCGATTTTAACCATTGATACGGCACCCTCGACAATCTTCTCGCGAGCCGAGATGATAGCATCAGCCTGCTGGCGACGCAACATAGCGGCAGCAATCTCTGGGGCGTATGCCAAGTAGTTGAGGCGAGCCTCGATAACCTCGATACCAGCGATAGCGAGGCGCTCGTTAAGTTCTTCGGTGAGTTTGTCGTTGATCTCGTCACCGCCCGAACGGAGTGTCACCTCCTCGGTGCTATTGTTAGAGTTCTCGTCGTAGGCGTAGAGACCTGCTACCTGACGCAAGGCCGAGTCGCTCTGTACGGCAACGAAGTTCTCCAAGACGTTCATACGTGTATTGTTGTAGCCTGGGGCGCCAATCTCGACAGGTGCATCAATCTCGAAAACAGCGTTGTATGCGCCATCGTTTTTAATCTTCCATACCACAACCAAGCCAATGAGGATCGGGTTACCTGCCTTGTCATTAACCTTGATAGGATCTACGTTGAGGTTGCGGGCGCGCATCGAGAGTTTCTTAGCGCTCATAAATGGGTTTACCCACCAGAAACCAGTGTCGTAGAAGGTGCCGCGGTAGTTACCGAAGAAGAGCAATACGCGCGACTCGTTAGGCTCAAGCAACATATAGCCACATAGCATAATTATCGACATCAACACTGATACGATAAGTGTGATGAGAGCCAGGACGTTAAGTTCTGGGGTGCTTGCAAGCAACACGATAGAGTAAACAGTTGCACCCACCAAGAGCAAGTTGATTAGAAGAGCAACGAAACCATTGAGTTTCCAGCCAGAATAGGTAAAGTTTTTCATAGTTGTAGGTTTTTATTTGTTTAAAAATTTATTATCTGATATTCGGTTGTTGTATATGATATCATTTTGATATCACAAAGATAGTGTATAAAATGTCAAATCTCCAAATATTTTTTAGATTTTTTTTGGGTAAGATGCAAAAAAAAGGATAACCGCAGTCGATTATCCTTATTAAATATAGGTAGTATCTCTACTCCTTCCAGGTGAGTTTTAGGAAGTGGTAGTCGGTCTTCCACGACACGCCCTCGTGGTCGTCGTCGCCATCATCGCTCCAACTAAACGTCACGAAACCGCCCTTATGGAGTATCTGCTCCTCATCTCCGCACAAGCGAATATAGTCGTTGCTTATCTCATCGACCTTGATATCTCGGAATTTGGCAATAGGAAGTTTGCAACCCAACGAAACATCGACACTACCGCTCTCGGTTGTTATATCTTTTCCACCTCCTATGTCCTCTGTAGTGCAAGAACGCTCGAAGTTGAGCGTTACAATTAAGTCCTTGTTGTTGTTCATAACAAAATAGTTTTTATCGATTATTCTTTCTCTTCGTCGCTCCACTCGCTGTAGGGGTGGCTTCTGAGGTGAGAGTTGTAGAAGCGTCGTTCACCCGTGACCTCCCTTCCAAGCCACTCGGGGCGATGGAACTCTTCGGTTACATCTTCGAGTTCTACCTCGGCAATGGTAAGACCCTCGTTCTGGCCGTGGAACTCATCGACCTCGAAGGTATGTCCCTCGTGTTCAATGAGATATCTGCGCTTCTCTATGAGTGCGCCCTCGGCTAAGGTGAGTAGTTCGCGTGCCTCTGCACCATATATCTCTTTTTCCCACTCGAAACGCGAGAGACCACCATCCTGCGATGGCCCTTTGATTGTTAGCCACGCCCGCTCGTCGCTGATGCGTACACGCACGGTACGTCGGCCCGAGGCTATATAGCCTTGAATTAGTAGGGTAGAGGTCTGGGCGAGGTGTTTGTACTCGCCCACGACCAAAAATTTACGCTCTATTTCGGTTGCCATAGCCTACTCTTCGTAAGCAAACATTGGGTCCCATGATGGGAGCATAATAGGCTTCTGCTCAAGGAGTTTGAGTGTCTCGGCAGGGATATACTTCTTATCTACCACCACGCGGAACATATACTCCTCGAACCACTCGTCGGTCATAATAAGGTTGCCCTTCCAACCTGACGATGGGCCCCAACTGTTCTCCACCATCCACTTCTTTGCGTTGCCCTCCTCGTCGAGGTCTACAGCGATAAGTGTCATAGCGTGTGACGAGCCACTGGCGAATGTGCGTACGCGCTCCTCCTTGTTCATAGGGAACTCTACGCCCATAAGCGACTCGTAGTCAAAGTTTTGGATGTCGAGCGTACCCTTCTTTGAGAGTAGGTACTTGCCCACGTCGCAAGAGAAGTACATTGCTGTATTATCCTTGATAGAGGCAATTGCCAAGGCCTTAACCTCGTCGATAGGGAGGTTGAGGTATAGCCAGTTGTCGCCATCATATACGTGGCGGTCATACTCAATCTCATAGACCTTGTAATACTCGCGCGATGGGTCGTTCATAACCATCACAAAGTCATTCTCCAAATCGATATCTCCGAAGTATTCGGCATAGAACGACTGTGGGGTGTAGCGCTTAGTCTCCACTGGGTTACCATCCTTGTCGTGGCGTGTCCACTCGAACTCGGTAGGGGGAACACCATAGGCACGCACCAACATAGAGTAGATCTCCTTGAGCATCTCGGTCTTGAGGGCTACGGGGGCGCGACGATCCTTCTGGTTGCGGAGGATGAGGCCGAACTCACGTAGTTTGAGTTTTAGGAGGTTGCTCACCTGAGTAGTGTTGTTGGTCTGGTAGTTCTCGGGCATCACCTCGCTTGGTACTACGCCATACTTCATCACGAGGTTCGATACACCAGTGAACTGGCCACCATCGCTGAGTGGGTTTTTGAACAACCACTCCACCTGACGATCCTCCATAGGGAGGTGCTTTGTGTCGATTACGCCCTGAAGGAAGAGGTTACACTTCTCCAACTGGTCATAGAAGAAGAGATAGTTGTGAGAGAATACCAACGAAGGTAGGTCGAGGTCATCAATCATCTTGGCACGCAAGACGTTGAGGCCTGTGAAGAGCCAGCAACGGCCCGATTGCTGCTGGTCGGTAATACCCTTTGTGCGCACACGGTGCGAGAAGTGGGTATCTATCATTGCGAGGTTGTCGGCATTTGTTGCGAGTTCTGCTATAGGGTTGAGTGCCAAAGCATTGCGTGCTGCCTTCTCGGCCTCAGAATTTGTCTGGCCGAGGCGTATCTCCTGCATCATCTCTGCGGTGATACCACCCTTATCCTGCTGAGCCATAAGCGTACTACAGCCGAGGAGGGCCAAAGCACATACGACGATTTTCTTCATAATAGGTCTGTTATGAGGTTTACGATATATATATAAAATGGCGTTAAGACCCTAAGCCCTAACGCCACGATATTGGGGTCCGCTACTACCAAGCGAACAAAGGATACTCAGACATCAAGGCGTTTACATCCTTGCGTACTGCTGCGATGTTCTCCTCGTTCTCTGGGTCAGAGAGTACGCGGTCGATAAGTTCTGCGATATAGTCCATCTTGTCCTCCTTCAAGCCACGAGTGGTGATTGCAGGAGTACCGAAACGCAAACCTGAAGTGGTGAATGGGGTGCGTGAGTCGAATGGTACCATATTCTTGTTTGTGGTGATATCGGCAGCCACGAGGCACTTCTCAGCGAGTTTACCAGTGAGTTCTGGGAACTTAGTGCGCAAGTCTACCAACATAAGGTGGTTGTCAGTACCGCCTGATACGATCTTGTAGCCACGCTTAGTGAGGGCCTCAGCCAAAGCCTTAGAGTTCTTCACTACCTGCTGCTGATACTCCTTGTACTCAGGGGTGAGGGCCTCGCCGAAGGCAACAGCCTTAGCTGCGATGACGTGCTCCAATGGACCGCCCTGGATGCCTGGGAATACTGCCGAGTTAAGAATCTGAGACATCTTCTTCACTACGCCCTTAGGTGTGGTGTAGCCCCAAGGATTGTCGAAATCCTTACCCATAAGGATAATACCGCCACGAGGACCACGAAGGGTCTTGTGAGTTGTTGAGGTTACGATGTGTGCATACTTCACAGGGTTATCCAAAAGGCCTGCTGCGATAAGACCTGCTGTGTGGGCCATATCCACGAGCAACAAAGCACCTACCTTATCTGCGATCTCGCGCATACGCTTGTAATCCCACTCGCGAGAGAATGCAGAAGCACCACCGATGATAAGTTTTGGCTTATGCTCCAATGCCAATGCCTCCATCTCCTCGTAGTCGATGTTACCGGTCTCCTCCTTGAGTTTGTAGCCTACGGCATTGAAGTACATACCCGACATATTCACTGGCGAACCGTGTGAGAGGTGGCCACCGTGTGAAAGGTCGAGACCCATAAATGTATCGCCTGGCTTGAGGCAGGCAAAGAATACGGCCATATTTGCCTGAGCGCCTGAGTGAGGCTGTACGTTAGCGTACTCAGCGTCGTAGAGTTTGCAGATGCGCTCGATAGCGAGATTCTCAATCTTATCAACCACCTCGCAACCGCCATAATAGCGAGCAGCAGGGTAGCCTTCAGCATATTTGTTAGTACAAACAGAACCCATAGCAGCCATAACCTGGTCGCTAACGAAGTTCTCTGAAGCGATAAGTTCGATGCCCTTCATCTGACGAGAGCGCTCCTCGGCGATCAAGTCAAAAATCTGTAAATCCTTGTTCATTTTAATATATTTTAGGTTTTAGTTATTTTCCAATCAACAAAGTTATGAAATAAAATTTTAAAATCAAAATCTTATCTTCGATAAAAAACGTCTTACGTGGCATATATGTTGTGTTTTTGGCCTAAAAAAAATCGTAATGATATGAAGATTAATACAGGAAAAGGTACGATACCGCTCACGGCCTTAGTGGCCATTTGGTCTATTTCGGCAGTCATCTCTCTACCAGGTTTGGCAATCTCCCCCATCCTCGAGGACTTAGATAAGATATTCCCTTCGGCCAGCGAGTTGGAGGTTGAGATGCTTGAGTCGTTGCCCTCGCTGATGATTATCCCCTTTATGTTGCTCTCGGGCCGTTGGTCGGTGCGAGGCAATAAGATTAGGTTGTTGGTCATCGGCTCGGCCATATTTCTTATAAGTGGTATTGGGTCGTTGCTCTCACGAAGCCTTGTAGAACTTATCGTCTTGGGCGCTATTATGGGTATCGGAGCGGGTATAATCATTCCGCTCTCGACGGGTTTTGTGGTGGACTACTTCACGGGCGACTACCGCATAAAGCAACTCGGTATTAGTTCGGCGGTGAATAACCTAGCCCTTGTTGGTGCTACCTCCTTGACTGGCTATCTTGCTGATATAGAGTGGCATTTTGCTTTTGCTGTCTATCTGCTTCCTATCGTAACTCTTATCCTTATTCCTGCCCTCAGCCATACTCGTCCCGAGCCTGAACCTCCGCAGGGAGCGCAACGCCGACAGCAGGGTCTTAATGGCAGAATTATCGTGGGCTTAATGCTCTTCTACTTTATCATCACCTACGCCTCGTTGGTCGTCACGTTTAACACCTCCTACCTGGCTTCGGAGGGAGGTATGAGTAGTTCTAAGTCGGGCCTCTTAATATCGCTCTTCTTCCTTGCGATTATGGCTCCAGGCTTTGTGCTAAATGGGATTATGAAACTGCTTGGTAAGGCCACAAATCTATGGTCGTTGGTGGTTATGGGTACGGGCCTTGTGATTATGTCGTTGCCCCATCCCGACTTTCTGAAACTCGCTGTCGGAGCGATACTTACGGGCTTAGGTTATGGCGTTATGCAACCCCTTATCTACGATAAGGCAGCCACCAACTCTCCGCCTCATCTCTCGACCCTCGCCCTCTCGTTGGTTATGGTGGTGAACTACTTGGCTATCCTCGTTGCTCCGTTCATTATCGATGGCATCGACTGGCTCTTT
Source organism: Alistipes sp. (assembly GCA_017555905.1). Classification (GTDB taxonomy): domain Bacteria; phylum Bacteroidota; class Bacteroidia; order Bacteroidales; family Rikenellaceae; genus Alistipes. Next base: position 134,967 of record JAFZFP010000016.1, on the reverse strand, counting down.
GCTACCAAGAGTTACGCCTTCCCCTTCCTCTTCAACGGTCTGCTTACCCTTGTTATGGCTCTTATCACGCTGTTCGTTTTCCGCAAGAGTAGGGTGCTTGGTTTAGACGATTAGCCTCGCCTAAAATGAGACGATAAGTGCTGTTTATACCTCTATAAAAAATAAAGATTGATAATCTTTTGACATTCTAAATAGTTTTTGTTACTTTTGCAGGATATTATTTAGAGATATGGAAAAAGATACAAAAGATATACTAAGTGAACTCCAAACGGGCGATTACAAATATGGCTTCGTCACCGATATCGAGACCGAGACCATTGGTCGTGGATTGTCGGAGGATGTCATTCGCCTAATCTCGGAGAAGAAGGGTGAGCCAGAGTGGATGTTGGAGCGACGCCTTAAGGCCTATCGCCATTGGCTAACGCTTGAACACCCCAATTGGGCGCACCTCGACATCCCTGAAATCGACTTTCAGGATGTCATCTACTACGCAGCTCCTAAACAGAAGAAGCAGTTGAACTCTATGGACGAGGTTGATCCCGAACTAAAGCGTACTTTCGATAAGTTGGGTATTCCGTTGGAGGAGCAGATGGCCCTTGCTGGTGTCGCTGTCGATGCCGTTATGGACTCTGTGTCGGTGAAGACCACCTTTAGGGATACGTTGGCCGAGAAGGGTATCATCTTCTGCTCTATCTCGGAGGCTATTAAGGAGCACCCTGAGTTGATCAAGAAGTACCTCGGCTCGGTTGTTCCTTATACCGATAACTTCTACGCTGCGCTCAATGCTGCGGTATTCTCTGATGGCTCGTTCTGCTACATCCCAAAGGGTGTTCGATGCCCTATGGAGCTATCGACCTATTTCCGCATCAATGCCGAGGGTACTGGCCAGTTCGAGCGCACGCTCATCGTTGCCGATGAGGGTTCTTATGTAAGTTACCTTGAGGGTTGTACCGCTCCACGCCGCGACGAGAATCAGTTGCACGCTGCTGTTGTTGAGATTGTCGTTGAGAAGGATGCCGATGTGAAGTACTCTACGGTGCAGAACTGGTACCCTGGCGATAAGGATGGCAAGGGTGGTATCTATAACTTCGTGACCAAGCGAGGTATTTGCCGTGAGGGCGCTCACCTCTCGTGGACTCAGGTCGAGACAGGTTCAGCCATTACGTGGAAGTACCCAAGTTGTGTGCTTCAGGGCGATAACTCGTCGGGCGAGTTCTACTCTGTGGCTATGACCAACAATTTCCAGCAGGCCGACACCGGTACTAAGATGATACATATCGGCAAGAATACCCGCTCACGTATCGTCTCTAAGGGTATCTCTGCGGGCCGTTCGCAGAATGCCTACCGTGGTTTGGTGCGTGTGGCTAAGGGTGCGGATAATGCTCGTAACTACTCGCAGTGCGACTCCCTGCTTATTGGCGATAAGTGTGGCGCTCACACCTTCCCCGTTATTGACTCATACAACCCATCGGCAGTGCTTGAACACGAGGCTACCACCTCGAAGATCTCCGAGGATCAACTCTTCTATTGCAATCAGCGCGGTATCTCTACCGAGGATGCCGTGGGCCTGATTGTTAATGGCTATGCACGTGAGGTGTTGGCTAAGTTGCCTATGGAGTTTGCCGTTGAGGCACAGAAGCTACTCTCGCTAAGCCTTGAGGGTTCAGTGGGTTAGTTATGCTAATGAGTCGAATGTAAATAATTGAGAAACAAAAAAAACGATATATGTTAAAGGTAGAAAATCTACACGCCTCGATAGGCGACAAGCAGATATTGAAGGGTATCAACCTCACCGTTAAGGCTGGTGAGGTACACGCAATTATGGGCCCTAATGGCTCTGGTAAGTCTACTCTTGCTTCGGTGTTGGCTGGTAGCGAGAAGTTCACTGTCACTGAGGGTAGTGTTGAGTTTGAGGGTGAAAACCTCTTGGATCTCAACATCGAGGAGCGCTCACGCAAGGGCCTCTTCCTCGGTTTCCAGTACCCTGTGGAGATTCCAGGTGTGACGATGGCTAATTTTATGAAACTCGCCGTGAACGAGCAACGTAAGTCGCGAGGCTTGGAGCCACTCACTGCTGGCGAGTACCTTCGTATGATGAAGGAGAAGAGCGCTATCGTGGAACTTGATTCAAAACTTACGGCTCGTGCCGTGAACGAGGGCTTCTCGGGAGGTGAGAAGAAGAAGAATGAGATCTTCCAGATGGCTATGCTTGAGCCTAAGTTGGCTATCCTCGACGAGACCGACTCAGGTCTTGATATCGACGCCTTGCGCATCGTTGCTACGGGTGTCACACGTCTCAAGACTCCAGAGAACGCTACAGTGGTTATTACCCACTACCAGCGCCTCTTGGACTATATCGTACCCGACTATGTTCACGTCTTGTACAAGGGTCGCATCATCTATACTGGCGACAAGAGCCTTGCTCTAAAACTTGAGAAGGAGGGTTACGACTGGCTTATTAACGACTATAAGGAGGAGTAGTTTATGGTTGTTAATGATTTGGTAACTACTATGTCCGCTCAGGGACTCCCTGCTTCGGGGAGAGTAGGCTCTGGTGCTTGGGCTTTGGCCGAGGGTGTCGGTGGCGACATCGTCGTTGAGGCTGGCGCTGTGGCACGCCTACTCGTTACCGATTCGGAGGGTGCTGTGGACATAAATATAGATATGGAGCGAGGCTCACGTCTCGATCTCTTGCACGTGGTGAATCACCATAGCGCAACCAGTATGGCTGTTGCTTTGGCTGAGGGTTGCGAGTGCCGAATGACACAGGTTGTTGTGTCGCCTTCGGATACACGTGTTGTTGCGAGCCTTATGGAGCGTGGCGCACGTTTCGAGTTGGGAGGAGTCTTTGTCCTCACGGACGAGGATCAGGCCAGCATCACTGCAGATGTAAACCACGTGGCTTCGGACTGCACCTCTCGCACCCGTGTTAAGGGTGTCGCTTCGGGTAAGTCGCACGGCAGTTTCTCGGGTTTGGTCTACGTAGCCCCCGATGCTCAGCGTACCGACTCCGAGCAGTCGAGCCGTAATATAACTATTGGCGAGGCACATATTGAGACCTTGCCTCAGTTGGAGATCTATGCCGACGATGTTAAGTGTAGCCACGGTGCTACCGTTGGCCAGATGGATAGCGATGCTATTCTCTATATGCGTCAGCGAGGCTTGAGCCTTGCCGATGCTAAGCGCTTGCAGATAGATGGTTTTGTGCAGGATGTAGTCCTCCACTCAGCCATTGAGGGCGTTGAGGAGACCCTTTCGGCATTGTTGGACGAAAAACTTAATAGACTATAACCCCTATGTTCGATATTGAGGCTCTACGTGGCGACTTTCCGATTCTTGGTCGCAAGGTAAACAATCGCGAGTTGGTCTATTTTGATAGTGGTGCTACGGCCCAGAAGCCCTTGGCCGTTATCGAGGCTACGGATCGACTTATGCGCCAGTATAATGCCAATATCCACCGAGGCGTTCACCACCTCTCGGGCCAGATGACCCAGATGTATGAGGATGCTCGTGAGGTAGTTCGCAAGTTTATCGGCGCGGAGCATAGCCAGGAAATTATCTTCACTGCGGGTGCTACGTCGGCCATTAACCTCGTTGCCTATGCGTGGAGCGAGCGCTTCCTCCGCCAGGGCGATAATGTTGTTGTATCGGAGATGGAGCACCACTCCAACATCGTGCCTTGGCAGTTGGCTGCCCAGCGTTGTGGTGCGGAGTTGAGGGTGTTACCCTTCGACGAGCGTGGCGACTTGATGCTCGATATGCTCGATAGCCTCATTGATGAGCGCACACGCCTTGTTGCTGTTACCGAGGCTTCAAATACCCTTGGCACTTGCCCCGATTTAGCCCCTATCGTTGCTAAGGCTCACTCTGTTGGTGCTGTGGTTATGGTGGATGGCTGTCAGGGTGTGGTCCACGGTGGAGGCCGTGTTGCCGAGCGTGGCTACGACTTCTATGCCTTCTCTGGTCACAAACTCTATGGCCCTACAGGTATTGGTGTCCTCTATGGACGCAAGGAGTTGTTGGAGGCTATGCCACCCTTTATGGGCGGTGGCGATATGGTCGATAAGGTCACCTTCGCCAAGACCACGTACGCCCCTCTGCCATTAAAATTTGAGGCTGGTACGTCGAACTTTATCGGCGCTGTAGGCTTAGCCGAGGCTATGCAATATGTCGAGCGAATTGGTATGGATGCTATCGAGACCCACGAGCAGAGAGTGCTTAGCGCTATGACCGAGCGTCTCTCGGCAATTGAGGGCTTGCGCATCTATGGTCAGTCGGAGCATAAGTGTCCTATCGTAAGTTTCACTATCGACGGCACCCACCCCTACGACGTGGGAATGATATTGGATAAACTCGGCATCGCCATACGTACTGGTCACCACTGCGCCGAGCCAGTTATGACGCACTTTGGCATAGTAGGAATGTGTCGTGCCTCTATCGGTATGTATAATACGCTTGGTGAGGTTGAGCAGTTGGCCTTGGGTATCGAGCGTGCAGTAAGAATGTTAAAATAGTAACCCAAAATATGTTTATCGTACTTGAAGGTCTCGATGGAGCTGGCAAGTCTACGCAGATTGCCAAACTCAGAGATATGTTCTTGGCTCAGGGTATTGAGTCGGAGTATCTCCATTTTCCACGTTTCGATGCTCCCGTCTATGGTGACCTCATTGCTCGTTTCTTGCGTGGCGACCTCGGCACTGTCGAGGGTGTAAACCCCTACTTAGTTGCACTGCTTTATGCAGGCGATAGGGCAGAGGCTTCGGCTATGATTCGTGGCTGGTTGGCCGAGGGTAAAGTCGTTATTGTCGATAGATACGTCTACTCTAATATAGGCTACCAGTGTGCTAAGATGGAGCGTGGCGAGACCCGTGATGCACTCCGAGAGTGGATTTTGCACACCGAGTACGAGGAGTTCAATATCCCTAAGCCCGATTTGTCGCTCTTCTTGGATGTACCCTTTAACTTCACGGCTAAGAAACTTAGTGAGGTGCGCGAGGGCGATGACCGCAGTTACCTTCAGGGTGGTAAGGATATCCACGAGGCGTCGCTCGACCTTCAGCGTAGGGTGCGTGAGGTATATCTCGATTCTGCCGAGGTTGATGACGAACTCAAGGTTGTAAACTGCTCTACCGAGGAGGGTGCTATGGCCACTCCAGAGGTTATCTACGAACGTATTATGGCTTACCTTTTGCCATTGATTAATAAGTAGTTATGGGTCTTGATTTCGGTAAGGGTGGTTTGACTGCGCTACGTTGGGTTCTTGGCTCCACGTTCACCTTTTCGGGTGTTGTGAAGTGTGTCGATCCCGTCGGCACAGCCATCTTTGTTGAAAAATATCTCGCCACCTACTCTTTGGAGGCGCTGTTACCTCTCTCGCTGACCATTGCCATTGCGCTCTCGGTTATGGAGTTCTCCTTGGGTTGCCTCATCATCGATAGGGTGTTTAGTAGAGTAGTCTCAACCATCACGCTCTCCCTTGTCGCTCTCTTTACTGTTGTCACACTCCTTAGCGCTACGATACTCCCCATTGGTGAGTGCGGATGCTTCGGTAATGTTATTGAACTCACACCTTGGCAGACCTTTTTTAAGAATGTGGTGTTGCTCATTATGGCCTTTGTAGTGTGGCGTAGCGAGCGTGGTGAGGCGATGACTTTCAATTTCGTGGCTGTGATTTTCTCTATTGCCGTACCTCTTATTATAAATATATATGCCTTGCGCCACCTTCCGATTATCGACTTTATGCCCTACGACGAGGGCCGAAATCTTCGTGAGGAGGTGCTTAAGGAGCGTGCCGAGGAGCGTGATGCTGTGCGCTCGATGCTCAAGTTTAGGAGCGTGACAACCAACGATGAACAACTCTTCGATAGTACGGATAGTGCCTGTTGGCTGAATGACGATTTGGAGTTTGTGGAGGCTGTCACCATCACTTCGGAGGTTGCGGACTTGACCTATAACGACTTCCATCTTTATACCTCCGAGGGCGAGGATGTCACCGAGAATCTGCTTCAGCGCAGTGGCCACGTGGTGTTGCTTTGTATCAACGACGGAGATGTTAGCAAAAAGCAAATGCGTGGTATTGAGCAGGTTATGGCGAAGTATTCGGATGATGATATCGTTGTTCTCTCTGCCATGAAGGTCGATGAAGAGTGGTGTCGTGACATCGAGCAGTTGAGCATCGATGCTATGACTCTGCGTTCGATGATGCGTGCCGATGTAGGTGTTGTGGTGCTATGCGATGGTGTTGTAGAGTTTAAGGCAAATATCAGAGATTTGTAGTTGTAAGTCTCTGTGGCAGGATAATTGACCATTCACAAGAAGAACGTGAATGGTCATTTTTTTTTGTATATGTATAGATATGTAGCATTGCTTTTGTTGCTTGTTGGCTGTGGTGGAGGACGACACGCTGAAACCGCTAATACGCCTGTTGTTAAGGTTGTTACAGCCACTGCAGTAGAGTATCAGAGGGATGATTTTCCTGCTCTTACCACGGCCGATGATGCTGTGAATTTGGCCTTTAAAATCTCGGGCCGTGTCGTAGATGTCCCCGTTGCTAAGGGTGTTACCGTGAAGCGTGGCGAGATTGTCGCACGCCTTGATAGTCGTGATGTGGAGTTGCAGGTTGAGGCTACGAAGTCGGCACTCCGAGAGGCGCAGTCACGCCTCGATAGGGCCCGTAGGCTCTTTGCCCACTCGGCCATTTCTGAGCAGGAGGTTGAGTCCTTAGAGAACGCCTTGGCTCAGGCGCAGTCAGCCTACGACAACGCCCTTGATATGCTCTCCGAGACGCGCATTGTTGCCCCCTTTGATGGTGTTGTCGAGCGTACCTATGTCGATACCTTCGAGCGTGTGTCAAGTGGTCAAGCCATTCTACGCATTGTCAATCCTATAAGTACCACCGTGGGTTTCACTGCCCCCGAAAGTCTTGTCGGCCTTTTGGGTCTCTCTACCACTTGCTATACAGTCGAGTTCGATGCGTGGCCCGGTGTGGCCTTTAGTGCCGTGATTAAGAGTTTCGCTCGCACCTCGTCTGATGCCTTGGGTTTTCCCGTGTCGTTGCGCTTGGTTGATGTCGATAATGCGCGATATAGAATATCTCCTGGAATGACTTGTATCGCTACGGTTGTTACCCCTGAGCGTGACCAAGAGGCTGTGCGTCTGCCACTTACGGCTATCTATGCCCCTGTGGGAGATAAGAACTATGTTTGGGTTGTGGGCGCAGACGATAGGGTGTCGAGACGCGAGGTTGTACTTGGCTCGCCCGTGGGCAGTGATAGTGTTGTTGTACTTCGGGGTGTCGCTGCTGGCGAGAGGGTTGTCGTGGCTGGTGTCTACCACCTTAGAGAGGGTGAACGTGTTCGTGTAATCTAAAACCGTAGGCCTATGTTCAACATATCACGATACTCAATTTCTCACTCACAGGTCATATCCACACTCCTTCTCCTGCTCCTTGTGGGAGGCATCTATGCCTTCTGGGCTATGGGTAAGCGCGAGGACTCCACCTTTACGATAAAGAGTGCTGTGGTTGTCGCACCATACGCAGGTGCTACTCCCGAGGAGGTTGAAGAGTTGGTTGTAGAGCCCTTGGAGCGAGAGTTGCGCACCCTCTCCCATATATATAAGATTACCTCAGAGGCCCATTTTAGTTATGCTCGCCTTGTAGTGGAGTTGCACCCTGCCACTCCGACAGAGCGTATTCCTCAGTTGTGGGATGAGTTGCGCCGTAAGGTGGATAAGGTCTCTATGACTCTCCCTATGGGTGCAGGCCCTATCAGTGTTGCCGACGATTTTGGCGATGTCTATGGCCTCTATTACGCCTTGGTCTCAAGTGGAGGATTTAGTTGGGATGAGATGAGGGAGTTTGCCAAGAGGGTAGAACGCCAACTATATGCCATTGATGGTGTGGAGAAGGTTATGCTCTACGGGTCGCGTAGCCCCGAGGTAAATGTCTGGATATCCCCTGCGGTTATCGCCTCCTTCGACCTTCTACCCGAGGATATATCACGTGCCATATCCCAGCAGAATAGTGTCGTTGGACTGGGTAGCCGTCGTGCTGGCGAGGTCGATGTTGAACTTGTTGAGGGTAGTACCTACTCCTCATTGTCAGATATTGAGAATCAATTGCTTATAGTCCCCGATGGGAAGCAGTATCGCTTGGGTGATGTTGCCGAAGTGGAGCGTGGCTACCATACGCCACCCTCGCTGATTATGCGTGTCGATGGCAAGGATGCTATCGGTATTGCCGTGGCGAGTGATGCAGAAGAGGATGTTGTAAAGGTGGGAGATAGGGTGGCCGAGACACTTAGCAAGGTTGGCGAGTCGCTCCCCATGGGAGTTGAGATTGTGGCGCTATACCCCGAGAATGAGATTGCCCGCAAGGCAAATAACGACTTCATCGTAAACCTCATCGAGTCCGTCGCTATCGTCGTGCTTTTGGTTATGTTGGCTATGGGTGTCCGCTCTGGAGTTGTCGTTGGCTCGTCGTTGCTCTTTGCTATCGCTACCACGCTGTTGGCGATGCTCCTCTTTGGTGAGACGCTCAATCGTACTTCGTTGGCAGGTTTCATAATCGCTATGGGTATGCTTGTGGATAATGCTATTGTGGTGGTTGATAACACTAAGAGGCTTATCACTACGGGTGTTCCTCTGCGTGTCGCTGCGGTGGATGGTGCTATGCGTCCACGTATGGCCCTGCTCTCGGCTACACTTGTAGCCATCCTCTCCTTCTTGCCATTGCAGATTGCCGAATCCTCTGTTGCCGAGATAATTAGGCCACTATTTATCGTCGTTGCCCTCTCCTTGTTGCTCAGTTGGCTCTTTGCCTTAACGCAGGTGCCGATGATGAGTGTGGCGCTACTTGGTGGCACTCAGAAGGCCTCTCGAGAGGGTAGAGTTCGCTGGTTTGGTAGGGTCGTGAGGGGACTATTGCGCTTTAGGTGGCTCACTCTTTCGGTGGTTGTTGCCCTCTTTGTGTTGTCGCTCTGGGCTATGGGGCGTATGCCTCAAAACTTCTTTCCGCAACTATCTAAACCCTACTTCCGTGCCGACGTAATTATGGCCGAGGGATATGATATCGCAACTACGGATGATCGACTTAAAACCCTTACGGAGTGGCTTTTAGCACAACCCGAGGTGCGCCGAGTTTCAACCACGGCGGGAGGTACACCACCACGCTACTACCTGGCCAGTGGTAGTTACTCGATGCGCCCGAACTATGGTAATATCCTCGTTGAGGTCGATAATTCGGAGCATACCTCCCTCGTCGAGGAGCGCTTCGATAGGTGGGTGCGTGAGAATATTTCGGATGTATGGCTTCGCTCCTCATTGTTTAGGCTCTCACCCGTTCCTGAGGCCACCATAGAGTTTGGTTTTGTGGGTGAGAATATAGATACACTTAGTCGCCTTGCTAATAGTGCTATGGCCCTGATGATGGAACGAAATGATACGCGCAATGTGCGCAATAGTTGGGGAAATCGTGTGGCCGTGTGGCAACCGCGCTACTCGCAAATCAAGGCGCAGAGGTTGGGCGTGGAGCGTAGTTCTATGGTCCGCTCACTTATGATAGCCTCCTCGGGCCTTGACGTTGCTACCTACCGTGAGGGAGATGTGGAGATGCCTATACTTCTCCGCACCAAACCCTCGGCCGATAACTCTCTGACGGCGCTCGGCACTATGCCAATTTTCTCATCCGGCGGACTTACGTTTGCCCTTACGCAGGCGGTCTCTGGTTTTAATTTCGAGTACTCTTTGCCGATGATACGACGTATTGATTCCGAGCGAGTTATGAAGGCACAATGCGATGCTGAACGAGGTGTTAATACCATTGCTCTATGCCGTAGTCTGGAGGATGAGTTGCGTCAAAAGATAGATATCCCCGAGGGGTATCGTATGGAGGTCTTTGGCGAGCAGGAGAGCCGCGAACTCTCGAATAAGGCCCTCGGTGATAAACTCCCCATCACACTACTTCTTATCTTTATCGTGTTGTTACTCCTCTTCGGTAACCTCGTCGATACCATAGCCATTATCGTCACCCTTCCGCTGATATTTATAGGTGTCGTTGCGGGCTTGCTTCTGCTTGGTAAGATGTTCGACTTCTTCTCGCTCTTGGGTCTTTTAGGTCTTGTGGGTATGACCGTGAAGTGTGGTGTGATACTCCTTTCGCGCATTACGGAGTTGCGACGCTCAGGACTTAAGGCTATTGATGCTGTCGTCACAGCCGCCGAGGATCGTTTTATCCCTGTGGTTACCGCCTCGGCTACTACGGTGCTGGGAATGACGCCACTGCTCTTCGACTCGATGTTTGGCGGTATGGCTGCAACGATTATGGGAGGCCTTGTTGTGGCAACTCTGTTAGTACTTGTGGTACTCCCTGTGATATATTCACTTTTTTATCGCATAAAGGTATGATTCGTCAACTATTTATTTGTGTCGTAGCGTTGCTTATGTCGGAGGTTGTGGTGGCACAACTGTCGCTCGAAGAGTATGTGTCGTCGGTGGAGGAGTATAGCCAGTCATTGGCCATTGCACGTAGTCAAAGTCGTGGTGCTGAGGCAGATATGCGTGTGGCACAGAGGAACTTTCTTCCTCGCCTCGATCTCTCCAGTGATGTAGGCTATGAGTTTCGTGATCGCTCGCCCCAGCGCCAGTATGATTGGGGTGTGCGCACTACACTGTCGCAACCCATATTTTCGGGTGGTCGTGTGCGCTCTTCGGCTAAGCGTGCCGAGATGGCCTATGAGGCTATGCTGAGTCGCCAGGAGTCGGAGTGGCTCTCCGTTCGCTATGATGCTGAGGTGGCCTATTGGCGACTGTCGCGTGCCGAGACCTATCTTCGTGCCATAGAGGAGTATTATGCTATTGTTCAAACTCTTAGGGAGGTTGCCTCACACCGTTTCGAGGAGGGCTATACCTCGAAGAGCGACCTACTTCAAGTAGAGTCTCGCTTGAGCGATGCCGAGTATCAACTCTCGCTTGCCGAGCAGCAGTGGCGTGTGGCTCTGCACGGCTTTAATGTGTTGCGCGGAAGTGATCCCTCGCAAGATGTGACGCTTTACCAAAGTATTCTTGATACTATGTATATGCCACAGAGAGAGTGTGTTATGGAAGTTGTGGCGAGTCATCCCGACTATGTGTCAATGGTTGCTCAGCGAGAGGCCGCTCGTTGGAATGTGGGTGTTGTGCAGTCGAACTATCTGCCTAATATCGGGGCCGAGGCCTACGCTCTTTGGCAACCCAATACACCCCATATCAAAGGCGCTGGTACACGCCTCGACGGAGGGCTTATGCTTACCCTGAATACCCCTATTTTCCATTTTGGCCAGCGTCGTGAGGCGGTGCGTTCTGCCCGTAGTGCCGAGCGTGTGGCGGAACTCGGTATGTCGCAAGTTGCCGATGATATTGTGCTTAACGAGAGCGATGGTTGGACCAACCTGACCCTTACTCAGGAGCGAGTGGAGGCAACCAATCGCAACCTGCTTATAGCCGAGGAGAATCTCGACATTAGCACCTACTCCTACCGTGAGGGTCGTTCGACGATATTGGATGTCTTACAGGCCCAAATCAGTTGGTTACAGATCTACCAAAACGCTATCTCGGCCCAGTATGACTATGCCGTAGCAATATCAGCCTACCGCTATATAATTGCCGATGATATAAGGTTGAAATAAAAAGAGTTGGAGACTGCCTATTTAACCAACGGTTTAGGTGGCCTCCACCCCTTTTTTAATCTCTTTATGCCGAGGGTGCTACTCCTCGGTCTCGCCCGTCGTCACTATCGAAGTCTCGTGTGTCAGTGGCGCTATTTTTCTTGCCATCTGCAACAATCCGCAATACTTCTCGTGGGCAAGGTTTATGGCTCGGCTCACCACTATCTGATCCTTTAGTGTGCGACACTCCACGCGATAGACGATGTTGAAACTTGTGAATCGGCTCTCGGCCACGAGGGTCGGTGTGGAGAGTGTACCCTCGACGGTGATCGAGAGGTTTGAAATATCCTTGGTGTGTTCGTTTAATAGGTGTGTGATTGTGAGACCTGCGCACTCTCCCGTAGCGAAGAGGAACAACTCCTTGGGATTAAGGCTCTCAAGTGGCTCTCCATTATCGAGCATAAAGCGACGATTCGAGCCCATCGTAAGGCTGACTTTTTGTATCATAGTTCTAAATATTTTGGTTGATATGCCCTTATTAGGGCAATAATCGTTCCTATTTGTCGCTCTAATAGGGGATGAATAGCCAAATTTTTACTACAGATAGGTGTTGCATCGTTGTTCAATTTTTAGTATCTTTGCGCATATTATATTATAAACTGTAGGGGTGTGCCGAATTAAGGCTGTGCCTCTGGTGGATAAGTATAACCCGAATAGAGATTTAAGTATATGAGAAGAGAGATTATATTTGGTGCATTGCTACTCTGTTTAGTCTTGCTCCCTTGTGGCGCTGATGCACAGGTTTCGGATAAGTCCAAGGGCTTCGACTATGTAGAGAGTATGCTTCAGCGTCGTCGCTGGGGCGAGGCACGTACTGAGTTGGAACGCCTTGGTGCTGAGTTGAACCCCGTGACCCAGAGTGTCGAAGTGGAGTGGGTGGAGTATCATAAGATACGCTGTGCCGTGGAACTTGGCGTTGGCAACGAACTCGGTATGATGAAAGAGTACTTGCGTCGCTACCCTCAGAGCCTCCATCGCAACGATATGGCCTTTCTGATTGCTTCGTATGAGTGCGATAACGCCAACTTTGAGGAGGCAGACAAACTCTTCGACGAGGTTGATTATAAGTCGTTGAGCGCTAACGACAAGGAGCGTTACGATATACGTGTTGGCTACTTGCGCTTCATCAATGGCGAACCCCTCTATGCCAAGACACACTTCTCGCGCATACCAAAGATCTCGGAGTACTATCCTCACGCCTTGTACTACCTGTCGTATATGGCCTATAGTGAGGGCCGTGATGAGGATGCTGAGCGCACGTTTAGGGAGTTGGCGAAGTTCGATACCTACAAGGATATCGTACCATACTACTTGTTGCAGTTGGAGTACCGCAAGGGTAACTTCGACGGTGTCATTACTCAGGGTGAGCCACTCCTCAAGATGGCCTCGACACAGACGCAGAACGACCTTATCCGCATCCTTGCCGAGAGTTACTTCGTCAAGGGCGACTACTCCAATGCTATTCGCCATATCATTTCGTTGCCCGAGGAGAGTATGGGACGCCAGGAGAACTATATCAAGGGTTATTCGCTCTACCGTATGGCTCGCTACCGTGATGCTGTTGAGCCGTTGAAGAGTGTGTGTGGTGCCGAGGATGACCTCACGCAGAATGCGTCGTACCATCTTGGCGATAGTTACCTCCGCCTTGGCGATAAGCCGCACGCTGCCGATGCCTTTGCTATGGCATCTGTCGAGGGCTTCAATGGTGAGATTGCCCAGGATGCGTTGTTGAACTATGGCCGTTTGAAGTACGAACTTGGTGGCGGTATGTTCAACGAGGCTGTCAATGTGTTGCAGGAGTATCTACGTCGCTATCCACACTCTACCTACTGCTCGGAGGTTAAGGAGTTGCTGATTGCAGCCTTCTATAACTCAAAGGATTACGATGCTGCCTACACAGCGATTAAGGATATCGAGAATCCCGATAAGGATATACGTGCTGCCCACCAAAAGGTGGCAGTCTTCCGTGCCATTGCTGCTATCGAGCGCGGCGACTGGGACTTGGGCGAGGAGTTGCTCAAGGAGTCCGAGACCATTGGCCTTGTGCCTAAGTATAACGCCTTGACCCTCTATTGGCAGGGTGAGGTTGCCTACCATAAGGGCGATATGGCCTTAGCAGCGCAGAAGTATGAGGACTATGTGCGTCGTGCGCCAAAGAATGAGAGCGAGTACTACTATGCTAACTACGGCATCGGCTATGCCTATCTCAATCTCAAGGATATGGATAAGGCTCAGCAGGCCTTCACAACCTTTGTTCGCGACTACACTATGCGCGACAACTACCTCTACGATGCACACAACCGCTTGGGTGATAGTTACTTTGCCTCTCGCAAGTTCTCTGATGCACGCAAGGTCTATAATGTTGTAGCACAGGCTCCAGTTGATTACCGACACTATGCCAACTACCAACTCGCTATGGTTGATGGTATCGACAAGAAGACAAACAGCAAAATCGAACGTTTGAAGTCTATCGTTTCGGATAATATGGGCGACTATGTTGATGATGCGTGGTACGAGTTGGGTAGAACCTACCTTTCGCTTGAGCGCTATAAGGATGGTGCCGAGACACTGAGTCGCTTTGTAGATAGCGATACTACCTCGGAGTTCCGGATCCCAGCCTTGTCGGATTTGGCTTTGGCCTACTATAACCTCGACCGCAAGGGTGATGCTCGCAAGTGTTATGAGGCTGTCGTGGAGTTCGACCCTCAGTCGGCTGCGGCTATGGAGGCTATGCGAGGCATCCGCGAGATATATGTCTCGGAGGGTAGGGTAGATGATTACTTTGCCTATGCCGAGCGCAGTGGCGTGCAGAGCGATATGAGCATTGCAGCCCGTGATTCGTTGAACTTCGCTGTTGCAAAGAATCTCTACCTCGGAGGCGATATGGAGTCTGCCCAGAAGCGCCTTGTTGCCTACCTGGATAGTTTCGAGAAGGGGTATAACCGCACCGAGGCACTCTTCTACTTGAGCGACTGCTACGTTGCTCTTGGACAGAATGGTGATGCCTTGGCAACGATGCGCCAACTCTTGGATAATGGCAAGTCGCAATATACCGAGCGTGTGTTGGGTGTCTATGCCCCAATGAGTTTCGACGAGAAGGAGTATGAGGCTTCGGCAAAGGCCTATAGGGAGTTGTACGACGTGGCTAAGGATGGTGCTAAGAGGAGTGTTGCCGCTGAGGGCTATGTTGAGGCTACGGCACTCTATGGCGATGGTGCTACGTTGAAGGCTATGGCCGATGATGTGGCAAAGATGGACGATGCGTCGAAGGATGTTAAGGCTAAGGCTAAGTTGCTTAAGGCTAACGTATTGCGCTCGGAAGGTGACTACCGCGAGGCGATGGATATATATGCTGAGTTGTCGAAGAAGCATACCGATAAGTATGCTACAGAGGCCTACTACTACCTCGTGGAGTACGACTTCAATAGAGGTGATTACGACCGCGCTGAGGAGCGTGTCTATGCTCTTGGCGAGTGCGATTCTGTATATTGGCAGGCCAAGATATTCCTCATTCTTGGCGATGTCTTCGTTAAGCGCGGTAATAACTTCCAGGCACGTGCTACCTACCAGAGTATCGTCGATGGCTATGGCTATAAGGATGATGGCATCTTGGACGAGGCTAAGAAGCGCATTGCCTCACTTAAGTAGATTGTAGAAATAGAAAAACAGTATGAATATGAGACGTTCACTACTACTTCAGATAGTCGTTTTGGGTGTTGTTATGGCCCTTCCAGTTGCGCTCTCAGCACAGGAGCATAAGCGCGTGGAGGTGACAACGACCTATACTCCAGAGATCACTCCGCAGACTAAACTGCTACCTCCAGCATCCATTGCCAACAACCCCGACCTGGAGCCAGAGATTACCTATAACGTACACCCCGACACTTGGCAGATATCTCTCGAAGATCACCTCTTCCAGCCTGCCAAGGCGAGTTATTGGGACTTCGGCCGTGCCAAGCGACTCTATACTGAGATTGCTGGTGGCTACCCCTTGACCTCTAAGGCTGTGTTGAGTTATTTGACGCAGAATATCCGCGTGGGATATTTCGGTGTCGATGTTAAGCACGATGCAAGTTACTCTGCGCGTGAGAATGTTGAGGGTGTAATGCGCTCTATGGCCGATAGTTACGATATGCGCAATGGCTTTAAGTTGCGTGGTGGCGCTGTCTTGGGTAACCAGATGTTCGAGGCTGAGTTGGGCTATCTTTCAAGCATCTACAATCAGTATGCTAAGCGTGGCGACTCCTATCGTAGTCTCTTCCACGATGCCGATTTGAGCCTTAAGTATGGCGATAACTTCGTTGATTTGAGCCGCCTAAATTTCGGTGTTGAGGTTCACGGCAACTTGTGGGCTACCACTCCTGAGCCACTCACCGATAGAATTACACTTCTTCCTGAGTTCAATGCTGGAGGTTCGGTACGCCTTGCTCGCGATTTCAGTGATAATGTCGTTGGTCTCGACCTCTGCTACGATATGTGGCAGTCGCCTAATAGTTATAGCGATGTGCGCTTTGGCTTTGAGGCCGACTATGCTCGCAACTTCGGCATCGTCGATTTGAAGGCCTCACTCGGCTACCTCTACGATAAGGTGCGCCACCGAGCGAAACCTTCTCACTTCGTCACCCCCGGCCTCGACCTATACTTCAATCTTGGTCTCGACTATGTGCGTCCCTTCCTTACATTTAAGACCGATATCGGCCAGAATGGTGTAGCGTCGCTCTATCGCCAGAACCCATACCTCGACTATAACACCCTTAGAGAGTCGTTGCTCGCAACGCCAAACACTCGCAGTTACGACCTCTCGTTTGGTGCTATGGGTTCGGCCTTTAGTTCTCACTTGCGCTATAAACTCTACCTCGGTGCCAACTTTATGCGCGACCAGGTGGTTTGGTATATCACCGAGCCAGGCCTCTTTGGTGTCGATTGCGCTAATAACAACCGCCTCTTCGTGGGTGCAGAGTTGGATTATCTACCCGTCGGAGGTTTAGAGATTGGTGCTAAATTTTATACTCACCTCGACAATTCAGCATCGCAGTTCGCTGTGTCGGAGGCGTGTATGAATGGTGAGTTGAGAGTGGCTTATACGCTTAAGCGCTGGAAGTTCTACGTTGCTGGCGAATTGATTGGCCCACGCACTTGGTCTGCCTTGGAGGAGGGCGTTGTTATCTACGACAAGTTCTCTACACCGCTTGTAGTAAATCTTATGGCTGGCTTGGGTTATAGGGCGAGTGGCAAGGTGGAACTCTACGTAGATGGTTATAACTTACTCAATAGCCACCACCTCTACGACTATGCCTACTACCCAAATAATGGCATAGGCTTTATGGCTGGTATCAAGATCGATTTTTAACCAAAGAGTATGTCGAACGAAGTAAATAAATATAGGAGTCGTAGGGTGATTCCACACTTCAGTTTCAAGGAGACGATTTTGAACCGCCCTACGAATCTATCCACCTCTAAGGCACTCTTGGGAGGTTTGGCGTGGCTCATTGTCTCGGCTATTATGGGGTGGCACTTCGACTTCGTGCCTAACTCCATCATAGGTTTTCAGTGGGGTTATGCTCCGCTCTACGTAAATCTGTTGTATGAGGTGGTGCTTATGGCTACCTCGGTAGTAATCTTCTATTTGGTTGCTGTGGTTGCTGTGTCGCGTAAGACCCCCTTCGTAGATATGGTGGGCCGTATGCTCTATGCCCACGCCCCCGTGGCACTTCTTATGTTGCCTGGCATCCTCTTCGATAAGGTTTACTACTCGATTTTTAGCGCAAGTCCAAAACTATTGTTGAGCAACCTCTCGCTCGGAGATATGGCTATGCTTCTCTATATCGTGGTGATTGCGATGTGGTATTTTTACTGGAGTTTCTGCGCCTTTCGACGTAGTGCTGGACGTAAAGACTACGTAGTTGTTGTGGCCTTTGTTGTTGCTATGTGGCTCAGTGCTTACTGCTCGACACAGGCGTTGTCGTTGATAGTCAGTCTGTTGTAGTGGAATATGAGGGTTGAAGTAGGCGCACAAAAAAAGGGTAAGCTACTTATATCGCACCGCTACAACCGCATACCCTTGCTCAATTCCTTGCCTGGGGGAGTTCTGCAGGAGCTGGTCGTATAAGACTTACCCGGGTGCAAAAGTACAAAAAAAATGTATCTTTGCAAAAAAAATGATAAAAATGAAAAGAAAAATTGTTGTAATACTATTAGTCGCTATCGTAATAGCCTCATCCATAGGCATTTGGGGTTATACTATGTTTTTGAGACCTGCCGTCGAGGATCGCTTTATTGTCGTGCTTCGTGCTGATGAGAGTTACGAAGAGATGACGGCAAAGGTAAAGAGTTCCTTGGCCTACCCCTTTGCCTTCGACCTCTACGCCAAGCGTATCAACCTCGACCGAGGTATCGAGCCAGGCAGTTATACCTTCGACGAGGGTATGACCGTCATCGAGGTTGCTCGTCGCCTAAAGTTCGGTTGCGACAATGCCGTGCGCCTCACGATAAATAATGCGCGCACACCAGAGATTCTCGCAGGCAAGATTTCTCGACAGATTGAGGCTGACTCGGTGGCTCTGCTATCGGCCCTTCGTAATAAGGAGTTGATTGAGGAGTTTGGCTTCGAGAGTGCTGAGGCGATGTTCTCTATCTTTTTGCCTAATACCTACGAGGTATATGCCGATATCTCACCCGAGGCCTTGATGCGTCGCTTGAAGCGAGAGTCGGATAACTATTGGTCTAAGCCAGAGCGTACTGCACAACTTGAGAGGTTGGGCCTCACCCCCTACGAGGTTATGATCTTGGCATCTATCGTTCACGAGGAGACTAACGCCAAGGAGGAGATGGCGCGTGTGGCTGGTGTCTATGTCAATCGCCTTAAGATAGGTATGCCCCTTCAGGCCGATCCTACACTAAAGTATGCTGCTGGCGACTTCACCATCAAGCGAGTTTTGGATAAGCATAAGGAGATAGAGTCGCCCTATAATACATATAAGTATTTGGGTCTACCTCCAACCCCTATTGCGATGCCCGATATGTCGGCTATCGAGGGTGTGCTAAACTTCGAGGATCACGACTATCTATACTTCTGCGCGCGTGCCGAGATGGATGGTCGCCACAACTTCGCTCGCACGCTCAAGGAGCATAACGCCAATGCTGCGGCCTACCACCGAGCCTTGGATAGATTGAAGATAAAGTAATTTAGTGTAAAATACTGATAAATAAATAGATATGGAACTACGCGGTTATTGGAACGATGTGTTGCGTTCGGGAGCATTACTTGGCTTGGTGATGCTGAGTTCGCATATTTTAGAGCAGTATGTGCTTGTCTATAGCGATGTCTCTGTATGGAGTGCGTCGTTGATTTTGGGCCTTGAGGGTTTGGCTTCGTGCATCCTCTTCATATACCTCTTGGTGCGCTACGCCCGTAGACGTGTGAACGAGAGCGAGGTGGCAATGGGCTATGGTTCGGTACTCTCGTACATCCTCCTTATCTCGATGCTCGCGGGTGTCATCGTAGGCGTAGGTAATACGGTCTTCACATCGGCTATGGGTTACGACCTCTATGTCGAGGGTCTTGTCGAGCGCATCAACGAGGTTAAGAGTGCCTATATCAATGCAGGAATCAACTCCGAGGAGTTTATCAAGCCTTTCGATGGTATGATTGAGAAGGTGAGTTACTCGACACAGCCAACGATGTTTCAGCGACTCTTCTCGTCGTTGTACAACTATATGCTCTTCGGCGGTCTTCCAGGCCTCCTCATTGCAGGCTTTGTGAAGCGTGATAATTAATACTCAAAACTTAGAAAACTATGAGTTCAAAACTCGATATATCGGTTGTCGTACCCCTCTATAACGAGGAGGAGTCGTTACCCGAACTCGTCGCTTGGATCGATAGGGTAGCCACAACCAACCAACTCTCCTACGAGATAATTATGGTCGATGATGGCTCTACGGATGGGTCGTGGGGTGTCGTAGAGAAGTTGAAGGAGCGCTATCCTCAGATTAGGGCTATCAGTTTTATGCGTAACTATGGTAAGTCCGCAGCGCTCTATTGCGGTTTCGATATGGCTGAGGGCGAGGTGGTCTTCACTATGGATGCCGATTTGCAGGACTCGCCCGACGAGATTCCCGAGATGCGTCGTATGATTTTGGAGGATGGCTACGACCTTGTGTCGGGATGGAAGAAGCGTCGCTACGACCCTATCAGCAAGCGTTGGCCCAGCAAGTTCTTCAACGCCACAGCACGCTTTATGTCGGGTATCAAACTCAACGACTTCAACTGTGGTCTCAAGGCCTACCGTCGCAAGGTGGTTAAGAGTATCGAGGTCTATGGCGAGATGCATCGCTATATCCCCATCTTGGCCAAACACGCTGGTTTCAAGCGTATTGGCGAAAAGGTGGTGATGCACCAGGAGCGCAAGTATGGCAAATCGAAGTTCGGTATTGAGCGTATGGTTAAGGGTTACCTCGACCTTATCTCTGTAACCTTTATGTCCTACTTCGGTCGCTCACCTATGTATCTCTTTGGCAGCCTTGGTACGTTGATGTTCCTCTTCGGAGGCGTTACGGCCCTGTGGATTATCATCGACAAACTCTACTCGCAATTCAATGGCCTTATGTGGCGAGCCGTTGCCGATCAACCTATGTTCTATATAGCCTTGCTGGCTATAATCCTTGGCGTACAACTCTTCTTGGCTGGCTTCTTGGGCGAGATGATTAATCGTCGTTCGGTAGACCGCAATACATACCTTATCGAGAAGAAAATAGAGAAATAAATAAAACTAAAATATTATGATTCAGAGAATTCAATCACTTTACTTGTTGATAGCGACAGCCCTTATGTCGCTCACGTTGTTCACCCCTATAGCAACCTTCGTAGTCGATAGTGGCGATGTGTTTACCCTTACAGCCTTCAACCTTGAGGGTGATCAGGAGTCGCAGAGTACCCTCTGGATGGGTATCGTCCTAGTGCTTGCTACGCTACTTCCATTCGTCACCATCTTCTTGTTTAAGAACCGTATGCTTCAGGTGCGCCTCTGCGCTGTGGAGATTGTGGTATTGTTGGGCTGCTTGGTTTTCGAGGCTATCTACTTTTGGCTCTCGGGTGCTAACGCGTTGGATGGTATGGGCTTGGCTCACCGCCAGTTTGGCTGGGCCGCTATTATGCCACTCTTGGCCTTGGGTCTTACCGTTTTGGCTGCACGAGCAACATTCAAGGATGAGATGCTTGTTCGCTCTCTTGACCGCATAAGATAGTAGGGTATGAAGAGTTTCGAGACACGTATCCGTGTGGAGTATCACCACACCGACCAGATGGGCATTGTCCATCACTCCAACTATGTTAAGTTCTTCGAGGTGGCACGTACCGAGTGGTTACGTCAGGCGGGTCTCACCTATGCCGAGATGGAGCGTCGTGGCGTTATGATGCCTATCGTCGATGTGCAGATAAAGTATCGACAGCCAGCCTATTACGATGAACTTATCAAGGTCAAGGCTATCGTCGAGGAGATGCCTATGGCGCGTATGACCTTCAAGTACGAGATTCGTGGCGAGGATGACCGTGATATCGCTACGGGCCTTACCACCCTCGGCTTTATCGACAAGACAACACGTCGCCCTCACCGCGCTCCAGCGTGGCTCTTGGAGGTCGTCGAGCGCGAATTTAATAGAGAGTAGTATGGCTAAGATTGCTGATTACCTTCGCTTGGTGAAGTTCTCGCACACCATCTTTGCGATGCCCTTTGCCCTGCTCTCATTCGTCTATGCAGTGAAGTCGTCGGGCGTAGCCTTGACCGAGAGTAACCCCTATTGGTGGGCAGTTTTGTTGGTCCAAGTCGTGCTCTGTATGGTCTTTGCTCGCAATGTGGCTATGGGTTTCAACCGCTGGGCTGACCGCTTCATCGATGCCGAAAACCCACGTACTCAGGATCGTGAAATCCCTGCAGGAAAGATATCGCCCCGAGGTGCTGTTATCTTCATCGTGGGTAATGCCCTGCTCTTTATTGTCGTGGCTGCGACGATAAATCCACTCTGCGGATGGCTCTCTCCCGTGGCCTTGGGTATCGTGATGTTCTATAGCTACTGCAAACGCTTTACCGCCTTGGCGCATATAGTCTTGGGCATATCTCTCGGCATTGCCCCCGTGGGTGCCTATATGGCCGTTACGGGAACTGCCTCGCTCGAGTGCTGGTTGCTCGCCTTGGTCGTTATGGCGTGGTGCGCAGGCTTCGATATCATCTATGCCTTGCAGGATGCGGAATTCGACCGTAAGCGCGGTCTCCACTCCATACCATCGCACTTCTCTGCTACTACATCGTTGGTTATCAGTGCCTTGCTGCACTTGGCGAGTGTCTTGCTCCTCGTATGGTTTGCTACGTTCCAGCCAAATAGTTGGTTGTTGTGGCTCGGTTGTGGACTCTTTACGACTATCGTAGCCTCGGAACATTACCTCGTCACCCCAACGCGCCAGCGCAACATAGGCATCGCCTTCGGCACCTTCAATGCTATGGCAAGTATGTCGTTGGCCCTATGCCTTATCGCTAACCTTCTCATCTACGCTTAGCGATGTGGGTGGCTTCGGCATTCCTCTCGGCCCTGCTGTTGGGCCTCTACGACGTGGCGAAGAAGCGCTCGTTGTCGGGGAATGCTGTGGTCATAGTTCTTCTGCTCAATACGCTCTTCTCGGCGCTATTGTTCCTCCCCATTATCCTCGATGCTGAGTTGGGCTTGGGCCTCTTGGCCGATACCCCCTTGGCCTCTACACGTGGAGAACTCGGCGACCACTTGTTGGTGCTTCTTAAGTCGGCCATCACGCTCTCGTCGTGGCTCTGTGGCTACTACGCCATCAAACACCTCCCTCTGACCATCGTAGGCCCCGTGAATGCTACACGTCCCGTAGTGGTGTTGCTTGGTGCCGTCTTGCTCTTTGGCGAGAAGTTGAACTTGTGGCAGTGGGGTGGAGTGCTTGTTACCATCCTCTCGCTCTATCTGCTCAGCCGTGCGGGCAAGCGCGAGAGTATCGACTTTAAGAATAGCCGCTATGTGTGGGCCCTCTTCGTGGCTATGCTCCTCGGAGCCGTCAGTGGCCTCTACGATAAGTATATCATCACGGCTCACGCTCTCTCTCCACTCTTTGTGCAGAGTTGGTTCGGAGTATATCAACTCCTTCTTATGGGCCTTATTGCCCTGATGCTCAGCCTAAAGAGTCCTATCGCTAAAGGCTTCGAATGGCGTTGGAGCATCCCCCTCATCACCCTCTTTGTCTCGGTTGCCGACTTCTTCTACTACCACGCTCTCGACAGTGAGGGTGCTATGATTGCCGTAGTCTCGATGATTCGTCGCTCCTCTGTCGTAGTCTCGTTCATCTGTGGAGTGTTGCTCTTTGGCGAGCGCAACGTGTGGTCTAAGGTTGTGGATCTCGTGTTGATAATTATCGGTATGATATTGTTGGCTATAGGTAGTCTGTAGCATTAAAAGGCGATATTTTTGCCCTATATTTTGGTAGAATAAAAATATTTACTATCTTTGCACCACCAAAGGTTTAGGCCTTGGTATTTGGAGAATCCGTAGCTCAGCAGGTAGAGCACAACACTTTTAATGTTGGGGTCCCGGGTTCGAGCCCCGGCGGATTCACCACTTTATGTTGAGCGGCAGAGTTTTCACTCTGCTGCTCTATTTTTATAATCCCATACGAGCAAGCTCGCAGGTATTATTAAAACAGAGTCTGCAAGCATACGCTCAACATCATCCCCCCCCCGCCTACTCACTTAATGCGGGTTGCGGGGATAGACCTTATGGTCTGCGCTAAGCGGTATCCCCGCTACGGCTAAAGCCGTTCGAGCCCCGGCGGATTCACCAGTTGCAGCAGTATTAGTTTAAGACTGCTGTTTTTTTGTTACAGAGGTGTCTGGTTGCAGGGCTACGCCCTTATGTGTGATATGGCTTTTATTCCATTGAACAAGTTCAGGCATAATGCCATATCGCACCTCTCTACGAGAGTACACCCAGCCACAAACATAACCTCATCCCCGCGCCTTCTCACTTATTATGGGTTGAGCGAATATAAATATAGGTGACTGAGATTTTTTCAAAAAAACATCATCTGATAGATAGAATATCACACTTTTTTACTAACTTTGTTACAATTCTAAGACACTATGGTGTTTCGGAAGGACATTTTTTAGTAAAAGGTGTTATTGAAATTATCTTCTACACTCAAACTTCGCAACTTTGAAACTGGAATGAAGATGATGGCAGTAGCACCACATCATTGGTATGTACAGCCCTTATTGGCTTTTGACATATCCTTTGGTGTGGGCTATTGTTTTATCCATTCCAGTGGTAATGCGAAGACCAGAGTGTGGGATAAAGCAATATAGTTCCCACACCTTTTTTGTTTTACCGCTACTCTCTGGGAATTGGCGGGCACAAACATTTTGTTTAACATATGAAGAAGTTACTGTTGCTTATTTGTTGCTTATTTTATCTTAATCATATACAGGCTCAAATGGTTTTTGAAAATAAAGACCAAAGATGGAATATTACAGGTGTTGCATCTAATGATGACTTCACGGCCATTTTCTGTGATATTACTATTCTGAATAATAAGCCAGGATGCTTTGATGCTCACGAATTAGATGAAAATGCATCTATCTATATTACTGGTGCATTTGGGAAGTACAAACTTGTTCAATCTAATTACGAAGGTTATTATAAGCCATGGAATAGATATTATAAAGTAACATATTGGAATTACTATATGAATGGCAATAAAAATAAAGTGGTACATGCTACATTTTATTTTCCACGTGTCCCTGCCGGTGTAACCAATATCAAGTGGCACTTCAATGGAGGTGTAGGCAACTCTGATTTTAAAAGAAACAACTATCAGTGTCCATCATTTATTGTTAATAATTTAGAGATACCTAATAATAGAAACACCACAGCACAGACTTCATATACAGAATATAATTTACGAAAATTTTGGGATAACTCTCCAGCTTCGCCTATTGAAGGCATATATAATTTCATCAGCACTTCAAATCCAAATTATTGGGGAAGTAATCGCCATAAATTAGCAGTTGTAAAGGAGAAGGATGTTTATAAAATTATTTATATTCATGGGTCTAATCATGAAATATGGAAAGAGGGTGAACTTAAAGGAACATTCACTGCAACGACAACTCCTGGACTTTATAAAGTAAATTATTGGTACTTAGATAACAAGATGTTGTCTAAGGCAGATTTTTATTTAGAATATCACGACAAAAGGATAACACTCTATGATACTAAAAACTATGTTGAAACGATATTTATGAAGTTATACCCAGAGAATGATATTGAATTTTCAATGGTAGAACAGGTTAAAACAGAGAAATCAAATGCTCCTAAAGAGCTCAAGGGAAATGGCAGTGGATTCTTTGTTGGTAAAAATATCATCGCAACAAATAATCATGTTGTTGAGGGTGCAAATGAGATTAAAGTGCTTATTCAAACTGCGTCAGATGTTAAAACATTCTCTACAAAAGTGTTGTGTGTTGACAAAATAAACGACCTAGCACTATTAATGATTGATGATATGGAATTTCAACATTTAACAACACTCCCATATAACATCTATCAAAGAACAATAGATGTGGGTTCCTCAATATTTACTATGGGATATCCCATGGTTCAGGCTATGGGTTCTGAAATCAAGGTGACTGATGGTATTATTAGCGCAAAAACAGGCTACGAGGGACAGATTTCATCATACCAAATCTCTGCTCCTATCCAACCTGGAAATAGTGGTGGCCCAATGTTCGATAAGGGTGGCAATTTAGTAGGAATTACATCTGCAGGCATTCAAGGTGCTAATAATGTCGGATACGCAATTAAAAGTAGCTACCTATATCAGTTGATAGATGCCGCTCCAATTACTATTGAAGATATTACCGATAAGTCACCTAAACCTACTGTATTTACCGAGCAAATAAAGGAATTTGCGCCATATGTCGTCATGGTCTTGATTTATTAATATATCCACTTAATATAACTTTTAAAACTTACAAAAATGAAAAAGACTTTTCTTTTAATCATCGCGTGCTTATTTGCATTTGCTACTGCACAAGCACAAAGTTCTGACGTTGAAGCAGCCACTCAGTTAACTAAGGCAGAACAGTTTAAAACAAAAAACAAATTCTTAAAAGAGACCACAATCTACGAAGACAAGAAAAGTGGCATAAAACTTTATGCTAAATTATTCACAGACCTTAAAAGTGGCGACAAACTTGTGGCATTGGAGTTTTGGCCTACTATGTTTGGACAAAAGGTAGCAGCAGCTCTAGGAGTTCCTGCTCCATTAGGATATCTTGACATGGATCAGATTGATGATATGTTGCTCGCATTGTAAGCTATCATAAATGAGCATAATAATTCAGCTAAGACAGATTCATTCACAATAACTTATACTGCATATGGTGGCATTGATGTCTATTTCACTACTGAATTGGTTGAAGGTGTATTTGGCAAACCAGGAGCTGTAATATTCCGCAAAAAATGGTTTAAAACAGATGAATACGGAGTGCCAACATGTGTTTACTCAGAGGCAGCATCAGTTTGTTCTATATCTGATATTCCAAAACTAATAGCTGCTATTAAGGAAGCACAAGTAGTTGCCCAAAAAGCTTTGGAATAATGAAATAGTAATACCATATCATACGGATGTAACGAAAGCCAACTTACCTATTACGGTAGGTTGGTTTTTTAATAAACCTTTATTACCTTTGTAGAAATCTTAACCCTATGAAAAAACTACAAAAACTAGCTATATGCCTTATAGCACTATTTGCTTTGGGTAGTAAGGCGCAGGTGTGTGTGGCACAAGAGCCTGAGCAAACATATCAAGAGCCAGAAACTGAAGTTGCAGACAATGGAGTAAGATAAGCCCTCAATGACATTCGCTTTGCGGGATGGGGGCGAAATGAGTGGGCAGATAATGAGTACATACGCACATTATGCAAGTACCTTGATGCGTACAATAGTGGCAAGATAGAAGATGCTCGTCTCGATGAATACAAAGATTACATAAAAGGCAAGTTTGTTATTGCTGATATAGAGCCTTACATTGTAGGAGAAGCATACATATCCATTATCTTCTATGATAATCCAGATAAAATATTCTCAGCTGTAGTTTACAGCGATGTTAATATCAAGACTAGAAAGGTTAGTAACTACGAATTTAGGTCTATGGATTTAACTCTAACGGGATATGATGTAACCCAAGAGGAGATACATCAATTCTTAGAGGGGCGACCAGAACATAGGTTGTGGTAAGACAATAAAAGCAAATATTTATATACATTAATACTTTCTCGGTAATTACTATTTGTGTAAACCCACAGGTAAACCAAGAGTTAAACCAAGGCGAAATTAGACAGAAATAGAAAAGCATAACTGCTTGTAAGGTGCAATAGCTCAGTTGGTTGCAATCAGAAACTTGCTTCTGATTGGCGTAGCAGCTAAAGGACTGAAAATCCTTGTGTCCCTGGTTCGAGCCCCGGCGGATTCACCAGTTGCAGCAGTCTTAGTTTAAGACTGCTGTTTTTTTGTTACAGAGGTGTCTGGTTGCAGGGCTTACGCCCTTATGCGTGATATGGCATTTTATTCCATTGAACAAGTTCAGGTATATCAGTTAGTGCTACACATTGGGACTTCAAGAAAAATCAATTATAAGAGGATTGCCCCGACTATGTAAGAATCCAACTTATCATAGATACAAGAGATAGGTAAAATCAAACGAAAAGCATTAGATAATAGATTAGAGGGAAAAGAGTTTACAGTAACCACGCTATTAGAAACATCTGAGAAGCCTCCTATGCAAACTGTTGGAGAACTATACCTAAGTTATATAGAGAGTCTAAAAAGAGAAAACAGAGTGCGATACGCAGGAATGTACCAAATCTCTTATAACTCATTCATTAAGTTTAACAAGCACCTTGATATTCCATTTATAGATATATGATGTCAATCCGAGGTTTATTACCAGCTTTGAGATATTCCTGCGCACGCAGTACAGACTATCGAACAACTATGTGATGAAGATGATTCAACGCTTCCGCTCCATATATCAGGTAGCGATAGACAATGGTTGGGCCAACAAGAATCCATTTGTCAGCTTTAAGCTCAAATTCGAGAATACTGAGCGAGGCTACCTTACAATGGAGGAACTTACTAACTTAATGAATAAACAACTGACATCGAAGCGTCTTGAACAGATACGAGATATATTCGTGTTCAGTTGCTTTACGGGACTTGCCTACTGCGATGCCCAGGCATTGACTGCCGAGCATATCATTAACGGCCCAAATAACCGCCATTGGCTTCGCACACATCGCAAAAAGACATCGACACCGGTAGATGCACCCCTCTTGGAGATTCCGTCGCAAATTTTGGCAAAATACGAGGGCTCATGCCTCGATGGCAAGTTGCTCCCAATACCCACAAATCAGAAGTGCAACGACTACCTCAAAGAGATCGCAGCGCTCTGCGGCATCGAGAAACGACTAACCTTTCACCTCGCCCGCCATACCTTTGCTACAACAGTAACGCTAACAAACGGAGTACCTATCGAGTCGGTGTCGATGATGCTCGGCCACCGCAACCTAAAAACCACCCAGGTCTACGCGAAAATCGTACACAACAAACTCGCAGAGGATATGGCAAAGTTATCAACTAGACTTCAACACTTAGCAATGTAAACCCCTGGATTCGACTCTGGTCTGACTCTTAAACTTTATAATATATTTCCGTCAAACTCATTTTCACTCCACATCTCGCATTGGGTCATAATGGTTTCGAGTGCTGCTTCCTGTCCTTCTGGCGGATATTTGTATTTTTTGAGTAGTCGTTTCACGATGCGACGCATACCGGCACGGGCGCTCTCCTTCATCGTCCAGTCGATGGTCTTGTTGGTGCGTAGTGCATTGGTCAATTCGCGCGTGATGGCGATAAGTTGCTCGTTTGTATAGAAATCCTGCACTGCCTCGGGCTTGGTTATAGCATCGTAGAACGCCAACTCTTCGGTCGAAAGGTTGAGCTTCTTGCTCTCTTCCTCGCCACTGACAATGGCTCTCGCAGTCTTCAACAACTC
Organism: Alistipes sp.; assembly: GCA_017555905.1. GTDB lineage: Bacteria > Bacteroidota > Bacteroidia > Bacteroidales > Rikenellaceae > Alistipes. Next base: position 106,149 of record JAFZFP010000016.1, on the reverse strand, counting down.
CTCGATAACCTCCTCATTGGTGAGCATCCCTTTGAGGTAGTTACTCATCGCATTCGCTAAAATCTCAGAAAATTTCTCGGCACGCACGGCATTTGTGCGCTGATATACCCGAATCTGCTCGGCAATCAGCTTGCGCAACAACTCCACAGCGAAATTCTTCTGCTTCATCTGCGCTATCTCCTCCAAGAACTTCGGGTCGAAAATTGAAAACTCCTCCTTGATGTCCGAGAAGAGGTTTATCACACCCTCGCTCTTGATGCTCTGTTTGAGCAGTTCGTTGATGCGCTCGTTAATCTCTTGGAACGAAATCTTACCCTTGCCCTCAACTCGAGTTAGCAGTGTGCGTACCGCCTCGAAGTAAGCCGCCTCCAATCGTTCCTCACGCTGCAAGAGGCTCTGACACAACGACAACGACTGACGGAGCAACAACGCCTCTTTGATATATAAGTTCTTTGTCTCCTCACGCTCTGGGGCTTGCAGGAAATCGACACCGCCTGCAATCGCCGCAGCGCGAGCCATATCCGACTCGCCGTAGAATGCCGAGTAGTCGAAGCCATGCAGCAGGTCGCGACACACCTCCAACTTTTTCTGAAATTCGGGATATGCGGTCTTCGAAATGTCGGTATCGCCATAGTTCTTGCGGTCGCGTATGGTGTAGTCGTTCATCGCCTGCTTCAAAGCGGATGCTATGCCGACATAATCGACCACCAGGCCGCCCTGCTTATCGCCAAATACACGGTTTACACGGGCAATCGCCTGCATCAGGTTGTGGCCCGCCATTGGTTTGTAGACATACATCGTCGAGAGCGACGGCACATCAAATCCCGTGAGCCACATATCCACCACAATCACCACTTTCAGCGGGCTGTCGTTATCCTTAAATCGCTTTTCGAGTTCCTTTTTGTGGGCATCGTTGCCGATTATCTCGCGCCACTCCTCGGGGTCTTTGTTGCCCGAAGTCATTACCACAGCGAGCTTTTCGCTCCACGCCGGGCGCAACTCCAGGATACGTCGGTAAATTTTCATCGCTATCGGGCGCGAGTAGGCAACAATCATAGCCTTGCCCGTCTGCTCATATTGGCGGTAGTTTTCGTAGTGGTCGAGAATGTCGCCAACAAGTGAATCTATCGTTTCGTCTGCTCCGAGTATCGAGTCGAGTCGGCCGAGCTCTCGTTTGCTCTTTTCAATTGCGTACTCCTCCGCCTCGTCGGCCATCGAGTCGTACTCGTCGTCTATGCGACGGAGTGTCGCCTCGTCGAGGTGCAGATTTATCACTCGACTCTCATAGAACACAGGGCGTGTAGCACCATCTGCCACCGCCTGCGTCATATCGTAAACATCTATGTAGTCGCCAAACACCTCGCGTGTCGAGCGGTCTTTCTGCGAAATAGGCGTACCCGTAAAGCCGATGTAAGTGGCATTCGGCAACGAGTTGCGCACTCGGCGAGCTGCGCCTACTTTTACACGACCCTCACTGTCGATTTTCTCGGTCAGTCCATATTGGCTACGGTGCGCCTCGTCAGCTATGACCACGATATTTCGGCGTGTCGAGAGGGGCTCTTCGCTCTCCTCAAACTTCTGCATCGTGGTAAAGAATATGCCGTTAGCCTCTCGTCCCTGCAATAGTTCTCCGAGGTGCTTGCGGCTCTCTGCTTGTATGGGCGTTTGGCGCAGGAAGTCGGCACACTTGGCAAACTGACGGTACAACTGCCCGTCGAGGTCGTTGCGATCTGTTAGCACTACAATTGTAGGTGACGATACCACTTGTTGAACTCGCTTGGCGAAGAATACCATCGAGAGCGACTTTCCCGAACCCTGCGTGTGCCAAAATACTCCGCCCTTACCATCGGTCTGCGTTGCTTCGGCTACCGAATCCACCGCCTTGCGTACTGCGAAGAACTGATGATAACCGGCCAAGATTTTTGCGCTCTGCTTTTCGTCCTTCGAGAAGCAGATGAAACCACGCAAAATCTCTATTAGGCGCGCCTTGTCGAACATCCCCGAGAACAACACATCGAAAGCGACGTAGCGGTGTATTTCGCTTGTGCCGTCCACTGTTTTCCACTCCATAAAACGGTCCTCGCCGGCGGTAATCGTGCCAGCCTTCGAGGTCGCCATATCGCTCATCACGCAGAAGGCGTTATAGACAAAGAGCGACGGTATCTCAATCATATAGTTGCGCAGCTGGGCGTATGCCTCCGACACATCGGTATTCTCGCGCGATGGCGATTTTAGCTCTACAACTACGAGTGGCAAACCATTTACAAATACCACGATGTCGGCTCTGCGCACCGAACGCTCCTCTACGGTCCATTGGTTGGCAACGGTAAAGTTGTTGCGTAGGGGTGTGTCGTAATCTATGAGGCGTACTCGTGTTGCACGTTGCTCCTTACCGTCGAAATAGTTTACCTCGACACCATTTTGCAGATAGTCGTGAAACACCTCGTTGCGCTGTACAAGTGAGCCACTCTCGATGGTGCGAATCTTGGCGATTGCCTCCTCCACCGCCTCGGCCGGCAGCGCCGGGTTTATGGCATAGAGCGACTGCTGCACAAGGTCGATGTGCAACGGCTCGGCATAGTCACGCTCCACACTTGGGCCATAGATATAATCGTAGCCCAGCGTATCACGCATCAACTCCAATATCGCATTCTCAAAATGTGCCTCGGTAAAGTGCATAAGCTCTTTTGATGGTTAGTTTTTACAAAGGTACTAAAAAAATATGGAAATAATTGCGCCAACTGCTGCAACAGCAGAAAACACTAAAGTCCACACCTGAATTTTTAGGTCTCTCGTCTCGTTAACTTCTTGTTGCTCTTTTACAAGTCGTTCTCGCTCTTGCACAAGAATGCCAACGAGTGCTTTTACGCTCTGTCGATATGCAACTCTTTTATTTTCCTCTCGTATGTCTCGTGTGTTGTATAAACCGCCAATCGGTAAATCCTCGGATGGAAAGCCTATTGTTTGAATAGAAGATAGTATAATGTTATTTACTCCTATTTCCTTTAGTGCTTCTTTGGCTAATTGTTTTAGATAATTACCTTGGTGCTCGAAATCACAATTACATCCTATATTTGCATTTATCTGAACAATTGCGCCCTCAATGATTCGTATTTTACTATTGTAATCCATCTTTATATAACTTTTGCACTTTTGAAAGGATATCATTTTCCCCACAAAAAACAAGATTATAACTATCGGAAAAACTATTTAGCCGATCTATTAATTGCTTGTTATGTAGATTGTTTTTAATGTAGGTCAATTGTTCATCAATAGTTTTTAATTCTTCAAATGCTACCTCCTTAATAATTGATGTAAGCAAATCATTTGTAGAATAATGCCTGGTGTGATTTGTATTGATGTAATTTAATAAGTCCTTTGATACCGATATCAGATGGAGTACGTTTTTTATATCAACATCTTTTTCTCCTTTTAGCATTAAATCGGACACTCCATCTTGAATCTCAATATTCAAATTATCCAATATTGATACATACTCGTCTACTGATTTTGTTAACTCGTTATCTCGTTGAATCAAATTACAATGTACTTTCAATGGAATAATATCCACCATATTTTTACACCTATAGATATTGCGATGCAAATCTTTGTAGTTGTTGAATTTTTCTAATTGGTATTGCTGTTGTTGTATTGAAACTTGCTGTTTAGCTATCTCATTTTGACGTTTGCCTATACGATATGTTACATCGATAAGTAATACTGACAGAAATAGCGGAGCATATGTGCCTAATACCTCTGAGTTAAATTTGAAACAACATTTCGCAAATAACTCTTGCGTACCGCTATACTCCAACATTTGCACTATAACGATAAATACACCAAAATATAACAAATATCTATATAAAAGTTTTGCCATATCATCCTAAAATTTTATCTCTCCATTCATTAATTTTGGTAATAAGGTGTCACGGAGAGTGGTAAGTATATATTTATTCTTAATATAGACTAGACTATTGCTATCTACGAAAATCTGATATTTCAAGTTCAAATCTCTGTAGCTGAAGGGCAGAGTCTATAACAAAGTTAAAGCAAAATTTAGCATTTTTTGAATTGCATACTACATTTTCAGGCATCCTTCCAAAATACTCTCTTCTACCATCCTTATAATATGCACTATATATAGGCTTTAGTAGATTAAATTTATAATATCTTCTATAGTCTATCCCCAAACCAATTATGCTAATGGCATCATCTAAATTTTCGAATGATTTTATAGTTTTATCAACAAAATCATCAAAGCTTCTTCCTGCACCAAGATTTATGTTACGGCTATTGCAAAATGTAAAACTTTCAATCGATGAGAATCGAGGATAGTAGAAACCATCTGCATCTGTCGTATGAGAACAAATTAGTTCATTAAATGCAAAATGAAGATTCATAATAGCATCAGAGAATTTTCCGTCATTAATAAACTCGTGGGCTAATTCAATATAATGTCTTACAGATTCATCTTTTACTAATGATACTAGTGAGATGTCTTCAAAATCTACATTAAAGAAGGATGGCGTATTTCTATTAAAGAAATCTGTTACATTTACCCTTGCGACTTCTATATCAAGTACAGATGGTATAGCTCCTGAATGTTTGAGACTTACTCGTTTCTTGTTGAGATTATCCATCGTGGCTTTACATTCCAAGTCATCAAGTAAGTCATAATAGCCAATAAATGTAGTATTTCGAGGGATAGAAATATTTTTCGTTTCTGCACATAGATTCATAAACATCTCCACACTGTCGTGAAAAGATAGAATACTAAAACCATTTAACGGTTCATATTCGTAGGATTGTTGCACTCCTTGTAAATATAACTGCTTTATTACAGCAAGCCTCCTTACAGTTAAATCATCCATATTTCTTACAATTTTATTTCACCATTCATCAATTTTGGCAATAAGGTATCGCGGAGGGTAGCGAGGGTAATGTTTTCTTTCGCCAATTTTATTTTATTGTTCAGTAATGCATCTGCTGTTTTAGAGAATTTTTCTATAACGGCAAATGGTGGATGCACAACTACAAACTTATCAATATCGGCCTTACCTAAATGGCTTACCGTTGTGCCAGTTTTATAACTTTGCACAAACTCCAACTCGGGCTTTACAAGAAACATTACATAGTAATTACTTATGCTATCTTGTTTGCCAACAAATTTACAACATCGCTGATTCAATACTCCTTTTTCACCCATCCACAGACAAGGCACAAACTCTGCATCCATACCTGCAACAACATCACCAGCATTTATAAATTCTGTATTTGGCAGAATCTCTTGGGTGTAGTATTGCGGTGAAAATGTTTTTAAGTCACGAATCCTAATTAAAGGATTGCCATCTTTTCTCTCGTTAAATAACACCGATTTATAAGGTGCACCATATACAACATTCACATATTTGTAAATATCTCCGACACTCCATCCTTCGGGAATTAGACCGAGTTCGGAATCTACCATTTTGCCACCTGATGATTTGTAGGGTTTACCGTCCTCATTTGGAAACTCAAAATCTACAAACCACTGTTTATAGAGTGCTTGGGCTTGGGATTCGAGGTTGGCATTTATACGGCGATTATTCTCGATTTTATCATCTATCGCACCCAATATACCGAGAATCTGTTTCTGTATTACTCTATTTGGCAATTTTACCTCTAACCTGGATAACTCCGAGTATGTAATTTGAGGAAAAGTTCCAGAACGAGATTCAGCTAACATCTGCAACTCATCAATCACACCCTGACTTTGCAATATATAATACAGATATAATGGTTCTATTTTCTCGTTATGTCGTAAAACCATCAGTTTGGTTGATGCAATATAGTTGGTTGCATCAAAATCTATATAGGCAAATCTTTTGTTTGCTGGTCTAATCTCGCTATACAATATATCATATTTCTTAAAGGTTTTCTTGAATTGCCCTTTAAGATTGCGATTTGGTTCTTTTGTATGATTTAGACATTTTCCCTCCAACACATCGGAAGTGTTTATCAACGCAACCTCATCTGCACAACCTTTGTAAGTGTCGGAAATAGTATCACACAAATCCCCAATCTTATATGTTTTCCACTCGGTCATATAATTACCAATTCTTAATAGTCCTAAATTGCAAAACCGTTTGCTTGATATTTTCAACATCTATCTTATCAATTTGCAACGGAATACGACTAACTTGCATCATAGCCTGCATAATCTTTTCGTACGATTCGCCTGTAATAGGAATAGAATCTTTATAGAAAAGCCTATGTGTTTGCTTGTACACATCTGTATATTCTATTGCAATTAGCTCGCTATCCCTAACAGCAACACCTGACATTGGGTGAACTCTCATTTGAATTTGCTTGTCATCTACAAGACTATTAACTACCTCTGTGCATTTGTTGTGAAGCAACTCTCGCTCGTCTTTGTTAAAATGACATCTTGCAACTACGCCATCTAACTCATCCTGACATTTACATTCTCTATAGATCTTGACAGGAACACAAGTAACATACTCTATTATTCGACCAAAATGAAAAATCGAAAAACATATGTATGCCATTGATGAAATTCTAAACTTAATAGGTTGAGCAAGTTTTTCTCCGCTATTACATATCTCCAAGCAATCATCCAACCTCCTGAAGTGAAATATTGGTTGATGCTCTTGCTTTTGAGCCTCAAACTTTTGCAGCTCAAGAGTGTGCTTAGATTGGTCTAACTTATGTTGTTCTTTTTGCAAATTGTGCTGTTTATGCAAAACAATAGCCGTAACAATAGCCGTTGCTACCGATGCAAGAGCTATTACGATATTGGCAATATCGCCCCATTCGTTAAGTCCCCAAGAACACATATACTACCTTAATTTTAAATCTTTAGGCTTTTGTTTTGTGTATAATCCAGACTTCATAACCCTTCTATGAGCTTTTGCAGAATTCGATATAGGTTTAAAATCATATATTTCCTCAAAAACATTCTTAAGCATCATCTCTGTATCTCTTTCCAAAGAAGGATCCAAAACAATATCTTTGATTATGTCAGTATTTTCACATTTAAACCCAACCTTGATGCCTTTCTTCACATTTGGTTTGGTCATTATGGAGTCGGTATCAGATTTAATCTTCTTTTGTTTTTCAACCATTATGATGCGTACTTCATCCTCATACTTGTAGGCATTTCTTTTTAATAAAAGTAACTCTGCGCACCACATTTCACTAAAAGGTTGAAGTATATTTGTTGTGAATGGAATAGTATGTAATTCACCTGTGATAACATCCGTTTGCTGGTAATTAACCTTGCCAACATATATATCATATTTATCCAAATAGGATTCTAATTCAGTAATAAGTTGTTGCCTATTAATTCTTAACTCTATTGCAATTTGATTCTGACTATAAGGAGTCCAAAAAGCTTCACTAGATGCCGTCAGCGTTACGCATGTGCAATATACACGATTAACCCAAGGAAAGTCAAGTATCTCATTTCCTCGATGATATTTAGCGGTTAGAAAACGTCCCTCAAAAGGATCCTTCCATTCCGTAGGATTTGAAAACCAGATGAAATGTTTGTTTAAAGTCCTTAAAGCATTATTCAATGACATATGCTTATATAGAGGCCTAGATGAATTTACAAATTCATCTTTATTAATATTTATGTATACTATCTCGTTCATAACATTTACAATTTATACCCAATACTTTCGAGTTGTTTTTTGATTTCGGTTTCGAGGGTGTGCGACTGTTCAAAAAGGGTGGCGAGTTCGGTCGTAAGGCGCGACATCTTCTCCTCGAATGGCTCGGCATCCTGCTCCTGCTCGGCGATGCCTACATAGCGGCCAGGAGTGAGTATAAAGTCCTGCTCGGCAATCTTGGCGATATCGACCACAGCGCAGAAGCCCTTTTCATCGGCAAGCGTGCCATCGGTAAACGCCTTATAGGTGTTGGCAATACGCATAATATCGCCCTCCGCGCCATCGGTTAGCTCACGCAGTTTGCGGGTAACCATAGTGCCGAGGTTGCGAGCATCGATAAACAAAGTCTTGCCCTTCTGCTTTTTTGCCTTATTGAAAAACCAAATCGACACGGGGATTGGCGTAGTGTAGAACAACTGCGATGGCATAGCCACAATACAATCGACCAAGTCAGCCTCGACCAACTTACGGCGAATATCGCCCTCGCCACCGCTCTGGCTCGACAGCGAGCCATTAGCAAGCACAACGCCCGCCTTGCCCGCAGGTGCGAGGTGGTGGATAATATGCTGAATCCACGCGAAGTTGGCGTTGCCATTGGGAGGCGTGCCGTACTTCCAGCGCACATCGTCAGCGAGTTTGTCCGCACCCCAGTCGCTGAGGTTGAAAGGAGGATTTGCCAAGACAAAGTCCGCCTTCAAGGTCGGGTGGCAGTCGTTGAAGAAGGTGTCGGCGTTATACTGTCCGAGGTCGGCCTCGATGCCACGAATAGCCAAGTTCATCTGCGCCATCTTCCAGGTTGTAGGGTTAGAGTCCTGACCATAGACCGAGATTTGGTTGATATTGCCAGCGTGGCTCTCGATAAACTTTGCGGACTGCACAAACATACCGCCCGAGCCACAACAAGGGTCATAGACACGACCTGCGTAAGGCTCCAAGACATTAACAAGGGTCTTGACAATGCAGGCAGGGGTGTAAAATTCGCCCGCTAACTTGCCCTCCGCCTCAGCAAATTTCGAGAGGCAGTATTCGTAGGCACGACCGAGGATATCCTTCGAGTCGCCGTGCTCGTGCATCTTGATATTGGTGAACAGATCGACCACATCACCCAAGCGGCGCTTGTCGAGCTCGGGGCGTGCGAAGTTCTTCGGCAGAATATCTTTCAGGCGGCGGTTCTCCTTCTCGATAGCACGCATGGCGTTGTCGATAGTAGTGCCAATCTCGGGAGTGTGTGCCGCAGCAGCAATAACTGACCAGCGAGCATCAGTAGGGACATAGAAGATATTCTCGGCAGTGTACTCGTCCTTATCCTCCTCGAAGCCCTCGCCCTCGGCAACAAGCGCCTCGAAGCGAGCCTCGAACTTATCCGAAATATACTTCAAAAAGATAAGGCCAAGCACCACGGATTTATACTCCGAGGCGTCGAGGTTGCCACGCATCTTGTCCGCCGCCTTCCAAATCTGATCTTCAAAACCGATATCTGCTGTATTGAGTTTAGCCATAGTAGTTGAAATTTTGTAGTAAAAGTAGTAAAAATTTGCGAATAAATTATCGTTTTTTGTTATTTCGTGGTTGGATGGGAAAGTTTTGAAGTTTATAAAGAGAAAAGAGCCCTACCTAAAAATAATTTTTGGTAGGACTATATAGTTTTGACAACTTCTGACAATCGCCAATTAAGGTGAGTACTGCGGAGATGGGCAGGGATAGAGTGGCGAGAATAGGCGTAGCCTGTGGGTGGCTTGTTGGGCGTGGCAAGCACGCTTGCCAACACCCAACAAAGCATACACGATGTACAGCATGCTGTACTCTCTCGCCACTCAATACAGACAAAAAAAAGAGAGAAACTCTCGTTTCTCTCTTAGTACCCAGAGCCGGGGTCGAACCGGCACAGGGGTGAACCTACTGGTGTTTGAGACCAGCGCGTCTACCGATTCCGCCATCTGGGCATCAGATTTCTCTGAAATGGTGTGCAAATATACTGCTTATTTTTGAATCTGCAAATTTTTTAGCAATAATTTTTGCAACATTTTGCGACTTTTTTCTGTTGTTATTGAGTATCAAGGTGTTGTGAAAAACCATTATTTATTGTCGCTGTGGCACTCGTGGTGGGAGCAACCCTCGCCAGAGTCGGTGACCAGGCCAAGGAGGTAGGCACGCACGACCATCTCGACGATACCCTTACAGCCGCGGATGACCTTGATGTTGTGGCTCTCGAGTTTATTCTTTGCGCCCTGACCCATATTTCCTGCGAGCATCACGCTGATGCCCATAGCCTCCATCTCGGATGCTATATTCGACTTACAGCCACAACCCTCTGGTGAGTCGAGGCGTGAGGTAGCGACGATCTGGTTATCCTCGATATCGAAGATGGTGTAGTAGGCGCAGTGGCCGAAGTGGTCGTCAATATGTCCGTCGCGTGTAGGAACTGCAATCTTCATAGTATATACCTATATATAATTGTGCAATTAAAAATCGGGGCATTTAGGAAACTCCCTCCTGCCCCGATGGTTTATACGTCGCTGAGCGTCGTTGTAGTCTATTCTACTACAAGTTTGGGTTGATCTTTGACCACTCCTCGATAGCAGGAACGATACCCAAGGTTACCAACTCGTCACGCATCTTGCAGAGGTGAGCGTAAGAAGCATCGAGTTTAGCGAGCTCCTCCTCAGTACCTACAGGCATCTTGTATGAGCAACCGTTCTGGTCGAGAACAGTGTCCATAGCCATCATAATGTGGTTGTACTTCTCGTTAGAAACGTAAGTACCAGCAGGGAAGCGGAAAGGCTCACCACCCATTACCGAGCGAATCATCTCAACTGAGAGGTATGATGGGCTCTGGAAAGATGAACGGCCACGGAGCTTGATGATAGCAGCACCGCCCTGTGTTACATCCTTCTTCATCTGCTCCCACTCCTCAGCAGGGAACTCCTCTGTACCGATGATGTCAGTGAGGTTGCGACCAGCGATCTTTACTGCGCTGCCGAATACTGCCATCTGCTCGCCGTGACCACCATAAGTTGCGCAGCCCTCGATCTCGCTCTGCATAACGCCGAACTTCTTAGCCAAAGCGCTCTTAAGACGTGTGGTATCCAAACCTGCGAGGGTAGTAACCTGACCTGGCTTAAGACCAGAGTAGAGCAAAGTTACAAGACCAGTGAGGTCAGCAGGGTTGAAGATGATAACTACGTGCTTAACATCTGGGCAGTATGTCTTGATGTTCTTACCGAGCTGCTCTGCGATCTCGCAGTTGCCCTTCAACAAATCCTCGCGTGTCATACCCTCCTTACGTGGAGCGCCACCTGAAGAGATGATGTACTTAGCATCTTTGAAAGCCTCAGCAACGTCAGTTGTTGCAGTGATGTTTACATTGTCGAAACCGCTCTGGCGCATCTCCTCTGCCACGCCCTCTGGAGAGAATACGTCATAGAGACAGATGTTGCTGGTAAGACCCATCATAAGGGCAGACTGTACCATATTTGAGCCGATCATACCGGCAGCACCAACGATAACGAGCTTGTCGTTTGTAAGAAAAGCCATAGTTTTACTTAATTTTAAATGTTATTATTTAGTTGTCTTTTGTTCTTCTCGTAGGTTAAACCAAAATCATTGCAAATTTAGAAAACATTTAAACTATTTGCAAATAAAACCTAAATTAAATTTATGTTGGGTATTATAAGTGCTATAATAAGGATTATTTTACTACCTTTGTATAAACATATAGTATGGCGCCACGATGTGCCGTTGTCGAAAAACGATATAGTATGGATGCTCAACTTAGCATAAAAGGGGTTACGAAGTTGTACGTAGGACGTGTTGCAACCCTCTTGAACGAAGTGTTGCCAAAGTCGCGTGTGGTGGTTATCACAGATGCCACTATCGATAGGCTCTATCCCGATCTGGTCCGACGCTACGAGAATATAATCATTGGCAGTGGAGAGGCTAATAAGAGTCTCGCTACGGTGGCTACGCTCTACGACCGCCTTATGGCTATGGGTGCTGACCGCTCTACCTTCCTGTTGGGCATCGGTGGTGGTATCGTCACAGATATCACGGGCTATGTCGCTGCAACCTATATGCGAGGTCTCGATTTCGGCTTTGTCTCCACCACACTGCTTGGTCAGGTCGATGCCTCTATTGGTGGTAAGAATGGCGTAAATGTTGCCGACTACAAGAATATGGTGGGTACCATTGTCCACCCACGTTTCGTAATTTCCGACGTTGAGATGCTTGCTACACTACCTAAGAGGGAGTTGCGTGCAGGTATGGCCGAGGTTGTTAAGAGTGCTATTGTTGGTGATTCGCAACTCTTCGACTATATAGAGAGTAGGGTAGCCGAGGATATTTATACCTCAAAGGAGGCTCTTCAAGAGGTCGTGCTTCGTGCCGTTGCCGTGAAGAGTGCTATTGTCGAGGAGGATGAGCGTGAAAGTGGCCGACGCAGGGTCTTGAATTTGGGCCACACCATAGGCCACGCCATCGAGCGTACCACGCGTGAGTTCAACCACGGCGAGGCTGTGGCTATCGGTATGGCGATGATTGGTCGTGCTGCGGTGCGATTGGGGATTATGGAGAGTGGCGAGGCAGAGCGTGTTGAGAGACTGTTGCGTGCGCTTGGCTTCAATCTCGAATTGCCTGTGCCTATAGCAAAGGTGGTGAAGGCTACGCGCCAGGATAAGAAGAAGAGAGATAATGTCCTGCGTGTTGTATTGCCCGAACGTATTGGTAGTGTGGTGGTTAGAGAGTTGCCATACGATGAATTTGAACGACTATTTATCTGAGTATGAAGCGAGTATATATCCTTTTGGCCGATGGCTTCGAGTGTGTTGAGGCCTTGGCTCCGATAGATGTTATGCACCGTGCAGGCGTAGAACTTGTGCGTGTGGCGGTGGGGGAGAGCCTCGATGTCACCTCCTCTCACGGCCTTGTTACACTCCGTTGCGATATGGTGCTTGGAGAGGAAATGTTGGATGATGGTGATGCGCTGATTCTGCCTGGTGGTAACCCTGGCTATCTGAACCTCAGAAGTTCTGAGGCAGTCTGTAGCGTGGTTCGCCACTACTATAATTCGGGTCGCCTTGTGGCGGCTATCTGTGGCGCACCTACGGTATTAGCCGCTTCGGGTGTCGGCCGTGGTAGTAGGCTTACGTGCCACTCTACGGTTATCGACGAGATGGGCGATTATGTCTATGAGGGTAATAGTGTTGTTGAGGATGGCAACCTTATCACTGCAGCTGGTGCGGGTCTCTCCGTGGAGTTTGCCCTTGCTGTGGCTAAGCGCCTTGTTTCAGCCGAGACCTTGTCGAGGGTACGCAGGGGAATGGAGGTTTAGTTTCGCACCATACCCAAAAGAAATAGGGCGTGTCCAGTCGGACACGCCCCTTGTCTACTATTTAGGGAGACTACTCGTTGCAAACTGCGCTGAGGTCAGCGAAGAGACCAGCGAAGCTCTCAACCATATCACGACGCAAAGCAGCATAGTGCTTCTTCACCAATGAACGGTTCTTAGGCTCAGCAGGGTTGTTCGCCTTAACGTAGAGTACGTTGCGCAACTCAACGCCACGCTGCATCAACTCCACTACCTTCTCCTCCTTACCAGGCTGTACGAAGATTGCCATGTGGCAATCGAATGCGAACTCCTCCAAGCGGTAGTCAATCTCCTTCTTTAAAAATCTAAGATTTGCCATAATATTTTGGTTTTAGTTTAATTTGCTATTATGCAAAGATACGAAAACCTATCTATTTTTGCAAATTTTTTCACGATTTGTTTATTTCGTCACCCTAAATTATTGAGCGTTATTCCTCGGCATAACCCTCAGTTGCGGCGCCTAAGTCGATTATTATGCCCTCCCATTCATTCACAACCACGACATCTCTCTTTCGTTTGTGCTTCTCCTCTTTGTCGTGCCTCTTATCTTTGTGGTGTGCCTCCTTGTTGTGGTGTTTAGGCACCTCTATCTCCTCCATGATGATAACTTCGCGTGTCTGAGGTCTGCTGGGCGAATATTCGCGCCTATCCTCCATACCATCCTCGGTGTATGATACCGTCACTACCGCACGTCTCATATCTGGCAACACATCACTCTTGAGCCACTGCCACGCCTGACCTTCACCCTTAAGCTGATAGTCTACGGCCATAGGGGCCTTGTCGGAGTTTACCAAGGTCACCAACTCGTTGCGGTTCTTTAGTGAGGAGTGTTCTATGGCGTCTGTCGTTGCGCTCCACGGCTCCACGTGCGAGGTTATTGTTATATTACTGCCGTTGAGGTTGTATCGTTGCGCTATCATCTGGCCGAGTTGCTGGGCTCGTTGGCGTGCTAAGTTGCTGTTGAACTTAGGTGTGCCGTCGGGCGAGGCATATCCCGTGATGGCGATGCTCGATACGTGGCGGAGGGTGTCGTTCTTGAGTTGATTGAAGAAGTTGTCCAAGCGCCCTATCTCCTCACCATTTTGGTCGAAGTCGGTGGCTGTGGTTGCCGAGTTTATGGCGTAGTGTATCTCATACTCGGCTTGGTGTGGCGTGTCGTTTGCAACGATGTAGCGACGTACGATGTAGTCGCCATCGCGCCACTCCTTGACCATTACTTGTTGGTTGCTCTGAGCCTGTGCCACTGTGCCTATGGCGAGCAGGAGGGTGGCTAAAGCGATGGTTTTTGTTGTGTTGAAAGATCTCATAATCGTAAAATTTAAAAGTTTCAACCAATCTTTTTCAATAACTATACCGCCTTTATGCGAAAAAAATAGTATCTTTGTTGAATATAACCGATAACGACTAAAACAATATTATATAGTATGGCAGCAAGAAATTGTCCTGAGTGTGGTGGCCTCGTGGCTTCAACTATCAATGTATGTCCTCATTGTGGCTTTATCTTTAACGATAGCACACCTTCGTCTCCTTCGACAAATACACGTAATGGCCAGTCGCCTAACCCCTACACAAGCCTTGTGTGGTCTATTGTTGCGTTGGTGCTATTTTGGCCTGCAGGTGTAGTCTCGCTTGTCTATTACTTCAAGTCGGATACTAGTTGGGAGGATGGCAATATCTTTTATGCTGAGCATTATGGCAAGACCTCAATCACTTGGGCAAAGGTGCCTATGTGGATTATGCTCGGTTGCTTTGCGTTGATCTTTATCGGTCTAATCTTAGCGGTTGCCGTTGAGGCTTAGCGGTAGAGTATGCGCCTAAAAGCCAATTGTAAGATAAACCTCGGCCTCCACGTTTTGCGTAAGCGTGAGGATGGCTACCACGACCTCGAGACTGTGATGTTGCCCGTCGCGGGGTTGTACGATGTTGTCGATGTCGATGCCATTGGTAGCGGTGTGGAGTTCACGGGTGTAGGGATTGAGGTCGATTGTCCCGAGGATAAGAACTTGTGTGTGCGTGCTGCACGCCTTATGCAGAGTCGCTACGATATCGGAGGTGTTGCCATACGTCTCGATAAGCGTGTCCCCTTCGGTGCGGGACTTGGTGGTGGTTCATCTGATGCTACGGCAGTCATCGTGGCTATAAACGAGATTTATGGTCTTGGTCTCGATAAGTCCATCCTTGTCTCGTTGTCCGCAGAACTCGGTAGCGATACCCCCTTCTTTGTCTATAACCGCCCTATGTTGTGTGAGGGTAGGGGCGAGATTATGTCGGAGGTGGATGTCGATTTGCGAGGCTTGTGGCTTGTAGTTGTGAAACCCCCATTCGGAGTCTCTACGGGTGAGGCCTATGGTGGTGTTAAACCACGCATCCCCGAACAAAAGTTGAAGTTGTTGATAGCCAAGCCTATGGAACAGTGGCAGGGTAGCATAGTAAACGATTTCGAGCCACACATACTCTTGGCTCACCCAACCATCGCTACGCTCAAGGAGGAGTTGTTGCGTAGTGGCGCTCTCTATGCCTCGATGTCGGGCTCTGGCTCAGCGCTCTTTGCGCTCTACGACCACGAACCAGAGTTGGCTTTACCTAACGACATCTTTATCCATATCGAACGGATTGAGAGATAGATACGAAGAGAGGACATCCCCAAAGGGTGTCCTCTCTCTATTTTGTTGTCGTAGACTTGTTAAAGTATGCGGTTGGTGCGCTCGTCAGGGAACACAACCTTTGGCTGGAAGGTCTTAGCCTCCTCGAAATCCATAAAGCCGTAGCCCATAATGATAACGATGTCGCCAACGGCAGTCTTACGTGCTGCTGCACCATTTAAGCAGATACATCCGCTACCACGCTCACCCTTAATTACATAAGTCTCGATGCGCTCGCCATTGTTGTTGTTCACGATTTGCACCTTCTCACCCTCGATGAGTCCTGCTGCATCCATCAAGTCCTCGTCGATGGTGATACTACCTACGTAGTTTAGATTCGCCTCTGTGACACGCACACGGTGAATCTTCGATTTCATCCTTTCGATAAACATAGTTTGGGTCTTTAGTTTTCTTACTTAATGCGAATGTTATCAATGAGGCGGATTTGGCCAGCCTGAATTGCGCAACATCCCTGAATACGCTCCGAGTCGCTCCACTTCTCCACACGCTGCATACTCTTGGCATCTACAGCCTCGAAATAAATGGTCTTGAGCAATGGGTTAGAGTCGATGGTTGCTACTACCCACTCGGTAAGTTCCTGAGGGGTCATAGTCTTCATCTTCTCGGCACACTGACTGATTGTGGCGTAGATGTGTGGAGCCGCTGCGCGATGCTCTGGTGTTAGGAGTTCGTTACGAGACGATAGGGCAAGGCCATCCTCGCCACGTACGATAGCACACTCCACAATCTCGATGTCGATATTGAGTTGCTCGACCATCGCCTTGATGATAGCGATCTGCTGGAAGTCCTTCTCGCCGAAGTATGCACGACGAGGATTTACCATAGTGAATAGACGGCTAACCACCTGAGCCACACCGTTGAAGTGGCCTGGACGTGTAGCACCCTCCATAACCTTGTCGATAAGGCCGAAGTCGAATACACGGGTATCTGGCTCTGGGTAGATATCCTCCACCGAAGGCATAAATACTATATCGGCACCTGCAGACTCCAATACGGCGCAGTCGGCCTCTGGAGTACGTGGATAGTTCTTGAGATCGTTCTTGTCGTTAAACTGAGTTGGGTTTACGAAGACACTTACTACAACGGTGTCGTTCTCCTTACGAGCGCGCTCTACCAACGACTTATGGCCGTTGTGCAAAGCTCCCATCGTAGGCACAAATCCGATGCCCTCCTTAGGGCAATCTGCCAAAGCTGCATTAAGAGCAGCCACGCTATTTACTACTTTCATATCCTTAGTTAGAATGATGGGGCAAAGTTACAAAATAGAATGAAGATAGCAAGAAAAGAGTGAGAAAAAGTAGCGTTTGCTCCCCTTTTATCTGCCGATATTGGGTTTTGTTTGCCCGAATAGTAGTTATCTGTAGTGAGGGAAGTAGTCTATTGGGGAGTATGACATTCCGTTTAGACTATAACAATAAGTGTTGATTCCATTCGTTATGACTATGTATGGCGATTGGAGTATGGAGTTGTAGCGCACGGCTTGACACAAAACGTCGTGGTTGATGGCTACCTCTGGCTTTTTGCACTCCACGACGATTAGTGGACGTGTATCGCTACCCAAGGCAACGATGTCGGCACGCTGGGTCATACCATTTATGTTTATAGGATGCTCCTCGATAATCTGCTGAGGGAGGAAGCCACACTCGCTCTTAAGATACTCCACGACGTGACGCCTTACCCACTCTTCTGGCGTAAGTACGAGCCAACGGCCACGCACCTTATCGAAAATTTCTGTGCGTCCGTTAGCCCCTCGACGAGCGCGAAGGCGTATGGCGGGGTAGTTTAGTGTGGGGTACTCCATCGTAGTTGTCAAAAAATGTGTTATCTTTGTGGCAAAGATACTAAAATTATGGAGAATAGAGAAATTAAAATAGATGTAGAGGCTCGTGTAGCGCGTGCCGAGGAGTATTTCAAGGCTGGATATAACTGCGCACAGGCTGTAGTTATGGCCTTCGATGATGTTATGGGTATGAGCCAAGAGAACCTTGCTAAGATGATAGCACCCTTTGGGGGCGGTATGGGTCGTATGCGTGAGGTGTGTGGCACAGTGAGTGGTATGGCATTTGTTGCTGGCGCAATAGCCCCATCTGCTGACCCTAAGAATCTCGAGGAGCGCAAGAATAACTACGCTCTTGTTCAGCACTTTGCCGAGGAGTTTCGCCGCGAGAATGGCGATATCGTATGTCGCAGACTCTTGGGGCTTGAGCCTATCGAGGAGCGCAAGGAGACCCCTATGCCCTCGGAGCGCACCGCAGAGTATTATCGCAAGCGTCCCTGCTCGGAGTATGTGGGTTGTGCTGCACGCATCGTAGCCGAATATATAAAGAGTAAGTCATAGAACCAAACCATTGCACTATGGCAAAAAATAGAGATATAGACCTCTCTACGTTGGCCCTTGGGGTAAACTCGTCGGCTGTGGTGGAGGGCGCAGGAAAGAATATTATTCCGCCCCCAGAGCGTGAGTCGCTTTGGCGTGCCTATCTTGAGAAGTTCAAGGATCCGATTATCATCGTGCTTATCGTGGTCTTCTTCTTCTCGGTGATGCTCTCGCTCTACGAGATTCTTATGCTTGGCTACTCGTGGTCGGTGATGATAGAGTCGTTGGGAGTGCTGTTGGCATTGTTGCTGGCTACGGGCGTAGGCTTTATCTTCGAGGTTAAGGCGGGTAGGGAGTTCGACGTTCTGAATAAGATTAAGGATTCGCGCCCAGTTAAGGTGGTACGTATAGGCTCGGATGGTGAGTTGAATGTATATCTTGTTGAAAAGCAAGATGTTGTCGTGGGTGATATCGTGCGCCTTGAACCTGGCGACGAGGTGCCTGCCGATGGACAATTGTTGGAGTCTATAGACCTCAGGGTCGATGAGTCGGACTTTACGGGCGAGCCATACGTAAATAAGTATGCCGACGAGGAGCAGTTCGATAATGAGGCCACCTACGCATCTAACTTTATGCTTCGTGGCTCGACGATAATTGAGGGTAGTGCCGTTATGCAGGTCGTTGCTGTGGGTGTCGATACCGAGGAGGGTCACGGTGTTAAGCGTGCCAGTGAGGGTAGCGATGTGGAGACTCCGCTCAACCAGCAACTCGACCAACTTGGCCGTATGATGTCAAAGGCGAGTTTTGTGTTGGCTTCGCTCATCATCGTAGGTCGTCTGCTATATTATGGCATCTCGGGCGATTTGACTGCCGAGGGTGTGACGTGGGTCGATATCCTTCAATTCGTGTTGGCTTCGGTGATGATTGCAGTGACGCTTATCGTTGTTGCTGTGCCAGAGGGTTTGCCAATGAGTGTTACGGTGAGCCTTGCTATGAGTATGCGCCGTATGCTCAAGGAGAATAGTCTTGTCCGCAAACTGCACGCCTGCGAGACTATGGGTGCAGCGACGGTCATCTGTAGCGATAAGACGGGTACGCTCACCCAAAACCGTATGTCGGTAATGGAGATAGAGGTTGGCGGAGGAGATGCCCTAAGCCGTATTATCGAGTGTATGGCTGTGAACTCCACGGCCGAACTTACTAAAGACGAGGATGGCTCTATCACCCCAATCGGTAACCCTACGGAGGTGGCACTGTTGCTGTGGCTCAAAGGCCGAGATATTGAGTATAAGGTGCTGAGAAACAAGTATAAGACACTCTCGCAAGAGCCATTCTCTACCGAGACAAAGTATATGGCCACCGTGGCTCAGTGCAACGATGTTCCTACCCCCGTACGCTTTATTAAGGGTGCGCCTGAGGTGATTCTTGGAATGTGTAATGCTATGGCCGAGGGGCTTGTTAAGGAGAGTATCGAGGCTACGCTCCGCAACTATCAGTCGCGTGCTATGCGCACCCTCGCCTTTGCCGTAGAGCAGGGTGGTGTGACCACCTTCTTGGGCATTGTGGGTATTGCCGACCCTATCCGCGAGGATGTTGCTGAGGCGATAGATACTTGTATGAATAGGGCTGGTGTGAGGGTTATCATTGTTACGGGTGATACCTCTGGAACGGCAATGGAGATTGGTCGCCAGATTGGCCTTATTACCAGCGACGAGGAGGGTCAGATAATTACGGGTGTTGAGTTCTCGCAACTCAGCGATGAGGAGGCCCGAGAGTTGTTGCGTGGCGATAGGCTCAAGATTATCTCTCGCGCTCGCCCCGATGATAAGGCTCGCCTTGTGATGTTGCTACAATCTAATAATGAGGTTGTTGCCGTTACGGGTGACGGCACGAATGATGCCCCTGCTTTGAGCAAGGCACAGGTGGGACTCTCTATGGGCGATGGTACGTCGCGTGCTAAGGAGGCTAGCGACATTACCATTATAGACAACTCCTTTGCCACTATCAACAAGGCGATAATGTGGGGTAGATCGCTCTATCTCAATATTCGTCGCTTCATCCTCTTCCAGATGACCATCAACCTCTGTGCCTGCTTGATAGTCCTCTTCGGAGCCTTCGTGGGTTACGACTCGCCACTCACCGTTACGCAGATGCTCTGGGTGAACCTCATTATGGATACCTTTGCCGCTATGGCACTCTCGTCGTTGCCACCCGATAGGGGAGTTCTCTACGAGAAGCCACGTAAGCATAATAGCCACATTGTCGATGGTAGGATGATGCGTCGCATCGTTGTTACGGGTCTACTCTTCTTCCTCTTCTTGGCGGCGTTATGGCAGTTTATGTTCCACACACAGATTCAGAGTGTTAAGGATTTGTTCACGTGGGAGTCTGTGCGGATTTTCTTCTGTGGCCTCTTCGATAGTAGCAAGTTGCACCCTCACCTTTCGGGCTACGAGATGGGTGTTTACTTCTCGATATTTGTGCTTATGCAGTTCTGGAACTTGTTTAATGTCAAGTATTTTGCTACCGATCGTAGTCTTATTCGCGATATTATAGACCTAGTCCGCAATCCTGAGGTAGTAAAGCAGAGTTACAACAAGTATTTCTTGCTCATCGCCCTAGTTATTATCGTAGGCCAGGTTGTTATCGTCACCTTTGCCAGCGATTTGTTCAATGTCGAACCAATCTCGCTAAGCGACTGGGGCTATATACTTCTTCTTACCTCGCCCGTGCTGTTAGTTCCCGATGTGGTGAGGTTTGTAACTTCGATTGTTAAGAGTCGATAGTAGACAAAAAAAGTGGAGAGCAATTCTCCACTTTTTCGTTTATATAGGTGTTGTCGAGACTACTCGGTGCAACGGCTACACTTGTCTGCCAAGATCTCGTCTGCCAAGCGCTCAAGAGCAGGCATATCGGCTGGCTTCATACGCGATACGATAGTTACCATATCCTCGATAACCTCCACATCCTTGAAGCGATCGATAATGTTGCGCATTGCACGACCTGCTGATGGAGCCCACGAGCCATTCTCGATGATACCTATGCGACGCTTGCAGAAGCCCTTAATTGCGAGGTGGTGCAAGAAGTCGTGCATTGGAGGGAATACGTCTGAGTCGTACGATGCTGCTGCAACCACAAGACGGCTATAACGGAAAGCATCCTCCACAACCTCAGCCATATCCGAGCGTGAGAGATCCGAAACAACCACCTTCTTAGCACCCTTAGCACGAAGAATATCCGCAAACTTATTTGCTACCTCGGCAGTGTTGCCGTGGATTGAGGCGTAAGCCACCAAAACGCCCTCATCCTCTGGCTCATACTTGCTCCAAGTGTCGTAGAGACCGATGTAGTAGCCGAGATTCTCGGTAAGGATTGGGCCGTGGAGTGGACAGATGATGGCGATATCCAACTGTGCAGCCTTCTTCAAGAGTGCCTGAACAGGTGCGCCATACTTGCCACAGATGTTGAAGTAGTAGCGACGAGCCTCGCAAGCCCACTCCTCGTCGTGAGCCAAGGCTCCGAACTTACCAAAGCCGTCAGCCGAGAAGAGTACCTTTTCGCTACTGTCGTATGTCACCATAACCTCTGGCCAGTGTACCATAGGGGCCATAGCGAAGTGGAGTGTGCGACCACCCAACGAGAGTGTACCACCCTCCTTAACGCCGATAAGTCTACCCTCGAAGTTTACGTCGTAGAAGAACTGTGGCATCATTTTTACAGCCTTGTCCGATGCTACGATCTGCATCGCTGGGTAGCGCTCCAAGACCTTTGCGATAGAGCCGGCGTGGTCTGGCTCAAGGTGCTGAACGATAAGGTAGTCGGGAGTTCTACCCTCCAATGCTGTTGCGAGGTTGTTGAGCCACTCGTCGCACTTGCGGAGGTCTACGGTATCCATCACTGCTACCTTCTCGTCGAGGATGACGTAAGAGTTGTATGATACGCCATTAGGTACAATGTACTGACTCTCGAAGAGGTCAATATCGGTATCATCAACACCGATGTACTTTATCTTTTCGGTTATATTCTTAATCATTTTGCACAAGTTATTTTAGGTTTTATTGGGCAAATATCGAAAAAAATTATAGATAAAACAAAAAATCTAACACTTTTTTATACCTTTGTCAATTATAACGCTTGTTAGGAGATAAAACTATGTTCCGTTTAACCATATTCATACTATTTGCCACTCTTGCAGTGGGCTGTTCTAAGCCGAGTGAGGGTAATGAAAAAAAGACTATATTCGTAAGTATAGCCCCTCTGAAGCAACTTGTCGAGGAGGTTACGTGCGGAGACTTCCCTGTAGAGGTGCTTGTTCCAGAGGGTATGAGTCCTGAGATATATGACCCTTCGGCACGCCAACTCACCGAGGTTAGCGATGCTCAGTTGCTCTTTACTACGGGCCTCATTGACTTCGAGCGTAGGGTAGCCGAGCGCTTGGCTGACAAGGGTAATATCGTACCACTCTCTAAGGGTATAAAACTCTTGGCTGGTTGTTGCTCCCACCACCACGACGGTAGTGGCCATAAGCACGGCGTAGACCCACATATCTGGACATCTCCCCGCGAACTAAAACGTATGGTGCAGACTATCCACGAGACAATGAAGACGCGTTATCCCGATTCGTTGAAATATGATGTGGCTACCGAGGGGGTTATCTCTCGTATAGAACAACTCGATAGTCTATGTGCTTCAACCATAGCGAATTCGGGCGTTAAGTCCTTTATGATTTACCACCCTGCCTATACCTACTACGCCCACCACTACGCCCTTAAGCAGGTGGCCGTGGAGCAGGAAGGTAAGGAGCCTTCGCCACGCCAGTTAGCGGCCATTGTCGAGAATGCTCGCAACGATGGTACGGCAACTATCCTTATCCAACCTCAGTACGCTATCGACAAGGTCGAGACATTGGCCAAGGAGTGTGGCGCAGAGGTCGTTGTCACCGACCCTTTGGCCGAGGATATACTCTCTGAAATTGAACGTGTCACCGAGATAATTTGCCGTAAAAATGAGTAGAGAGCCAATCATTTCAATACGAGACCTCGGTGTGCGCTACGACAGCACCGTGGCACTTATGCACGTCGATCTCGATATCTATGCCGACGATTTTATCGCTATCATTGGTCCCAATGGTGGCGGTAAGAGTTCTTTGGTTAAGGCGATTATGGGTGTGGTTGATTATAGCGGTAGCATCGACTACTCGCCCTCGATTATGCGTGCCAAGCATCCACATATAGGTTATCTGCCACAGGTATCTACCTTCGATAAGGAGTTTCCTATCTCGGTTGTAGAGGTTGTTATGTCGGGTCTCCAGAGCGAGAAGAGCCTTTGGCGAGGCTATGGCAAGGAGGAGCGCCGACGTGCTGAGGAGGTGCTTAAATTAGCGCAGTTGGAGGGGTTGGCTCACCGTCCCATTGGTGAACTCTCGGGTGGACAACTTCAGCGAGTTATGCTCTGTCGTGCGATAATCTCTAATCCTAAGGTGTTGGTACTTGACGAGCCAGCCAATTTTGTCGATAATAGGTTCGAGAACGAACTCTATACCTTGCTTCAGCAACTCTCTGAGCGTATGGCTATCATTATGGTTTCACACGACTTGGGCACGGTGTCGAGTGTAGTGCGAAGCATCGTCTGTGTCAATCGCCACGTTCATCGCCACGACTCCAATATCATCACCGAGGAGCAACTCCTCAATTACGATTGCCCGATACAGCTCGTCTCTCACGGCAACGTACCCCACACAGTCCTACATCATCACGACGACTGTCCGCACTGCAACCATTAGTCTGCCCTAGGGGGTGTAGTGTCGTAGCCTCGACTTTTGACTTCGAATAAGAAAAATCATCATACTATGTATGAATGATTCTATTTTTTTTGTATCTTTGCCTGATATTGTTTTAGCATCTAAAAAACGAAGATATATATGATAAAGTCGATGACGGGCTTCGGTAAGGGCGAGGCCGTTTGTAATGATAAGAAGTTTAGGGTGGAGTTACGTTCGCTCAACTCTAAGCAACTCGATTTAAGTATCAAGATACCAAGTAAATATCGTGCTGCGGAGGCCGAGGTGCGAGCGATCGTTACTCGTGAGTTGCAGCGTGGTAAGGTTGATTGCTTTGTGTCGTACGAGGATGTGGTGACCGACACTTCGGCACATATCAACTCGGCAATGTTTAAGACCTATGCCGAGGAGTTGCGCAAGGTGTGCCAGGAGAACTCTATGAGTGTTGCAGATGATACACTTCTTCGCACTATTATCCGTATGCCCGACGTGGTGACATCCGAGGAGCAGGAGGTTTCCGACGAGGAGTTGCGTGCTATTGTTGAGGCCACCATCCAGGCTTGCCAGCAGCTCGATGCCTTCCGTGTTCAGGAGGGTGCTATCCTCATCAACGACCTATTGAGAAGAATCGACCTCATCGAGCAGTATCGCCACGAGGTTGAGCCTTTCGAGACTTCACGCGTCGAGGTCATCAAGAATCGTATCCGCGAGAATATCCAGAAACTCTCTATCGAGATGGATAACAACCGCCTTGAGCAGGAGATGATTTTCTATATCGAGAAACTCGATATCACCGAGGAGAAGGTGCGCCTCGATAACCACTGCAACTATTTCCGTGAGGTGGCGGCTTCGGAGGATGCCCCAGGCCGTAAACTCGGCTTCATCGCTCAGGAACTTGGTCGCGAGATCAACACTATGGGTTCGAAGTCTAACGAGGCTAATATGCAGCGTTTGGTGGTTATGATGAAGGATGAGTTGGAGAAGATTAAAGAACAGGTACTCAATATTTTGTAGTTTATTATGGGTAAGTTAGTGATATTTTCTGCCCCCAGTGGTTCGGGCAAGACAACTATAGTTCGTGAGTTGCTCAAGCGTTTCGACTGCTTTGAGTTCTCCATTTCGGCTACTTCGCGTCAGCCACGTGGCCAGGAGCAGAATGGTGTGGATTACTACTTTATGACCAATGAGGAGTTCAAGGCACGTGTCGAGCGTGATGAGTTCGTCGAGTGGGAGGAGGTCTATGCTGGTACTTGCTATGGTACACTCAAGAGCGAGATGGAGCGTATCTGGAACGCTGGCAAGGTTATCATCTTCGATGTAGATGTTATGGGAGGTATCAGCCTTAAGCGTCTCTTTGGAGATGATGCTTGCTCGATGTTTATTATGCCACCCTCGATTGAGGAACTTGAGCGCCGTTTGCGTGGTCGAGGTACCGATGCCGAGGAGGTTATCCTCAAGCGTATTGCTAAGGCTGAGTTCGAAATCTCTAAGGCAGATCAGTTCGACCACTGCGTCATCAACGACGACCTTAGCGTGGCTGTAGATGAGGCTACGTCCATCATTAATGAATTTCTTAAGTAAGAGTGATTATGAAGAGACGTATGTTATTATATTTCGGCTCGTTCGATCCCATCCATAATGGGCATCTTGCGCTTGCCGAGTATGCCGTAGAGAGAGACCTTGCCGACGAGGTAGTCCTCATTATTTCGCCACAAAACCCCTTTAAAACCGACCTCTTGCAGACTCCAGAGTACACCCGCTACGAGATGGCGGAGATGGCGTGTAAGGGTTCGAAGTATCCAGATAGAATTAAACCATCGGTTATAGAGTTTGTTCTCGAAAAACCATCCTATACCATCAATACCCTTGATTACCTCAAGGAGAACCACGGCGAGGATATGGAGTTCGCTATTATTACTGGTAGCGATATATGGTCGCGCTTCGATGAGTGGAAGGATTACGAGCGTATCTTGTCCGAGTATAAGATATATGTCTACCCACGCAAGGGCTACGAGGTTGAGAAGTTTGCCGATAGGGTCACCATCCTCAGCGATGCACCATTTGCAGAGTACTCATCTACTGAGGTACGTGGCAAGGCCGAGCGTGGCGAGGATATTACCTCTATGGTACCAGCCCCCGTTGCTGAGTATATCACCAATAACCAGTTGTGGACTACTGCAGGACGTATCGTTCGCTATACCTCTATGATTGATGGTGGCGATGAGCGTGCTTCGCTCTATATCGAGCGTGGTAAGTGCTACTTCCAGCGCAATGAGTGGGGTAAGGCTATCAACGACTTCAACCGCGCTAAGGCTATCGAGCCTGAGAATGAGGAGGCTAAGCAGTTGCACGATATGGTCTACGAGATTCTTTCGTTCCGCTATAAGGATATCTATAACCCTTAATCCGCTGAAGAGATGATTGAGATAGATGATAAGATTGTGAGCCTCGATATTCTTCGCGAGGGTTTCTGTTGTGACTTGGGTCAGTGCAAAGGTATCTGCTGTGTCGAGGGTGACTCGGGCGCACCATTGGATATCGACGAGGTTGATATCCTCGAGCAGGAGTGGGATAACTATGCCCCCTATATGACCGAAGAGGGCCGTCGTGCCGTCGAGGAGCAGGGCTTTATGGTTGTGG
Source organism: Alistipes sp. (assembly GCA_017555905.1). Taxonomy (GTDB): domain Bacteria; phylum Bacteroidota; class Bacteroidia; order Bacteroidales; family Rikenellaceae; genus Alistipes. The sequence goes on along the minus strand of JAFZFP010000016.1, from coordinate 79,715 downwards.
ATGTCGATGGCGACTATACCACACCTTTGGTGGATAATGCTGCGTGTGCCTACGCCTTTGAGGAGAATGGCATCACCTTCTGTGCTATCGAGCGTGCCTATCGTGAGGGTAAATGCTCCTTCCTCAAGCCTATCTCCTGCCACTTGTATCCCATCCGTGTCACACGTTTTCGCAATGGCTCTATGGGCTTGAACTACCACCGCTGGGCAGTCTGTGGCTCGGCTCGTGAGTGTGGCAAGCGCCTCGGAGTGCCAGTATATAGGGGTTTGAAGGAGCCTATCACACGTGCCTTTGGCGAGGAGTTCTACCACCAGTTGGAGATGGCCGAGGATATGCTAAAAGATATGAAGTAACCTGATGTAATAGATTGACAATAAGTAAGATGAAATATTTGTTTTTGCCTTTGATGATGCTCCTTGCCCTCTCGGCTTCTGCCCAGGAGATTGATACTATGGACGAGGAACTTCCAGCCGAGACTATTGCTGCCGATAGCGTTGCCGTAGTCGAGGAGCCTGTTAAGCAGGAGGCGCACCCTGTCCACTCTGTTCGTACACTAGGTAAGGTTTGCGCTATTGATACACTCGCTACCGAGAGTCCCTATTTGAGCATTATTCTGTTCAACGACAACACTTGGCGCTATGTTATGGCCGAGGAGTATAAGAATGACCCAGAGGTCTTCTCAGATCACTGGAATACAACGGCTACTCACGCCTATTCAGATGTGGAACTATCCTCACTTCCCGAGGCTACACCTATCCGTTTGGTGGACTCGTTGGGTAGTTATCACCACCCATACATCGGTCGTATCACCTCGCGCTATGGCCCTCGCCGTGGTCGCGCCCACCAGGGTCTCGATATCTCTTTGAAGATTGGCGATCCTATCTATGCCACCTTTGATGGTAAGGTGCGTATGTCGAAGGCAGCGGGTAATTACGGTAACCTCGTCATCATCCGCCATAATAACGGCCTTGAGACCTACTATGCCCACCTTTCGGAGCGTAGCGTAGAGGTTGGCGATTGGGTTGTTGCGGGCCAGCAGATAGGCCTTGGTGGTAACACTGGCCGAAGCACAGGTCCTCACCTCCACTTTGAGGTGCGTTATAAGGGTCAATCATTTGATCCAGAGCGCATTATCGACTTTACTACAGGCGACTTGCGTCGTAGCGAGTTGTTGTTGAAGCGTCGCCATTTCAGCATCTATGCTAAGTATGAGCAGGATTTCGACGAAGAGGTTGAGGTAGAGAAGATTGAGGAGGCTGAGCGCAAGGCCGCTGCAGCCATCCAGTATCATACCGTTCGTTCGGGCGACACGCTTGGTGCGTTGGCTCGTAAGTATGGCACTACGGTTACACGTCTCTGCCAACTCAACGGCATTAAGTCCACCAGCATCTTGCGTATTGGTCAGCGATTAAGAGTACGATAGGGTAGTCAGAAAACAGAAAATCCTCGGAGCTTCCTCCGAGGATTTTTTGTTTATACCACTTTGATTGGGTCTACTCGTACTGACCAGTCTTGAGGCGCATAACCTCGTCCTTGGTCAAGAAGCGCCAAGCACCACGCTTGAGGTTCTTCTTTGTGAGACCTGCATAATATACACGGTCGAGTTTCTGTACGGTGTAGCCGAGATGCTCGAACATACGACGTACGATACGGTTACGACCAGAGTGAATCTCCACACCTACGGTCTTCTTGTCCTCGCTTGCGTATGCTACCTCGTCGGCGAAGATGTCGCCATCCTCCAAGGTGATACCCTCGGTGAGTGTATCCATATCGGCACGAGTAAGAGGCTTATCGAGTGTTACCTGATAGATCTTCTTCTTGCGGTTTGAAGGGTGTGTTAATTGACGCGTAACATCGCCATCGTTGGTGATGAGCAAGAGACCCAACGAGTTCTTGTCGAGGCGACCTACAGGATATACACGCTCGGTGCAAGCATCCTTCACCAAATCCATTACGGTCTTGTCGGCGTATGGATCGTCGAGCGAAGTTACATAGCCCTTTGGCTTGTTGAGTACGATATATACGTGCTTCTCGCCCTGGAGTTTCTCGTCGTTGAAACGAACCTCGTCAGTAGGCAAGATCTTTGTTCCAAGTTCTGTAACAACCTGACCATTAACGGTTACTACACCTGCAAGGATAAAGTCGTCGGCCTCACGACGTGAGCAGACACCCGACTGTGAGATGAATCGGTTGAGACGAATCTCTCCATTGCCACGGTTAGGGTTGTACTTAGGATATGAACGAGGCTTCTCGTCACGCTTAGGTGCATAGCCACGCTTTGCGCCACTGCGCTGAGATGTGCGCTCTGCGCTCTGCGAACGGCTACCGCCCTTAGGAGTGCGCTCTGTGTCGCGTGAGTAGCGCTCTGTGCGCTCGCCACGCTCAGTACGCTCTGAACGGTTGAAATTGCGCTCTGTGCGCTCTGTACGGTTGAAGCCTCCGCGCTCGTTACGCTCTGTGCGCTCAGTACGCTTGAAGCCACCACGCTCGGTACGCTCTGTGCGGTTGAAACTACGCTCGGTACGCTCGCCGCGCTCCTCACGACGGGTTGTCTCGTACTCTGGACGGAGACGGTTGTCAGAGGTGAAGTGGGGGTTGTACGACGATCTCTTCTCTGTCTTTGCCACACGTGGGCGATACTCTCTTTGACCCTCGTTGTCGCCCTCACGGCGCTGACGAGGACTACGCTCAACGCGCTCCGAAGAGTTGATACGCTGACGCTTGTCGCGAGCAAAACGCGATACGTTAGCCGTTGAGTCTGTGTTGTTGGTTTTCATCTGTTAATGTTATTTAGAAATAATGTGGGTGCAAAGGTAATACTTTTTTTTAATAACACTCTACTTATACAATCTCTATGCCAAGAATATAGATGAAAAATGATAAATAATCCTTACCTTTGCCCTCAAATTGGTGGAAATTATGAATAGAGAGATACTTCGTATAGCAATTCCGAATATTATATCGAACATCACCGTACCGCTTATGGGCATCGCCTCTACGGTCATTGCGGGCCGTATAGCAGGAAGTGATGGCGCAACTACTATTGGTGCCTTGTCAATTGGCGTCGCAATCTTCAACTTCATCTATTGGAACTGCTCCTTTATCCGTATGGGTACGAGTGGTCTTACTGCTCAAGCCTTTGGTGCAGAGCAACATAAGGATTATACCTTGATGTTGTGGCGTGCCGTGGTTGTGGCTTTGGGAGTAGGTCTTGTTGCCTTCGTTTTGCAGTGGCCCATAGGTGAATTTTCATTATGGTTTATGAGTACGGGTGATGCAGTGAGTGATGAGATGATATCGCAATACTTCTACACCCGCATCTGGGCTGTGCCTGCGGGTATTATGCTCTTTGCCTTCAATGGCTGGCTTACAGGTATGCAGAATGCCGTTGTGCCTATGGCAGTTGCCATTATGGTTAATATCCTCCACATACTCTTCAGTTACCTCTTCGCCATCGTCGGTACGTGGGGCTTGGAGGGTATTGCCTTGGCCTCGGTAGTGGCTCAGTGGACGGGAGTTGTTGCTACGGTGGCGATTATCGTGGTTATGTATCGCAAGAGGTTGGTTGTGGTAGAGTGGCGCGAGGTTGTGGATTTGGAGTCGATGAAGAAGTTCTTCTCTATCAATAGTGATATTATCGTTAGAACATTCTGTCTTGTAGCGGTTTACACCTTTTTTACGAAGGCATCAGCTGATATGGGAGACAAGAATATATTGGCCGTAAACACCATCCTTTTGCAGTTGTTCACGCTCTTTTCCTATATGAACGACGGCTTTGCCTACGCGGCCGAGGCCCTCACGGGACGTTTTATTGGCGCTCGTGACGGGGTGTCATTACGTAAGTGTGTTAAGTTGTGTGTGATTTGGTGCTTCGTAGTGTCGTTCATCTACGTAGGTGTCTATGTAGGCTGGTGGCGTGACATCTTCTCGATGCTTGTCGATTCTTCGAACAACAATAGCGCAGAACTTATTGCCGTAGCCGAGAAGTATATCGGTTGGATTATAGCCATACCAATAGCCTGCGCCCTCCCATTCGTTATGGATGGTATAATGGTGGGTGCAACACGTAGCCGTATTATGCGTAACTCGATGGTGTGGTCGTCGGTTTGCTACTTCGCCCTGCTCTATGGTACGGGCTGTCTCATAGGTAACAACGCTATATGGTTGGCCTTCACCTCGTTTATGTTCCTTCGAGGTGTGTTTCAGTACTTTATGTCGGACCGACTAAGAGATATCTACCGCGAGGCGGACAGGTAACCGTTATCGCTGCAACTTCATATCGCCAGGCTTGACCCAACCCCTGCGTACCATAATGGCGTGGATTATGAGGCTAAGGATTGCTGGGGCTACGAAGTAGAGGCCTACGATCTCTGCCATAAGCACTCCGCCATCCATTGTTGCCGACATAGTGTCCCAGCAACCGATAGGGCCAACCAATCCCGCAGTACCCATACCAGCTCCAGCAGGGCTATTTGTCATCTTAAGTACCATAGTGGATATAGGGCCGAGGATAGCGGCTGTTAGGGTAGGTGCGAGCCATATAATAGGTTTGCGTGCGATGTTGCCGATTTGGAGCATAGATGTTCCAAGACCCTGAGAGATAAGACCTCCGAAGCCATTGTCCTTGAAACTAATCACTGCAAAGCCAATCATCTGCGCACAGCAACCTGCCGTTGCTGCTCCCGCAGCAAGGCCACTCAATCCGATAGATATGCAGAGCGCAGCCGAACTAATCGGAAGTGTGAGGATACATCCCACCATAACGGATACCACGATACCCATAACAAATGGGTTGAGCATCGTAGCACGATTGATTACATCGCCCAGGGCCATAACCCATTCACCTACAGGCACACAGCAGTACTTGGCAAAGAGTCCACCTGCTACTACGGCAACCAACGGTGTGATGATAATATCGACAGGCGTACGCTTCGATACCAACGAGCCTGCCTCGATGCCTACAATAGTGGCGAGGTAGGCACCAATGGGGTTACCACCCACGTCGCCCCACGTGCCTCCGAGCGAGTAGCCTAAAGCACCAACGGCAATGGCAGAGATTGTCACCAGAGGGTCACGTTTCATACCCAGGGCAATGGCCAGACCAATAGAGCCTCCCACCACGAGGTCGAGTTGCAACAGACGTGCTATCTCGCCAAGGAGGTCGAGACCAGGAATCTTGGCTATCTGTCCCACGATAAGTCCGAGGATGAGGGAGCAGAAGAGACCCATCGCCATATAACTTAGTGCATCGACGATATATACCTTAAAAAAGTTCCTTGCAAAGCCTGTTTTCTGTGACATAACGAAGCGTGTTTTTAGATTTCATTTATACAAAGTTATATTTTTTTATCGTAAAATAATGCACTTGGTCTAAAAAAAATGTGAATCAAAAGTCGATTAGTATTACTTATTTTTATATCTTTGTATCAGCAAACAATTCTAAAATTTTTTATATACTATGTTAGCAACTATCATTTGGGTTATTGGTGTAGTACTCTGCATCAAGGGAATCGTTGAGATTTTTTCATTGGAGGGCGATATGCCTAAGAAACTTATTGCAGCCATCATCTTGTTCCTTACAAGTTGGGTTGGTTTGGCAGTTTACTACTTCTACGCTCGCGAGCGTATGAAGGAGTGGGTTAAGTAGTTTTAACACACAATGATAGAGGCCGTTCAGCAACTTCGTTGAACGGTCTTTTTTGTAGGTATCGACCTATATAAACGACAAAAGGGCATCCCTTGTGGAATACCCTTTTGCTTGATAGGTTGAGACTCGATTATCGGATCTGACGGATAATCTCGCCACCGTGCTTGATAGCCTCCTCGTTCTGTGGAAGCATCTTCCAAGCGCGCTCAGGCAAAGTCTTCTTAAGACCTGCCATTACGTTCTCCATCTTGACTACAGGACGTACCTTAAGGTAAGCACCCAAAATCATAGTGTTGAACAACTTAGCCTGGCCCAAACGTGCGCACTCAGCAGTAGCGTCGATCTGATAAACGCTAATGTCGGTACGAGTAGGGTGGTTTGTGATACCGTTAGTATCGTAGATAAGTACGCCACCTGGCTTAACCTGGCTCTCGAACTTGTCCATAGACTGCTGGTTAAGAACCACTACGCAGTCGAACTCGTGAGCGATAGGTGAAGAGATTGCGCTATCTGAAAGGATAACTGTTACGTTAGCGGTACCACCACGCATCTCAGGACCGTATGAAGGCATCCAAGTCACCTCCATATCCTGCATAATACCAGAGTAAGCCAAAATCTTACCCATAGTGAGGACACCCTGTCCTCCGAAACCTGCAATGATTACTGTTTCTTTCATAACTGCTTACTCTTTAGTTGTGTCCTTCAAATCGCCGAGCTCGTAGAATGGCAACATATTCTTCTCGAGCCACTCGTTAGAAGCAACAGGTGATAACTTCCAACCGCTGTTACAAGTAGCAACGATCTCAACAAGGCTAAAGCCCTTACCCGCCATAGCATTCTCAAATGCGTGACGGATAGCCTTCTTTGCCTTACGCACGTTAGCAGGAGTGTGAACACTCTGACGAGTTACGTAGCAAACACCGTCCAAGTGAGCCAACATCTGACCAATCTTGTAAGGATAACCATTGAGTTTAGGATCGCGACCATAAGGGGTAGTAGCGGTCTTCATACCCAACAAAGTTGTTGGAGCCATCTGACCACCAGTCATACCATAGATAGCGTTGTTGATGTAGATACCTACGATGTTCTCGCCACGAGCAGCAGCGTGAATAGTCTCGCCAGTACCAATCGCTGACATATCACCATCACCCTGGTATGTGAATACCATCTTCTCTGGATTAACACGCTTGATAGCAGTAGCAACTGCGCAAGCACGACCGTGAGCAGCCTGTGCCCAATCGATGTCGATATAGTTGTATGCGAATACTGAGCAACCTACAGGTGATACACCAATAGTGTCGTGCTCCAAGCCCATCTCCTCGATAACCTCAGCAACGAGTTTGTGAACTGTACCGTGGCTACAGCCGGGGCAGTAGTGCATTACATTAGGCAAGATAAGCTTCGACTTGCCAAATACCAAATTCTCCTGTTTGATTTCAACCTCTGCCATAGTCTTATCGGTTTATAAGTTTCTCTTTAAGTGCATTAAGTACCTCATCTGGTGAGAACAACATACCGCCCATACGGCCGTAGTGCTCAACTGGAGCCTTGCCATTAACAGCGAGGCGAACGTCCTCAACCATCTGACCAGCGTTAAGCTCAGCAACAAGGAAGCCCTTTACGCCACGCTCTGCCAACTCCTGAAGAGGCTTCTTTGGGAATGGGTAGAGGGTGATAGGACGCAACAAACCGAGCTTGATGCCCTCAGCACGTGCCATCTCTACGGTTGCAGAGCAGATACGTGAAGAAGAACCGAATGCTACGATAACGTAGTCTGCATCGTCGCACTGAATAGCCTCGTAACGTACCTCGTTCTCCTCGATAGTGCGATACTTAGCCTGGAGGCGCTGGTTGTTTACCTCCATAACCTCACTCTTAAGCTCCAATGAGGTGATAACATTGCGCTCGCGGTCGTCGGTCTTACCGATCAAAGCCCAGCTCTTGCACTCTGCAGCGATCTCCTCCTTAGTCTTACGAGGACGCTGTGGAGCAAGAACAACCTTCTCCATCATCTGGCCGATAGCACCGTCAGCGAGGATCAATGCAGGGTTGCGATACTTGAACGCGAGGTCGAAAGCATCAGCAACGAAGTCGTGCATCTCCTGAACTGAGTTAGGAGCCAAAACGATAAGGTGGAAGTCACCGTGTGCGCCACCCTTACAAGCCTGGAAGTAGTCAGACTGTGAAGGCTGGATAGTACCAAGACCTGGACCACCACGCTGGCAGTTTACGATAACGCAAGGAAGCTCAGCACCTGCAAGGTAGCTCAAGCCCTCTGACATAAGGCTGACACCAGGAGATGATGAAGAGGTCATCACGCGCTTACCTGTAGATGCACCACCATATACCATATTGATTGAAGATACCTCAGACTCTGCCTGAAGAACAACCATACCGGTAGTCTCCCAAGGCTTCTCCTCCATAAGGGTCTCCATAACCTCCGACTGTGGAGTGATAGGGTAGCCGAAATAGCCGTCGCAACCGTAGCGAATTGCTGCGTGAGCAATCACCTCGTTGCCTTTCATAAGTTTTACCTCTTTCTCTGCCATAGCTTACTCGAATTTTTGGCGATACACCGTTAGACAACTATCCGGACAGATAATGGCGCAAGAAGCGCAACCAGTACATTTATCCGGCTCAACCATAATAGCGAAGGGATAACCCTTGCCGTTTACTTCAGTCGATAAACCGAGCGTCTGTGTGGGGCAAGATGCAACACATACACCACAACCCTTGCAATGCTCAACATCGACGACAACTGTTCCTTTGATTTTTGCCATACGACAGTAGTTTTATAGATTGTTAAATTGTTGGTTTAATCATTTCACGGAATTAACCAAACAAATGTACATATAATTTCGCAAACTACCTACATTTTTTTGAAATATTTTTTTCTATTTTTCGTTTCGTGGGTGTTATTCTGCCTTTTTACCCTTGAATGTTGTCTTTTTATGCGACACCTATATATAAAAAGAGTGTGGCCACCTAACTATTAAGTTAGCGTAGCCACATTAAATTTAGTATGCCCCTCTCTCGGTTGAAACTACTTTTCCACGAATATCTGGAAGAGCAATGGAGCGTATGATTGAATCTCCGAGGAGGTCGTTGTTACGGTTGTTGTAGTACCCTGAGAAGTGTTTGTGTAGTCGTAGCCGTAGTAGTATGGATTGTAACCATAGTAGCCCGAGTTATACATACCGCCGTAACCATAGCCATACATACTATTCATATAGTTCATATAGTTGTAGTAGTTGGCGTAGTCGTAGTATGACGAATCAGTCGTTGTCGTCGATTTATGCGAGCCAATCTTGCCACTTAGACCATAGCCGTATGTCGATACGGTGAGGATGGCAGCCCACTGACCCAATCGTAGGGTAGGGATGGCGTACTCCCACGCCAAGATATAACTATTCTCCTCGTTGTCTGTGGTGTTGAACGAGAGCGCCTCGCCTGGTGTAGCGACCTCGCCATAGATAATCTCCTTCACCTCGTCGATGTTTGTGTCGAAGATGAAGCCATCGAGGAAACGGCCGATATACCAAATTTTTGCTGTCGTCTTCTTTGTGATTGAGTCCGCCTCAAGGATGTTTTCAGTGTCGATACCTTTGCCGAAACGCTCCAAGAGTGCTGCATCGATACGACGATCTACGTCTGAAACACCGTTGGTGTAGATCTTGCCTCCCACATACTCACTCTCGGTAGAGTACATTGCCGTATCGGCTGAGATTGCACCCTTAAAATCGAGACTACGCTCAGGGTTGTATGTGTAGTTTACGAGCAGATGTGCAACGGTGTCGAGAGGCTGGTGCCAACGGCCGTCGTAGAACTCCAGCGGACGAGTATCTACCTCCACCTGCTCTTCACCACTACGAGTTATATTCCTGCGATATAGACTCTTAGCCTCTGTCTCCTCCTTTTTTGCTTTATGTTCGTAGCAGAGACCACCATTGGTCTTTGCGAAACTCTCCACACGATTACCCTCGTATGCTACGGGGTTGTTTACGTGGCCCCAAATGCGCATATCGACAATCATTGGCTTCGATACGTCTGACGAGTAGTCTCCCTCGTAACCACCATCGTTGGTCGATGATGTGCTACCTACGATAGATGATGGTAGGTATAGACGTAGTTTTGTGCCGTAGCGCACCTCAAACTCCTCCATCTGTCCACTCTCCTGGTTGCGGATGTTGAGTTTGTTGAATGTCGCCAAATATGTGCCCTCCATCTGAGTATGGCTATCCTTGCCACTGAAGCGGTAGGCGGGAACGTAGTGTGTGTAGTCGGTGTAGGTGCCGAGTTGTGTAGCCAATTCATAACTGCGGGTCTCTTGAACATTTCCGCTGAGGTTGCGTGCCGTAAAGTCAAACCATACCCATACATCTTTTCCTGAGATGGGGAGTGAGTCGGCTACGCCACGCTCCAATACCTCGACATAGTATCCACCCTCCTCTTGGTAGTTGTCCACCAAGTCGCTGTGGTACTTCTCCATCCAGGCGCGTAGTGAGCGTTGTTCAATTTCGGTATATGGTACTTCGGGCTCTTTGATACACGATGTTAGTGTCGCCGCGAAAAGCACTATTCCTAAAAGCAGTTTTCTCATATCTCTTACTCTACGTTTACAATTTTAATCATCCACATCACGGGTGACTTGCTTGGTACCTTGCCTACATAATGTTTGCCATTGGCTGATTCGTAGGTGAGGTATATCTCCACCTCGTCATCCTCGCGACACCCCTGCAAGGCGGTCTCAAGTCCACTTATCAACTCCGTCTCACCCAATGTTATACGCATCGGATCAGTGGTCCACTCGTAGGTGGTGTTGAGTCCCAATGCTCTCAACTCCTCGATAGACTCCTCGTCGTTTGTGGCATACATATCTTGAACCTTAGGTTTGTTGCCCGTGAAGATGTATGCTGTGTATGTGATGTCGAAAGTTGTGCCGAGGCTAATCTCTGGTTTATCTTGACGTCCCTCGTCGTAGTAGGTTGCTATGTAGCGGTAGATGTTCAAGCCCCAACGGGTGTAGAACTGTGGCTCCTCCTCTATAGACTGTGCAATCTCCTCCTCGTTGATGAGGCGAGGGCTATGGCTATTCTTGAGATACCTCTCTATGTTAGTCTGTTGTTGCGTTAGCACGCTGTCGTTCTCGTTGCTACACGCCACAGCAAAGAGGGTAGCCAAGACGGCAACCGCGATATAGTATATTTTTTCAATGCGTCTCATACATAGATATATATCGCACAAAGATACAAATTATTTTATAAAGCACCACTTTTTTGATAAAAAATGGTGCCAAAAGGTATGAGGTATGTAGTTTGTATCTATCGAGTCTAAAGTTGCTTTAGGGCGTGGCGGATAACATCCTCCACAGCCATAGTGGGGCTCTCCTTGAGAATCGAACGAAGCACCTTCTCCGAAGCCGACTTCTGGAAGCCGAGCATACTGAGTGCTGCCAAGGCCTCGTCGTATATGCCCGAAGCAACCTCTTTGCTTGGTACTGAGGTAGTTGTGGAATCCGAACCAGCGAGTTCGAGCATCTTGCCCGAGAGTTCTACGATAATCTTTTGTGCGGTCTTGAGTCCTAAACCCTTGACGTTTTTGAGGAGTTTAGCATTTTCCGTAGCGATGATATTTTGCAACTCCTGAGGGGTGTATGTAGAGAGTATCATTCGTGCCGTATTTCCACCCACGCCCGAAACGCTGATTAGTCGTCGGAACAACTCTCGCTCAATCTTTGAGGAGAAGCCGAAGAGGGTCTGAACATCCTCCCTGACAATGAAGTGAGTGAATAGGCGGGTCTGCTCCGAGTGTTCGATATCGGTGAAGGTTTTGAGCGATATGTTGATAAAGTAGCCCACGCCACCAGCCTCAATAACGGCGTAGGTCGGTGTTGCCTCGGCAACGTGTCCAGTAATATATTCGTACATATAGTTGTTGCTAAAAATAAAAACATCCAAAATTTCTACAAAATTAAATAAATTTTCTTACCTTTGTATTTTGAATTGAGAAAATTAACTAAAAATTGAGATAGAAAGTATGAAAAAGAGCATTTTGTTTGTAGTTGCACTATCGTCGTTGTTTGCCTCTTGCACAGGCACTTCAACCAACAATGAGGATAAGGTTGCAACATCGAGCGATACCACCGAGGTTCGCACCGTGGAGTGTGTAGCAAGTGGCGATGTAGTATTCGTAGACCTCGATTATATTATGGCATCGAGCAAGTTGTATGCTACTGAGGGTAGCGCTCTTGAGACCAAGGTAAAGGAGTTCCAGCAGCGTGCTACAACCACTCAGGAGGGTTGGGCAAAGAAGGAGCAGAACTTGGCTAACGAGTACAATAAGTTACAGTCTGATGCCTTGAAACTCCAGCAGGACTACGAGAAGGGCCTCATCACCACTCTCAATGCTCAGCAGAAGCAGGAGGATTTGCAGAAGAAGGGCGAGTCTATCCAGACTCGTATGAACGCTCTTCAGTCTACAGTTCAGACCGAGGGTCAGAAGTTGCAGGAGGAGGAGATGGCTTTGACCGAGGAGCAGGCTGTGTTGATGAACCGCTTCCAGCAGCTTACTCGTTTGGCTCTCGACGAGATTAATGCCGACAAGCGCTATAAGATGATTATCAATGCAGTATCTGTAGTTGATGCTGACCCTACACTCAACATCTCGGATGTAGTCCTCAAGAAGGTTGATGAACTTTACGAGGCTGAGGCTTTATAGTTAGGAGTAAAACAATCGAAAAATTGCCGACTTACACTTTGGTATGTCGGCTTTTTTTATTAATTTCGCACCGTTGATATAAATAGCAATATTAATAAACCTTTTTGATAATGGGATTCATACCATTTACCTTTGTTGATGTCATTGATATCGTGTTGGTAGCGTCGTTGCTCTTTGGTATGTATAGAGCAATGAAGGGTACGAGTGCGCCATATATTATGGTAGGTATCTTTGTTATCTACCTCGTGTGGATACTTGTTAAGACCTTCAACCTGGTGTTGTTCTCTACCATCCTCGGCCAGATCATCTCGGTCGGTGTCATCGCCATACTCATCATCTTCCAGCCCGAGATTCGTCACTTCCTGCAAGCAATTGGTCGCCAGCGTGAGCGTTTCGAGTGGCTCTCTCGCATCTTCAACTTTCGCAACCGCAAGAATGAATCGACCATAGATCTCGATCCTATCGTGCTTGCATGCCAGGAGATGGGTGCCGAGAAGGTGGGTGCATTGATTATCATCAAGCAGTCGAACGACTTGGGTATTGTCGAGGAGAGTGGTATTGCTATCGACGCTAAGGTCTCTACTGCGCTTTTGGAGAATATATTCTTTAAGAATGCTCCGTTGCACGACGGTGCGGTAATCATCAATGGCAATAGGGTAGTGGCAGCGAAGTGTGTGTTGCCCTCCACCCAGCAGGATGTGCCTAAGTCTTATGGTATGCGCCACCGTGCTGCGTTGGGTATGAGTGAGGTATCGGATGCTATTGTTATTGCTGTTTCGGAGGAGACAGGTCGCATATCTTTGGCCCACGACTCACAGATTAAGCGTAATATAGAGCCACAAAACCTCGCATCGTCAATCCGCAAACTTATGCGTAAGAACGATAAGCGACGTGAGGAGGATTCTCAGGCTGATTAAACCTTTGGCTTCCAGAGTGGTTGGTATGGTGTTTGTTGTCCCTTGGGATAACAAACATCTTTTTTTATGAGACAACCAATACTTACTACAGTAGCAATTATCGCTATCCTTGTGACGGGTGTCGCTTGGGTGCTTGATGCCGAGGAGGATGCCACGGTGAAGAGTCAGTCGCAACGTACAGCACAGCAGGAGGCTCGCCAACAGCGACGTGCCGAGCGTTTGGCTAACTACGAGAAATTTGTTGATTCGTTGGTGTTGTCGCACAACTATCGGTTTGTGCCACAGACGATGCAACAGATGCCTGCAGGTATTATGCGTAATTTGATGAATCCCTCCTATGAGGTTGTAGTGTGGAGTGATGCTGTGGATGTCTGCATTCCTTTTATCAAGGGCTTCACACCTCCCTATTACCCTGTACTTTTCAACTACGTATTGCCCGATGTTACTGGTTATACCGTCGAGCAGACCCACGATGGGTGGAGCGTGACCTTTAGTACGACGATGTTTTCATCAACCACCTACACCTTTACCTTTGAGATATACTCACACTATGGTGGCGCACTACTTACAATAAGTTCACCTTATTATAATAGTGTGCAATATACTGGTAATCTGCTGGCTATTTAGTCCGATTTTCTACTTTGAGGCAGGTGTGTCGCTATGGTCGGCCATCTGCTTCAAGTAGTATCCCGTATAACTCTCCTTACACTTCATAACCTTCTCTGGAGTACCCTCCACCACGACATTGCCACCACCAGAGCCACCCTCAGGACCCATATCTATAATCCAGTCGGCAACCTTCACTACGTCGAGGTTATGTTCAATCACGATGGCCGTATTTCCGCAATCTACCAAGCGATTTATTACGTCGAGCAATTGCTTAATATCCTCGAAGTGGAGTCCCGTTGTTGGCTCGTCGAGGATGTAGAGTGTGCGACCCGTCTCGCGCTTGGATAACTCCGTGGCGAGTTTTATGCGTTGCGACTCACCTCCCGAGAGTGTTGTGCAGGGCTGTCCTAAAGTGAGGTAGCCCAAACCAACCTCTTGAATGGCGCGCAACTTCTGGTGTATGGATGGAATATGCTCGAAGAACTCAACAGCCATATTTATAGTCATATTGAGTACGTCGTTGATACTCTTGCCCTTGTACTTAACCTCCAGAGTCTCACGGTTATACCTATTGCCACCACACGCGCGGCATTTGACATATACGTCGGGCAGGAAGTTCATCTCTATAGTCTGATGACCTGCGCCACGACACTCTTCACAACGGCCGCCCTTGACATTGAATGAGAAGCGACCAGCCTTATATCCACGAATCTGTGCATCGGGAGTCATCTCGAAGAGTTTTCGGATGTCGCTAAATACGTTGGTATATGTCGCGGGGTTGCTCCTTGGTGTACGGCCAATGGGGGACTGATCCACAACCACGAGTTTGTCGATATGTTCCATACCCTCTATCGACTCATATTTTAGTGGCTGATCGAACGAGCGATATAGGTGTCGTGAGAGTATTGGGCGGAGTGTGCCATTTATTAAAGAGGACTTTCCCGATCCCGAAACACCGGTTATGCAGACAAACTTACCCAATGGTATTGATACATCTACACCCTTGAGGTTGTGACCCTTAGCACCACGTATGGTGAGGTAGTTGCCATTTCCTGGGCGTAGGGATGCTGGTGGCTCTATGCGTCTGCGGCCAGTGAGGTAGTCTGCCGTGATGCTGTTACTCTTGCAGATGTCGTCGTATGTTCCCGTGGCTACAATCTTGCCACCACGACGACCCGCCAATGGGCCGACATCGACGATGTAGTCCGCCGAGCGCATCATATCCTCGTCGTGTTCTACGACGATTATCGAGTTGCCGGCATCGCGTAGTTGCTTGAGGCTCGATATGAGGCGCTGGTTATCCCTCTGGTGAAGACCGATGCTTGGCTCGTCGAGGATGTAGAGTACGTTCACGAGTTTCGAGCCTATCTGCGTAGCAAGACGTATGCGCTGGGCCTCGCCTCCCGATATGGTGCGTGAGGCGCGCGATAGGGATAGGTAGCCGAGGCCGACATCCACGAGGAAACCGGTACGCTCACGTATCTCTTTGATTATATCACGTGCTATGGTGCGCTCCTTGCTATCAAGAAGGTCGTCGATATGCGAAATCCACTCCTTGAACTCTGTTATAGACATTGCCGAGACCTCGGCTATATTCTTATCTCCGATACGGAAGTAGAGGGCTTCAGCCTTAAGGCGTGAGCCTTGGCAGGTGGGGCATACCTCCCTTACTAAGAACTGCTCTCGCCACTTCTCACCGCGCTTCGACTCCTCGTCGATGTTGCGGAGTAACCACTCCGACAGACCCATCCACTGCGTCATCGACGTACCACCCGAGCCACCAAACTCCGAGAGATTGATGGTCATAGGCTCCGAGTCGCCATAGAGAATGGCATTCATACCCTCCTGGGGGATATCATCTACGGGGTCGTCAATAGTAAAGTCGTAACGACGACCCAAGACCTCCATCATAGCAAAGAGGAGGTTGCTATGGTACTTACCTAATGGCTCGATACCGCCCTCACGAATTGAGAGCGCCCCATCGGGTATTATCTTGCGGATGTCGAAGACGGCACGCTCACCAAGGCCATTGCACGAGGGACAAGCACCCTTGGGTGAGTTGAACGAAAAGGTGTGTGGTTGTGGCTCTTCGAAGGCCTCTCCCGTGGTGGGGCACATAAGGTTGCGCGAGTAGTAGCGTATGCCCTCGGTGCCGTAGTCGTAGAGCATCATTGTACCGTTGCCCTGCTTCATTGCCTCGCCAAGCGATGTCATCATACGGTCGCGGTGAGCCTCACCAATGACAAGGCGATCGATGACCATATCAATAGTGTGTATCTTGTATCTGTCGAGTTTCATTCCCGACGATATCTCGCGTATCTCTCCATCTATGCGAGCGTAGATATAGCCCTTGCGGAGCATCGTCTCGAAGAGTTCGCGGTAGTGTCCTTTGCGACCCTTGACTACGGGGGCGAGGAAGGCTACGCGACGGCCGTCGAAACCGTTAATCATAAGGTTGCAAATCTGCTCGTCGCTATAGCGCACCATAGGCTCTCCCGTGCGTGGTGAGTAGGCTCTCGAGGCACGAGCATAGAGCAGACGTAGGAAATCGTTTATCTCGGTGACGGTACCCACCGTTGAACGAGGGTTCTTGTTTGTTGTCTTCTGCTCGATAGCCACTACGGGACTTAGGCCTGTGATGTGATCGACATCTGGTCGCTCCATATTTCCCACAAACTGGCGTGCGTAGGCCGACAATGTCTCCATATAGCGACGCTGTCCCTCGGCGTAGATGGTGTCGAATGCCAGGGAGGACTTTCCAGAGCCTGAGAGGCCCGTGATAACGACCAAGGAGTCACGTGGAATGGATACATCGACATTCTTAAGGTTGTGGACACGCGCTCCCGTCACCTCAATAGACTTCTTTGCCATAGACTCTTGTTATAAAAGGTGCGATAGAAGCGATTGTAAAGATATCCAACCCATAAGATCTATGAAGAAGATCACAATGATAGCGAGGGTGAACCAACGTACAAACTTGACACCCCAACTCATTGCCCAATGCGATGCCATCACCGCACCGATGATGTTACCTGCACCGTGCAATAAACCTGCCATCCACTCCACCTGTCCGTTATAGACGAATACGGCCAAGGCGAATGGGGTAGAGAGGAATATCACAAAACCCTTGATGACGTTTGCAGTGATGATGTCGAGGTCCATAGTCCAGATGGTGATGGCCAAAATCAAGAAGCCAAGACCAATGTAGATATAACCACCGTAGAAACCTATGATAAAGAACCAGATGTAGTGCCACCACTTGATTGATAGGCCGTGGCCACCTGTAACTTGCTGTTTATCTTTGCCTAAGATAAGGTATATGAGGATTATGGCAAGCACTATGCTAAGGCATATTTTGAACACCGACTCGCTCACCTCCGTAGCCACCATAGCACCGAAGATGTTACCAATGATTGCTGGGATGGAGAGTAACAATCCGCTCTTGACGTGGAGCATACCCTTGCGCAAGAAGGCCACTGTTGCCGATAGGTTCTGCAACAGAACGGCGATACGATTAGTACCGTTAGCCAAGGCGATAGGCATACCCATAGCCATAAAGAGTGACATAGTGATCACCGAACCACCACCACCCAAGGTGTTGATGATACCCACCAAGATTCCAGAACCAAGGAGTAGAACTATCTCATTTACGCTCATATATTCTCAATTATCCTATGTTAAAACTATCTGCATCGCGACCCACGTTGAACTTCGCCCTGAAGGCAACGAGAGCCTCACTATCTATCTCCACAACCTCTACACCCTCGTTCGCTGCCATATCCACCATAGTACAGCCTCGGTAATCTATGATGGCCGAGTCTCCGCTGTACTCCAGGCCTGGCTCTACGCCCGTACGGTTTACGCCAATCACGTATGCCTGATTCTCTATCGCTCTAGCACGAAGGAGTGTCTTCCACACTTCGCGTCGTGGTTTTGGCCAGAGGGCCGAGTAGATTATTGCGTCGTAGTCGCCACGACATCTGCTCCATACTGGAAAGCGTAGGTCGTAGCATATCTCTAAGAGGTAGTCGATACCTCGCCAGTGTACCACTTTGCGCTCCGAGCCTGCTGTATATCGCTCGGCCTCGCCACCAATGCTGAAGAGGTGGTGTTTGTCGTACCACTCCACCTTGCCGTCGGGCATAACGAAGTAGAGACGGTTGTAGTATTTACCCTCCACGCTCGTTGCCACTGAGCCAACAATGGCTGTATCGAACTTTTGGGCTATATGTTGCATCCAGCGTAGGGTAGTGCCATCGTCGGCAATCTCCTTAGGCTCGACGACGAAGCCCGTCTGAAACATCTCGGATAGCAC
This sequence comes from Alistipes sp., assembly GCA_017555905.1. GTDB lineage: Bacteria > Bacteroidota > Bacteroidia > Bacteroidales > Rikenellaceae > Alistipes. The sequence goes on along the minus strand of JAFZFP010000016.1, from coordinate 61,510 downwards.
GATGACGTCTGCCTCAATGCTCTGGAATATCTTCTCCAAGGCCTTGAGGTTGGCTTCGACATCTCGCCAGATGATGTCTCGTTGTACTATGGCAATACGCTGTTTCATCACTTTGTAACTATATAGAAGAGGTCAAAACAGCGCTCGTGTGCCGCTGTGAGGGCGTAGTCGCTCATCGCAATACCCTCGGTTAGGTCTCTGTTTTGGTTGTGCAGACGACGACGATTTATGCGGTTGAGGATGTCGTATGGTATCTGTAATATCCAACGTGGCAACCACCACTGCATACGCAATATGTCGAAGCGCATAATGCGATTTACCGACTCTCGGTTTTTGGTGTAGTACTCCCACACTCGTTTGTTACCCTCCACACCTCGAGCCTCTACCTCGGTAAAGCCATCGAACAACTTGCTAAACTCCGCAATAGTGTACTCCCTCACGTGCCAAGGGTTGCGAGTTATGGACATCGGTCTATTTGGGGTGCTAACTATAAACTTGCCCCCAGGCTTTAGCACTCGGTGTACCTCTTTGACAAACTCTCTATCCTTGCGTATATGTTCAATCACTTGGAACGATACAACATAGTCGAAACTCTCGTCGTCGAATGGGAGAGGAGGTACGCAAGCCTCCTTGAAGGTTACGTTTTCGGGCATTATGCCCAAATCCTCAGAGCGGGTCTTGTCGATGGTTACAAACCTCTCCACGCAGGGTGCGATGATATCTACGCCATAGCCCGTGCCTGTGCCGATCTCGAGAACCTGCCCCGAAACCAACTTAGATGCCTCTACGTATGCAAGGCGTGAGCGCTGAAAGACGTAGTTGTCGCTGACCTCACGTGAAACCCTCTCTGCGGTCTTTAGTGCCATTGTATAAGTTTTCGACTACTTAATAACCTCGATGCCAAACTCTGTCTGGCGCACCTTGTTCTGCTTGAGCAACATACCCAAACATCTCTTAAATACCTTTTTGCTCATACCCGTAAGACGTGCTACCTCCTGTGGCTCGCTTCGGTCGTTTACGCCAAGCACACCTCCGTGTTCTTTGAGGAGTGCCTCAAGACGTACTACGGATGTCTCAACCTCGGCCAAACCCTGCTGCTGAAGGCTAAGGTCGATACGCATATCCTCGGTAATCTTACGAATCCAACCACGGTGATGCTCGCCAATGCGAACAGGCTTGAAGAGTTGGTTCTTGTATATCATACCCCAGTGGCGGTTGTTGATAACCACACGGAAACCAATAGGGGTCTCGTAAGCGATAAAGGTATCTACCTCGTCACCAACCTTTACCGTTAGTGGATCGTCGTTGTAGATGAATGGCTTAATCTTGTTAGTTGCCACACAACGACCTGTACGCTCATCTACGTACATATAGACCACGCTCTTCTGGCCTGCAATGACACCTCCCTGCTGGTTGCGGTTTGGGAGGAAGAGGTGTTTGCCCGAGAGACCCCAATCGAGGAATGCTCCGTGGATATTCTTGTCCACGACCTTAAGCGCTGCTACCTCTCCAACCTTGATGAGTGGTTGCTCGGTAGAGGCTACGAGACGATCCTCGGAGTCGTGATAGACAAAGACATCTACCTCGTCGCCCTCCTTCATATCGAGACGAGTAAAGCGGTTGGGGAGCAAAACCTCCACACCCTCGTCGTCGATAAGGTAAAGACCAAAATCTGATATTCTATTAACTTTGAGTCGCTGTATTTCGCCTGTTTTCATAATTTCTCAAACGATTGTGTTATAATATTAAGCACGTAAAGATATGAATTTTTTTGCTTATAAGCAAATAGATTTTTTTAGAGGGGTTATAACACAATAAAAATCCCGATGTGTAACATACATACACATCGGGAATGTTGGTATTGGGAATTGAAGAAGAACGACCTCTTTTTCAGCCCTTTACGAACTTAAAAATTACTTCTTAGACTCCTCAACAGAAACCTGGCGGAACTCCTTCAAGAGTTTAGAAAGCTCCAAAGCAGCCTTACGAGCGCGTGTGCCAGCAGCCTTGTTGTTCTTCTCAATCTGCAATGCTGCGTTTGTAGCAAAAGCCTCATACTGAGCAGCAATGTTCTCTACTAATGTCTTCATATTGTAAATGTTTTATAAGGTTTTTCGTTATGCAAAGTTATAAAATATTTTTGTTTTGCAAATTTTTTACTCTCTTTTTTCGACCTTAATATAGTGATTATCCGACAAATCACTACTTCCTACGCCTTTATACTTATACGTCTAAGATAGGATTAGTGTAAAATCCCTAATTATGGGGATTGTATAAAAAAACGATATTTTATACCTTTGTCGCCAATAAGAGAAATAAAAAGAATATATGCGTCTAAGTGAACTTAAAACTGGAGAGAGTGCTACCGTAGTCAAGGTGCTTGGCTATGGCGGTTTTAGACGTCGCATAATGGAGATGGGTTTTGTTAAGGGACAGGAGGTCACCGTAGTCCTCGATGCTCCACTCAAAGACCCTATCGAGTACCACATTATGGGCTACGACATATCCTTGCGTCGCAAGGAGGCCGAGATGATTGTGGTGATGACGCGAGCCGAGGCCGTAAAACTTATTCAGCCCGACCTCTCAACCCTTGTTGCCGACGATGTAACCCTTGGCGAGGCTGTGCGTAGCAGTCATAACCATATCAGTGTGGGCCTCGTTGGAAACCCCAACTCTGGCAAGACCTCGCTCTTCAATACCCTCTGTGGCCGTAGCGAACACGTGGGTAACTATAGCGGAGTTACGGTGGATGCTAAGTATGGCTCGCTAAAGTACAAGGGCTATACGATAGAGATTACAGATCTGCCTGGAACATACGCACTTTCGGCCTATTCGCCCGAGGAGCGTTATGTTCGCAAACATATCATCGACAACACCCCCGACGTGATTGTCAATACGGTTGTAGCGTCGAATCTCGAGCGCAACCTCTACCTTACTACCGAACTTATCGACATAAGCCCCAAGATGGTCATCGCACTGAATATGTACGACGAGATGGAGCGTAGCGGTGCTAAATTTGATCACGAGGCGTTGGGAGAGATGATTGGTGTGCCTATTGTTCCCGTTGTTGCACCTTCGGGCAAGGGGCTTGAGGAGTTGTTAGATTCTGTGATTGCGGTCTACGAAAATAGTGATTCTCGTGTGCGCCATATCCATATCGGTTATGGCTCGGTGATTGAGGAGGAGTTGGAGCCTCTGAACAACGATATGCGCCACTATCGCGAAGAACTCACTGCACACTTCCCGCCACGCTACTTCGCCCTAAAGATGATTGAGGGCGATAAGGAGGTGGTCGAGATGCTTGAGTCTGCACCACACTTCACACGTTGGAAGGGTATGGCCGAGCGTGCCAGAACAAATATAGAACAGGCCCTTGGCGAGGATATAGAGACTGCTTTGGCAGGTCAGAAATATGGCTTTATTTCGGGTGCTCTTAAGGAGACCTATACCGCTGCTGTACGCCAGCGTAATACAATTGGCGATAAGATTGATGCCATTGTTACACATCGCATCTGGGGCTTCCCCATCTTTTTTGCCTTGATGTGGTTTATGTTCTACTGCACCTTTACCCTCGGAGCTTACCCACAGCAGTGGATTGAGATGGGTGTAGAGTGGCTCTATGACGTGGTCCATAGTGCTATGGGTGAGGGCGCTCTGCGCGATATGCTCACCAATGGTGTGATTAATGGCGTGGGAAGTGTCTTGGTCTTCCTGCCCAACATAATGATTCTCTACCTCTTCATCTCCTTCCTTGAGGATTCGGGATATTTGGCTCGTGCAGCCTTTATTATGGATAAGGTTATGCACCGTATGGGTGTCCACGGCAAGTCGTTTATCCCTATGGTTATGGGCTTTGGATGTAACGTGCCAGCCGTTATGGCGTGTCGCACTATCGAGTGTACCACCTCGCGCATAATTACAATTATGGTTGTGCCATTTATGTCGTGTAGTGCTCGTCTACCTATCTATATGATGATTGTCGGCATCTTCTTCCCCGATCACGCAGGAACGGCACTCTTCCTACTCTATATCTTCGGTATGGCTCTGGCTGTTATCTCGGCTCGCCTGATGCGAAGGTTTATGTTTAGAGAACAAGAGGCCCCATTTGTTATGGAGTTGTCGCCATATAGAGTCCCAATGCTCATTACCACCGTAAGACATATGTGGACCAAGTGCGCGCAGTATATCAAGAAGATGGGAGGCTTGATTCTTATCGCCTCGGTGGTCATCTGGCTGTTGAGTTACTACCCACGCACGACTGACGATATGGGTGTTGAGACACATAGGTACGAGGAGTCGTATATCGGTCGTATCGGCCAGTTCTGCGAGCCAGTGTTTTCCCCTATGGATATGGGATGGCAACCTACTGTGGCGCTTATTTCGGGTATCCCTGCCAAGGAGATTGTCGTGAGTACGATGAATGTGTTGTATGCTGAGCCTGATGATGTAGAGCCAGAGAGTGATGAGGAGTTATCGGTGGATGTAAGTAGGCGTATAGCACGTGATATGTCGCTCCCTACGGCTGTAGCCTTCCTTATCTTTTCGTTGCTCTATCTCCCTTGCTTGGCGACTATCATCGCCATAGGTTCTGAACTCAATTGGCGATGGGCCGTAGGCTCGGCAATCTATAATACCGCTATTGCGTGGGTTATCTCCTACGTAGCATACCACCTTACGCTATGGATTATATAGTTGCTCATTGGCAAGATGTGGCTGTTGTCATCATTGCCATAATCGTAGGTATAGTCATAATCCATAAGTTGTGGCACTTCTTCCATTGTGGGCCTCAGTGCGACTGCTCGGGGTGTACCAAGGAGTGTAACCACCGAAAGCGAGAATAAGTGGAAGTGTGGTGATAGAAACTAAGGGCTGTTCAACTCTAACGATTGAACAGCCCTTTGGTTTGTTGTATGTTGTGGTGTATTACTTACGCTGAGCGAAGCGGTCTACCACAGCGGCACAAGCTGCATCGCCCGTGATATTGAGCGTTGTGCGTATCATATCAAATACACGGTCCAAAGCGTAGAAGAGTGGAAGACCCTCGAGTGGAATTCCCGCAGCAGCCAAAACTGCAGCAGCGAGGAGGGTAGGGCCTGGGACACCTGCCTGACCAATAGCACCAAGGGTGCAGACAATGGTGATAGATACGTAGTCGGCCATCTGTAGGTCGATGCCATAGAACTGCGCAAAGAATGTTGCCAAGAGGGCGTAGTAGATGGCATTACCCGACATATTGATTGTTGCGCCCAATGGGAGTACGAAGCCCGACGTCTGCTTCGAGATACCCATCTCGTCGCAGGCGTTCATATTCACTGGAAGTGTGGCCAACGAAGAGGCTGTAGAGAATGATACAACCTGAGGCTTAACCATAGCGCGGAAGTAGTCCTTGATCTTAACCTTCGAGAAGAGATATACGCACGCAGGGTAGAGACCGAGGCCGATGATAAGTACGGCTATAAGGTCGATCCAAAGCACGTTGGCTACCTGAATAAGGATGTCGAAACCGAAAGTTCCCGTAGCATCAGCGATAAGGCCAAAGACACCGAATGGTGCCACAAGCATCACCTTGCCGATGCACCAGATGAGTGCGTCGAGAAGCATATTGAGACCATTGGTCAATTTCTGGCGCTTGTTGCTCTCTAAAGCAGAGATGCCAAAGCCGAAGAAGAGACCGAATATGATGATTTGTAGAATGTTACCCTCAGTGAGTGCCTGAATAGGGTTGGCTGGAATCATACCGATAACAGTGTCCCAGAAGTTCATACTCTGTGGCGCTGACTGCTGAGCTACTTCATACCCCTCTGCAAGGGTCGCTACAGTATCCCTATTGACCGCAGCGCCTGGCTCAAACAATTCGCCAAGGAAGAGGGCAAGAACAATAGACATGGCGGTAGTGACAATCATAAAGGCGATGCTCAGGCCACCGATGAGTCCTGCCGACTTTGTCTCGCCAAGAGCCGATGCACCACTGATGATAGATACCAACACGAGGGGTACAACGAGCATCTTAATAAGTTGAATAAAGAGGTCGCCCAAAGGCTTGAACATAGAGGCTTCAGGGCCCATAATGATACCGACGATAACACCGATAACCATCGCAATGATTATCCATACGCCGAGGTTTTTGAGTAATTTTTTCATCGTATAATATTTGTGTACTGTGGGCAAAGGTAGTGCTTTTGGCTAAAAATGCCAATCCTTCATAGCAAAAAAGGTGTCGTAGTGTTAAGTTTTTATAAAAAAGTTATAACTTTGAAGAGTAAAAGAGAGAATCGTTATGAAAAAGATTGTAGTTTTTACAGGTGCTGGAGTGAGTGCCGATAGTGGTATAGCCACCTTCCGTGATGCCAATGGCCTTTGGGCAAACTACCGTGTTGAGGATGTTTGTACCCCTGAGGCGTTGAAAAATAATAGAAGCCAAGTGATTGATTTCTACAATATGCGTAGGCGTGAGACTCTCACGAAGAATCCTAATGGTGGTCACTATGCTATTGCCGAGATGGAGAAGTGGGCAGATGTATGTGTCATCACGCAGAATGTGGATAACCTCCACGAGCGCGCTGGCTCGACACGTGTGTTGCATCTTCACGGTGAACTTATGAAGTTGCGCTCCGAGAGTAATCCAGAACTTATCTACGACATCAACGAGGGTTGGGAGCAGAAACTTGATGAGCGTGGCGAGGATGGGGCTTTGTTGCGTCCACATATCGTCTTCTTTGGCGAGAGTGTGCCAATGTTCGAGCCCGCCTGTCGTATTGTCGAGCAGGCTGATGTGCTTGTTGTAGTTGGCACATCGTTGGCGGTCTATCCTGCGGCATCGTTGGTCTATTACGTGCGTAACAGGGAGATCCCTATCTATCTGGTTGATCCTGGTTCGCCAGATATAAGTCTGATACGTAATAAGGTGGTGCATATCAAGGAGCGTGGTGCTATAGGTATGCCCCGCTTGGAGAAGGAGCTAAAAGAGTTGTATGGTTAAGCGAATTAGGGAGCGTGTCTGTATGCTTCGGGCGTGGTGTCGGTGTCGTGGCTACAACACCCGCATAGCGATATTTATCGATCTCGCTCGCCATTCAGGTCGTAATAGGTTTGTGGTGTGGGATTTCGAGCGCGAGAAACCTATACTCATCTGCCCCGTGAGCCACGGTAGCGGTAGCGAGAGGTCTCACGTGCGCTCGGCATACGCACGGGTCTCTAACGAGGATGGGTCGCACCTCTCCTCTATTGGTCGCGCCCTTATTGCGGAGCGTTACGAAGGGAGGTATGGTGTGGCCTATCGTCTCGATGGGTTGGACGAGTCGAACTCCAACCTTCGTACGCGCTGTGTGGTACTTCACGGCTGGGAACATACCACTTCTTTCCCCATCTGGCCCATCCCCACAGTAGGTAGTTTTGGCTGTCCAGTTTTATCGAAAAAGATGATGCAACGAGTGGACGAGATATTAAAAAATGAGAATAGGGTGGTGTTAGATATGTTTGATTAGATTTGAACAATTTTTATCATAAATTAATAATTAAGAACTATGAAGAGATTTAGAATTTTTGTTGCGATGGTTGCAGCAGCGGTGCTATTAACTGGTTGTGGCGTACACTCAAGCCTAACCTCTAATGTGAACTTAATCCAAACGAATGTAGTGTTGCAAGAGGCCAATTATCACGTTGTAGACAATGTTACGGCCGAAGCGAGTGCTACCTATATTATGGGTATTGGTGGTATGAGCCGTCGTGCTTTGAAGGAGACTGCTGTTGCAGAACTTGTTGAGGTGGCAAATCTTAAAGGCTCTCAGGCGCTTGTTAATGTATCTGTAAAGATGAGTGTTCAGAATGTGTATATTTTTTGGTCAAAGATAACCTATACGGCTACGGGTACCATTATCGAGTTTGAAGATTGATGCAACGAGTGGATGAAATGTTAAAAAATGAGAATGGGATACTGAATATCCCATTCTCATTTAATTAGTTATCACCATTTAATTAAAGTCCATTTAACTCAAGCAGTGTATTGCTGTCGATGGTATTTGTGTTGGTCTCGTACTCGAAATAGTCGTCGCTATAAGAGGTTTGCGAGGTCCTCTTTTTTGCTGGTGTTGAGGGGGTAGGTTTCGAGGTAGCCTCGTTAATTGGTTTTGATGTAATTTCGTTGGTCGCTTCCTCGATAATTTTTGTTGCCTCATAAATGGCGGTCTCAGCGAGTTCTTTGCCAGTGTCGGTTGCGCTCTGCACACTCTCCTTGATGGCATCCTTGTCCATTTTCTTGACCTCCTCCACGGCCTTCTTAACCTCTTGTTTAACCTCCTTGGTAGCCTCTTCTACTTCCTTAGCAATCTCGTTGAAGTCTATCTCTTTGACCTCGTTAATCACCTCGTTTATAGCCTCGTTGAGGTCGTTGGTAAACTCTTCGAGTTCGTTTTCGAAATCGACATCTGCAATGACTCTATCGATGCAATCGATAATCTCCGAGTAGTCTCCCTGCTCCTCAACGTCCAAACTTGCGGTAAAGAGATTTTCGTTGAATCCTTTGTCGCTGATAAAGAGCATATCCAATATGTCTGCACGACCATCGTTGTCCTTTGCCCTGAAACGGTGGCGAATCTCCCAGCCAAAGAACTCGCCCTCGTTGAGTTCTGCTAAACGACTCTTTATATTCTTCTTATACTTCTCAATCTTTTGTCTCGACTGCTTGTCGAGGAAGAGAGTCCTATTGTTTAAATCAACAATCTCGGAGGCATTGGCAAGAATCGTAGGGTCGTTATATGCCGATAGCAGGGCGCTATCGACAGTGGTCTCGATAGCCTCATAACTTTCGGGAATATAGAGGAGTTTCTTCGCTTCGATCTCGGCAAAATGGCCACCTTGAAGCTTGAAGAACTCTCCACTTATGCACGACGAAAGTGCTACTATGGGTAGGAGTATTGCTAATATGCGTTTCATAGTGTGTGGGTTAAATCTCGTCTAAATCAGACTTGCGAACATCCTCCTTGTTGGCGTTGTCTGTGTAAACGATGCGGATAGTGCCGTCGAGATAGTCGCTACCCTTGACAATCCTTACCTCAATAGAGCCCTGCTTGAGATTCCAAATAGCATAGTATTCGCACTCTCCGTTATCTATGGCGTACATCTTTGAAAATGCAGAATTTCCAGTGTGTTCCGCAAAACTCTTATTTAATTTGGTAGGTGCGCCATACTTTTCTGTATAGAGGTCTACATAGCCATTAAATGACGATTCGAGGATGCTCCAAGTATCTGTGGATGGCATAACCGCTGCGACACGCCAAATCATATTGTCATCATCGCCAACCAAGGCTACAATAGCCTCATTACGCAGAAATTTACCCTTGTAAGTATTGTTGTTAATCTTCGTAAAGCCTTGAGATACAAGGCTGCTTCCAAACTTCGATAGGCTTCCGTCAATAGGGATGCCCTTGAAGTGGAAATGTTCGCTATCCTGAGCCTGGATGGTGGTCACAAAGGCGAAGAGGGTAGCGATGGTTAGTAGTATATACTTTCTCATAGTCGTAGGTTGTTCGTGTTATTTCTTAAAATATATGTCCAAGAGCTCCTTGGCAGCGATGAACGACGATAACTTGGCATCCAATACGCGACGCTCAACCTCCTCCATACGCGACTCAATCTCTGGGTTGTTGTAGAAACTCGACTTGAGGGTCTCGTTAATGGTCTCGTACATCCAATACTTATTCTGACGGTTACGATTCGAGGTGAAGTAGCCGTTGAGTTCGATATGTTGTAGGTACTGCTCAACCCCCTGCCAAACCTCCTCAAGGCCTGTACCTTCGAGTGATGAGCAAGTGTAGACCTTTGGTCGCCATTCAGAGTCGGGTAGTGGAAAGAGTTTTAACGCACCCTGGTACTGAGCCTTAGCGAGTTCAGCCTTCTTGATATTTTCACCATCGGCCTTGGTGATAACCATCATATCTGCCATCTCCATAATACCGCGCTTGATACCCTGCAACTCGTCGCCAGCACCCGAAATCTGCAACATCATAAACATATCAACCATAGAGTGTACGGCAGTCTCAGACTGACCAACACCCACAGTCTCGATGAAGATAACGTCGAAACCTGCCGCCTCACAAAGTACGATAGTCTCGCGAGTCTTACGTGCTACGCCACCCAATGAGCCTGCCGAGGGCGAAGGGCGAATAAAGATGTCGGGGTTGTGGCAGATGCTCTCCATACGGGTCTTGTCACCGAGGATAGAGCCACCGCTACGCTCCGAACTTGGGTCGATAGCCAATACGGCCAACTTATGTTTATACGAGGTGACCATATTGCCGACGGCCTCAATGAAACTTGACTTACCAGCACCAGGAACACCCGTGATGCCGATGCGTACTGACTTGCCCGAGTGGGGGAGACAACGCTCGATAATCTCCTGTGCCTGAGCATAGTGTACGGGGTTGTTGCTCTCGATTAGAGTGATGGCCTGAGCCAATATTGTGATGTTGCCTTCGAGGATACCTGCTACGTACTCGTCAGTAGTCATCTGGCGACGCTTCTTGCGAACAAAATATGGATTTACCACGGGCTTCTCCTCGACACCTTCGGTGACGTTGAGGGCGCTGTCGTGGTGAGCATCAAGATACTCCTTCTCGTAGTGTTCAATCTTTGTGTATGACATAACTTTTATAGTTTTATATCTTGCAGAAAAAATCAATTATGCGAAGATACGAAAAAAATAGACAATAAAGCACCGTTTAGTTGAAAATAATTTGATGTTGTATATCTTTTAAAGCAAAAATTTTTTATTTGTGATAAAATTGATATCTTTGCTTACGCTTTAACATTAAAACTTTAAACAATGAAACGATTATCCTTTTTGTTTGCGTGCGTGCTACTTATGTTTGCGTGTAGCGAGGCTGAGCCACCCACCAATACCCCCGTTGCCGACCCAATACTAACCATTACATCTGGCACAGATATCTGGGTTGAGAGAGAGGGCGGTAGTGGCGAGATTACTTACACCATAGAGAATCCACAATCTGGTATGTTGCTCACTGCAAAGAGTAGTGTTGATTGGATAACAGATGTTAGTGTAGGCCAGAGTGTTACGTATAATGTCGGAGAAAACGACACCGTCGAGAATCGCCGAGGTACGATTGTGCTTAACTATGGCGACGAGTCGCGTATAGTTACAATCAAGCAACACTCAATTTCTGATGTAATTTACGAGGCTACGACCACTGCGGGAAGTCTGTACTATGGTGGCGAAGGCGTATACTGTTATACTGTTGTGCTCTCTACTGCGGGCCTTAGCGCGGATGGGTATTTGCAGCCAAATAGCGAGTACTACTACTTTGATTTGTATAGCGATATACCGGCCAATGGCGAGACGGCAATTATTCCTGAGGGAACATACGTTCAGACTCAAAATAGTATGTTTGTAAGCGGAGATATCGACCCAGCATACAGCAATTTGACCATAACCAGTGACTCCGACTATGATGAGATTCCATTTAGCAGTGCTAAGGTTGTTGTTACAAAGAGTGGTATCGAAGCCATAGTAGACTTCTATGATGATGAGCGTCATCGCATAGTGTATAGAGGCTCGTTGGAGATTCCTTGCTATGACCCTGGTCAGGGTGGTGGTAGCCCTGTTGAGAATCTTAGCACACTTACATCTGATCATCTGTTTGATATTGAGGATGGCGTCTTTGTAGGTGCCTACGTTGGTGACTTGCTGGGTAGTGGTTGCAATACCTGTCAGGTCTATTTGTTCGAGTATCTCGACTATGAAACTGGTGAGGAGCGAGGTGATCAGTTCCAGATAGATTTACAACTTGCGCTTGGTGCTACTGATATATGCGGAACTTATACCGAGGGTACATCAGTTGGTCATTTTATCCCAGGCTGGGCCGAGGATATTGGAGACCAGTATGTTGTATCTCAGAATAGTTGGTATATGACGGCGGGATATGTCGATTTCGCACCACTTGTTGAGGGTAGTGTGAAGGTAGAGAAGGGAGAGTCGGATCTATATATCTTCACCATCGACACTGTTGATGATAAGGGTAATGCCATCAAGGGTGTTTTTAAGGGTTTTGGAGAATTCATTGAGTGGTAAAACAAGAGACCTCTATGAAATAGACCACTTGGTAATATGCGCCAAGTGGTCTTTTTTGTGTTATATGATGATTACGTTAAAAAAGTGTAAAAAAAGAGTCGAAAAAATTTCGTCGTTTCAAAAAGTTGGACTACCTTTGGGTGATTTTTGTAATATAAGATCGAAACGATAACAACAAAAAAATATTAAGTTAAACTTTATAAAAATTAAACACTATGAAAGTATCGCACATTGAGCACCTTGGTATCGCTGTAAACAGCCTTGAGGAGGCAATTCCTTACTGGGAGAACGTATTGGGTCTAAAGTGTTACGCTATCGAGGAGGTAGCTGACCAGAAGGTTAAGACCGCATTCTTTATGTTGGGTCAGACTAAGATCGAGTTGTTGGAGCCAACATCTCCAGAGTCTACTATCGCTAAGTATATTGAGAACAAGGGCGTGGGCATTCACCATATGGCTTTGGCTTGTGAGAATATCGAGGAGCAGTTGGCTGACGCTGAGGCTCACGGTATCCGCCTTATCGACAAGACTCCACGTAAGGGTGCTGAGGGTCTTACCATCGCATTCCTTCACCCAAAGTCTACTCAGGGTATCTTGACTGAGCTTTGCGAGAACAAGAATAAGTAAAATCGGCTAACGGGGTTGCTTCGCTATAGCGCAGAACTTTGTTACCGCGTTTAAGAAGAAAAATACTAATCAAAAATAAACTTTTTCACTATGAGCGAAATTCAGAAAGCGATTGAGAAGTTGATGGATAACCGTCAAACTGCTCGTATGGGTGGTGGCCAGAAGGCTATCGACAAGCAGCACGAGAAGGGTAAGTATACTGCTCGTGAGCGTATCGCTATGTTGTTGGATGAGGGTAGCTTCGAGGAGTTCGATATGTTCGTTACTCACCGTTGCTATGACTTCGGTATGGATGCAAAGCATACCTTTGGTGATGGCGTTGTAACTGGTTATGGTACCATCGCTGGCCGTTTGGTATATGTATTTGCTCAGGACTTCACCGTTACCGCAGGTTCTTTGTCAATCTCTTTGGCTGACAAGATTTGCAAGGTTATGGATATGGCAGTTCGTAATGGCGCACCTTGCATCGGTCTTAACGACTCTGGTGGCGCACGTATCCAGGAGGGTGTAAACGCTTTGGCTGGTTACGCTAACATCTTCCAGCGTAACGTAATGGCTTCTGGTGTTATCCCACAGATCTCTGCTATCTTTGGTCCTTGCGCAGGTGGTGCGGTTTACTCTCCAGCATTGACTGACTTTATCATTATGCGTCGTGAGACATCTAATATGTTCCTTACAGGTCCTAAGGTTGTAAAGACCGTTACTGGTGAGGATGTAACTCAGGAGCAGTTGGGTGGTGCTAATATGCACACTACAAAGTCTGGTGTTGCTCAGTTCGCAGTAGATTCTGAGGAGGAGGGCTTGAAGCTTATCCGCGACCTTCTCTCATATATGCCACAGAACTACACAGCACTCGTTCCAGATCAGCCTTGCACCGACGATATCGCACGTAAGGAGGATATCCTCAACGAGATCATCCCTGATAACCCTAACAAGCCATACGATATGATGGAGGTTATTAAGGCTATCGTTGATAACGGCGAGTTCTTGGAGTCTGCAGCAGCATACGCTAAGAATATTATCACAGGTTTCGCACGCTTCAACGGCCAGAGTGTAGGTATCATCGCTAACCAGCCTAAGTTTATGGCAGGTGTACTCGATATCAACGCTTCACGTAAGGCTGCTCGTTTCGTACGTTTCTGCGATGCGTTCAACATTCCATTGGTAACTTTGGTTGACGTTCCTGGCTTCTTGCCTGGTACTGCTCAGGAGTACGGTGGCGTTATTACTCACGGTGCTAAGTTGCTCTTCGCTTACTGCGAGGCTACAGTACCTAAGGTAACAGTTACTTTGCGTAAGGCTTACGGTGGTGCATATATCGTTATGTCATCTAAGCACATCCGTGGTGACGTGAACTATGCTTGGCCAACTGCTGAGATCGCAGTTATGGGTGCAAGTGGTGCTGTTGAGGTATTGCACGCTAAGGCTTTGGCAGGTTTCGAGAACAAGGAGGATAAGGCTAAGTTCGTTGCAGAGAAGGAGCAGGAGTACCGCGACAAGTTCTCTAACCCATACAACGCTGCACGTTACGGCTATATCGACGACGTTATCGAGCCACGTAACACTCGTTTCCGTGTGATTCGTGCATTGGAGTCATTGCGCAACAAGCGTTTGGAGAATCCAGCAAAGCGTCACAATAATATTCCATTGTAGTAAATTGAGAAACTAAGTAAGTTATGATGATACTTGCAACCAATTGGGCAAATGCTGGTATTATGGCACTCGTGAGCATCTTGTTGGTGTTTGTGGTGCTTGTGTTGCTCATCTTCGTTATGCAACTCTTCGGAGTTATCTTTGCTGAGAAGAGCAAGCCAGTAGTTCCCACAACAGCTACATCATCTGACGATATTACTGATGAGGAGGTTGCAGCCATTGCTATGGCTGTAAACCTCTTCTTCAATCGCCACGATGAGGAGAGTGATGTATTGACCTTCCGCCAGAACCACGATGTTTCTGCTTGGCAGGTGCGTAATATTTCAAAGCAACTGTAATAGGAGCTGTTTTGAAAGTTTATTAATATATTTATATAAGTATAGTATAAGCTGATTACAGCTTCTAAAATTAAAATTAAGTTATGCAGAAATTTAAATTCAATATCGACGGTAAGGGTTATGAGGCCATTGTTGAGGAGATCGAGCGCAATACTGCGCGTGTAGAACTCAATGGTAAGAGCTACACCGTTCAGATCGAGAAGGAGGAGGCTATCGTATCACCTAAGATTGCTCAGGTTAAGCCTTCAAGCTCTTCTAACGATTTCGTTGAGCCAGAGAAGCCTGTTACAGGCAATGCTGGATCTATCAAGTCTCCACTTCCAGGTAACGTATCTAAGATCAAGGTTAAGGAGGGTCAGGCAGTTAAGGCTGGTGATGTTCTTATGACCTTGGAGGCTATGAAGATGGAGAACGAGATTATGGCTCCAGGCGCTGGTACCGTAAAGAAGATTTACGTTACTGAGGGTAAGGCAGTTCAGCAGGGCGAGGCTCTTATCGACATCGCTTAATACTAACTCTTTAACTGTAAATAAGATGAAGAGTGTAAAGAATTATTTCTCATTGCTTCTCGCAGCCTTTATGCTTAGCGTAGCAATGCCTGCCGTGGCTCAGGAGACTGAGGTTGTGGAGGATGTTGTTATGGCTATCAGCGAGGTTAGCGAAGAGGTTGTAGTAGAGGAGGCTGAGGCCCCTGTGGTTGAGGAGGCAGTTGCTGTCGCTGAGGTCGCAATGGGTACTCAGGGTCGCGATAACTCATCTATCGACGCAGAGTTCAGCGTGGGTAAGGCTATTTCTGACTTCGTTGGTCAGGCAGGCTTCAAGGGCTTTGTTGATGACTGGCGTTATGCAGTGATGATCTTGGTATCATTCCTACTCCTCTATTTGGCTATCGTTAAGAAGTTCGAGCCATTGTTGCTTATGCCTATCGCATTTGGTATGTTGCTCACCAACCTTCCTGGTGCTGGTATGTTCCACGCTGAGTTGTTCGCTGGTGGCCACGTACATTGGGCAGATTTCGCTCTTGGCTCGGATGTAGGTTTGTTGGATTACCTCTACCTCGGTGTTAAGTTGGGTATCTATCCTTGCTTAATCTTCATCGGTGTAGGTGCTATGACCGACTTCGGTCCACTCATCGCTAACCCTAAGAGTTTGCTTTTGGGTGCTGCAGCACAGGTAGGTATCTTTGCAACATTCCTTGGTGCGTTGGCTTTGGGCTTCAACTACTGGGAGTCTGGTTCTATCGGTATCATTGGTGGTGCTGATGGTCCTACGGCTATCTACCTCACATCGAAACTCGCTCCACACTTGTTGGGTCCTATCGCAGTTGCCGCTTACTCTTATATGGCACTTGTTCCTGTTATCCAGCCTCCTATTATGAAGCTTTTGACAACAGAAAAGGAGCGCAAGATCGAGATGAAGCAGTTGCGTACTGTGTCACAGCGCGAGAAGATTATCTTCCCTATCGTTATCACCGCCATCATCGCTATCTTGTTGCCATCGGCAGCACCACTCATTGGTTGCTTGATGTTGGGTAACTTGATGAAGGAGTGTGGTGTTACTGAGCGTTTGTCTAAGACTGTTCAGAACGAGTTGATGAACATCGTTACCATCTTCTTAGGTATCTCTGTAGGTGCAACTGCAACTGCAGACTCGTTCCTCAACTGGCAGACTTTGGGTATCTTGACCCTCGGTATTATCGCATTCTCATTCGGTAGTGCTTCGGGCGTACTCCTCGCTAAGTTTATGAACTTGTTCACTAAGGAGAAGATCAATCCACTTATCGGTTCTGCAGGTGTATCTGCTGTGCCTATGGCAGCACGTGTATCTCAGACCGTAGGTCAGCAGTATAATCCTGGCAACTTCTTGTTGATGCACGCTATGGGTCCTAACGTAGCAGGTGTTATCGGCTCGGCTGTTGCAGCAGGTATCTTGCTTGCCTTCTTGCCAATCTAATAAGTTGGTGCGATTAAAGAAAAATCACCTCGGAGGTCTCTCTGAGGTGATTTTTTTATTGTGTTTTAAGATGGTTGATGTCAGCCCTATAAGTTCTGGTTGAGGTGTTCGAAGAAACGCTCTTTGTAGTTTTCGCCCAATGGGATATACTCGCCATTGTCGAGGAATATGCGACCCTTGGTGTAACTCGATATACGTCGTAGGTTTACAATGTAGGAGCGGTGGACACGGAGGAAACTCTCCTGTGGCAATGAGGTCTCCATATTCTTTAGGCGGAAGAGGGTGGTGATGGTCGAACTACCCTCGATGTGTAGGCGTACATACTCGCCCGCGCTCTCCAAATAGACTATATCCGAAATCTTTACTAACTGGGTCTTGTAGTCGGCCTTGACCGATATATACTCCTTGTCCGATGATTCGGCCTCGTTTTGCGCTATAGCACTTTCGGCAGCGTGGCAACGCTCAACTAAGTCCACGAGCGATATAGCCTTCTGCGCAGCCTTCATAAACTCTTCGAATGTGAATGGCTTAAGGAGGTAATCTATAGCGTTGAGTTTAAAGCCCTCGATGGCAAATTCTGGGTGTGCCGTGGTGAAGACTATGTAGTGGGTAGAGGTTAGAGAGCGCACAAGTTCAAGACCATTCATATCGGGCATATTTATATCCACGAATATAAGGTCTACTCTGTTTTGCTCCAATACCTTTAGTGCCTCCTTGGCACTACGGCAAGTGGCAACCAATTCGAGTTGCTCGGCACGATCTATATAACTTTTAATCTGACGTAGAGCCAATGGCTCGTCGTCTATTGCGATACATCTTACCATATTATCTGTTTGTTATAGGTATTACAAGTTCTACGACATAGGTCTTGCTGTCGTTGTCGTCTATCGTAAGCGAGTAGTTGTCGCCAAAGAGCAGTTCCAAACGCTTGGTGATGTTGTTTAAACCAATGCCACTACGCTCGGTTGATTGTGCTGTACCCTGATGGCGACTGTTGGCCACGACGCACGAAAGTTCGTTCTTGTCGGCCGATATGTTTATTCTGATGAACGACGTCTCGTCATAACTGATGCCGTGCTTAAAGGCATTCTCCACCAATACGATAAGTAACAGTGGAGGTAGTTTTATCTTGCGACACTGCGCTATGTCGGGCGTAGATATTTGGATATCCACTTCGTCGATATAGCGTATGCGCATAAGTTTTATGTAGCAGTTCAAGAACTCCACCTCCTTGTCGAGGGTTGTAGAACTCTCGCTTGAATCGTAGAGCAGGTGTCGTAGCATATGTGACAACTCCATCACACACTGCTTGGCCATCTCGCAGTCGAAGTCTATCATTGCGTGGATGTTGTTGAGTGTGTTCATCAAGAAGTGAGGGTTGATCTGGTACTTCAGATACTCCATCTGCGACTCTATATTCTGTTTCTCAAGTTCTCGCATACGGCGGTCGGTGTCAAGAGAGCGGTAGTAGAGTTTAATCATAGAGTTCGCTCCCGCCATAAATACACCGAGTAAGACATTCCAATACCACTCAAGGTCGGTGAATGAGGCCTTGTCTCGCAGTACATCGTTTGTCTGCCAGTATCGTATATCGAGAATCTC
The DNA here is from genome assembly GCA_017555905.1 of Alistipes sp. Taxonomy (GTDB): domain Bacteria; phylum Bacteroidota; class Bacteroidia; order Bacteroidales; family Rikenellaceae; genus Alistipes. The sequence goes on along the minus strand of JAFZFP010000016.1, from coordinate 43,256 downwards.
GATAGAGCCGAAGATGAGGAAAAGCATCACCAACAGCAGGATGCTGTAGAGCCAATAGCGGTTCTTGAGCAGGAGGCGTGGCGCCAGCAGGATGTTGTTTACGATGAAGATAATGAAGTAGGGGGCAACCTTTCCCCACGAGATTACCACCTTGTTGAAGTCCACCTGATGCTCCGACATCAGTTGTGCGTTCATAAATGGGATGAGGAATATGGCTACCCACACAAGCGAGTAGAGCATATTTTCACCCAATTCAAATCGTTTTACGAGTTTCATAATAGGCAAAAATACGATATTTTATTTAATAATACAACCTTGCCCAAAGTAATATAATCGAGAGCGCAAAAAGTTATAATAAAAATTGTAACTTTGTGCTGGCCTATTCGACCACGTAAGGGTTGGGTGGGCAAATTGGATTGAATAATGATAAAATGTGATATTATGCTTAAGGGTCTACTCTTCGATATGGATGGTGTGCTTGTGAATAATCTTGATATCCACCGTCAGGCTTTTGCCGAATTTTTCCGTCGCTATGGTGTTGAACGTAGTTTCGATGACCTCAGCCGTGTCTTTGGTAAGGGTAACGACGATATTATGGGCGAACTTATGCCAAAGGATGTTGTCGAGCGTGTCGGTATCAGGGAGTTGGGCTACCAGAAGGAGGCTATCTATCGCGAGATATATGCTCCGATTATCACCCCTCAGCCTGGTCTTAAGGAGTTCTTGGCCGATGCCGAGCGATATGGTTTGAAGTCTGCTGTCGGCTCTTCGGGCTATAGAGTAAATGTAGATTTTGTGCTTGAGCGTTGTGATATTGCTCGTCACTTCTCGGCTATCGTAGCGGGCGACGAGGTTACACGATGCAAGCCCGATCCAGAGATATACCTCACGGCTGCTGCGAAACTCGGTCTGCGCCCTGAGGAGTGTGTGGTGTTTGAGGATGCCGAGGCGGGTATTGAGTCGGCAAAACGTGCTGGTATCAAGGTGGTTGCCTTGGCAACGACCTTCTCACGAGGGTTTCTCGAAAAGAGTGATGCCGACTATATTATAGACGATTTCCGAGATATAGATATCGCTACTCTGCGCTCTATTGTCGAGGGTTAAACCCTATTTAGCAGACGCTTGATTGGTGGAATCTGTATAAGAAGGTCGAGTAGTCGCGCTGGAAGTATGGCGCAGATGCCAACGACAACCTTTGTGAAGAGGCCTGGGGTTAGACGTCTGCGACCCCTAAACATCGCTTTTACGCCACGACGTGCCACATCCTCGGCACTTAGCATCACGCCAAGACGAAGGAAGAGTCGTCGAGTCTTGTCGTCGAGTTTATAAAATGGCGTATCCACCGCTCCAGGGAATACAGCAGTGACACTCACACCTGCACGATGGAGTTCGTACCAGAGTGCCGAAGCAAAACTCTTGAGGTAGGATTTCGTTGCGCTGTAGTGTGAAATTGTAGGGTAGGGCAACCACGCTGTCGAAGAGGACATAATGAGGATACGTCCCTCGCCACGCTCCTTCATCTCTTGGCCGAAGTAGCGGCAGAGGAGTGTATTTGTTGTGCAGTGCAGGTTGTTTATCGCAATCAACTTCTCAGGCTCGGTCCTCAATAGTGTTGAGAAGAGCAGTATTCCTGCGTTGCAGATAAGTACATCGACAATCCATCCATTACTCTTAGTTATGTCGTAAATCTCCTTTGCACTTGCCGTGTCTGCCAAATCGATACAGATGGTGTTCACCGCAACCTTGTAGGTCTCGATTATCTCCTTTGCTACCGTATCGAGTTGCTCGGCTTGGTTGCTTACAGCGATGATATTATATCCTCGTGATGCCATCTCGTTGGCATAGCAACGTCCCATACCCGAAGAGGCTCCAGTGATTAATGCGTAGTTCATAGTGTAAAAAGTAAAATACGACAACCTTGGATTTTTTTGGTTGGTCGAAGATTTTGTGGAGCAAAAGTACGAAAAAATTTCTATCTTTACACCAATAATCTAACGCAACTATGGCAAAGAAGATAGAAAAGACCAACGCAGCACGCCTTTTAGATAGGGCAAAGATAGTCTACGAACTCATCCCTTATACCGTGGATGAGGATAACCTCGCTGCTACGCACGTGGCTGAGGAGTTGGGCGAAGATATAGCAACGGTCTTTAAAACCCTCATCCTGCGTGGTGACCGCAATGGACACTTCGTATGTGTCATCCCTGGCGATAAGGAGGTCGATTTAAAGGCTGCAGCACGTGTCTCGGGCAACAAGAAGGCCAACCTTATCCCGATGAAGGAGTTGTTGCCCACGACGGGGTATATACGTGGCGGTTGTTCGCCCATAGGGTTGAAGAAACCCTTTCCGACGATATTTCATAGTTCGGTTTTGAAGCACGATAGAATCTACGTGAGTGCTGGCGTTCGAGGCTTGCAGATTGCCATCGCCCCCAACGACATAATCTCGTTTGTGGGTGCTACGGTGGCAGATATAGTTATGGAGTAGCGACTTTTTTAGAGTGTCGTGATAGATTTACCGATGCTGATTCATCTTATGAAGTGCGATTTTTTGATGTCTCACTAAACCCTTTATCCAATGGCAAAATTCGAAGTTATAGATGGTATTGCAATTATTCCTGATAACGTGGAGCATATCCCCGATGATGCTTTTTTGTTGAGCGAAGAGTTGGAGCAGGTGGTTATACCTGACACGGTGCGAACTATTGGTACGAATGCCTTTGCGGCGTGTACGAATTTGCGACGTGTAGTTATTGGTAACTCGGTCACAGAGATTGGAACCTTCGCCTTTTCGGAGTGTAAGAGTCTCGAGAGCGTAACCTTTGGTCGTTCGCTCGACAGCATCGGCAACTACTCATTCTTGTACTGCGAGAGTCTTAAGGAGGTTATCATCCCCGACTCGGTGAGAAAGATTGGTCACGGTGCCTTTTCAAAGTGCAGATCATTGGAGTTTGTGATTTGGGGTAAGGGTGTAGTCGCTATCGACGACTATGCCTTTGAGATGTGTAGTTCGCTTGTAGATATGGTTATTCCCGACACTGTGACTAATGTCGGAAGTGGTGTTTTTCATAAGAATAGTAGCCTACAGAGGCTCTATGTAGGTAAGTCAGTTAGATTTATTGGCAGAGACCTTTTCTCTTACTGCGATCGTCTCACACAGATTGTCGTTCATCCCGATAATAAAACCTTTGACTCGCGTAGTGGATGTAATGCTATCATTAATTCGCTCTCCCATACACTCATCGCAGGATGTGGTGTGACGGTTATCCCCGAGGGTGTGAAGACTATTGCTGAGCACGCCTTCGCTTGTTGCACTACGCTTACAGATATCATTATCCCCGAGTCGGTCTATTCCATTGGCGCACACGCCTTTAGTTATTGTGACAATCTCAAGGAATTGATGATTCCGTCGAAAGTGGAGAGTATTGATGTAGCGATTTTGTCCAATACCTCGCTTACGAAAATCGTTGTGGATGAGCGGAATGAGAATTACGATTCACGTGGCGATTGTAATGCGATTATCGACAGCCGAACAAATAGCCTTGTGGCGGGATGTAGTACAACCGTCATCCCCGAGGGTGTCGAGTCTATCTCATATTCGGCCTTTTCGGGTGTGGCTGTTCCAGCAGAGATAACCTTCCCAAGTACCCTTAAGGAGATTCGTTGTTACGCCTTTGCGGAGTGTAATACGTTGCAGAGTGTAACCCTGCCAGACTCTGTCGAAGTGGTGCAAAAGATGGCCTTTGCAAAGTGTCCACATCTTGCCGAAGTTAATTTCGGTAGTTCGCTCAAGACTATCAACGAAGAGGCCTTTGGCGATTGCGTGGCCCTCAGAGAGTTGGTTATCCCAGCCTCGGTAGAGTATATAGAAGATTATGCCTTTGCCCATTGCTCTTCGCTTTGGAGGGTTCGTTTCGAGAATCTTACAAGATTGGGTGATAGCGCCTTTTATGGCTGTTATATGCTTGTGGATGTGCAAGTTCCAGAGGAGTTTGTTCCGATATATAAGGTCGATATAGGCGAGGACCATAGCGAGCAGGTCAAGGGATATTAGGTTAAAATTGACCCGAAAATGATATAAGTCTAATCTTTTTGCTATATTTGTAGCAGAATGATTAGACTTTTTACTATAACCCTATTTATACTAACCCTCATAATCCCGACGGAGTTATGGGGGCGAGGCTTTGCCCTGTTAGAGACTACGGATTCGGTGTCACTTCTTTCACCCAATGAGGGTGTTATGCAGAAGCAAGAGAGTTGGTGGAAGCAGAAGAGCGACTATACCACCGAGTTTCGCCCAACTCAACTTATCGCTCCTGCTACGCTCTTTGCCATAGGCGCGCTGGGGATTGGTGAAGATTCCCCCCCCCTTAGAAAACTCAATCTCTCTATACGTCAAAGCGTTGGAGAGTTGCGTGGCGATTGCTATGTACATTTCGACGACTATCTTCAGTATCTCCCCGTGGCCTCATATCTTGGCCTCTGTGCACTTCCTGTGAAGGCTAAACATACCTTTGCTGAGAGGGTCTGTGTAGGTGTCGTGGCCTACCTCTCGATGACGGCTCTGGTCAATGGTCTGAAGTATACCATCCGTGAGCCTCGTCCCGATAATGGTAAACGAAACTCATTCCCCTCGGGACATACGGCAACAGCCTTTACGGGTGCCGAACTCGTGAGGGCTGAGTATGGCTGGGCCTATGGTGTGCCAGCCTATATTGTCGCTGCGGGAGTTGGTTTTATGCGTATGTATAACGACCGCCATTGGTTTAACGACGTACTCGCTGGTGCTGCCGTGGGTATCATCTCGGCACGCATAGGCTATTGGTTGTTACCCCTTAGCCGTAAGTTGTTCAACTTGAAGAGTCACTCTGCTGTGGCCATAGCACCGCTATACTACCCCGAACAGAGCGCCTTGGGTGCCTCGTGTTCGCTGGTGTTTTAGCGCTCGACTATCTAATAATCACCGAGCGCAGATATTCTCTGCCGATTTCGCCATATTCAGCCATAAGTGTCTCTATCTTAGGCCAATCTATGGGTCGCTCTACAATTTCGGGTAGAGTGGCGATATCTTCCTTGTATACTATTCTGTCGCTTAGGCCGAGTCTGCCAAGCAGACTATAGAATCTGTCGTTCATCTCCACGTTGCCCTTGAGGTTGGTGACAACAGCGAATGGCTTTCGGAACTTTATCGCCATCATCATTGCGTGGAATGAGTCGGTAACTACATACGAGGCGTTGGCAATGCTCTTGAGCCAACTGCCCATAGTGTAGTCGCTTACTGAGTTGTTTACAACGATATTTTTGGGGAGTATGCTACGCAGTTGTGGTATACGCTCCTCTATATTGCGTATGAAGAAGAGGTAGCCGTACTCCGCAGGAAGACTCTTTGTGCTTTGGTTGGCGATGGTGTGGTATGTGGCGCTGTCGAGTAGGGCCGTAGGGTCAGGTACTACGATAGCATCCTCACGTCCGAGATACTTGACTATATCCACGCCCGACTGCTCACGTACACTTATAGCGTCGAATTTCGCAAGGTGGCTACGCGCCTCCTCCGATGCGTAGTCGGGGTAGGTTGTGCAACCGAAACTTACGGCGTATGTAACCCTCTTTCCCGAGTAGTTGAAACCTAAGAAGTAGGCAGACGAGGCGTGCTTCTCTTCGCCCCAGCAGAGGAACGATGGATTCATCACCTGGTCACTTCCCGAGATTAAGATGTCGTAGTTGTTGGCTATAGCTTCGACCTCCTTTACGGTGTAGAGACGACGTGATACACGAAGATTCGCCTCTCGAAATTTGCTTAATGCTCGCTCTTTGATGCACTCCTTGAGGTGCTTAAAGAAGACTCTGATTCGCTTATTGTGGAAGAAACTACCCACTCCTAAATCGTAGTTCTTGGGCTTGTAGTTGATGATTTCCACGTCGTGTCCCATATTAATAAGGGTGTGTTGCAGAGCGTAACTCTGCAAGATAGCGCCGTAGTTGGTCGCCCAATGGAATGTCAGTATGCCAATCTTCATTTTATGTCGTTTGGTGTTAGGGTAGTTCTATTTATTTCCTGATAGTTTGTGCCACAACTTCTTAAGTCGTTGCTTGAAGGAGTGGCTCTTGGCTTGCTGGCAGAACTCTGCAATGGCTTCGATGCCTCGATTGTCGTAGGCCTCCCAGAACTCGGCACGTCGTGGTGGTGTGGCAACACTCGTTACTATGCAGGGATTTGTCGCTATGGCCATATCGAACGAGGAGAGAACGAAATGGCACTTTGGGCTAATTGCGTTAAATACCCTCTCGCCCTTTGGAGTGTTTACCATTACTACGCTCACACCGAGGTCGCTAAATATCTCGGGGTGGTGCTGTGCCACTCCCCAGTAGTCGCCCAAGGTGATGTCGGCACCACTACGGCCCTCACGTGCTTGGCAGTGGTAGCAAGAGGGGCGGAGGTAGAGGTTTTTTAAGAAGCCCTGCATGTAGATATTCTCTATGTATGGCTCACGCTCAGTATGGGTCGCTGTTGCCGATGGGCTCTGCTTGTAGTCGAATCGGAAACTATACCCCTCCCAGCCCGTGGACTTATCCCTAAACTGGATGTTGGTGATGGTAGGGTTGGGGAATTGTAGGTCGCTTTGTCGAATTTTGTCGAGTCGGTAGGAGAGATAGTCTTGCCATACTTTGGGGCTTGGTGTGCCGTGGCAAACAACCTCTATGGCTATGAGGTTTTCGAAGCCGTTACGTAGGTAGTGCTTGAGTCCTGCAATCTGGCAGGGGGTACCCGTAAAGAGGACTTTGCGTCCGTTGCTTAGGTACTCTTTCGCCTCTCTGAAACAGTTGAGCAAATTGCTCTGTACATACTTGCTACTACGTAACTTATGTAGTTTATCTAAACTATCAATTGAACAGTGTTCTACATCCCAACTATCGTTGAATCCAGCGCCAAATACCACGCCTCCATCAGTTAAAACACTTTCGGCTATAAGGCTAAATACGCCTCCCGAAGAACTCTGTGTGCAGGTCTCGTCAGATCTATTTCTTACGGCGTATGTGTTAATGGGGGGTATTGCGTGGTTGGCATTGAGAATGGGGCATACCTTGGTGCATAGGTTGCATTCGATGCAGAGTGTGGGATCGGCTTGTGGATAGAGGAATCCCTCTTGGTCGCGAACCATAGAAATACACTGCTTAGGGCATATCTGTTGGCACGCTCCACAGCCACAACACCTCTCTTTGTCTGTTATCTGAATCATCCTCCACTTAATAGGTTAGCCTCCATCTGCGAGATAGATTATGCAAATTTATTAATTTTAGACTCTTTGTGCAACATAATTGAACTTTTTTCACTATCTTTGTATAAATTGAGTACTCATTCTAATTGCTGATTGGGTGGGTGTTATGAAATTTCGATATAGCTTGATTTGATGATGAAGCAGATAAATATATTTATCGCAGGAGCAAAGGCCCTCGGTTTATACAGAGACACTATTAAGGCTCTTAGCGTTGATATGAATAATAGTTTGGCTAAAAGTGGACGTGATATCAAACTCGAAATCTTGTCTTATGAGAACTTTGGCAACAATCAGGATTTGTATGATGGTTATATCTCGAATGAGGCAGATTTGGTAATCTTTGTTTTGGATGGTAGAATAGGAGAGACTACCAAACAGGAGTATATTCTTGCGGTAAATAGTAAAGCCAAGTTTGCTCGTCCCGATAGGGTGGTATTTCTTAAGTCGTATAATGATGTTACGGCTGATATAGCATTTATCAACGGAATGTTGGTGAATGACGACTATTACATCGAGTTTGCGAATGAGAATGATTTAAGAGTAAAGGTGCAGACATATCTAACCCACTTTATTGATAGTCACTCAACGATAAATGAGAACCAACAGGAGTGTATTATTGATAAGGGTAATAGTAGTGGTGGTAGACGATGTCGTTGGTGGGTTTTTGTAGTGGTCGCTATGATGCTTATTACTGCAGTTGCCTCGCTATTTATCGTACATCGTAATAATAAGCCTGTTTTGCTAATTGCAGGAGGTGGATCGGCACGCAATTATATAGAGCGTTATAACGGTATTGCATTGGAGGAATATCCAATGTCCTACTATGTGCATATGCCGAGCGGAAATGCGTGGTTGTTGCTCACGGAAGAGGTTATATCGCCACAGCAGTCTCCAAAGTATTTCCCTATATGTGTGTCGGCAAGTTCTGCTACAGAGGAGGATTTCTTGAAGATTACCACCAAGGAGAATTTTTTGAAGTTAGGTTCTGTTGTGGAACTTAGACTGGGTTACGATACGTTGGCTGTCTGCCTAAAACGCAGTCCCGTTATTTTCGAAACCTTAGATAGTAGATGTTTTGCAAATGGAGAGATATCTGCGCAGGAGTTGTCACAACTCATTGCTAAAGATGATGAGATAAACATCTTTTCGACATCACCAGGTAGTGGAACACGTGGTTCGTATGAGCGATTGCTTAGCGCTATGGATGTCAATATAGATGACTATAGGATTAATCAGTTTTCGGAGTATTCCGATCTGCCTGCGATTAATTTTAATGGTATGCCATATATGTTGCTTGGTAGCAAGTGTTATGTAATGAGCGACTTGAAGCGAGTTGTAGAGGCAAAAGATGCTTTTGAACTTAAGGTCTACGATATTGTGGATGGTCAAAAACAATTTGTATGCAAACCAATGAACCTATATTTTATGGCATATAAGTATGATGTTACAAATACTCTAATGATTCCTCAACAGATACTAAACTTTGTCGAGAGTTTGGGTTGTGATCTTGGAAATAGAGTTAAGGATGGCAGGGTTAAGAGATATACGACCGACTCTGTGATTCTCGATTTCTCGAAATTGCCTGAGTGGTAGAAAAAAATAGAGGTGATTAATAGATTTTAGCAGAAAATTTGCTCTATATATAAAACACTAAGTAGTAAAAGCGAATGAAACAGAACTATGTACCACAGCCTATGGATACGTCAGATATCCAGTTGCCAGAGGCGTTGAACGAACTTGTAGAGCAAATGGCAAAGAATGTCCACGAGGTGTGGGCTCAGAATCGTATAGATCAGGGTTGGACCTATGGTTATGAGCGTAACGACGAACTTAAGCAGCACCCTTGCCTTATTCCCTATGAGGAGCTTGACGAGAAGGAGAAACACTTCGATAGGGCAACCTCATTGGAGACACTAAAACTTATCATCAAGTTAGGCTTCAAGATATCGAAGTAGTCGTAACATAGCAGAGCAATGGAGAGATTCTTCAACAATATATTTGTGGAGTCTCTCCTTTTTGTTGTTGAGACCTTTTCTTTTACAAAAGAAATTCCTAAATTTGTTCTAAACTTTTATGTGTTATGGCAAAGCGAACAATTACTATATTAGTGCTTTTGGTGGCGATGATGTTTGTGGGGGTAGCCACACTTACGTCGCAGTGTGCAACCCCTTGTGTGGAGGATGATAGTGCGGGCGCGGAGCAATTCTACATAGACTACACCAAAATATTGACACCCAAAGCGCTTATTCCTATGCCTTTAGATATGGAGTATGGTGAGGGTGTTTGTCGCATTAATGGTTCTGCGCGTGTGGTTTGTCGCACGGAGGAACTTATGCCCGTGGCCCACTACCTTTGCGAAAAACTGTCGTTAGACTTAACCACCGAGCAGGAGGGTGCTATACGCCTTGGCTACGACCCTATGCTTGAGGCGGAGGGGTATCGTTTGATTGTCGATGAGCGAGGTGTGTTGGTTGTAGGAGGTGGCTATGGCGGAGTCTTCAATGGTGCGATGACCCTCTTGCAGATGCTCCCAGAGACTCTCTATTCTGGCAGTGTGACCTACCCTGTGGAGTTGCCCCTCTGTCATATTTCGGATAGACCTCGTTGGGGACATCGTGGCTTTATGCTCGACGTCTGCCGTACGTGGATGGATAAGGAGGCTGTGAAGCGATTTATCGACCTTATGGCCTACCATAAACTCAACTCCTTGCGCCTACATCTTACGGACGATGAGGCGTGGCGAATAGAGATAGAATCGCACCCTGAGTTGGCCCAAGAGGGTGGATTTAGGGGTGGTGATAGCCCTATCTGGCCCCGCTATGGCAAGTGGAATGAGAGGTGGGGTGGCTACTACACAAAGGCCGATATGCGCGAGATTATAGAGTATGCGAAAGTACGTAATATAGAGGTGGTTCCAGAGATTGACCTTCCAGGTCATAGCCTCTGTATCGCTACGCTGCACCCTAAGATATTGTGCAACTACACACCTAACACCTCACGTGCCTTTGGCTACGACATTCGTTCGGCCTTCTGCCCATCCAAGGAGTCGAATTACGAACTTCTTGCCGATATCTTGGGCGAGGTTTGTGAACTCTTTCCGTCGGAGTATATCCATATTGGCGGTGACGAGGTAGATATGGCGCAGTGGCGCAAGTGTCCCGATTGCTTGGCGCTGATGCAGAAGATGGGGATGGAGTCCACGGCAGAGTTGCAACAATACTTTATGTCGAGAGTCTCGGATATTATCGCCAACTATGGCAAGCGCCCAGCGGTATGGAACGAGGCTATTGAGGGTGGTAAACTCTCGGAGAGTACACGAGTCTATGGCTGGGAGAGTGTTAAGGAGTGCCGTAGGTCGGCTGGTGAGGGCTATCCTACGGTGCTTATTCCTGGCGAGTACTTCTATTTCGATATGAAGCAGTCGTTGCGTGAGCCTGGTCACGACTGGGCTGCTATATTCGACTGGAGTAAAGTCTATGGCTTTACCCTTAAGGGAGTGGGCTTTACAGCCGAGGAGGAGAGAAATATAGTCGGTATCGAGGCCTCGTTCTTTAGTGAGGTTTATGCTTCACACACGCCCGAAACCGACGACTACCTACACTACCAAGTCTTCCCTCGCTTGGTTGCCTTGGCTGAGGTTGTGTGGGTGGACAGTGATCTGAGAGATGTTGCTGACTTCTACGAGCGAATGGTGGCGCACTACGACCGTTTGGATGCTATGGGTGTGGCCTATAGATTGATGCCACCCGTGGTGAAGTATAGCGATGGTTTGCTAAGTGTGACGTGTGACGATGGTAGCAAAATATACTACTCAACGTATGATGATGCGACGCAGGAGATTTATACGGAGCCTATAAAGACCAATAAACCAGCGCATTATCTATTTATGGCTCAGCGAGGTGAGGCGCGTTCGCAAGAGGTTGCCGTAGCCTCCTATTTCAAGACTATAACTCCCACGTTTAATATAACATCCTCTATGCCAGAGAGTGAAAAGTTTACATTCGACAAGGCCGAGGGTTATGGTCGTCTGGCTCGCACCGTGCGTGCTGGAGATGTGGGTGATTGGGTGATGTTTACCTTTGATACTCCCGTAGAGTGTAGGCGTATGAAGGTTGCCACGGGTAACTTCCAGTTACCTCGCTACCTCTTCGAGAATGGATATGTGGAGGTAAGTTACGACGGCGTGAACTTCGAGCGTGTAGGCGACTTGGAGTGTGGCATATTCTATATTGAGCAACCACCACAGCCAATCAAGGCGGTACGTATGGTATGCACGTCGCGTGGCAATGGTGCGGAGTGGGTGTCAATACAACCCCCTACGATCTATCCTCTGCTGTAGTTGGCTGGTCCGCTACTCTTTGTTAGCCTCCCGAGCCATAATCATCAGTTGGTAGGGTATGTGGCAGTAGCCTTGTGGATTCTTGTCAAGATAGTCTTGGTGGTATTCCTCGGCAGGGTAGAAGCAACACAGTGGCTCTACCTCCACAGCTAATGGTTCGCCTATGGCACTCTTGACGGTGTTGTAGACCTCACGTATGGTGGGGATGTCGGCTTGCTCGGTGTAGTAGATACCCGTGCGGTAGCGCGTTCCGCAATCCTCACCCTGATGATTGAGCGACGTGGGGTCGATACTACGGAAGAAGAGGTCGAGTAGTAGGCCGAGGCTCACAACTTCGGGGTCGTAGATGATATGTACACACTCGGCAAAGCCCGTAGTGTCGGTATATACTTGCTCGTATGTGGGGTTTTCAATAGTGCCATTTGCATATCCTGCTTGGGTTGAGATAACACCGCGTATCTGCTTGAAATAGTGTTCCGTACCCCAGAAACATCCGCCTGCTAAATATATCTCCTTCATAGACTAATACTCCATTGTGTCAATTACCTCTTGCAACCTATTTAGGAATCCCGTTGATATAGGGCCGTCCATCTGTGTATGGTGGAACTGGAACGAGAGTGAAAGGGTGGTCTTGAACCATCCTTTGCGGTACTTACTCCATACGACGAAGGGGTTGTTCCAGAACCCAGCATAGACGTTTACCACCGAGTCTAATTCGCACTTGGTAAGGGCTGAACTGCCGATAACCATATAGTCGTCGCCCAAGGTGATATCCTCCTTACTCTGGCTTGCCTGTTGTGTTATGCGCAGGTAGTCCGCCTCGAAGAGGTGTATATCCTCGCAGAAAGGTATGTCGCAGGTGTTAATGCCTCCCTCCTGGGTCATCACTATAGTTTTTATCGCCAAGTGGTCGAACTCCATTAGTTTGTCGCCCACGGGAAGCATATAGAACTCCTTGAACGACGAGGCCGCCTTGACCACGGCGTAGCACATCAACATATTTAGTTTGATACCCTTGCGCTTTGATAGGCGCATAAGGTGGGTTATGTCAAAGGTCTTGGTCATTGTCACCATTGGCATCGTTACCTTCATCCAAAGTTCAAAGGCCTTGGCTCTGCTTGTTGTTTTGGGGTCTATCTCTCGCATAATCTATCTATGTTCTATTGGGTGGTGTTAAGTGTTGTCTACCAGTTGAGTAGGTGGCGTATTGCTGCTACGGGGTCGTATATAATCATTCGAGGGCCTGCCCAGCGCATTATCTCGCGTATCTTTTGGCGCATCTCGGGCTTGTAGCAGTGGATGGGGCATCGCTTGCAAGCGGGCTTCTTTGCTCCGAACTTACACCCGTCAAGACGACGATGTGCATACTCCATAAGTTGGCGATACTCTTGGCTAATCTCAGTCATACCCAACCTCTTATGGCAGTATAGTTCAATCATACGGCCCACAACTCTCTTCTCGCGCTCTATCTTGTCGTTTTGCATAATTCTCAATTTTCGACAAAAATATCAATTAGACGCCAATAATACAAGCATTTCTTGTGATAAACCATATAATTTTCTACCTTTGTATTAATTAACTATAAACATAATAGTATGGCACATTTACTTATTTTGTTGGCGCTCTCGTTTGTGGTGTCGGCAGTGGGATGGTTCTACTTCATCTACTTTTTCAGCATTGGCTATGGTCTCTCTATCTCGGCCCTTGCGGTGGCTACGGTGGTTATTTTCTGGGATGTTATGACACTTCCCGTGGCTATATTGTCTGGTGTGTTGTTCGTCTATGGCATACGCTTGGCGCTCTATCTCTTGCTACGCGAACGTAGGTCGGCATCTTATAAGAAGATTCTTTATCAGCCCGAGAATACAACACGCAAGCCTATCTTTGTGATGTTTATGATTTGGATCTCGTGCGCACTGCTCTATGTGGGTCAGATGAGTCCCGCGACATTCTATCTCAACAACCTCGCAGAGGGTGCGCAGGTCAATGAGGTGTGGTCGTGGATCGGTGCTGTTGTTGCAGCCTTGGGTGTCGTTATCGAGATGGTTGCAGATGCGCAGAAGAGTGCTGCCAAGAGGGTAAATGCCCATAGATTTGTAGATACGGGTCTCTACCGCATCGTACGTTGCCCCAACTACTTCGGTGAGGTGCTTATGTGGACAGGTAGTTTCGTTATCTGCTTTGGCGCTTGTTGCACCCTTGGTCAGTGGGTTGTGGCATCGTTGGGATATATTGGTATCGTCTATGTTATGTTTAGTGGCGCTCGCCGTTTGGAGTTGCGCCAGACTGAGGTCTATGGTGCTGACCCTGAGTTCCAGGCGTATATTAAGCGTACACCGCTCATATTGCCATTAGTGCCTATCTATAGCGTGGCGAAGCATACTTGGTTGAAGGGTTAGCAGTTTGTGGCTATGGATCAACCTAAGTTAGAGCGAATGCTCCGTTTGATGAAATTGATGACGGCAAACGTGAACTATACGATAAACGACCTTGCCGACAGGCTCGGTACGACCTATCGTTCGATTTATCGCTATATAGAGACCTTTAAGGAGGCAGGCTTTGTCGTTCATAAACTCGAAGGTGGCGTCTATAAGTTGGGTAAGGAGAGCCCCTATTTCAAGGATATCTCACAGTTGGTACACTTCACCGACGAGGAGGCTCACGTCTTCAATCAACTTATCGAGGGATTGGATGATACGAATATGCTCAAGCATAATCTCAGACGTAAGTTGGCCAATGTCTATAACTCTACGTCGATGGCTAAGAGTATCGTTTCGGGAAGAAATGCCTCGAATGTGAATCTCGTTATTGAGGCCATTGAGGGTAGGCGCAGGGTGATATTTAGGGACTATGCCTCGTCGCATACGGGCGTTAAGCGCGATAGGGTAGTCGAGCCATTTGGCTTTACGACCAACTACGTGCAGATATGGTGCTTCGAGCCTGAGAGTGGGATGAACAAACTCTTCAAAACGTCGCGTATCGGAAGCGTTGAGATTTTGGCGGAGGAGTGGCAGTGTGCCGATAACCATACGAAGGGCTATATCGACATTTTTAGGATGTCGGGCTTTGAGCAACACCGTATCTGTCTGCGCCTCGGTATGCTTGCTCATAACCTCCTAATCGAGGAGTATCCCCTTGCCGAGCGCGATATTGTAGCCGAGGATGATGGCCACTGGTTGCTCGATACGCAGGTCTGCAACTTTAAGGGTGTGGGGCGTTTCGTGATTGGACTCTTGGATGATATTGAGGTTGTGGAGAGTCCCGAATTTAAACAGTATCTCAAGGGGTTGATTGCCTCATTGAAGGTATAGTGATAGGTAGTATAAAAACAAAGAGGGCTAATCAAAGTTATTTTGATTAGCCTTCTCTGTTGAAATCGACATCTGAAAACTCGTTTTCTGCGTCGAGCGCTATTGACATAATACTCCTCAAATCCTCGTCGTTATTCAAGGCATCTATGACCATCATAAATTCCTGATTGGTTATATCTGTGTTGCCATCAATTATTGCTGCTACCAACTCGTCAGAGGTAATATTATTAACAACTTCTTTTTTCATTTTTTTTACTTGGTCGCAATGATGAAGAAAGCCTTCATCGCGCGCTTCTTAATATTATACAAATTATCTACTGTTACGCCCAAGGTCTGTGCCACCTCGGCTGGCTCTCTGTCCTCAAGTATAAGTTTCTTGATGACGAATGCGTAGCGCTGGTTGGGCATCTTCTTCAAGATTGCGTCTACGTCAATCTTGGCGGTGGTCTGATTCTCGGTGGTCATAGTTACATTCGCTGTTTTGTTGGTTAGAGACTCTGGGCGACTCTTTTCTATCACCTCCTTGCGCTTTTTGATAAAGAGACGCTGTGCGATGGTGCATAGCCAGGTCTTCAAAGAACTACGCCCCTGAAACTGCTTGAGGCGGCGACCATCATCCTCCAGAAGGTGAAGGTAGAGCATATTTGCACACTCGTCGTAATCTACCTCATAGTTGTACACCTTGCGAATATAGTAGAGAATCAGGTTGCGATAGCCATTTTCGTCGTAAAAGACGAAATTTACTATCTTCTCATCTTGCGACAGCAAGCCATCCCGGATCTCGTGATCCGAGGGAATGTTAATGTTCGGCATAAGATGTTGAGTATTAAAGGTTTATAATTGGGTTGATTGGGTTCTGCAGTTCCGTCTACAGAGTGGAATTTGGAAGATATTCCCAAATTTTGTGTAAAGCGCTTATTTCCACAATACAAAGATATATTTTTTGTGTGGATTATGCAAATAATTTATTAGTTTTTTTCGAACTTTTTTCAAATTTATTATTTTGTTTAAAAAACTAAATAATTATATAAATTATTTAATGTTTTGCGCGGTGTGAGTTGGCTTGTTTTTGTAAAATATTTAGTCGAAAATAATAATATTGTTAAAAAATATATAATCAAAAGTGGTTTATCGGTGATAGATTTTTGCACACTGGTTGCTCTATATGTGCGTGCGCGTATATGCGCGCGCGTGTGATATATTATAGTATGGTGCTATCCTGTGTATAGACAAAAAGCGAGGACAACAATGTTGCCCTCGCCCTTGGTCCTCTATCGATTTATGAGACTCTCTTAGTCCTTCTCGATTACACCGGTCCAGTTGCAGGTGATATTGTTGTTTAGGCAATCATAAGCGTCAAGCACTACGGTCGATGTGCCGTTACCGTTGTCGGTGATCTTTAGCGTACCATCGATAATCATAGCGTAGCCGTTGTAGGCGCTTGCGCTTGCATAGTCAAAGAGCCAGGTTCCCACGCTCTGGGCGTAGTTGTTTGTAAATCCAGCCATCATCACGTTCTTGCCTGGGGTGTACGAGCAAGTGTACTCGCCATAGAAGTCTCCATCCTTCGACTGGTTGTCGGTGATGATATCCAACTGGAGGGTGTCGCCAATTACATAACCATTCGACTTATTCATAATGAAGATGGTGTAGTTGGAGTAGCCTACTTGCCAGTAGTCGCCCTCGTAGCCCCACTTAGCGCGATGCTCGCCATCGAAGGTTACGTGGTAGTCGCCAGTGAGGGTTGTCTTAGCCTCCTTATCCTGACCCCCAGTGACATCGTCGTTGCCACCGCCACCATTGTCGCCATTCTCTCCACTTGCATCCTCCATACCAAGGTCGCCAATGTAGTTCACCTTATGGCGCTTGCCGTCGATAGTTACCTCAAGGGTAATTTGGTTTGCTGCGACGGTCATCTTAGCGTCGGTGAGAGGGGTAGAAGTAGAGGTTTCTACCGAATCGCCAGTCACGATAAGTTGGCTGTTCTGGCTGTTGATGGTGTATGGCGTACCGCTATTCGTTTTGTCGAAATAGTATGTTCCGAGTGGTAACGAGATGCTCTTGTCTGCTGGAGCGAAGGCATCGATGTAGTAGTACGAATCCTCTGGGTGAGCCTGTCCGCCGTTGTTCAAACCCTTGCGTGAGAGGAAGAAGGCGTAGCGGTCGGCACCCTCGCCATACTTCTCACCGTAGTAGTAGCCATCGAGGTAGAGGGCTCTAATCTCCACGTCGAACTCCTCGCTGTTGTTATTGTTGTTGCCCGAGCCGCTACCTGCAGCCTGGTTGATTACGATGTCGTAGGCCTCGGTAGAGTAACTGATGTTAAGGATTGCAAGACGCTTCTCTGTGGTGGTGTTAGCCTTGACCTCTACGAGAACTACGCCCTGAGCAGGATTAGTTACCGACTTGATAGCCTCCTTGCCACTGATGATGGTGGTCGAGATGTTGGCGTCAGCCACGGGGTTAGCGATGGTGTATGTTACGGCGATGGTCTCGCCCTCGGCACCTACATCGAAGGTGTTCTTCGTGGTGAGTTTGAAGTTGGCATTGTTCTCCGAGCCATCTGCAGGCTTCTCGCAAGCCACAAAGAGTGCCATAGTTGCAATAGCAACGATAGTAAAAATACGATTCATAGTATATGTTTGTTTGTGATTAATTCTCTAACTGCAAATATACTATATATTTTATTATTAGTCCAAGAAAAAAATAAAAAAAAGTGCGGAAGTCTCAGACCTCCGCACCCTTATCGTTAAGAAAACGATTACTCGTTCTCCTGATATACGTATGAAGCGCTGTTGTCGTTATCGCTTGCGTAGATAATCATCTCCTCGAGGAAGAGGGTACCATAGTTGCCATTAGCATCCTTAGCCACTGCTACAACGGTGTACTCGCGGTCGTACTCTGCTACGAAGTTGTAGTTAGAGTAGAGGTTGAGTTTGTTGTTCTGCTTTGCTACGTCACGCAACCACTCTGACTCATTGTTGTAGTAGTCGATAGGCATTGTAGTTACCATAAGGTAAACCTCGTCACCAGCAGTAACACCGCTGATAGCCATAGGCACGAGTGCGTAGTTGGTGTACTCTGCGTAACTGCCCCAGTGCTCAGCGTCCAATGCTGCGATCTCAGCAATGTTGTACTGAGTGTTCCAACTGAGTGAGATATTTGAGTTACCTGGAGTGTCTGAGAGGGTAGTGAACTCCTTGTAGAAGATGCGGGTGTTTGGAGCCTCACCATCCAAACCGTAAGCGAAGGCTACGTAAGTGGTGCTTGGAGTGAGGTTTTTGAGGTTCATATCTGTCTGGCCAACGACTGATATAGGACCATACTGTGATGTAAAGTTAGCAATCTTCTCCTCGTCGGTAGTACCCCAAGAGTCGAACTCAGCCTTAGTGAAGTAAGCGCGTACGAAACGGCCGTTAGGATCGCTGGCAGTCCAGTATACGTTTGCTGTGGTCGGGAAGATATCCTTAACCTCGATATCAATAGTCATACCTGACTCAGCAGCGGTTGAAGTTGTTACAAGTTCCAACTGAATCTCTGAAGCAGAGAAAGCGGTCTCGTTGTTTACAGCGAAGAGGTAGATAGCATACTGCTTAGATGCCTCGAGTTCGAGGGTGATAACTTGATCGCCCTTCAAGCAGTTATTCTCGATAATCTGGTATGGGGTGTAACCGCTGCTTACCATCATCGATACTGTCTCGTTCCACTTGTTCACGAATACCTCGCGCATATCTGCACCCTGGCCGTAATAACTGTAGAAGTCAGATACGCTCCAGCAGTAGGTGTAGTAGTACATCTCCTTGTCAGCAGGAGTGATGGTCTGGATGATACGTGCGCCATTTACCTCACACTCCATCTCGATATTAGCATCAATAGTTGTAGGCTTTGCTGTGCGCACAACCTCACGATAGATGTTGCTGTCGATCTTACCGGTGTTAAGGTCGATGTGGTAACTGTAGACTACGTAGTTGGTATCTGGGAAGAGGCGTGTGAACTCCACGTCGAATGCCTTGCCAGTGTGTGAGATATTGCGCAAGTAGTTCAAAGTGGTCTGACCTGCATAGTATGCCTCGTTCTCGATAACGCTCATATCGTATGATGCCAAAGCAGCGTCTGACTCAAGACCGAAAGCCTTGATATGATCCTCGGTGTAGATACGAGTGATATAAGGAGTAGTGAGGTCGGCAGGAGTGATGTTCAATGAGAGGTAGTCTGGCTCACGTGTAGCCACCTCGTACTGGAACATAGGGTTCTCGGTGCCGCTCTGCTTGATTGTGATGTCGAACTTCTCGTCGAGGCCAGTGTAAGTTACGTTGATAACGGTCTCGCGCTCCTCGCTTGTGTAGTTAGGGCTTACGGTGAAACTGATCTTACCGTAGTTTGCGGTGCTGAGTTTCTGGATCCAACTATCCTTACAGTTGGTAAGGACTACAGAGCCCTGCTTGTTGTTGGTGATGGTGTACTTTACCTCCATTGGGCCACCCTGGTCGCCAATCTCGATGCTGGTAGTCTCGAGGGTGAAGGTTGTCTCGGTTGTTGAGTTGTTAGGCTCCTCGGTCTGAGGATTCTCCTTACAACCTACAAGCGCTACGACCATAAGCATAGCGATTGTAGAAAAGATAGTCTTGAAATTCATAGTTATAAGTTTTGGTTTTATTTGTTCTCAATAGGTGTACCTGTCCACGTTGCTGTGATGGTGTTGCGAAGGTCGTCCGTGACGTTGATATTTACGGTTACAGTGCCATCGCCATTATCCTTTACCGACATTGTACCGCCGCGGAATGGTGCCATCTCGCTCTGGTCAGCAGTGAAGTACCAACTGCAAAGGAGTTGAACGCCATTTGTCCAACCTGGGATGAATGAGTTCTTTGCGAGGTAGTCTGAGGCAACGTAGTCGCCACAGAAGCCACTCTCCTTGTCGTTGTACTCGGTGATGATGTCGAACTGGAAGCAGTCGCCCACGCCGTTGTTAGGGGTGATGATGAACATCCAGTTGTAACTACCGAACTCGTAGTAGTCGCCGTAGCACTCGTAAATCATAGAGTGGTTAGAGAGGTCAGCCTCGTAGTCGCCATCCAATGTTGAGTAGACCACTACGCTACCTTGCTCGTCGTAGATGGCGGTGTTGCCCTGATAGAACACCTTGTGGGTCTGGCCATCAACAACCACCTCAAGGGTGATCTTGTTGGCCTCAACGATGAGTGTTCCCGACTCGAAAGGTGCGATATCGCCACGACGTGCATCCTCGTTAGTTACCCAGAAGCCGCTGTACTCGGCAGTGAAAGTGCCACGTGCGTAGGTGTTATTAGGGTCGAAGGTGTAGGTGCCTGGAGCGATAGGTACCATATTGTCCGAACCATCGTAAACATCGCCATAGGCATCGATGCGGTAGTATGTAGTGTTAGGCAACGACTTGCCCTCTTCGTCGAAACCGCGGTCGCTGAGGATAAACCAGTAGTTGCCAGCACCTGGGGTGAGAGCATCGCCAAGATACTCGCCTGAGAGGTTTGTGGCGTTGAACTCAATGGCGCCATCGCCAGCCTGTGTGAGTGTGATGTCGAACGACGCGATGCCATAACCTACGGTTACTACGGTCGAGCGTGACTCACCAGTTGTGTTTGTTGCTACGCCGAGGTTTACTACACCCTTGGTCTGAGTGTCGATAGAGTAGATCCACTTAGCGGTGGTTGTGGCGTAGACGAGGTCTACAGGGTTGCTGTTCTGGAGCGAGTACTCGATAGAGGCCTTGCAGCCGCAACGGCCCAACTCGATGGTGTCGCCCGAGAGCGATGTGATAATTGGGGTTGTGGCCTCTGCCGACTGGTTGAGAACCACGGTGCTACTGCTTGTGCCGTAACTGAGTGTTACAGCCGCCATACGTGTACCACCTGTGTTGTTGATCTCGCAGTCGATGACTACGCGACCCGATGTTTTGTGGTTCGATACACGAATCCACTCACCCATAGTTGTCACCTCTGCAAACTCATCATTCTTGCCACCAATGGTGTAGGTGATGGTAGTAGTGGTGTCGAACTTACCCAAAACGATCTCCAAAGGTGATGTTACGGTGAGCGTGTTGGGTGTTGGCTCGTTGTTGCACGCCACGTTTAGAAGCGCACAGAGTGCAGTGATGAATAGAAAAAGTCTTTTCATAGTTGCATTTAAAGTTGTACTATTATTTGTGATTTTTGTATTCAAAAAAATAATCGCGCAAAATTACAAAATCTTTTCTAAATATCCAAGAATTACCCCCCCCCTAAATTTTGAAAAAAGTGGTACAGAGCATTGCTTACAATGGTACGTTTATTGTCCGAGGGTGGGGATAAAAGGTTATGTTTCTACGCTTAATAAACATACTCACGCTCTTGGCGAGCCTGTTGCTTTTGGCCTCGCTCTCTGTGGAGATAATCTACTCGAAGGAGTTGGCGCAGTTCTCCGAGGCCTATGCCTGGGCGATGTTCGTCGTCTGCATAATCTTTATGGTGGACTTTTTTGCACTTATGGCGAGTAGTCCCCATCCGTGGCGCTTCTTAGGGCGTAACTTTTTAGTTTTGCTCCTCTCAGTGCCATACCATACCATTGCTCAGATGTGGGGACTCGAATTGGGACATACGTTGCAGATGTTTCTCAGCGGAGTGGTGATGCTCCGTGCCGTGATGGCTATCTATATCACTCTGCGCTGGCTGATTGAGGGGCGTACCTCGCGTCTGTTGTGGGCCTACATCGCTACGGTGGTGGTCTGTACCTACTTCTCGGCTCTCTTCTTCTACGAGTACGAAGCCCCCGTGAATAGTCAGGTCACAGGTTTTGGCGATGCTCTATGGTGGGCTGCGATGAATATGACCACCGTGGGGGCAGAGATATTTCCTGTCACAGCCATAGGTAAGGTTATATGTGTGGTGTTGCCCATTATAGGTATGGCGATGTTTCCCGTCTTTACTGTCTATGTCACTTCGCTCTACGACACCAACCATACTAAGAGTGGCACGGGAGTTGCACATAATGACGATAAACCAATATCTGAATAAGATGAGAAAGAGTCTACTTTTTATTATGGCTGTCGTGGCGGTGGCTACGATGGTGGGTTGCTCCCAGGAGCAGCGATGGGGTATGAAGGAGCGTGAGGAGTTGCGCAGAGAGTTGCGTGCCTACCGCGATATGGCCTACTTGGATAATCTTGCCGAGGCGGAGTTTATCAACTTCTCGGGTGATGTGGTGGAGGCTATAGAGATTGACTATCCCGTATATACGACCTTTGTGGAGTTGCCGGGACGAGGCGATACGGTGGAGGTTTATGTTGTCTCGACTATCGTCGAGGAACTTAAGGCTAATCCCCATAATATGAGGAATATATACCCTTATCCATACCTCGTCGAGGAGGGTATTCTGCCCTCGGGTCTAAACCATCAGGCTCAGCGCTCCTTCTACGACTGCTTGGCGCACAAGATAAAGTTGTACTATCCATCGACCTATGCCTTCTTCAGTGCTATAGTGGAGAGCCCCACAACGCCAGAACCAATCCTCGATATGCAGATGCAGTGTGCTATGGATCTCTTCGATTGGACCATCGAGATAGATGAGACCGTGGTTGTGGATTAGCCACTTCAACTAATTCTGTTGCCCATTACATCCATTGCATAGTTAAGTATAAAGTTTAAAGCCGAGTAATCGGACCGAGAGGGGATGTGTAGTTTGTTTGCTACATACCCCTTTCGTGTATTATTTGCAATTTTAAAAAATATGTATTAAATTTGTGCTACGTATCATCTCGAAATATATTATAAACTAACTTAATACTTATTTAATTATGGGTCTATTACAGGAATTTAAGACTTTCGCCCTCAAGGGTAATGTTGTTGATATGGCAGTCGGTGTTATCATCGGTGGAGCTTTCGGTAAGATTGTGACATCGTTGGTGAACGATATCATTATGCCTCCTATCGGTGTTCTTATGGGTGGTGTAGATTTCAAGGATCTCGGCGTTGTCATCAAGGAGGGCGTCGCAGCAACAGAGACTACCCCAGAGGTGGCAGAGGTTGTTTGGAAGTATGGTGCCTTCATCCAGCAGGTTGTTGATTTCCTTATCATCGCAATTAGCGTTTTCGTGATGATTAAACTTATCAACAAACTCTCGAACTTGCGTAAGAAGGAGGAGGAAGAGGCTGTTGTACCAGAGCCAGCACCAGCACCAGAGCCAGAACCTACTAAGGAGGAGATCTTGCTCACAGAGATTCGCGACCTCTTGAAGAACAACAAGTAGTCCAAACCAAGTGGCCTATTAAAAAGGTAGAGCGTATCCCAATCGGGGTACGCTCTATTTTTTTGTATACTATCTGTTTGTGATAAACTCTACGATTCGCCCAAAGTCCGAGGGGGCAAACCACCCAATCTCTTCGTCGCGCCTAAACCATGTCATCTGTCGCTTGGCATAACGGCGTGAGTTGCGCTTGATTAACTCTATGGCCTCCTCTAACGTACAGTTGCCGTCGAAGTGGTCGAACAACTCGCGATAGCCCACTGTTTGCAAGGCGTTAAGTGTGCGCTTCGGGTACATCGCCTTAGCCTCCTCCAAAAGACCCTCCTCGACCATCTGATCCACACGCCTGTTAATTCTGTCGTAGAGTATGTCTCGGGGCATATCCGTACCCACCTTTATAATGTCGAATGGGCGCTCAGCACGTTTGCCACTACGTTGCTCGGAGTAGGTCGCACCACTAAGGATGCACACCTCCAACGCTCGCATAACACGTGCGGGGTTGCATAAATCCACACTCTTTGAGTACTCGGGGTCACGCTCCTTGAGTTCCGCCACGAGTGACTCAAGTCCTTCTGTCTCAAGGCGATGTTTCAGACTTTCGCGCAGGGCGTTGTCGGCCTCGGGGAGTTGGTCCATACCCTCACACAGAGCCTGAATATAGAGGCCCGAGCCACCTACAGCCACGACATATTCGTTCTGCTCGAAAAGCCTATCGAGGAGTTGTAAAGCCTCCACCTCGTACTTGCCGCAGTTGAACTCGTCCTCGACCTCTCTGTCGGCAATGAAGTAGTGCTTAGCAAGGCTCTGCTCCTCGGCAGTGGGTTGTGCTGTGCCTATGGCCAGTCCACGATAGAATTGGCGGGAGTCGGTAGAGATTACTGGGGCGTTGAAGTGCTGAGCGAGCCGAACAGCCAGCGCACTCTTTCCCGACCCCGTAGGGCCGACCACTACAATCAACCTACCTCGTTTAATACTCATCGTCGTAGTTGTCGTCGCCATCAAATTCGTTGTAGTCGCTCATCATCTCCTCGAAGATAGAGCCCACCTGCTCTGTAGCCTCAGGGTCGTACTGGTCGGGAGCAGGGGCGTGTTCGAATGCCACACGTGGGTAGCTGAGACCCTCGGCAGGGCGTTGCATATCGAGAAGTTCCAGGTAGTAGGATCTATCGTTGAGCATATCGAAGGTATAGATAAGGCGGTCGTGAAAGTCGTTGTTCACCTCCATCAAGCGCACATTATCCATACAGCGAGGTGCGCCAGGAACGTCATCGCCCATATCTATCTCAGAAAACTCCTCTACGACTCTCCATTCGGCATCCGATTTGAAGATAGAGACCATACAAGGCTCATATCCGAGTGATTCGAGGATGAAGTGGTTGAACTCCGTAAGAGTCATATCGGGGTAAACCTCAAAATCTCGCACGAAGTTGTCGCTCTCGTCGCTAAGCATTCGATATTTGAATACGATGTTTACTGTTGCCATAATATTAAAATAAGTATGTCAGTTATAAAACTACACAAAATTAATATACATATTTAATATATCTATACGTCTGAATAAAAAATATCAATTAAAGGTTGAAAAAATTGCTTTTAACTAAAAATAACTTTATATTTGCAGTGCTTTAGCAGTCATTTCGTACTGTACAGGTAGTCATCACGACTATAAATCAAAGAAATCAATCATTGACATATATGCAGGATTTAACAGCATTGGAGGGTAAAACCATTGTAGAGTTGCGCGAAATCGCAAAGGTGTTAGGTATTACCCCTTCGACTATGAAGAAGCAGGAGTTGCTTGATAGAATTATTGCCGTGGCAACCGGGGCTTCAATATCTTCAGAATCGACTGAATCAAATAGTATAGAGGAGACTCGTGAGGAGTCTCAACCACGCCGTGGCCGTCGTCCACGAATGAGTAGCGTAAAGGTTGGAGGTGGCCACAATCAACGAGTGGAGGTCGCAGTTGCCGAGCCTGTGGAAGCGGTGGCAGAGGAGAGGGTTGCAGAGGTCGAACCTTCAAATGAAAAAACTGCTGAGGCTAAGGAGGTTAAAGAGGCTATGAATGAGGCTCCCGTACAGCGCCGTCGAGGTAGAAAGCCTCGTTGGCTTATCGAGCAGGAGCGCTTAGCCGAGGAGCAGGCTGCGCAACTTGAGGAGCAGGCAAAAGAACAAACCAATGAGCAGGAGGAGGTCGTAGAGGTGTCTGAGTCAGAGACAACTCACGAGCCAGAGACCACGGAGGAGATGACCGATGGCGGTGTAGCCGAAGAGGATTACGACGAAGAGTATGATGAGGAGTACGACGATGATGAGGATGAGGACGAGGAGTTCGACCACGAGACCATCACCAAGGATGACTTCACCGCAGTAATCGAGGGCGAGGGTGTCTTGGAGATTATGCCAGACGGCTTCGGCTTCTTGCGCTCGGCAGACTACAACTATCTCAATTCGCCCGACGATGTATATGTGTCGCCATCGCAGATTAAACTCTTTGGCTTGAAGCCAGGCGATACGGTGAGTGGCTCTATTCGCCCACCTAAGGAGGGTGAGAAGTATTTCCCTCTTGTTCACGTCGAGAGTATTA
Organism: Alistipes sp.; assembly: GCA_017555905.1. Lineage (GTDB taxonomy): Bacteria > Bacteroidota > Bacteroidia > Bacteroidales > Rikenellaceae > Alistipes. The sequence continues at coordinate 17,485 of JAFZFP010000016.1, read as the reverse complement.
ACGGCCTAAAGCCCGATATTATCCGCGACCGTCAGCAGTTTGAATATCTTACGCCACTCTTCCCAAGCGAGAAGTTTAACCTCACAGGAAATGGCCACAACTCTAAATCTAACCGTATTATCGACCTCTTTGCCCCTATTGGCAAGGGTCAGCGTGCGCTTATCGTGGCTCAGCCTAAGACGGGTAAAACAATGTTGTTGCAGTCTATTGCTAATGCCATTGCCGACAACCATCCAGAGGTCTATATGATAGTCTTGCTTATCGACGAGCGTCCCGAGGAGGTTACCGAGATGGCACGCCACGTCAAGGCAGAGGTTGTTGCCTCTACCTTTGATGAGCAGGCTTCACGCCACGTTAAGGTTGCAGAGATGGTGCTTGAAAAGGCTAAGCGTATGGTCGAGAGTGGTCACGACGTTGTTATCTTCCTCGACTCTATCACTCGCCTTGCACGTGCCTATAACTCCGTACAGCCTGCCTCTGGTAAGGTGCTTTCAGGAGGTGTGGATGCTAATGCTCTACATAAGCCTAAGCGCTTCTTCGGTGCTGCGCGAAATACCGAGGAGAAGGGTTCGCTCACCATCATTGCTACCGCCCTTATCGACACAGGTTCGAAGATGGATGAGGTTATTTTCGAGGAGTTCAAGGGTACAGGAAATATGGAGTTACAACTTGATAGGAAGTTGGCAAACAAGCGTATATATCCAGCCGTGGATGTTGTTGCTTCGGGTACACGTAGAGAGGATTTGCTCCTTTCGCAGAGCGTTATGCAACGCACTTGGATATTGCGAAAGCACTTGTCGGATATGACCACCGTCGAGGCTATGGAGTTCTTGCAGAAGCAGATGAACCTCACCAGAGATAACGACGAGTTCTTGGCTACAATGAACCAGTAGGGTAGCCCATAAAATAGAGAAACACCTGTCTAACTTTCTGTTAGGCAGGTGTTTTGCTTTGTGGAGGATTGGCGGGAAGGTTTGTGCACCCACAAAACCTCTCCATCTGACACGCAATATCTCATCAATGCACTCTCGTTTCCAGTTTATCATCCCTAACTTTCCCTATTACCTGCAATCGATATTCTACTATTTTTCGCATCGGGTATATTTGTCATATCCCAGGTTTGTTGATTAAAACTATGAATTCATTATGAAATTTTGTGTGTTTATTGGTTTTTTAATTGAAAAATTATGCAAATTACCCCCCCCTCCCAGTGTCTATACTATTGTATATCAGTATGTTAGCTTTTGTATTTAAAAAGATGATAGTTTTTTAGTTTAAAAAATATAAGGAAATAGTTGTTTGCTTGATATTTTTCATTATCTTCGTTTTTGCGATTAGTTAAGAAATTCGGATTATAGATAATAAAATTAGTCTATTTTTCTTATTAACTGCTGGTGTGAGATTCTTTGCGTAGAGTTACTCCTATAGTGTGTACCCTAAATTGAGAGGTGTAACTGCTGCGATTGAATTTTTGAAAATTTTATTTAGGTTAATGATGTAGCGATTATTCTGCAAATAATCGAGTGTGTCCCCTGTTTTTCGATACAGTTTATCCTCTACATTAGACAACCTAACTACTTGGTCATAGGGTGCGTTGCGTGCTTTATGCGCTGGGTGCAACCATTATGTAAACAACTGAAAAACTACTATGTATAAGCGTCTAACACTCTTATTGTTAAGCATCTTCACGTTTGCCTCCGTATCGGCGCAGGATTGGGCATTGAAGAGCAATATCGCCTACGATGCAACTGCATCTATAAACCTCGGTGTGGAGGTTGCTTTGGCAGATAAGTGGACACTCGATCTCTCGGGTAACTACAACCCATTTACCATCAACAAGGATACAAATATGAAGTGGAAGCACTGGTTTGTGCAGCCTGAGGCTCGCTACTGGTTCTGCCATAAGTTTGGTGGTAACTTCCTTGCTATGCACTTATGGGGTGGTGAGTACAACATTGGAAATATCGATTTCAAGCCAAATATCATGGGTTTCAATGTTCCCGACTTAGCAAACTATCGCTATCAAGGTTACTTCGTAGGTGCGGGTGTCGGCTATGGCTACGCCTTCATGCTTGGCAACCACTGGAACCTTGAACTCGAGGTGGGTGTCGGTTGCGCCTACACATGGTATGATAAGTACTATTGTGCTAAGTGTGGCTCGAAGCTCGCGTCGGACGACCTTGTATATTGGGGCATCACAAAGCTCGCGTTTAATCTTGTCTATGTATTCTAAAAAATCAATGCGATGAAAAGAGTAATTCCTATTCTATATATGGCATTTATGCTTGCCACATCGGCCTCTGCGCAGCAGCTCTTCTATGCCGAGGATGGTGAGATTCGTAACCTCGAGGTTTCACGCGACAAGGGCGAGGTTTCGGTAACTATGGATATCGATATCTCAAACATCTCGGTGGGCAAAGATGAGACTATCATCATCACGCCTATTGTTACAGATGGCGAGCGTAAGTATACCATGCCCTCAGTAGAGCTTATGGGACGCCGCGCCTATATCTACTACATGCGTGAGGGTCAGCAGTCTGAGACAGAGAACCCCTTTGCTGCACAGCGAGTTGCGAAGCGTGCAGAGAAGAAGGCGGGCGTGAAGCAGGTCATCGATTACTCTGCGAGCTTCGGCTTCGAAGAGTGGATGCGTGGCTCGACAGTAGCCATCCGTGAGGGTTTGTGTGGCTGTGGTAAGTTGCGTGGCGAGAAGGAGAAGCCCCTCGCAGATTTTGGCCACGAGATTTACGAGCCTAAGTATGTGTGGTCGTTCATAGCACCCGATCCCGAGCCTATCAAGGTACGCAATGAGTCTCACACCGCATATATCAATTTCTGGGTTGACCGCTACGAGATTTTGGAAAACTACAAGAATAACGCTGTGGAGCTTGCGGGAATTATCGAGTCTATCACCAAGGTGGATGACGATGAGGATCTCACCATCACCTCTATCACCATCGAGGGTTGGGCATCTCCCGAGGCTACGGAGTATCACAATAAGGTGCTTTCGGAGAATCGAGCTAACTCGTTGGCAAACTATGTGTCGCGTAAGACGGGTGTAAAGCGCAATCTTATCGAGGCTATTGGTTGCGGTGAGGATTGGGTAGGCTTGCGCGAGTTGGTGGATGCAACGCCAGGTTTGCTCTATCGCGATAAGGTCTACGATATTATCGACTCAAACCTCTCGCTCGACCAGAAGGACTATAAACTCTCGCAGTTGAAGCCTTCGGACATCTACACACGTTTGATGAACGAGATGTATCCTAAGTTGCGTCGCAACGACTATAAGATTATCTACGAGATTCGTAACTTCGACCTCGAGGAGGCACGCCGCCTTATCTATGAGCACCCCAAGAAGCTCTCTGTGGATGAGATGTATAAGGTTGCTGGAAGCTATGAGCCAGGCTCTGAGGAGTATAACGATGTTCTTGAGATTGCTGTAAGACTCTATCCCGAGGTTGTAGCTGCTGCTGTGAACGCTGCAAATCTCGCTCTCGAGGAGGGTAAATACGATAAGGCTCTCGCAATCCTCAAGCAAAGCAATCAGGAGGATGCCCGCATTCAGGCTGCCGAGGGTTATGTATACATCCTTATGCAGGAGTATGACAAGGCACGTGAGGTACTTACTAAGGCTGTAGCACAGGGCAACGAGGATGCTAAGCACAACCTTGCAGAGATGGAAAAGCATCTCGACTCAATTTAGAACAAACTAATAACCAAATAATTAATAAACAATTTTACTAATTTTAAACTTAAAAGACTATGAAAAAGTTATTCGTAGCAGTTTTGGCACTTGGTGCATTGGCATCATGCCAGAAGGAGAACTTGCCCTCTTATGCTGACACAGAGAGCAAGACCATTCAGATTTCTATCCTCAATGAGGATTATGGCACTCGCGCCGAGGGTGGTATTACTGCTGAGGGTGAGAACAATGAGGCTTGTGCTTATGCAGATCAGCTTTTAGTTCTCTTCGCAGACAATGGTGGTAACATCAAGCACAAGGATCTACTTACTTCTCTTGGTGCAGAGGATGATAGCCACGGTACTATTACTAACATTAAGGAGCATACATATGTTAAGGATAAGGATACAAATAAGTATATGTGGCACAATGTTCCTGCTGAGGTAAAGAAGATTGCTGTTGTACGCGTTCAGGGTACTGATGCTGATTCATTCACAACTCTTGGAGAGTACCTTGCATTGGCACAGGATCAGGGTGTTAACATCGCTCGTGGTCTTGACGCTATCGTTCTTTATGGCGAGGATGAACTCTCTGACACTGGTAAGACTCACGCTGTAGGTGATGCGTTCTTCCACGTATGGCAGGCAGATGTAACTGTAGCTCCCGCTTTCGCTCGTTTCGAGATTAACAACATCGAGTGCTCAGACCTCGGTCTTTTGAACGATGATGGTAATGAGGCTACATACGACCTTGATGAGTTGTTGCTTAAGTCTCTTAAGTGGCAGTATACTCCTACAGATGCAGCACAGGAGGAGCACTCAGCTCCTGGTTTTGGTGCGCAGCGCCTCTATGGTGCTTGGAACCCCACAGCAGACGAGCTCGCTGCAGCAAAGGGTAATAGCGAGGCTTCATACGATGCAAACACTCAGACTGATGATGCTCTTCGTTTGAACTACTACCAGCCAGCTAAGCAGACTTGGACAAATGATGACGACACAACTGAGCAGCGCAATGGCGTATGGTCATGGAATGTTCTTCCTGGCGCATTCAATAAATTGGTACTCGATATCGATGCTTTTGCATACGCTTACCGCGTGCCTAAGGTAAACCTTCCTTTGACTGTTACAGGTCTTACAACTACTGCTGGTAGCACAGAGGCTAATGGTAACACATTTGAGGCTGGTCACATCTACACTATCGACCTTACTTTCAACCAGGAGAATATCAAGGACGAGGACGGTATCTGCGTTGTTGTTACTGTTGAGATTCAGAACTGGGTTGTAGAGAAGCGTTATCCTATCTACAGCAAGTAATTAACTTGTCTTAGGGTGTAAAGCCTAAACACATCTCTGCTCCCCTTCGAATGGGGAGGGGAGTAGAGTTTTTTAACGATTATTTGGTTATATCGAGAGTGTTGCCTCTCTTTGGTGAGTGCAACAAGACTAAGAACCATCGCAGCAATATACGTTGCGATAAAACCTTAAAAAGGCGTGTTGACGCCGCAAAATGTAAAATGAAAAAAGTTATTAAACACATTCTCTACTTGTGCTTGCCGCTCGTCTCGTTCGTTCTGCTCACGGGCTGCATCAAGGAGAATCTCGAGGGCTGCGAGCGTTGTATCGGTTTCGAGTACTTCGCCGACGGAGATACTGACGTATTTCTAGAGTACATTCAGCGCGTTAGTCTCTACGTCTTTGATGAAAATGACCAGATGGTGTCCACTTCCCAGTTGGGAAGGGAGAACCCCATCATTTTGGAGCAGGACGACTTAAATAAGTATCAAGGCGTAAAGTTAATGCTTACGGGTGGCAGATACCGCTTTGTGGCTCTAGGTAACCCCAATACCGAGCAGCACACAGAGGTTTACAACATAGATTCGGGCAATATGTCTAAAATTCTCTATAGCCATCCCGATTGTACAACTACCGAGGTTGAGGGAAATGACCCTCTATACTTAGGTTCGAAAGTTGTTGACATACCCGATGATGTCAACTTTAAGACAAAAGTACGTCTCTACTCCTCACATCAGAAGGTTACTGTGACCGTTAAGGGTTACATCCCCGAGGGTAGCGACATCAATGCACTGGCTACACAGAGCGACCTCAAGTTGCGACTTGTAGACGTTAGCAGCCGCACTGACTTCTATCAGGAGGATGCTACTGTTGTAGACCAGAACTTGGCTATGGGCGATCTTGTTGCCTACAACCCAACACTCATGCTCGACAACGAGACAGGATGGTACGAGGCTTCGTTCAACATCCTTCGTCACACCGCCGACAGCACACTCGCATTTGAGATTATCGAGTCGGCAACCGAGCGAGTGCTCTTCACTGTCTCTCTCGCGGAGTTCCTCAAGGCATTCTACGAGGTGGACATAACAAATCAGGAGGCTCTCATCCCCATGATTGTGGAGTTTGCCGATGAGGTAATCGTCACAATCCCCAGCTGGATGCTTGAGCACCGCGATCCAATTTATGGTAAAAATTAGTTAAGGAACGCTTTATGAATAAAGTAATGAGATATCTTGTTGTCATCTGTGGTATTGCGATCCTTAGCTCATGTATTAAGGAGGAGGCATACCGTCAGGAGGTAGCTCAGCTCTCGGTAAACCTCACTCGTGCGGGCACAACAAGTACCGTACAGGGTGATGCCATCACCGATGCGTGGATATGGGCCTTCCAGTGCAATGTAGATAAAAATGGTGTGCCCGCAATCGATGATAGCGAAAAGGCTAAGGGTAGCCGCTATGTATATGGCTTGAACAACTACGGTAGCATCAGCGTACATGTGCCTCTGCCCATATGCGATGGCTCGCAGGACTATCTGCTTGTAGCCGTTATAAATACCCAGTCGTTCACCGGTTCTAACCTCAGCGCCGATAGCACATGGGGCCAGATTAAGAGTGCAACATTCTCTAACGGTGGTGCATTCTGGTATACATATCCCGATGATGAGGGTCTTACTCCCGAGGTTATGCCAATCTCGAACTGGACAACCTTTACAATCACGTCGGACAACACCCACTCGAATAATTGCTATCAGCTCAACCTGCCGGTATACCGTGCCGTGGCTAAGACACAGTTCTTTGTAAGCCGCTCGAGCGAGAGCCTCGATGTAGATATCCTCGATGCTAAGGTTGTGGCTAAGAGTGGTTATAGCACAGGTAAGGTGCTCACACGCAGCGCCGAGCAGGCTGTAGGCTCAAATGGTGAGGCTATTCAGCGTGGCAAGCCCAATGCCGAAGCAGAGAACTGGTGGTGGGGTGTACCCACTGCCGTAAGCGATGTGGTATATCAGATGAAGAATAGCGACAGCGGCTTTACGTCTGTAAACAATATTGCCACAACCAACGCCTTGACTAACCTCATTGGTGGCGCATACACATGGGTGGCATCGACATTCCTCTTCGAGAATAACAACGATGCCCCAACGCCCGAGGAGTTCGATTATACAACCCAAGAGGGTGATGGCTACAATATGTATGTCAAGTATCAGGTTGATGGCGAGACCCGCGAGGTCTACACTCCTCTTGGTAAGGTCGTGCGCAACCACGACTACCAGATTATGGCTACGGTAGATGCTGGTGGTCAGATGTCGTTCGATGTTATCGTCAACGAGTGGCTACTCGATCAGGAGCAGGTTATGGACTATCAGAATACCGTTACTGTGTCGGATCAGGATATGTTAATGTGGCGCACGGCAACCCCCGCAAGCGATGGCGGTAAGACTACCGTAAAGCCTAATGGTACTGTAGAGACATTGCCCGTGGGTAGCATTACCGAGACGCGCAACGACATTGTCGACCTTGGCTCATTGGGTGGTGGCTATGCATCTCTCGACTTTGGCCTTCGTGCCCCCGAGGGTGGTAGATGGTATGCCGAGTTGGTTACTATTCAGGGTGAGGTCGGAGCTATTGTCTTTGCCGATAACAATTCTACGGTTATCTCGGGAGATATAAACACCCTTAACCGCATTACCATTAACATCAAGAATGCGAAGGTAAACTCTGCAACTCAGGGTGCTACCTCCGATAACATTGTGGAACTTCAGATTTCAGCTAAGAAGACTTGGGGCGGTCAGGAGCGTACCTATAAGGTCTATGGTCTTACGGGCTTACCTAATAATGCTAACTACCAATTGATACAGCCACTTGGTAACTAATAGGTTAGAGATATGAGAAAGTATATATTACATATTGTTTGTATAATTTGTGCTGTTGGCCTTGTTGGCTGCATTGCCTCGGATAGGGAGTTCGACGGCAAGCGTGATGGCGAGGTTACGCTCACACTCTCGTTGGGCAACCACACGCGCTACAGCACCCCTGATAATGGTGTGGGCGAGGGCAGTAATGACGATGACACAGCCCTTATATCGCTTAATGAGAATCTTATCACAAGCCTCGAGATATTCCTCTATGCCAATGGCGCAGAGGGCAGCGATGCAACCTTTGCAACAAGGTTGGATGGCCTCAATGGAAGAGATAAGTTCGAGAGTGTTACGTTCTCAATCCCTGCAGCTGCACTCAATACACTCTTTGCAAATGGAGCAAATAGTTGTGGCATCTACGTCATCGCAAACTACAATACGGGTCTTACCGTGGCTACTAATGGCCTCTACGAGAATACCTCAATCGCAGAGCTTAAGGCCATGGAGATTGAGGCGGAGTTCGATGCTATGCAGAGCCTTGACCTTAGCAGTGTCAATACAAAGTATGGTGCTATTAACAATATCAAGCCCCAGGCGAGCTTTGTTATGGATAGTGAGCTTAGCACCGTTACCAAGAGTGGAAACAACCTCTCGGGTAGCGTCTACATCACTCGTGTAGCCTCGAAGATTACCTTCCGCACAACCATTGCTCAGAGCCTTGAGATAGATGGTAAGACATGGGTTCCATTGCTTGAGCACCTTTCGTTTAGCTATCGAAACATTGTAAATAAGGGCTATATCGACAATGGTAGCGATGTGGACACTAACAACACCTTCCCCATGCCTGCGGATCAGAGTATCTATGCCGATGCTGTTGGTATCCAGATGAGCCCCATATTTAGTGATTATGGTGCAACCTCTCCAACATACGATGGTAGTCAGGATGTTGAGGGTGTGTCGGGCTGGTCTACCATCGACCATGTCGTGCCCCTCTATACCTACAGCTCACGTTGGGTTGATGGCGCTAAGAATGAGGCATACATCATGCTCTCTGTGCCCTGGAAGATTAAGGGAGACACATCGGAGACCCTTACCTATTATAACTACTTCGTGCCCATCAATATGAACGACCTTAAGCTCGTTCGTAATAAGCACTATCGCATCAACTTGCGTGTAGGTGTGCTTGGTGACTTGGAGGAGCTTACCGAGAGCGAGTATAGCTACGAGGTTCTCGACTGGGTTGGAGAGAATGTTGAGGTTAAGCTTCAGAAGCCCACATACCTCGTTGTTGACGCCAACTATGTTGAGATGAAGAACCTCGAGACCTTCTCGGTGGGTTATCAGAGTTCTGACGAGGTGGCTTACGAGGTGCGATCAACCACAATCTCTGCATTCAAGGAGGATAAAGATGGTATTATTATATCGGGTTGTGTGCACGAAAAGTATACCGTGACTGCTGAGAATGGAAATGTGACATTCGAGCATGAGTTGGATAATACCCGCTCGGATAACGATACAGACTATGACTTCTTGGTGCAGACTACCGTGGTGCGCATCTATCACAAGAACAACCCCTCTGTTTACGAGGATATCACCTTTGTGCAGTATCCCGCTATGTATGTAACGGTCAATGCGGGCTATGAGGGCAACAACAGGTGGAACTATATCAATGTAAATGGTAATAGCTGGGAGAATTGGACAACCAATAAGGGAGCTGGTACTGGATGTCCTAAGGTTGGAAGAGAAACTGTTTATTGGGTAGGAGTGGGTGGTAAGTCGAGTGCAAACCACAATATGTATCAGATTACTGTTACGGCATTTGATAGCACCACTCCCGACTATTTGATTGCCGACCCTCGTGCGGCAGCAAAGAATATCACTCTGTTCAAGGGCTACAGTCATAACAATAATAGTAAGGCTCCTGACTATCCCGTGCAGCCAGATCAGCTCAATGTTGAAGAGATAAAGGGTTATAGAGGTACGCTTGTGGAGAATGCCGAGAACCTTGTTGCACCTGAGTTTATTATCGCTTCGTTCTGCGCGACTTGTACTAATGCAGATGGTAACATTTACCCTGAAGATAGTGGTTACTATAGATGTGCAAGTTATCAGGAGGCTGGCTACCCCGCAGGTCGTTGGCGTATCCCTACGACTGCCGAGTTGGAGGTGGTTGGTAAGTTGTGTGCGCAGGGTAAGTTGCCACAGATTTTCCAAAATGGAGAGGAGTATCCCAGCTCATCTGGTATATTTACAAATAATAATGGCTCATTTGCACCTACTACTTCTGCTGCGACATCTATTCGTTGCGTATACGACACTTGGTATTGGAAGGATAAGTGTAACGATGAGTCGATGAAGAAGTTGCTATGGGCTGCCGAGGGCAATGTCGAGGATATGAAGGCTAATGGCACTTACGATGATGTTCTCACGGTAATTAAATAGGCTTGTAATAAATGAGTACTATGAAAAAGATATTTGCAATAGTAGTTGCTATACTCACCCTTACGGCATGTGTGCGTGACGAGTTCCCAACAACGAACCACCCAGCACGAGGAGAGGGTAGTGTGCTTGTTGAGGCGAGCATCGCCGTTCCCGCAATGCAGGATACACGCTCCTTCGCCAACCCCGAAATAACATCGCTCCACCTCTTGGTGTTCGATGAGAATGGCTACCTCGTGCAGGTGTGTGATGCTGCAGCGGTAGATGGCTTTGGCGTAGAGAAGGATACGGAGTATAAGTTCCTTGTCGAGCTCGGTCAATCTAACTACAAGCGTACAATCCATCTCGTGGCAAACTCGCCAGTGGCAATCAACGAGGATGGTTCTTCGAACTATATCCTCGGTGAGCATGAGCGCCGCGTGATAAACACTCTCTACACTGAGGGTGGCCAGGAGGCTTACTGGGCAAGAGTCGTACTCGAAGATGGTATCATAGGCGAGCAGGCCGTCAAGGATGGTAAGGCCGTATTCGTGCCCTCGGCAGAGCTTAAGGAGGCACTCACACGTGTGCCCATGGTACGTAATTATGCGAGTGTTAAGCTCACGAACAACGCCTCTCAATACTTGGTCGATGCTGAGATTATGATGGCAAACATTCCCGATAAGGGAAGCGTGGCGCCACTTATCAACGATGGTAACTACGCATCGTTTGCTGAGCGCGTGGAAACTACGAATAGCGAGTATGGCTACGACGACATCTCGGCTCAGGGCTATATGGGCTATGAGCCTGATAATACACAGCTTATAGCTACGGCGTGGGGCACGATGCATGAAATATACGAGCGTCACCAGCAGAGCGGAGGTAAGGCTGTTGCAACACCCGCATATGCTATCGTGCGCGGTAGATATGTTGGCGCAAGTGCTACGGATGCCAACTATAGCTACTATAAGGTGGATATCTGCTTCACCAACGACGCTACGGGCGCTGTGGAGCTTTACAACTTGCTCCGCAACATCGAGTATAACATCATCATTACAGAGGTGGCAGGTCGTGGCTACGGCACAATGGAGGAGGCTGCGGCAGGTGCTGCATCCAACAACCTTAACTTTGCGGTTGAGACAAAGAACTTGAATAACATCTCGGATGGCGAGCGTCGTCTCAGCGTGGAGTACACTCAGCGCGTTCTTACCGAGGGCGAGACACTATTTACGCTTAAGTATAAGTACGAGACAAATATCAAGACAGGCACTACAAACAATGCCGCTGTTACCTTCTCAAACCTTGTGGGTAACGTGTTGGCTGTGAACAATGCATCGGGTACCACCGAGACGCAGAAGTACGTTGTGAGCAATGTTACGGGTGCTGATGGCTGGAATACCGTTACCTTCAAGTCGCAGGCTATTAGTGGTACGAAGATTCAAACCATTATCCTCACTGCGGGCAATCTCCAGCGCGGCGTGGAGTTGATTCTCGGTCAGCCATACACCATGGTCCTCGATATGGTTCCTGGCTCTACGACTAACACCATTGCGAAGGGCATAAACAAGTCTATCGATGCTATGATTATCCTGCCACAGGGACTCCCCGAGGCGCTCTTTCCACTTCAGATAAACCTCGTTGCCGAGGCAAAGTCGCTCTCGCCAGACCAGAATAAGAATACCATCCCCGTAATCTCGGGCCTTAATGCTAATGGTGTACCCACAAGCGACGGCGACTACTTCGGTTATGTGCTTACGATTGAGGATACGGATTACTATGAGCGCGACGAGGAGGGTAATATAACCGGGTATAAAACCCAGAAGACCTTCCACTTCCGTACATCATGCGAGGAGTCATCATCGAAGGTAAACGTTTACAACCCCTACTTCGAGATTGCATCCGACAGCTTCACTGCAAACTAATGTTCGTAGTCAAGATGTATTAGCTGTTGAGTGGGTATTGTGTAGTGATGTATAATAAAAGTAGGGTAGAGTGAGTATCTCCACGAACAATCTGTTTCTTGGGGTTGAATAGTCTATGGTCTATCTTACGGTCAAGGGATACAAAACGCCTTTTACCGTCTATAATTACATATAGTTCTAATGGTGTCAGTCCGCTCCTTTTACTGACTTTTGAACTTCTACATACGAATGTGATAGTCATAATAGTTTCAATCTAATGTTAAAAATGCTTTACAAAAAAGTTGGTCTCAGATGGAGAAAAGTTGGTCTCAGATTTTGAACAATTTTCAAACATCCATCCCCATCCCTTGCAAACACTATTCAGGGGGGATAGATTTGTGGATATTTGTCAGAATATCAGAATATTGCTATCCACAATTGCTATCCAAAGTTTGAATATGGCGTTTGCTATCGGGATAAAAGTGATAAAAAACAAAAAAGACACTGACAATCTAATGATTATCAATGTCTTTTGTTATTTTTGAAGGGGATTTTCACCCTTCAAAAGTGGAGGTGGCGGGGGTCGAACCCGCGTCCAAACAAGGAACCCCAGAGCTTTCTACACGTTTAGCCAGCCGTTTCGTCCTTCTACTCGAGCCAGGTAGGTGGCAACCAAACCCGAGTCCCAGCCCCTAAATCTCGTGTGATAACCGAGGCACATACCACACTATCTCTTAAGTGATGATACCCCATAGTGATTGGCCGTTAAAGAGCGGAACGACCTCTCGGGATACTCGTCGCACAACCTCCTTGGGCTACGCGATTAAGCCAATTTTCTCTGAAAATTAAGCAGCGAGTGCATAGTTGTTATTGCCATTTATAGCTTGAGTGTTGCGATTTACGAGACCCCACACAATGCTCGACGTGCTTACAATCGAATTCTACCTGCTGTCAAAACCGGTCACCCCCAAAAGAGTGGCGCTTAGGGTGAATCTTCGCCAAGGAAGGACCCACAACCAGCGTAGAGCGATACATTCGTGGCAATGCGAATGTGGTGCAAAAGTAGTCAAAATTTTGCTCCGCACAAAATAATTTATTAAATTTGCACTAATATCTTATAATAAACCGATTTTGATGATGGAGAGTAAGCGTGTCATAGACCTTAAAAACGTATCTGTATATCTTGGTGACGGTCGTCGCAGAGATACCGACGAGAACGACTTGATTCTTTCGAATATCAACCTTACGGTGGACGAGGGTGAACTTGTCTATTTCATTGGTCGTGTCGGCACGGGTAAGAGTACGCTCCTAAAGATGATGTATGCAGAGGTGGAGGTTGCTGATGGCGAGGCAACGGTGGTTGGTTTCGATCTCAAGGGCTTGAAACGTAGCCAAATCCCATACTTGCGTCGTTCGATGGGTATTGTGTTTCAGGACTTTCAGTTGCTTACCGACAGAAACGTGTTCCTAAATCTCTACGACGTTATGCGCGCTACGGGCTGGAAGAATGAGGAGGATATACGTTGCCGTATTGATGAGGTGTTAAATCTGGTAGGTCTCTCGCATAAGAGTTATAAGATGCCGTTCGAACTTTCGGGTGGCGAGCAACAACGCTTGGCCATTGCGCGCGCTTTGGTGAATAAACCACGCCTGATTCTTGCCGACGAGCCTACGGGAAATCTTGATATTCGCACGGCAGATGGTATTATGGATATCTTCCAGCAAATTGCCAAGAGTGGCTGTGCTGTGGTGATGTCTACGCATAATGTGTCGCTTATTGAGGAGTTCCCTTCGCGCACAATTTTGTTCTCTCACGGAGGTATCACAGAGGTAGATATTAACTCGGTAATGAAGTAGGATCATACGTCTATAAACGATTAATAGCCACGATATTGGATTACTCCGAGTCGTGGCTATTCTGTTTTTTGTTGAGTGTGTGGTCTTAGTAGAGTTTTATGTACTCGTAGGTGTTGCCCACCTCGCTGAGATATCGCTCGAACTCCTCACGTTTGATAACCACCGTAAAGCGGTTGTCGTTAGGGTGAAAACTCAACGCCTCCTGCTGGCGTAGGGTCTCGTCGAGGAAGAGGTGTACGTGGTTGTCGGGGTCGTTGATAAGGCCGAATGGCGAAACTGAGCCAGGGCATAGGCCGAGCCACTTATCCATACGCTCGGGCGAGGCAAAAGAGAGTTTGCCCTGATGGAGGATATGCTCCAAGTCGTGAATTGCCATCGACTGCTCAGAGTCGAATACGACAAGGTAGTGACGATTGCCCTTGTGGTTGCGGAAGAATAGGTTTTTGCAGTGTTTAGAGCCATCCTTGCGCCAGTATTGGCGTGCTATCTCGATTGTTGGAGCCTCGGGGTGTTCATACCACGTGAACTCTATGTTGTGGCTATTTAGCCAGTTGAATACTTTATCGCGTCTTTCCATAGTGCAAAGGTATAAAAATTATGCGATTTGGTATTGCAAGAGAGAAATAAATGTAGTAACTTTGTAAATATATTATATATGTCACAGTAAAATAACGCAATAATATGGATGTAACACGTATCAACGAAAAATTTTTGGAGAAGTTTGGTGTGCAGGGCGAGTTGTTTACTTCGCCTGGCAGAATCAATCTTATCGGCGAGCATACCGACTACAATGGCGGTTTTGTCTTCCCAGGTGCTATCGACAAGGCTATGGTAGCCGAGATTAAGTTGAATGGCACGAATAGGGTGAGGGCCTACGCTGTGGACTTGGATGATTATGCCGAGTTCGGTCTCAACGAGGAGGATGCTCCAGAGGTTAGTTGGGCGCGATATATCTTCGGTGTGTGTCGCGAGATTCAGAAGCGTGGTGGTGTGATTGCTGGCTTTGATACCGCTTTTTCGGGCGATGTACCTTTGGGTGCAGGTATGAGTTCGTCGGCAGCATTGGAGTCCACCTTTGCTAATGCCCTTAACGAGTTGTTTGGCTTGGGTATCGACCGCTTTGAGTTGGCTCGTATAGGTCAGTCTACCGAGCATAACTATTGCGGTGTGAAGTGTGGAATTATGGACCAGTTCGCCTCGGTATTCGGTAAGGCGGGCCATCTGATGCGTCTCGATTGTCGCTCTATGGAATTCGAGTACTTCCCATTTGACCCCGAACAGCACGGCTATAAACTCGTCTTGTTGGATTCGGTGGTAAAGCACGAACTTGTCGGTTCGCCATATAACGATCGTCGTGCGTCGTGCGAGAGGGTAGCGGCAGTGCTTGGTCAGGAGTTCTTGCGTGGTGCAACGATGGAGCAACTCGAGGCCGTAAAGGATAAAATCTCGGAGGAGGACTATATGCGCGCTCGCTATGTCATTGGCGAGGAGAAGCGTGTGTTGGATGTCTGCGAGGCACTCAAGCGTGACGATTATGAGACCGTGGGTGAGCGTATGTACGAGACCCACTGGGGTATGTCGAAGGATTATGAAGTCTCTTGCGAGGAACTCGACTTCTTGGCTACCGTGGCTAAGGAGTGTGGCGTTACAGGCTCTCGCATTATGGGTGGAGGCTTTGGAGGCTGCACCATTAACCTCGTTAAGGCAGAACTCTACGATAACTTCCTTGCTACGGCAAAGGCTAAGTTTTTGGCGAAGTATGGCCACGAGCCAAAGGTATATTCGGTGGTAATTTCGGATGGCGCACGTAGAATCTAACAATTTTAGGTGATTTTGTCATTTTATTTTTGATAATGAGAAAATAATACTTATCTTTGTGTGACTATATATATGACGGCACATTTGTTTGCAAAGGTGACGTTGTGCAAGCAGAGTAGAAAATAGGATTTTTTGATAACCAATACAAACTTATTAAAACACTTTAAACCTATGAAACACAATTTTAACGCAGGTCCTTGCGTACTTCCAAAGCAGGCTATCGAGGCAGCTATCGAGGCAATTCGTGACTTCGACAACACCGGTATCGGTATCCTTGAGATTTCTCACCGTACTCCAGGTTGGGAGCGCGTTATGGCTGAGGTAGAGCAGCTTTGGCGTGACCTTTTGAACATTCCAGATGAGTACGCAGTATTCTTCGTTGGTGGTGGTGCTTCTACACAGTTCTTCCAGGTTCCTGCTAACCTTCTCAAGACTAAGGCTGCTTACTTGCAAACTGGCGTTTGGGCTAAGAAGGCAGCTAAGGAGGCTAAGTTCTATGGTGAGGTTGAGATTGTTGCCTCTTCAGAGGATAAGACTTACAGCTACATCCCAAAGAACTACACTATCCCAACAGATGTAGACTACTTCCACATCACAACTAACAACACTATCTACGGTACTGAGATCCACGAGGATATCGACTCACCTGTAACTTTGGTTGCTGATATGTCATCAGACATTATGTCTCGTCCTATCGACATCAAGAAGTACGGTATGATCTACGGTGGTGCTCAGAAGAACGTAGGTCCTGCTGGTGTTACTTTCGTTATCATCCGCAAGGATCTTCTTGGCCAGTCAGAGCGCAAGCTCCAGTCAATGGTTGATTACGCTACTCACTACCCAGAGGAGGCTCGCAACCACTCTATGTACAACACTCCTCCAGTATTCCCTATCTTCGTAATGTACCAGACATTGAAGTGGGTTAAGGAGATCGGTGGTGTCGAGGTAATGTACAAGATGAACAAGGAGAAGGCTGAGTTGCTCTACAACGAGATCGACCGTAACTCTATGTTCGTAGGTACAGCTGCTAAGGAGGACCGCTCTTTGATGAACGTATGCTTCGTTATGGCTCCAGGTAAGGAGGAGTTCGAGGCTGAGTTCATGGCATTCGCTAAGGAGAAGGGTATGGTAGGTATCAAGGGTCACCGTTCAGTAGGTGGTTTCCGTGCATCTATCTACAACGCTTGTCCAAAGGAGTCTGTAGAGGCTTTGGTTGCTTGCATGCAGGAGTTCGAGGCACTTCACAAGTAATCTCTCTTAGAAACCAAAAGATGTTCGATGGCCACTTGCCCACGGGCAGGTGGCTCTCGACCAATTAAACAAAACAATTTTTTATACATATATAAAATAAGAATAGACCTATTATGAAGGTACTTATTGCAACCGAGAAGCCCTTTGCAAAGAGCGCAGTCGAGGGTATCGAGTCAATCTTGAAGGAGGCTAACTATGAGGTAGTACGCCTTGAGAAGTATGCTGACAAGTCAGAGCTTTTGGCAGCTGTTGCTGATGTTGATGCACTTATCATCCGTAGCGACAAGGTTACTGCTGAGGTTATCGAGGCTGCTAAGCAGCTTAAGATTGTTGTTCGTGCAGGTGCTGGTTTCGACAATGTTGATCTCGCTGCTGCTACTGCTCACAACGTAGTAGTTATGAACACTCCAGG
>JAFZFP010000015.1 GCA_017555905.1 Alistipes sp. | reverse complement strand
TGAGAAGAAGCAGGAGTTGTTTGGCCAGTACGGCAAGTCTACAACCGACACAGGCTCACCCGAGAGCCAGATCGCGTTATTCACCTACCGTATCAACCACCTTACCGAGCACATGAAGAGCAACCGTCACGACTACGGTACACAGCGTTCTTTGTTGCGTCTCGTAGGTAAGCGTCGTAAGTTGCTTATGTACTTGAAGGAGGTTGATATCGAGCGTTACCGCGCGATTATTAAGACACTCAACCTTCGTAAGTAAGAGTGTGCAGAAAATGAAGGTGACGCTTCGGCGTTGCCTTCATTTCCACTGAATCGACATTTTAACTCGATATATTTGACGACAATTTTTAGAGGTTTATTTAGAATTTTATGGAAGCAAACAAATTGTACAATGCTGTACAGAAGACAATCACTCTTGCCGATGGTCGCGAGATTATGATTGAGACCGGCAAGCTTGCTAAGCAGGCTGATGGCTCGGTGGTTGTTCGTATGGGCGACACGATGCTTTTGGGTACCGTTGTTGCTGCTAAGGACGCTAAGGAGGGTACTGATTTTATGCCTTTGCAGGTTGAGTACAAGGAGAAGTATGCGTCGTGTGGTCGTTTCCCTGGTGGCTTTATGAAGCGTGAGGGTAAGGCTGGTGACAACGAGATCCTTGTAGCACGTCTTATCGACCGCGCATTGCGTCCACTTTTCCCTGCTGACTACCACGCTGAGGTATTCGTTACTGTTAATCTTATCTCAGCAGAGAAAGATATTCAGCCTGATGCACTCGCAGGTTTGGCTGCATCTGCGGCTTTGGCCGTTTCAGATATCCCATTCGGAGGCCCTATCTCTGAGGTACGTGTAGCACGTATCGGTGGCGAGTATGTAATCAACCCAGGCTTCGAGGCTATGAAGGATGCTGACCTCGACATTATGGTCGGTGGTACAATTGATAATATCCTTATGGTTGAGGGTGAGATGAACGAGGTTTCTGAGGAGGTTATGCTCGGCGCTATTATGTTCGCTCACGAGGAGATCAAGAAGCACTGCGCAGTTCAGATCGAGTTGATGAAGGAGCTTGGCAAGGATGTTAAGCGCGAGTACTGCCACGAGACCAACGACGAGGAGTTGCGCCAGACAATCATCACTGAGCTCTACGACAAGGCTTACGCTATCGCTACCAGCGGTACTATGAAGCACGAGCGCTCTGACGCTTTTGATGCTTTGGAGGCTGAGTTCGCATCACGCTTCACAGAGGAGGAACTCGAGGAGAAGGCTCCACTCATCCACAAGTACTTCCACGACGACGTTCAGAAGAAGGCTATGCGTAATATGATTCTCGACGAGGGTAAGCGTCTCGATGGTCGTCGTACCGACGAGATTCGTCCTATCTGGTGCGAGATCGACTACTTGCCTTGCGCACACGGCTCGGCTATCTTCACACGTGGTGAGACCCAGTCACTCACAACTGTTACTCTCGGTACTAAGCTCGACGAGAAGCAGAAGGATGAGGTTTTGGTACAGGGTAGCGAGCAGTTCGTACTCCACTACAACTTCCCTCCATTCTCTACTGGCGAGGCACGTCCAGCACGTGGTTTGAGCCGTCGTGAGATTGGTCACGGTCACTTGGCGTGGCGTGCGTTGAAGCCTATGGTTCCAACTGGCGAGGCTAATCCATACGCAGTACGTGTAGTTTCAGATATCTTGGAGTCTAACGGCTCTTCATCAATGGCTACTGTATGTGCTGGTACTTTGGCACTTATGGATGCTGGTGTTAAGTTGCGCAAGCCAGTTTCTGGTATCGCAATGGGTCTTATCTCTGACTCAGCAACTGGCCGTTGGGCAGTGTTGTCTGATATCTTGGGCGACGAGGATCACCTCGGCGATATGGACTTCAAGGTGACAGGTACACGTGACGGTATCACCGCTACACAGATGGATATCAAGGTTGATGGCCTTTCATACGAGGTATTGGCTAAGGCTTTGGAGCAGGCACGTCAGGGTCGTCTCCACATCCTCAACAAGATGGTCGAGACTATCTCTGAGCCACGCGAGGATTACAAGCCATTCGTTCCACGCATCGTTCAGATTGCTATCCCACAGGAGTTCATCGGTGCTGTTATCGGCCCTGGTGGTAAGGTTATCCAGGAGATTCAGAAGACCACTGGCACTACCATCACCATCACTGAGGTTGATGAGAAGGGTATCGTAGATATCTTCGGTAAGGACAAGGAGGCTTTGGATGCTGCTTTGGCTCGCATCAAGGGTATCGTTGCCGTTCCAGAGATTGGCGAGACCTACAACGGCAAGATTCGCTCTATCGTAGATTTCGGTGCTTTCGTTGAGATTCTCCCAGGCAAGGATGCGTTGTTGCACATCTCGGAGATCGACTACAAGCGTTTCGAGACTATGGAGGAGACAGGCCTCAAGGAGGGCGATATGATCGAGGTTAAGCTCATCGCTAAGGACCAGAAGACTGGCAAGCTCAAGCTCTCACGCAAGGCGTTGTTGCCAAAGCCTGAGGGTTGGGTAGAGCGTGAGCCACGCGAGCGCAAGCCTCGTGAGGGTGGTGAGAAGCGCGAGAACCGCGGACCACGCCACGAGCGCAAGTAACAATAACTTTAGCCTCTTACGTGCGTACGCATAATAAAAGAGGTATGAGCGACGTTACAATAACATTAGAAAATAGACAACTGAGAATAAATTTATTTACTAACAAAACTTTTAGACATCTATGAAAAATCTTTTCAAAATGAGCGCAGTTCTCGCTGTTGTGGTTTTGACACTTTCAGGCTGTAACTGCTTCAAGAAGATGGCAAAGCACCAGGACGAGGTTAATTTGACTTGCACTCCTGAGGTTTTGGTATTGAACAACGGTAAGGTTGATGCTGACATCACCGTAACTTTCCCAGAGAAGTACTTCAACGCTAAGGCTGTTTTGAAGGTTACTCCAGTTATCGTATTCGAGGGTGGTGAGGTTGCTGGTACTACTCAGTACTTCCAGGGCTCAAAGGTTGATGACAACTACACCGTTATCGAGAAGAAGAACGGTGGCGAGTACACTATGCACGTATCTTTCCCATACGACGATCGTATGGCTTGCAGCGAGCTTCAGCTTCGTGCTGAGATCAAGTGCCCTAAGGGTGACTGCAAGGAGTTCACTTTGGTAAACTTGAACAACGGTGCTATCCCAACTGAGGAGGAGGCTGCTATCTTGGCTGCTGACGGTGCTGAGGCTTTGGCATTGAAGCGCGCTTTCGGTCTTACAATTGCTCAGGGTATCAACACTTTGCAGCGTGACATCAACTACGCTACAGCAATGGAGGCTATGGAGTCTGGCTACAAGAACGTAATCACTGAGGTTACTAAGGCTAACTACGTTTACGCTATCAACTCTTCACGTCTTGCTAAGAAGGCTAAGACAAGCGAGGAGCTTACTGCATTCCAGCAGAAGGCTGCAGAGCAGAAGGACAACGACCGCATCAAGCAGAACATCTATGTAAATGGTTACGCTTCTCCAGATGGTCCTGAGAAGTTCAACGATAAGCTCTCTGCTGCACGTAGCGAGTCTGGTAAGAAGGCTGCTGAGGCTTTGCTTGAGGAGCTCGGTCTTACTCTCGACGCTGCTTCATACGGTGAGGACTGGGACGGATTCAAGGAGTTGGTTGCTGCTTCTAACATCGAGGACAAGGAGCTTATCCTCTCTGTATTGAACAGCTACAACTCATCTTCTGAGCGTGAGGAGCAGATCAAGAATATGAGCCAGGTATTCGGTGCTTTGAAGAAGGAGATCCTTCCACAGCTCCGTCGTGCACAGCTCGTAAACAGCTCTGACATCTCTGGTAAGACTGACGACGAGATGGCTGCATTGGTTCGTGAGGGCAAGTTCGCTGAGCTCGAC
This sequence comes from Alistipes sp., assembly GCA_017555905.1. Lineage (GTDB taxonomy): Bacteria > Bacteroidota > Bacteroidia > Bacteroidales > Rikenellaceae > Alistipes. The sequence goes on along the minus strand of JAFZFP010000015.1, from coordinate 15,811 downwards.
GAGAAGGAGATGCTTCACATCGCTTCTACTGGCAAGCTCTCACAGGCTGAGAAGATCGCTGTTTTGGAGGCTGCTGCTAAGGAGTACAAGAGCGTAGCTGCTTACAACAACCTTGGTGTTGCTTACGCTGAGGCTGGCGAGGGCGAGAAGGCTGCTGAGGCTTTCGCTAACGCTGTTAAGGCTGGTGGCAACGCTGCTGCTATCAACACTAACCTTGCATTGGTAAACCTTATGAATGGTGAGACTGAGGCTGCTAAGGCTTACACTGCTAACGCTTCTTCAGAGGTTAAGGCTTTGGCTGCTGCTGCTGAGGGTAACTACGCTCAGGCACAGTCACAGTTGGAGGGCTACAACGCTGCTGTTGCTGCTACTATGAACGCTGACTACACTGCTGCTAAGCAGTTCATCGCTAACGACACTACTGCTGAGGCTGACTACTTGCGTGCTGTTATCGCTACTAAGCAGGGCGATATGGCTACTGCTACTGCAGAGCTCAAGAGCGCTATCGCTAAGGATGCTTCTTACGCAGAGCGTTGCAAGAAGGATGTAAACCTTCGCAAGTACATCGGCAACGAGATTCAGTTGTAATAACCGATAAGAGGGGGGCGAGAAGGATAATTAGTCTAATTGCCGACACCCAAGAGAGAGAGAGGGCGCGACCAAACGGTTGCGCCCTCCTTACTTTGTGTAATACTCTAATGAGTAAATACACGGCCACGTTGCTTCTCCTGCTTCTCGTAGGCCTGACGTGAGGCAGTTGGATACTTGAGTTTATTGAGTTCGGCAACGCCATTCTCAATATCCTTGATGAGCATATCTGCCATATCGCGCGACATACCCTGACGAACAACGATACGCATAACCACGATATCCTCAATATCACGAGGCAAGGAGTAGGCAGGAACCATCCAGCCACTCTGCTGTAGGAGAGCCTGCAAGTCGTAGAGAGTCCACTTAGCACTCTTGAGATACTCCTCGCTAAGCGACCATACGAAGAGTGGATTAACCACCTCGTCGGAGTAGTTCTCGAAGCACTCCATCTCGCCGATACGCTTATGGCAGTAGCGTGCTATCTCCATAGAGTTTTGCTGAACACGGGTATAACCCTCACGACCAAGACGGATGAAGTTGTAGTACTGACCAAGCACCTGAGCCGCAGGGCGTGAGAAGTTGAGACCCACCTGCGTAACCTCGGCACCGAGATAGTTCACCGAGAAACTCATCTCCTCAGGCAAGTAACTCTTATCTCGCCAAATTACCCAACCAAGACCTGGATAGACAAGACCAAACTTATGACCCGAGGTAGAGATCGAAATCACATTCTTTAGACGGAAGTCCCAACGAGTTTCGGGACTCACAAATGGTAAAATAAAGCCTCCTGACGCAGCATCTACGTGGATCGGTATCTCATAACCAGTGCGCTTGTTGAAGGCCTCCAACTCCCTATCTAAGGCCTCGATATCATCGTTGAGTCCTGTCCACGTAACACCCGCAATAGGGACTACGCAGATGGTATTCTCGTCGCACATCTTGAGAGCCTCCTTTGGGCATAGCGTGCGGTTCTCGCGCTTGAGAGGCACCTGGCGCAACTCGATCTGCCAGAGTTGGCAGAACTTCTCCCACACTACCTGCATACCAGCACTCATAACAAGGTTTGGCTTTGCAGTCGATTTACCCTCCTTCTCTCTGCGCTTGCGCCATCTGAGCCACGCAGCAACACCACCAAGCATACAGGCCTCGGAAGAGCCAATACCGAGCGCACCGCACTTAGAATCCCCCTTCTCTGGGGTATTCCATAGGTTGGCCAAGATGTTGATGCAACGGCTGGTCATCACCGCCACACGGGGATACTCCGTCTGGTCGATATAGTTCATCGAGATAGCCTCGTTCATAAGACGTGTGGCATACTCATCCATATAGGTAGTGACGAAGGTTGCGAGGTTGAGACGTGGCTGTGTCTGCGCATAGGTCTCATCCTTGACCATACGGTAAGCGATTTCAGGAGTTGTCATCTCCTCTGGGATTGTCATCGTAGGTGCAGGACGCACCATCTCCTCCGAGCCATAGACGGCTGTTGTTGCTGTAGAGTGTTTTGTGTGTGTCATAAAATTGAATTTTAAGATTACCACCACACTCAACGGCATATTCTGTGCCACAAATCCTCCTCGTAAAGCAAGGGGTGTTGTAGTTATATAAAAAAAGTAGCGGTAACCTCTCGATTACCGCTTTGTGACTCCGCCAGGATTCAAACCTGGAACCGCTTGATCCGTAGTCAAGTACTCTATTCAGTTGAGCTACGGAGCCATTCCTTTGCTTTTGCGAGTGCAAATGTATAACAAATTTTTCGTTCCACCAAATATTTTTGTGAAAAATTTACAAAAAAAGTGGCGATTTTTTATCGCCACTTTTTATAATTGCTGATTATCAGCGATTTACTTAATATGCTCGGCAAGAACTTTTTTCACCTCCTCGCCACGCAAATTCTTTGCTACGAGTTTTTTCTCTGGAGAGAACAAGAAGTTCGCAGGGATAGAGTTTACGTTATAAGGCTTACCAACGCTCCACTGACCCTCGGCATCAGTACCCCAAACATTAACCCACTCCATACCGTTCTGCTGAGTGAACTCCTGCCACTTCTCCTCGTTACCATTGCGGTCGAAGGTAACACCATAGATCTCAAGACCCTTAGGCGCGAACTCCTTATATGCCTCTACGAGGTGAGGAATCTCACCACGGCAAGGACCACACCAAGTTGCCCAGAAGTCCACCAAAACCCACTTACCAGCATCACACAACTCCGACACAGTAACCATAGTTCCATCAGACTGTGGCAAGCACAAGTCCACAAGGTCAGCACCAATAATGGTGTTACGCGCGTTATTTACATAGGTCTCCATCTCTACGTATGCTGGCAAATAGTTGAACTTTGTATCAATCATAGCAAAGAACTCTGGAATGCGCTCAGCATCGCCATAGTAGTTCACATATCGCAAGATGGTCAAGCCAACGATATTGTCCTTATTTGCAAGGAACGATGCCTCGATATAATCTGCCATCTCCTCGAAGATCTGGTCTGCCTCCTCCTGGCTCTGGCAGGTGTAGAGACGAGCCAACATATTTGTCTGAAGTTCCTCGTCGAAACTTGCCCAAGCATCGTGATTTGCTGAGCCCTCAACAGTAATTACATCGCCCTCAGCATCGTAGTCCACAACTACATCGGTACCAGAGGTAAGGATTGTGACATACTTAGTCTCGCCCTTCCAAAGGCCTACGAACTGCTCTGGCTGAGTGGTAATCTCAGTCTCGAAAGCGAGGTTAGCATCGAGTGCAACGCTCTGAAGCACCTCGTCATTCACCTTAACCTCAAATAGATCGCCCTCTGCAACACCTTCAAGGCCTGCAAAATCGCCAGAAATCTTCATAGTCTGAAGACCATTAGTACCGCACGACGCAAGCATCACGATACAACAAATAAGTGCAAATAGTTTTTTCATACTCTTTCGTTTATAAATTATTAATCTCTTCTTATGTCTTACCTCATTGGGTTACATAGTCACTCTGTCGGGGTTAGATTCCACGAAACTCTCCCATGTCTTGCTACCCTTGCGCGACTTACTATCGCCACCCAAGCCCTTGCGCTTATCGCCTCCAACGATACTATTTAGGCGATTCGACGTAGTGAGCCAATGACACAACGCCACAGCCATACCATCCGTAGCATCGAGTTTGCGAGGTTTATAGTCGGTGCCAAGCATCGAGTTAATCATCGTGGCAACCTCCTGCTTCGAGGCCTGGCCACGGCCCGTTATCGCCTGTTTGATACGTGTGGGGGCATACTCGGCAATCGTTATTGCCTCCCCAGCACTCAACACCGCAGCGATAGCGACACCCTGCGCACGACCCAACTTAAGCATCGACTGCACATTAGCACCAAAGAATGGGGACTCGAAAGCAACCTCCTGGGGCGCATACTCCACAGTAAGCGAGCGCACCCTCTCGAAGATATAGCGCAACTTCTGGTGTGCATCCTTGACCTTGTGAAGGTCGATATCGCCCATAACCACTGCACGAGGCTTACCATCAACAATCTCGATGATGCCATAGCCCATATAGTTAGTTCCTGGGTCGATACCCATTATGCGCTGAGACTCACCCATCGACTACTCCTCGCTCTTAGGCGCCTTGAGTGCCTTCTCCAACTCACGGAGCTTCTGTGCCATCTCTGGTAACTGGCGGAAGACGGCAAACGAGCGGTGGTACTGGATGCCTGGAAGTGCTGGCGAGCCGAAACGAATCTCGCCATCAGGAACACTCTTATCGAGGCCACTCTGCGAGCCAATCTTACAGCCATTACCAACGGTGATATGGTCGGCAAAGCCCACCTGACCACCTACGAAGCAGTTAGAGCCAATCTTGGTAGTTCCAGCGATACCCACCTGCGCAGACATAACGGTATTCGAGCCAATCTGCACATTGTGGCCTACCTGAATGAGGTTATCCAACTTAACGCCCGAACGGATGATGGTAGAGTCGGTCTTGGCTCTATCAACACAGGTGTTAGCACCCAACTCAACATTATCCTCGATAATTACGTTGCCAAGTTGTGGAATCTTAGCGAATGTGCCATCCTCACGTGGAGCGAAGCCGAAGCCATCAGCACCGATAACAACGCCAGCGTGGAGAATACAATTCTTGCCCACAACACAACCCTCATAAATCTTTACACCGGGATAGATCTTCGTACCCTCGCCAATAGTCACATTGTCGCCAATGTAGCACTGAGGATATATCTGAACCTTATCACCAATCTTTGCCGTAGCCTCAACTACGGTGAAGTCGCCCACGTAGCAATCCTCACCTACCACAGCACCCTCGTGGATAGAGGCGAGTTTCGAGATACCCTTCTTCTGAGGGCGTGTGGCGTTGTACATCTCCAAGAGATTGAGTACGCACTGACCCACGTTATCGACCTTAATAAGCGTGGTCTTAACCTCCTGCTTAGGCTCAAACGTGCTATCCACTAACACGATACTTGCCTCGGTGGTATAGATATACTGCTCATATTTTGGGTTGGTAAGGTATGCCAAAGAGCCCGCCTTTCCGCCATCAATAGATGATACGGTAGAGACGGTAGCACCCTTGTCACCAACGATTGCACCGCCAAGAAGGCCTGCAATCATCTCTGCTGTAAACTGCATTATTATAGTTGTATTAAGTTATTGTTTATCTTCTACTTCGTTTCGAGATACTCCTCAAGTCTTATGCCCGCGGGCAACAACGACTCGGTGGAGTGGTTAAAGGCGTGCAACTCACGCACTAAGGTCGAAGAGATATGCTCCACATCGGCCGAGGCAACCAACAAAACGGTGGTTAGTTCTGGATAGATATGGTTATTTGCTCTATCCAATGTGCGCTCATACTCGAAGTCGATACTATTGCGCACGCTACGCAAAATTGCCGTAGCACCAACACGTCGTGCCTCATCGCCCGTAAGGCTCGTATAGGTAGTAACCTCAACACGTGGCTCATTCTCAAAAACCTTCTCTATCAAGGCTTTACGAGCCTTGACACTCAAGAATCCACGCTTAGCCGTATTGTAGCCAATGGCCACTACTACCCTATCGAAGAGACCCAAAGCCTGCTTAACGATAGACTCGTGACCACGTGTAAATGGGTCGAACGACCCAGGAAATATTACTACTCTCTCCATATCTACTATCCTTAACTCACAAAGGTAGTAATTTTTTTTAAAAAGACATATCTCTTATTGACGAAATAAGCCTTGCTAATGATATTATCAAAATTATTTCCCTAATAATTGGCAGTTTAGGAAAAAAGTTTTACCTTAGCATAATATTTCAACCATCCTTAAAACGGACATAACAATTTAATAACATAAAACCAACAAACTATGGCTACTAATTATTCAGGTAAGACTCGTCTTGAGAGCGATCTTATTGGCGAGATGGAGGTTCCTGTAGAGGCCCTCTATGGTGTTCAGACATTGCGCGGTATTGAGAACTTCCCTATCAGCCGCTTCCACCTTTCAGACTACCCATTGTTCATCAATGGTTTGGCTATGACTAAACTCGGTGCTGCTGAGGCTAACCACCAACTCGGTCTCTTGACCGACGAGCAGTTCGACGCTATCTCTAAGGCTTGTCTCGAGATTATGCAGGGCCAGCACCACGACCAGTTCCCTTGCGATATGATTCAGGGTGGTGCAGGTACTACTACTAATATGAATGCTAACGAGGTTATCGCTAACCGTGCGCTCCAGATTATGGGTCACCAGCCAGGTGAGTATCAGTACTGCTCTCCTAACGACCACGTAAACTGCTCACAGTCTACAAACGATGCTTACCCTTGCGGTATCCACCTCGGTCTCTATGCTACTCACCAGGTATTTATGAAGCACTACGAGGCTCTTATTGAGTCTTTCGCTAAGAAGGCTAAGGAGTTCGCTAACATCCTTAAGATGGGTCGTACTCAGCTTGAGGACGCAGTGCCTATGACCCTCGGTCAAACCTTCGGTGCTTTCGCTCAGATTTTGAAGGAGGAGAAGAAGAACCTCGAGTTCGCTGCTGAGGAGTTCCTCACAGTAAATATGGGTGCTACTGCTATCGGTACAGGTATCTGCTCTGAGCCTGAGTACTCTGAGAAGTGTATCGCTGCTTTGCGCCAGATCACTGGTTGGGATATCAAGCTTGCTGAGGACCTCGTAGCTGCTACATCTGATACTACTTGTATGGTAGGCTACTCTTCTGCTTTGCGCCGTGTGGCTGTTAAGTTGAACAAGATCTGTAACGACCTCCGCCTCTTGGGTTCTGGTCCACGTTGCGGTCTCCACGAGTTCGACCTTCCAGCACGTCAGCCAGGTTCTTCAATTATGCCAGGTAAGGTAAACCCAGTTATCCCTGAGGTTATGAACCAGATTTGCTACAAGGTTATCGGTAACGATGCTTGTGTTGCTATGTGCGCTCAGGAGGCTCAGATGGAGCTTAACGCTATGGAGCCTACAATGGCACAGTGCTGCTTCGAGTCTGCAGAGATTATGATGAACGGTTTCGACACCTTGCGTATCAACTGCGTTGATGGCATCAAGGCTAACGAGGAGCAGTGCTTGAAGTATGTTCAGGATAGTTTCGGTGTTGTTACAGCACTCAACCCAGTTATCGGCTACAAGAACTCTACTAAGATTGCTAAGGAGGCTATGGCAACTGGCCGTCGTGTTTACGACCTCGTTCTCGAGCACGGCATCTTGACTAAGGAGGAGCTTGACATCATCCTCTCACCAGAGAACTTGATTAAGCCTGTTAAGCTTGACATCAAGCCTCGCAGATAATCCGATACATATATATAATAAAGGAGCGTGCCCCTCGGGACACGCTCTTTTTCTATTGTAGCATCCAACTTAGACACTAAAAAAGTGACAAGTCAGCACACTATCTTCTCGACTGGTATGGCTTAATCACACCACGCTTTGATCCACGCACAAACTCGATAAGTTTGTTACGCTCAACGCTCTCAGCAACCTCTGCCTCAGCCTTCTCGCAACCAGCCATATAGTTCAACTCGCTCTGGAAGAGGATACGGCAAGTGTTGTGGATAGACTCAATCTGCTCGGCAGTAAAACCACGACGCGAAAGACCAACCTTGTTGATACCAGCGTAGTGGGTCTCACCATTTGTAGCGATGATAAATGGAGGAACATCCTGAGTTACAAGCGCTCCACCCTGAATCATTGCGTGGTCACCGATATGAATCCACTGGTGCAAAGCGGCGTGGCCACCAATAACAACCCAGTCGCCTACCTCGACCTCACCAGCCAAAGAGACACGATTAGCAATAACACAGTGGCTACCAACAACGTCGTCGTGAGCAACGTGTACGTATGCCATAAGGAGGTTGTGGTCACCAACAACGGTAGTACCACGTGAGGCTGTACCACGTGCAATAGTCACACACTCACGAATATCGTTATAGTCGCCAATGACTGCTGTGGTCTGCTCGCCAGCGAACTTCAAATCCTGTGGCAAACAAGCGATACAAGCACCTGGATGCACCTTATTACCCTTACCGAGACGGGCACCGTTATATATAATAGCGTGTGGACCAATCCAACAGTCGTCGCCAATCACTACGTCACCCTCGACGTAGGCAAATGGCTCAATAGTCACGTTCTTGCCAATCTTGGCGTCTGGATGAACGTAAGCCAAATTACTAATCATACTGACTCTCAATTATATAGTTAAATTACTTCTTCTTGGCAATCTGCGCAGTGAGCGTAGCCTCGCAAGCCAACTGACCTCCAGTGAAGGCCTTACATACTGCGGTGCAAATACCACGACGCATATCCACGATATGGCACTCGAGTTGGAGTGTATCGCCTGGCACAACCTTCTTCTTCCACTTAACGCCATCGGCCTTGAGGAAGTATGTAGAGTAACTCTCAGGATCCTCAACACGGCTCAACACCAAGATACCACAACACTGTGCCAACGCCTCGACGATAAGCACACCTGGCATCACAGGCTCCTCAGGGAAGTGACCCACGAAGAATGGCTCATTCATAGATACATTCTTGATACCTCCGATAGCGTTCTCCTCGATATGGAAAACACGATCTACGAGCAAGAATGGAGGGCGGTGTGGAAGCAACGACTTGATGCGGTTGATATCCATAAGTGGCTGCTCCTTAGCGCTATACTTAAATGCAGGCTTCTCACCGCTACGACGGATAGCACGCGACAAATCCTTCATAAACTCGGTGTTAGCGAAGTGGCCTGGACGAGTTGCCCAAACACGGCCCTTGATACGCATACCGAGCAATGCGAAGTCTCCCAACAAGTCGAGGAGTTTGTGGCGTGCCAACTCGTTATTAGCACGCAACTGCTGGTTGTTCAAGTAACCACCAGTGATATGGATATCATCCTTACCGAAGATAGTTTTGAGGTGGTTGAGTTGCTCATCCGATACTGGATTCTCAACAACCACGATAGCGTTATCCAAGTCACCACCCTTGATGAGATTCATCTTCATAAGTGGCTCAAGCTCGTGCAAGAAGACAAATGTTCGACACATAGCAATCTTCTCCACGTAGTTATCCTCCTTGCAATAGGTAGCGTACTGATTACCTACGACCTTAGAGTTGTAGTCCACGTGAACCGATACCGAGTACTCATCGTCGGGATAGATGACAATAGCAACACCCTTCTCAGGGAGAGTGTAGACCTGCTTCTCTGTAACCTCAAAATACTTGCGGTCAGCCTCCTGCTCCACAGTGCCTACCTCTATAATCTTACGAGCGTACTCCTGTGCCGAGCCATCCATAATTGGGGTCTCAGGGGCATTGATATCGATAGTTGCATTATCCACTCCGAGAGTCCAGAGTGCCGACATAATATGCTCGATGGTGCTTACCTTAGCCTCGCCCTGCTCAATTGTAGTGCCACGCGAGGTATCGGTAACATATTCGCAAAGCGCTGGTACTTCGGGACATCCCTCGATGTCTACACGACGGAAGGTGATACCGTGGTTAGCCTCTGCTGGGTGAACGGTCATCTTAACCTGCAAACCTGTATGCAAGCCCTTTCCCTCAAACGATATTGCCGAAGCAAGTGTTCGCTGTTTATTCGCCATAATTGTTCTGTTTATATGTTCATATTCGGAGATCGCTACTCCAAGGAGTAGATAATTATCTCCCTTAATTTCGTCATAATGGCACAAATATACTAAAATTATTAAAAAAATTACTATTTTTGCATTGAATTATGTCCGACAACAAGTTTAGTGATATGCAACAACGTAACCAAAATATGCAAAATGTGCCACGCCACCGCAAAAACATCAACCTCGGTGACACCCGTTCCGAGACCTTTGGCGAGTGGCTATATGCTCATCGTGTGGGTCTATTGGTTGTTATTGCTATATTTATGATTGGCGGAACATTCTTAGCCACAGCACGTTACAACGTAGAGTTGCGACCACAAGAGTATATCATCGAACTCGTCGAGGAGGTCCCCTCTCAAGAGGAGGTCGAGAAACTCAAGAAACGACGCGACCAACTGCAGGAGGATATCAATCGTCGTATGGCGGCTATCGAAAAGGTAAAGAATTTGCAGTCGAATGATGCTGCCGAAACCGCAGGCTCGAAGGCCGAGATGAACTACGACAGCGATATGCAGCAGATGATGGATAAGATTGCTCAAGATATGTCGGACAACCGCAGCGACTTCGAGAGTGGTATGCGCGAGGTATCTTCTATGGGTAAGGGCGGCTCTGGAGGAGGCTCTGGAGGTGCTAAAGGGAGTGGCGACAAGGGTAAATTCTCGGGCGCTGTGACCGTGGCCTACAACTTCACCGACCCCGTACGTCACCACCGCGACCTTTACGTTCCAGCCTACCGCACAAAGAGCGGAGGTGTGGTAGTGGTAGATGTGTGGCTCGACCGCAATGGCGCGGTGACTGCGGCACGCATCAACTCTTCGACAAATGCGGAACTCAACGAGCAGGCCTTGGCCGCCGCTCGCCACCACCGCACACTCTTTAAAATTGATGGCTCGGCTCCTGTATCGCACCGAGGAACAATAACTTATACCTTCGTGGCACAATAAACAAATACTGTATGAGCAGGATAGTGTGGATAATTCTTGCGACAATGGTGTCGCTCTTAGGCCCTACAAAGAGTAGTGCCCAGGAGTTCAATGTCGCAAAATCGCACTACACTCCCTCTACTCTGCCAGCAACATCCGACACCGAGGCAACATTCAATTGTTGCTACTCGAAGTTGGTATCGACCCCACCATCGGCACCACTATCGCAGAGTGTTGTTCCAGCATCACGCACACTATCGCGCTCTGCACGTTATGACACTCGACAATTTCAACATCTAAAGGCTCCAAGTCTTATAGACAGCACAACGGCGGCCTCACGATATGGATTGTATAACCATAAAATATTGTTTGTCTCTCACGCACGACAGCACTACTTACTGCGTCTGGTGAGGCTTATTATTTAGTTGATTCAACACCCTATTACCGCCCCGCACGGTATAGATAACAAATTGAATAACAACTAAATAATACTATATATGATAGCAAACGATATTTGCAAGGCGCTCTGTGCCTTGCCTGGTGATGGTGTGGAGTTACGCCATCGCCCCATTACAACACCTATAACAATAATGGTTATTGGTATAGTTCTTTTGATTATTAACATCGTAGCCATTGACGACAAGTCGAGCGCACTGAGTATGCTTCTGCTTATTGCAGGTATATCGATGCTTGGATATGGAGTTATCACAAGCATTATGCGTCGCACAAACGACCAACTTGTGCCATACCTGGCCTCAACAAAGCGTTATATGGACTACCGCGAACGCTATTATGACCGCTCTCAACTCGACACCCTACAGCACTACCTTGCCGTAGGTGATGAGTCGAAATTGGAGGAGATACCCACGAGCAACATATCGGCAATAGTTCTTGCCGAATATCGAGCAAACGACAACAGCATCGTGGCCTACGCACTCTACGAGTATGTAGACTTCGACTATCGATTGATTGGCGACGTGAAAATAATCCTCTAACGAGAGATATGGTCATCTTTGAGATTCGAAAGATAAAAACTTATATATTATGCTGACTGACAACTTCCTTGTAGTAGTAGCCTTGTTACTATTTATCGCTGTGCTTGCCGGAAAGGCGGCATACCGACTTGGTGCCCCCGCACTGCTTCTATTCCTTGGTGTGGGTATCCTCTTTGGCTACAACGACTTCATAAATTTCAATTCGTCGGAGTTCGCAGAGTTCGTCGGTATGATAGCCCTCTGTATCATCCTCTACTCTGGTGGTATGGATACGAATTTCAAGGAGATACGTCCTGTGATGGCACCTGGCGTGGTTATGGCCACGCTCGGTGTTATCCTCACCGCCCTTATCGTTGGTGGATTTATATACCTCGTCGCACCCCTCTTTGGCTTAGAGAATCTAACCCTACCATTCGCCCTGCTCCTCGCCGCCACGGTGAGTTCTACGGACTCGGCCTCGGTATTCTCCATCCTACGTACCAAGAAGCAGGGGCTACAACAAAACCTACGTCCTCTGCTTGAGTTGGAGAGTGGTAGTAATGACCCTATGGCCTACATCCTCACCGTGGTCTTGGTGAGCATCGTGAGCCAAGGTACGGACCTCAACCTTTGGAGTGCCGTGGGTACGTTCATCGTGCAAATGCTCCTCGGTGCAGGCCTCGGCTACGGCTTTGGCCACGTTACGGTGTGGATGCTCAACAATATCAACATACGTAGCAATGCCTCGCTCTACTCGGTACTGCTACTTGCCTGTGCCTTCTTCACCTTTGGCATTACTACGATGGCATACGGTAACGGCTACTTGGCAGTCTATATCGCTGGTCTTGTGGTGGGTAACCTCAAGATTGTCCACCGCAATATGCTGCGCACCTTCTTCGATAGTTTCACGTGGCTTTTGCAGATCGTGCTGTTCCTGCTCCTTGGTCTCTATGCCGACCTCAAGGATCTGCTTAGCCCCGAGGTACTATTTATGGGTATTGCTATTGGTGTATTTATGATTTTCGTGGCACGCCCCGTGGCAACACTCATCAGCCTCTCACCCTTTAGGCAGTTTACTACCAAGGCCCGACTTTACATCTCGTGGGTGGGACTCCGTGGCGCTGTACCAATCATCTTCGCCATATACACTATTAATAATGGTGTGGAGAACTCTGACTACCTCTTCAACGTGGTCTTCGTCATTACAATCATCTCGCTCCTTGTTCAGGGTACTACGGTGAGCGGTATGGCCAACTGGCTCAACCTCTCCTTCACCGAAAAGGAGCGCACCTTTAAGCTCGTCGTTCCCGACCATATTAAGAGCGAGTTCTCGGAGATAGAGATTAACAACGCTATGCTCAAGCGAGGCAACACTCTTAAGGATATTCGCCTTCCGGGCCATACCCTCGTTGTTATGGTCTTCCGCTCTGGCGAGTACTTCGTGCCGAAGGGCGACACCATCCTATCGAAGGGCGATAAACTCTTGGTGGTTTCGGACAACAACGACGAACTTATCAAGCAGGTTACGGAAATGGGTGTAGAAAATATAATCAAGATGTAATATTAATACATCACTCATTCATAAATAGTTACGCTTATTTAGGCAGTTTATTTGACAAACTAACATTGCTCTTAGTATAAAAAAGTGGGCAAAAAATTTGCAGTTTAGGAAAAACTTATATACTTTTGCGCACTCTTTCATTGGAGTAGGGTTTATTATTGCTGTTGTAGCTCAGTGGTAGAGCACTTCCTTGGTAAGGAAGAGGTCGTGAGTTCAAGCCTCATCAACAGCTCAAAGGAGAGAAGACATCGTGCTTCTCTCTTTTGTTTTATATATACCTCTAAATCAGCCTATAAACCCATTTATCAAGGATTAACTTATATCTTACATTATAAGAAAAGAGTTAATTTATTTCCTTATTCCATTTATATTATCTATCTTTACGGTGAGTAAAATAGAGTAAATATAGAGTAAATGGACTAATCTATGGCAACCTTCAACTATCAACTTGGAAGAAAAAAGGATAATGGTACATATCCTGTCTATCTTAAAGTCCGTCACGGTAAGTCTAACACAATGCGCTCCTTGGATATGTCTGTTACCAAGGCGGAATGGAACGAGAAGGGTCAGCGCATTAGTATTCGTCGCACCGACACCTACGATGTTCGCGCCGAGAAGGAGCGCAACAACGAGTTCCTTGCTCAACTAATGATTAGAGCGAAGGAGGTTGAGGCTCTTCTTCAGAAGCGTGGTGTGTTAGGAGAGATGACTGCGAAGGGTGTGATGGATGCTATCCTCAACTACTCACCCCACTCAAAACAGAACGAGGGTGTTGGCAATGGCGACTTCGTGGAGTATTGGAACACGATAGCGGTGCAGACCCCCAAATCGCAAGAGAAGTATATCTACGCCCTTAAGAGCCTTGTCAGTTATCAGATTGCTTGTAGCGGTAAGGACACTATCCTGTTCCGCGATATAACTGTTGATTGGGTTAAGGGCTACCTCTCATACATTCAAGGTGGCGGTTATCAGTATGTGCGTGGTAGCAATCCTCTTAATCTTCAGTCGCTATCTGCTTGGACCGTCAACACCTATGCAAGTTGTCTTAAGAAGGTTATAAATTGTGCGGTGGACGCCGATAGACTATCAGAGAGGGTACTGCGAGCCTTTAAGAAGTTTAGGGCGGGCGTGGTACATACACAGCCCTATACTCTATCTATGGCCGAACTACGCGCCTTCCTCAACTACCCATTCCCAACGATGCGTCAGAGGATGGTACGCGACCTTTTTATCTTCTCGTTTTGCTGTATGGGTATGAATTTGACCGACATCTATCAGTTGCAGAAGAAGGCTGTTAAGATGAAGGGCGACACAGGAGAGGTAAAGTATATCAGAGATAAGACAGGTAAGGAAATAATTGTTATGATGAACGCGCACGCCTCTCAACTTCACGATGTTATCGCTCCATATCTAACGACGAGTCGTGCTAATGTATGGAGTAAGGCTGTTAGTTCAAGTCGCTACTTTGCGTTCGATGCTATATATAATAGGTATCATACCTTTGCGGGCAACATTCAGAAGATAGTCCGTCAGGTTAGAACGATTATGGGCTTCGATGACGAGTTTTGTTTCTATACTGCCCGCCATACTTGGTCAACCTTGATGAGTTCGGAGTATCAGTTAGGTCAGGAGTATGTCGATACGGGTCTTGGTCATTCAAGTAAGAGCGTAGCCGCTAATCACTACATCGCCATCGACTATGACAAGTTGTATGAAGCGCATACGGACATCCTACAACGCCTATTCGAGGATGAAATGTCTACGACTGATTTGATGGAAATAGAAGAGTAATTGTTTTGTGATTTTCAATCTAATATATCCATATTAAGTATTATGTATCAATCTTTTATGGATATATTTTTATATGGAAACACATCTAATTTTATGTCACATAGGAGGGGGGGGGATAGGGTCATAAGTGTCATTTTTTAACTGTTATCCATTTTGATTTTTTTATTGGTGGGGTACGCAAATAACACCCCACCCAACAGTTGCTCGTGATAATTTTATATGGATTTTTGGCTTTGAAAATTAGGTACTTACACCCCAAACTCGCGTTTAACTCGGAACACTGTGCTGACCGATACAGCACATAGTGTTGCGGTATCTCGTATCGACTTGCCTTGTTTCAAGCATCGTAGTACCTTTGCGTACTCTTCTTGCTTCTTGTCCTTGGTCTTAACAGAGCCGACCTTGCGACCGACCTTGCCTCCGTTCTCTTTATAGCGTTTCAACCCGCTATTTAGGCGAAAGGCGATAGCCTCGCGCTCCAGTTCCGCACAAGTACCCAACACGCTGATGAAGATGTTAAGGAATGGATTTTTAGAGCCATCTACCTGAAAGATAGATATATTCTCTTTTTGAAAGTAGATATTGAGGTTGTTATCCTTACATCGTTTAACATTGGCTAATACCTCGTCCACATTACGACCCAAGCGGGATAGTTCACTGATAAGGAGCGTGTGGATACCATTAGCAATACAGTAGTCCAAGCACTCACATAATACAGGACGCTCCTCATTCTTGACCGCACCGCTTATATGCTCCTCGTAGATTTCTGCTACGACCATTCCATTGGTGGTAGCATACTGTGTCAGGTCGGCGACCTGACGAGCGGTTGATTGTCTATCGCCGACCGATGAAACTCTCGCGTATATAACTGCCTTCTTCATACTATCCAT
>JAFZFP010000014.1 GCA_017555905.1 Alistipes sp. | reverse complement strand
GGCCGTAAACAATCTGCAAGAACAACTCGCGCATGGCTGTATTGATAGCGTCGCAAACGAGGTCGGTATTCAAAGCCTCGAGGATAGTCTTGCCTGGCAAAATCTCTGATGCCATAGCAGCCGAGTGGGTCATACCAGAGCAGCCGATAGTCTCTACCAATGCCTCCTCGATGATACCATCCTTAACGTTGAGGGTAAGTTTGCAAGCACCCTGCTGTGGTGCGCACCAACCGATACCGTGGGTAAGACCAGAGATATCCTTAATCTCCTTAGCGCGAACCCATTTTCCCTCCTCTGGAATAGGTGCAGACTCGTGGTTAGCACCCTTCTTCACGCAGCACATCTGCTGCACTTCGTGTGAGTAAATCATAGTCTTATTAGTTTTTAGTTATTGTGTTATATTGTTCTATATTTCACCCTTTAGCAAAAATCAGCGCAAAGGTACAAAAACTAAACGGATAAAACAACCACAAATCGTAAATTTTTTTAATAATGTAGTAGGGTGGGTGGATAAACTAAAAGGAGAAGGCTCAATTTGTGTTGAGTCTCCTCCTTAATTTGTTTGTTATTAATGTGTTAGAATACTATGCGAAGTCCAATCTGCATATGCCAGCGCGAGGTGATATCGTCCTCGGTGTAGTCTGCACCATTGAACTTATAGACGGGGCGGTATCCACCCTCCACAGCCTCCAGGTCGGTTACGGTTACTGGCGAGAGCGCCCAATTCGAAGTGCGATAGACCATTCCCCACTCGCGACAGATGAGGTTCGAGAGGTTGAGGATGTCGAGGGACAACTCCACGCGTCGGCTATTGCGGTGTGAAGCATTTATACCTGTGTTCTCTCGCTCGAAGTAGAACGACTGCGCTACGTGGAGGTCGAGACGGTGAACAAATGGGAGCGAGTGCGAGTTGCGCTCGGCAAACTTGCCACGATGGGTGCTTAGGTATTTGTCGCCGTTGATATAGTCGTTGAATGTCGTCATAGATGTATCGTCCGCCCAGAGCATCGTTGCCATCTCAGCCTCGGTAGGGATGTAGATGAGTGAGTTGCCCTTGTACGAATCACCATTAACATCCACCTTGCCCTTGGCGTAGGTCAAAGAGTAGTGGTCGCCCGAGTGACCATTGTAGAGGAGCATCACGTTTGTACCGAAGAGTCCGTAGCGACGAGAGTAGGAGAGTGATGCCACAACCTTGTGTGGGAACTCGTAGATGGAGTTGCTGAGTTCAGGGTTGTTGCTATCTACGGCGTATGTACGGCCCCAGTTCGACGACGACTGTGCCGAAATACCGTCGTTCACGCTCTTCGACTGCGAGAAGGTGTATGCTGCCGTTAGGCGCAAACCCTCGGCTGCGCCACCGAAGTCATACTCCACACGCGCAGTTGTAGACCACGAGTAGCCTTTCTGTGTATTTCTTAGGCGATAGACTGCGGAATACTCCTTTGTCGAAGATGTGTAGTATGTCGCTGAGGCTGTCGAGCCTTCTCCACCCACGAAGAGGCGGTCGCCCTTATCCTCAGCCACGAGGTTTTCAACGAATATGTTGTTTAGACCCTTCGAGTAGTCGGCATCGAGATATAGTTTAAGACCCTTGTAGCGGTAGTCGAGACCTATGGCGGTGCGGAATACCTGTGGGTAGCAGAAATCTGTAGATACGAGGTCTATCGAGGGGTTGCTCATCACGCCCACACTCTCGGGGTTGAGGCTTAATGCTGGTGTCTCGGCAGGGTTGTTCACCGTTACACCCATTGAGCGAGTGCCCGTGTTCTGGTAGCAGTTCGAGAGCCAGACGAATGGGATGCGACCAGTGTAGAATCCTGTGCTTGCACGCAGTTTAAGCTGGTCGGTTATGCGCGACTCAAAGCCTATACGAGGAGATATAAGTACCTGAACGCGAGGTATATCGCCAGTCTTAGTGCCATATTTTGTTGCGAAGTCGCTGTGGTTGAAATTCTCGTTTACTACGGGTGTGTCGAACATTACGGGGATGTCGGCACGAACACCGTATGTGAGTTTGCCGATACCACTTATCGCCACCTCATCCTGGGCATAGATAGCGAACTGTCCCGTTGTCACTGGAGGGTTGCGCTTGCCGTCAGCGAAGTAGTTGTACTGGTATTTTGAGGCGTTGTCGTTTCTGAAGTCCTCCAACGAGGAGTATGTGTAGGTGCCTCGTGCATTTGCCAAGTAGAGGTTGTCGGCACGATAGACCTCGTTTGCAGTTCCGATAGTGATGTTATGCTCGCCACGCACGATGTTGAGGTCGTCGCCAAAGATGAAAACATCTTGATTAAGCATATTGCATCCCGAGTAGGGGTTGGTACCTATCGTTGCTGAGCCATTGCCGTATTCGCCTAAGCCATTGATGATTACTGCTGGGAGACTCTCCTCTGTTGTACGACCGTCCTTGAGTCGTGTGTAACCCACGCGGAGAGCATTCGAGCCACCTTCCCACGACGAGTTCAATTCACCCACTACCGAATGTGTGCGGTTGATGTTGGTGTACTCTGCGCCCGTAAAGTAGAACGACTGCAATGAGTTCGCCGAGTCGTGAGCGTCGGCGTGTAGCATATTGTATCGCAACGAGAGGTGGTTGTTGCGATTGATGTTCCAGTCGAGACGTGCCACCGCCGAGCCGGTCAGTGCACTTACGTTGTGGATGCCGTAACCTCCGCCATCGTAACCCGTAAGTCGCTCATATATAGAAGATATCTCCTTTGCCTCGTCGAGTGTCAAAGCACTCTTGCCCTCGGCAGGATGGTTTGTCGAAGGGGTTATGTTGCGGTTGAACTCGCCCGCAACGAAGAAGAATAACTTATCCTTGATGATTGGGCCACCGAGGGTTACACCCACGATGTTTGTCATCTGCTCAGCAAGGGGTTTGCGCTCCCCCTCCACCTTGCCTGGTGTTGTACCCCAGAAATGCTCGTTGTTAAAATAGGTGTATGCCGAGCCCTTGAACTCGTTATCGCCAGAGCGTGTGATGGCCTTGATGGCACCTCCCGTAAAACCACTCTCTCGAAGATCTACTGTTGAGGTAGAGATTGTTACGGCGCCCAGAGCGTCCAACGGAAGTGGGTTTGCTTGCGTCAAAGAGCCCGTCATACCCGTTGTGCCGAGGCCGTAGATGTCGGCCGAAGGTGTACCGTCGATTGTGAAGGCGTTGTATCGGGTACTCTGTCCCGAGAGGATGATGCCTCCTGATGCAGGAGAGACGGCCGAAGATAGTATGTTTGTAAGGTCGTAAATCGAGCGGTCTATAGATGGTATCGACTCCATCTCCTGACGACCAAAGGTGTTGCTACCGTTGTTGTCGGAGTATGCCACAACGACTACGTCATCAACCTCCATTGATGACTCAAATAGTTGCGCATCGTAGATTGATGTGTCGCCGAGTTTTAGTGTTAAGTCTGTGTAAACTACGCTGTTATAGCCAATGAAAGAGACCTTAATTTCGTATGGTCCTCCCACGCGCATACCATTAATATAGTAGTGGCCTTCAGCGTTGGTGATAGTACCATAAATGGTACCCGATTGGGTGTGAGTTGCTACGATTGTAGCGCCAACAAGAGGTTTGTCGTTAGCGGTAACCACGCCACGTACAGATGATGTGGTAACCTGAGCCATCGACACTGCCACGACAAAAAGCAGTGCGACGGTTAAAAGCAGTCGCTTCATAGGTTGAGATTTAGGGACACTATTTATGTGCCAGGTTGATAATAGTATTGCACTCACGCGGTGCAAAATCGATTGCAAATATAGTAAAAAATATTTAAATCCAAGCGTTTTGTTAATATTTTCACACTAAAAATTGAAATTGCTAACCGAATATTGAAAATAAGAATAAAAACGTATGATAAAAAGATATAATAATCTTTAAAATTATGGTTAAAATTTATGATATAATGGTCGAAAAATTGGTCTATTTTTCGGTATTTGGAATAGGGTAGTGTATGCTTGCGCGTAATATATTTGTATAAATATGCTAAAAAAGTTGTAGGTTTTTTTGCTATTTCAATTAATTGGGTTATCTTTGTGCATTAACTTTACGTCAATATTGTGGTCATAACGATTGCCGTATGCGCCGATATGGTGATATTTGATTGTGAATTTGGATGTTAAGTGAAGAAGAAACTTTAATAACTTTATAAAACTTTATTTACTTAAAACTAATGCTTATGGTTAGAAAAGTTGTACTATCAATGGTTGCAACTCTGGTCTTGGGCTGCTTCGGCGCATTTGCACAAGGTCAGCGTATTACCGGTACAGTGACCGATGAGACTGGTATGCCAGTTATCGGAGCGGCGGTTGTAGTCGAGGGAACATCTCGCGGTACTACTACCGATGTAGCCGGTTTTTATGAGATTGCAGCTTCGTCTGATGCTAACTTGGTATTCTCTTACCTTGGTTTGCAGACTCAGACCGTTGCTGTTGCAGGCCGTTCGCAGGTCGATGTAGTTCTCGCTGCCGATTCAGAGCAGATTGAGGAGGTCATCGTACAGGCTTTCGGTACTGCTAAGAAGGAGGCCTTCACTGGTTCAGCGAAGGTTATTAAGTCAGACGACCTCGTGAAGACACAGTCTTCATCAGCTGCCAGCGCTCTTGTTGGTAAGGTAGCAGGTCTTCAGACATCTTCAAGTTCAGGTTCGCTTGGCTCTGAGCCATCGATCCGTATCCGTGGTTTTGGTTCTATCAACGCTAATCAGGCTCCACTTTGGGTCATCGATGGCGTACCTTACGAGGGTGATATGAACAATATCAACATGGCGGATATCGAGTCTATGACCGTCTTGAAGGATGCTGCATCTAACGCACTTTACGGTGCTCGTGGTGCAAACGGTGTTATCATGGTGACTACCAAGCGTGCAAAGGCTGGTGATGCTCACATTTCGTTCGACGCTAAGTGGGGTGTTAATACCCGCGCTCGTCAGACTTACGAGTATGTGAAGGATCCAGGTCAGTACTATGAGATGCACTACACTTCATTGTACAACTACTTCCGTGATCAGGGTAACGACGCTGCTACATCTTATAGCAAGGCTGTCTCTACTTTGACATCAAACAACATCGGTGGTTTGGGTTACAATGTATTCAATGTTCCTGCAGGTCAGCAGCTTATCGGTACTAACGGTAAGTTAAACCCAAATGCTACACTTGGTCGCAAGTATGAGTATAAGGGTCAGGAGTATTACCTCACTCCAGACGACTGGATGGACGAGTTGTACGATCCATCATTCCGTCAGGAGTACAACGTAAACATCTCTGGTGCTTCTGAGAAGTCTACATTCTTTGCATCACTCGGTTATTTGAACAACAACGGTATTACCGATGGTTCAGATATGGAGCGTTGGACAGCACGTCTTCGTGGTGACTACCAGGCAAAGAAGTGGTTGAAAGTTGGTGCTAACATGAACTACACTCATTTCTACTGGAATGGTGCATCTTCTTCAAACGAGGGTGATGGTTCTACTGCCGACGTATTCTCTGCAGTAGCAGATATGGCACCTATCTATCCTGTATACGTGCGCGATGGTGAGGGTAACGTGATGACCGACAAGTATGGCTGGCCTTTGTACGATACCGGTGACGGTCGTGACAACGGTATGATGCGTGCTAGCGGTACACAGGCTAACCCATTGCAGTTGATCTGGTTGGATGAGGCTAACTCAGAGGGTAACGCATTCGGTGTAAACGGTTTCGCTGACTTTATCTTTATGCCAGGTTTGAAACTTACTATCAACGGTGCAGTAAATATCGATGAGACTCGTTCTACATCAGTATCTAACCCATACTACGGTCAGTTCGTAACTAACGGCGGTATCGTAACTAAGGGTCACAGCCGTTCTTACTCTCACAACTTGCAGCAGTTGTTGAACTACAACACTACATTCGGTAACGACGACGAGCACAGCCTCGACTTGTTGCTCGGTCACGAGACTTATACTACTCGTTACTACTATGTAGGTGGTGCTAAGTCTAACATCTTCTCTACAGACAACAACGAGTTGGCTGGTGCTGTAGTAGATATGAGTGCTGTATCTTCTTACCGTACAGAGTACATTAACGAGGGTTACTTCTTCCGTGCTCAGTACAACTACGACGAGCGTATCTTCGCATCTGGTTCATTCCGTCGCGATGCCTCTACTAACTTCCACCCTGATCACCGTTGGGGTAACTTCTGGTCAGTTGGTGCTGCTTGGATTATCAATCGTGAGCAGTGGTTCAACGCTCCAGTATTCAGCATGTTGAAACTTAAGGCATCTATCGGTTCACAGGGTAACGATGGTATCGGTTCTTACCGTTATACCGATATTTATTCTGTAAGCAACGACGGTGCTGGTGGTATCTCAGTTGCTTTCTCTCAGAAGGGTAATCCTAACATCACTTGGGAGACCAACACTAACCTTAACGTCGGTGTTGAGTTTGGCTTGTGGCAGGATCGCTTGAGCGGTAGCATCGATTTCTTCAACCGTTTGACATCTGATATGTTGTTCTCAGTACCAGTTCCTCCATCATTGGGTTACTCTTCATACTATGACAACATCGGTGATATGGTTAACCGTGGTATCGAGATCGAGTTGAGCGGTGATATTATCCGTACACGCAATGTTGTTTGGTCACTTGGTCTTAATATGACACACGTACGCAACAAGGTTCTCAAATTGCCTCCTATCCGTAAGGACTTCGAGGTTGATGGCTATCATGGTTTTATTAATGGCTCACAGTTCATTGCTGAGGGTCTTCCAATGTATACTTGGTTGCTTCCTGAGTACCGTGGTGTAAACGAGAATGGTGAGTCACAGTGGTACTACAAACTCCAGATGGCTGATAACGAGGGTAATCCTATGGTAGACGAGGCTGGTAACCCAGTATATGAGGAGGGTGTAAGCACAACTTATAGCTACGCTTCTCAGACAACATCTCGTAAGCTTATGGGTTGCGCAACTCCAGACCTCTATGGTGGTTTCAACACATCATTGAGCGTTGCAGGTTTCGACTTCTCTATCGCATTTGACTATCAGATTGGTGGTTTGGTATATGACTCAGGTTATGCAGGTTATATGGCATCTCCTAGCGGTACTTCTGTAGGTCAGAACTATCACATCGACTTGTTGAAGGCTTGGACTAAGGGTGTAAACGAGGATTCACAGATTCCACGTTTCCAGTACGACGACCAGTACTCTTCAGCAACATCTGATCGTTTCTTGACTGACGCGTCATACCTCAATATCTCTAACATCAATATGGGTTATACTTTCCCTGCTAAGTGGTGGAACGGTAAGATCAACAGCTTGCGTGTTTACGTAGCTTGCGATAACGTATTCTACTGGTCTAAGCGTCGTGGTTTGGATCCTCGTCAGAGCTTTAGCGGTGGTACAACCAACGTAAACTACTCGCCAATCCGTACAATTTCGGGTGGTGTAACTTTGACCTTCTAATTTAAAATTGTATAATGACTATGAAACTAAATAAGATACTCAAGACTACAGCGGTTGTTCTTATCGCTGCTGTATCGTTCACTGGTTGTATCAAGGAGGTCTTCCCTAAGGAGAGTGCTATCACCGAGTCTCAGCTCTCACAGAGTGATGCTGGTTTGGAGTCTCTATTGAAGTCAGTTCCTTCTGCTATGGCAGCAACTGTTGCTGCAAGCTACGACCACTCTGATTTTGGTTACCACTCAATTGGTCTTTACAAGGATCATCACGCTTTGACAATGTTCCCTTGTACACGTGTAGATCGTGGTGGTAATGTATACTACTCACGTCTTCAGGCTCCTAACTACGGTTTTGATATGGGTACAAACGGTGGCTATACACATTATATATGGTATAACTACTATCCATACATCAAGAAGGCTAACGATATTATCGGTGCTGTAGGTACTGATGAGTCTTTGATGGAGTACCGTGGTATTGCTAAGGCTTTCCGTGCGTTGTTCTACATCGACTTGGTAGGTTACTACGATAGCCTTGAGGCTAAGGCTCCAATGCTTCCTACTTACGAGGCTGACTTGCTTAAGGTTAAGGATTACATCGTGCCTATCGTAACTGAGAACACTACTGAGGCGACTGCTAAGTTGAACCAGCGTGCTAAGCGCGAGGAGATGTTTGAGTTCATCTTCGCTGACTTGAAGGATGCAGAGGAGTGCTTCTTGGCATATGAGGCTGAGGATTCAAAACTTAAGCCTACTGTTTATGGTAGCTCAGTTACTTATCCTGAGTTGGCTGCTGTTTATGGTTTGTACGCTCGTGCATACTTGTGGCTTGGTGGTTTCAACAACCTCAACTACGAGAACGTAGCGACTGGTGAGGAGGCTTACCGTCTTGCTGCTGAGTACGCTCGTAAGGCTATCGACACTGCTAATGTATCTATTATGTCTGAGATGGAGTGGACTAACACCACTACAGGTTTCAACTCAGTTGTTCCTGCTTGGATTTGGGCTACTCAGATGTCTACCGATACCGTTATCAACAACTTGTATGCATTCCCAGCACACGTTTGTCCTGAGGCATCATACGGTTACGGTCCATTGGCTTGCGTAGGTGTTGCTTCTAAGACATACGATCGTTTGAGCAATAGCGACTTCCGTAAGAAGCTGATCATTGGTCCTAACACCACTTATGCTGACTTCAAGAACTATACTACTATGCCACAGGATGAGTGGGAGGAGTTGGCATACCGCGCTCCTTACACTAACTTCAAGTTCCGTCCTGCACAGGGTGAGCGTGTAGACTATATGGTTGCAAATGCTGTCTCATTGCCAATTATGCGTATTGAGGAGATGTACTTCATCGAGATGGAGGCTATCGCACACTACGATGAGGGTACAGCACGTACACTTCTCAATACCTTTATGGCAAACCGTGCTTCTAACTACGTTATCCTTCCTACTGAGGACGTAGTAGACGAGATTATCTTCCAGAAGTCTGTAGAGTTCTGGGGCGAGGGTAAGGTTCTCTTCGATATGAAGCGTTTGAATATGGGTGTTGATACCACTGGTCAGAACTATCCTTCAGGTATGTTGTTCAAGTCTGAGGGTCGTCTTCCTTGGTGGAACCTTCCTATCCCTTCAGGTGAGACTGCAGTAAATACAGCTTGTAAGGAGACCGCAGGTCCAGACCCATCACGTGGTCTTGTATCTGAGGATGCAATCTAATGAGTTTGCTATTTGATAATATAAAATAGGATAAAGATATGAAAAATATAAAGTTTTTATTTCTGCTTGTAGCAACACTCGTTGCCGGCGCCTTTACTGCTTGCCAGCAGGATTGGGAGCCTGGTCAGCCTGACTCGGAGATGAGCGTATACTTCCCAGTTGAGGTTGAGTATGCATCATTTGCTGCAGTAGATAATGATGAGACAGAGATTGACGAGGCTCACGTAGCTTACTTCCCTGTTTACCGTCAGAATGGTGGCGCAGAGTTGACTGTTGCTATCCGTTCACGTATGATTGACAACATCGACGCTGGCGATCTTATTGGTCCAGATGAGTCAGTGTTTACTATCGCTGAGAGCGTAACCTTCGCTGAGGGTGAGACTGTTGCTTACCTTGAGATTATTCTCCACGAGGAGTTGTCTTTGAAGCCAGGTAACTTGTTCAACGCTGAGATTATGATCAAGGAGACTAAGCACCACGGTAACTACGGTCTCTACCGTAAGACTATTGGTATTGGTATTCCTGAGACTTGGAAGAACCTTGGTGATGATGTAAAGGATAACAACCTCAAGTTGGGTACTTTCACTGAGGATTTCTTCACATTCTTGTATGGCGGTAGCGGTGGTGCAATCGTATCAGTACAGGTTGATGAGTCTGAGTCACGTAAGGGCTACTACCGTTTGGTAAACCTCTTCTCAAAGGAGAATATTGTTGAGATGCTTGGTGGTGTTCCTTCTGATATCTCATTTGCTCCAGCTCCATCTTATGTTGAGCTTGATGCACGTGATCCTGAGGCTGTTTACTTCCCATACCAGGAGGCTGGTTTCAGCATCATCGGCTTTATGGAGCCAGTTTGCATTGCTTCTGGTAAGAGCATCGGTAAGGACAACGCAGTTTTGAAGGATGGTATCGTTTCTTTCGCTCCACTGACTGTAGGTATCCTTGACGCTTCTGGTTCAGGTTACCTTTCAAACCAGAATGGTTTGATGCGCGTAACACTTCCAGGTATTAGCCTTGTAGACCACTCTGTTGCTATTTACTACGATGGCGCACAGGTATCTCCAGATAACTCTGAGACATCTGCTAACCTTAGTTTCGTAGTTGGTGCTGACGTTTCAGCATTCCGCTTCGCAGTAGTTGAGGGTAACGAGCCTATCTCTACTCAGCAGAAAGTAGGTTTGGAGTTCCAGACTGTTTACCACGAGTCTATCCAGAACCTTATCAACGACGAGTATGAGCCAACTCCTGAGGATAATATGGCAACCGCTACTCCTACTCAGACTAACTGGTGGATTACTCTTCCTAAGGCTGGCGTTTACACTGTGTTCGCTGTTCCTTACGACAAGGCAGGTGAGCCAGTAATGTCAGAGATCGTACGTACCTACTTCTATTTGCGTTCAGCAAATGCTGATGATGAAGTACCTGAGATTGCGGATATGATCTTGACTTTCGACTCTCTTGATAAGTTTGGTGCTGATATTACCAAGTATCCAAGCGCATACTACCTTGGTTTCGATATGTCTATTCCAGAGAGATCAGACCTCTTGGATTATGTATCTAACATCGCTTACTACTTCGCTCCTACTTCTGAGATCGAGGCAGCTAAGGCTAAGGGTGCTACTGTTGAGTCTATCCTTGCTGAGAATGGTGAGAATGGTAATAGTTGGTTTGCAGATATCGCTGCTGGCGAGGGTACTATGTTGTTGCAGAGCCTTACTCCTTCAACATCTTACACAATGCTCTTCTCTATGACCAGCATCTATGGTAAGACTAAGTACTACGAGCTTGAGAAGTCTACTACTGCTTACCCAGGTCAGGTAGTTATCGGTAATTATGAGTTCAAGGATGGCGACAGCACTATGAACATTGGTGTTGATTCTATCTTCTCTGCAAATATGATTGCAGACTACGGTTCAGGTTTTGTTTACCTTCTTACTATGCTTGACGATGCTATCTCTTCTGACGATGAGGAGGCAGAGCCACAGTACTTCACATTCTACGGCTACCATATGCCTAAGTGGAATGCAATCTGCTGCTACGGTTTGGCTGATGGCTTCTCTAACTACGGTGTATTGTTCGGTGTAGACCTCGACAAGTACAACAATGAGAGCAACACTTACTGGGGCTACAAGAGTTCTTCAACTTCTGACTATGAGTACGAGAACGAGTCATTCGTAGTTTACTACGGTGAGGATGGCCAGATCAACGAACTTATCACTTACTTCAAGAAGTATAAGAAGTTCTACGACAAGGTTGATAATGGTGATGGTACAACTAAGGATGTTGTAACTGAGACAACTCTCAAGGAGTTCAAGCCTGAGACTACTGTTATCACTCTTACTGAGTCTAAGATGCCAGTAGTGGAGGAGACTCCAGATAGTGGTGAGAACACTGAGGAGGAGACTGAGGATGAGGTAACTCCATCAAAGGCTGTTTGTGTCGGTACTCGTACAAACAAGACTCTTAAGATGAACTCAAACATCGAGTTGATTCCTGCAAGTCTTAACATTCAGTAATCATAAGCAATTTGCCAAAAGGGTGGCTCTCGCCACTGACGAAAGTCACCCCCAAAGGCTTATGAGAATGTAAAATTAAAATTAATACAAAATTAAACTTATGAATAAGGGTAAGATTTTATTGATTAGCTTGGCAGGATTGCTTGCAGTGTCGTGTGTAAACGACTCTGTGGATCAGCCCGCAGCAACTCCAGAGGTTGCTGTAGCCAAGAAATTCGTGAATACCTCTTCAGATGCTGTCTCAGGCAAACTCCTCTTCTATGTAGATGAGGCTAATGTAGCACAGCTTGAGTCTGCAACATCTGTAACTGCTACTGGCGTAGAGGCTATCGACGCTGTAGCAAAGCAGATTGGTGCAACTGGCTTCCACCAGGTATTTAATATGAAGGTTAATGCTGAACTTAAGCGTGAACTCGGTATGGATCGTTGGTTCGCTATTGAGTTCCCTGAGGATGTAAATGTTGATGAGGCTGCTAAGGCTTTGGCGGCTACTTCAGCAGTTCAGCGCATCGAGTTCCCTACACTTCTCGTTAATCCAGTAGTTGATGAGCCAGAGGTTGTAGAGGTAGTAAATATGGGTTCTACACGTGCCGAGGGTTATCCAAACGATCCTCAGTTCAATATGCAGTGGGCATTGCTCAACAACGGTAACGCTAACGCTCCTGCTAATGAGGAGTATGGTTATGACTACTCTGAGTACACCGACCCAGGTTTCATCTTCCCAACCATCAAGGCTGGTGCAGATATCAACGTAGTTCCTGCTTGGGAGTACACAAAGGGTAACGCTGAGGTTATCGTAGCAATTATCGACCAGGGTGTTGATTTTAACCACGAGGATTTGAAGGATAATATGCTCGCTAACGAGGCTGAGTTGAATGGCCAGCCAGGTGTTGATGATGACAACAACGGTTACGTAGATGACGTTTACGGTTACAACTTCATCGACAACCCAGCAAACGTGAAGGCTGAGGATGTTAAGCCTATCTCTTACGGTATCGGTCACGGTACACACGTAGCAGGTACTGTTGCTGCAACAAGCAACAACGGCATTGGTATCGCAGGTGTTGCTGGTGGTTCAGGTGCTGGTGATGGTGTTCGTATGATCTCTTGCCAGATTTTGGGTGGTGACAACACATCTTCTGATAACTCTGCTGCTGCACGTGCTATGGAGTACGCTGCTGACCGTGGTGCAGTTATCGCTCAGAACTCTTGGGGTCAGGATCCAGGCGTTATCACTAACGATAACACTTATAAGGCCGCTCAGTCAGTTCGTTACGCTGCGTTCAACTACTTTATGAAGAAGAAGAACCACCCAGCATTGGATGGTGGTATCATCGTCTTCGCTGCAGGTAACGAGTCTACTCCTATGGCAGGTTATCCAGGTGCATACAACGAGTACATCTCTGTAACTTCAGTTGCTCCAGATGGTCTTCCAGCATACTATACTAACTTTGGTCCTGGTTGTAACATTGCTGCTCCTGGTGGTGAGTATTTCGTTAATCAGTTCGGTCACGCTATGCGTACAGGTTGCGTTCTTTCAACTCTTCCTGACAACAAGTATGGCTATATGCAGGGTACCTCTATGGCAACTCCACACGTATCAGGTGTTGCAGCATTGGCTCTCTCTTATGCACAGGATATGGGCAAGTGCTACACTGTAAACCAGTTCAAGGAGATGCTTTTGACCTCTGTAACTGATATCGACAAGTATCTCTACGACGGTGCTGTTAAGTATTCAACTGCTGGTAAGATGGATTTGGCTCAGTATAGAGGCAAGATGGGTACTGGTATCATCGATACTTACCGTGTTCTTATGGCAATGCGTGGTATCTCTTGCGTACCTGCTGTTGCTGGTGAGGAGACTGTAGTTGATATCAAGTCACTTATCGCTGATGGTCAGACATCACTCAAGATTATGGAGGAGATCATCGTTCCTCAGGACGTTCGTGAGCGTCTTGGTCTTAAGAACGAGACTATCTTCGGTAACGATCTTATCTTCACTTGTACAAACACTGGTACTGGTGTTATCAAGGTTGTTCTTGTAGGTGGTGGTGAGCAGATCGGTGGCGGTAACTCTATGGGCGGTATGCGCTTGGAGAAGGAGATCGCTATCATCGTACGCGAGGGCTACACATTGAGTGAGGATGGTACTATCGACGGCACTAACGGCTGGTTGTAATAGTTTCATCGTAGAGTAATAATTACTAAAAAGTAAACGAATTATGAAGAATCTAAAGATATTTTCACTTGCAGTTATGTTGCTCGTAGCCATGGTAGGCTGTAAGCCAGAGCCAGCTCCTGTAACTTTCGTGCCAGGTGATGTCAATAAGATTGTCAATGAGTGGCACCTCGTAGAGTTTGCTGGTCAGCCTGCGAAGTTCGACGTTTACGTTGATTTCAACGAGGACGCTACTTTCGAGATGTATGAGCGTAACTTCACCTATGAGTATGTTTACAGCAATGGCGACTACGTACTCTCAGGCAATGATCTTACAGGTACTTATGCAGATGGCACAGCGTGGAACTACGAGTATCGCGCAGAGGTATCAGCAGATGGTAAGGTTCTCCGCCTTCACACCACTGATGGCACTATGAGCGTATACGAGCAGGTTGCTATTCCTGAGAGCGTGAAGGCTAACGCTGTAGAGCCAGCAAGCGTACGCGCAACAGGTTACTTCTTGTAGTCAAAAGCGCAAGTAGGGTATTAAACCCGAATAGAAGGACCGTCCGACTAGCAATAGTCGGGCGGTTTTTTGCGTTATCTATTTGTGTGAATATCTATGCAGAGAATAGATAAAATGGTATTGTTGATACAGATTTTTTTACTATCTTCGCACCTTGAAGTAATGTTGTTATAGGCGAAAACTACTAAATAACAAAAAAAATATGAACAAGGTTAAATTTTTAATGTTTGCTGTTGTGGCTACTCTTGCTGCTGCTTGCGTCGAGGATCCTAAGATGGATGGCTCTGCTCAGGGTGAGGTTGCTGTTGCCACAAAGATTGTTAATACCTCGGAGAATGCTGCAAAGGGCGAGTTGGTTCTCTATGTGGATGATGCTACTGCTGAGCAGTGGAGCGTAGAGAAGGCTATCACTCGTTCGTCAGACAGCGCCTTGGCTGCTATTGCTCAGGAGGTAGGTGCTGAGTCTGTTGAGCAGGTCTTCAATATGGCTATGAACGCTGATGTGAAGCGCGCTCGTGGTATGCACCGCTGGTTCGTTGTTAAGTTCGATCAGGAGGCAAATCTTGATGTTGTAGCACAGAAGTTTGCAGAACTCCCATCGGTTAGCAAGATTCAGTTTAGCACTACACCTAAGCGTCCTCAGGCTGCTGCACGTCCTGTTAAGGAGGTTATGCCTATCACACGTGCCGACGAGATGCCATATAACGACCCTATGCTTACTTTGCAGTGGCACTACGATAACCGTGGTAGCAAGAGCATCTCTCAGACTGCTAAGGAGGGCGAGGATATCGGTGCATTCGGTGCTTGGCAGTACACAGCAGGTAACCGCGAGGTTGTAGTAGCCGTTGTAGATGAGGGTGTCAAGTATAACCACCCAGATTTGGAGGCAAATATGTGGGTGAACGAGGCCGAGAAGAGTGGTCAGCCAGGTGTTGATGACGACCAGAACGGCTGGGTTGATGATATCCACGGTGTAAACACTTGGGACGAGAATGGTGATGTTACTTGGGATGTTGTTGCTTGGAGAGAGGGCTACTATGCTGGCGATACAGGTCACGGTACACACGTAGCAGGTACTATCGCTGCTGTAAATAACAACGCTTTGGGTGTATCGGGTGTTGCTGGTGGTTCTGGTAAGGGTGACGGTGTTCGCATTATGAGCATCCAGATTTTCGATGGTCCTGATGCTTCTGGTGACCGAAAGACTGCTCGTGGTGTTGAGTACGCTGCCGATATGGGTGCTTCAGTGTTGCAGAACTCTTGGGGCTACACCGTAACAAATATCACTGACGGTTCATTCAAGCGCGATCAGCCATTGTTGCACGAGGCTCTCGACTACTTCATCAGCCAGAGCAACTGCTCGGCTATGGATGGAGGTATCGTAATCTTTGCTGCTGGTAACGAGGCTCACCCAGCGTCGAACTATCCTGGCGGTTATACTGAGTTTATCTCTGTAACATCATACGCTCCAGATGGTCTTCCTACAACATATACCAACTATGGAAAGGGTTGTAACGTAGCGGGCCCTGGTGGTGAGTACGAGTACCAGATGCGCAACTATGTTGATGCCAGCACAGTTCTTTCAACTATCCCTGCTGAGACCCGTGACCCATATACCTATGGCGAGGATATCTATGGCTCGGACTACGGCTATATGCAGGGTACCTCAATGGCTTGCCCTCACGTGTCGGGTGTTGCAGCGTTGTTGTTGTCTTATGCTGTAGAGAATGGTATCCACCTCACTACTGCTGAACTCAACGAGATTCTCACAACCTCTGTACGTGGTTTCGGTAGTTTGAAGGATCGCTCAAAGACTGCGTTCAACAACTATGGTCAGAGCTTTACCTTTAATCTCAATGCCTATGACAACGCTATGGGTACTGGTAAACTCGATGCTACACTTGCTATTATGAACCTTCGTGGTGCTACTTGTGTTCCTGTGGTTGTGGGCGAGGAGATCGAGATCGATGTTAATACCCTTTTTGGTGATCGTAACCTTTCGCTTACACTTACTAAGGAGTATGTCATCAGCGACGAGGTACGCGAGAGTCTCGGTATCGAGGGCGATACAGTCTTTAGCAACTTGTTTATCCTCACTTGTACTAAGCCAGGTATCGGTGTTGTGACTGTTAAGTTCATCGCTGGTGGCGACAAGGTAGGTACTTCAAACACTCCTGGTGGTAAACTCATCGAGAAGGAGTTGGTGCTTATCTCTCGCCAGAAGAACGATAATGGCGCTTGGTTGTAATTATATGTAGAACACAGAAATAGATTGTAGAGTATGAAGATTTTTAAGGTATGGTCTATAGCAGTAGTTCTGCTTATAGCGATGGTTGCTTGCGAGAAGCCAAATAATAATAATGGTGGTGGTGTTGATGTACCAACCCTCACAAATGTAGATAACGAGTGGAAGTTGGTTTCGGTAAATGGCGTAGAGCCAGAGTTCACCGTTTACCTCTACTTGGAGTCGGGTATTTTCAATATGTACCAGCAGATTTATACCCTTGATTACCTCTATTACGAGGGTGATTACACCATCAAGGGTGATACCCTTTCGGGTGTTTATGTCGATGGCTCTGCGTGGAAGTGCGACTACCAGGGTAGCGTTTCTGAGGATGGTAACACCCTCACCCTTGTAAGCAAGGAGTCAAATCCTATCACTTGCGTCTACGAGGCTTGCGAGATACCTATGGAGGTAATCACCGAGGCTCTCACAACCCGCTCAATGGAGTTTGTTCCATTCTTGTAGGTCGCTTTGTGACAGGCTCATAGACCGATATGTATAGAGTTGCCCCTCGAAGAGTGCTATTACACCTTCGAGGGGTACTCTTTTTTTTGTGAAAAAAATAACTAAAGTCACAAATTCCAAAAAAAAATTGTATCTTTGCATATTGGCTTTGTGTGGCCAAACTTAGATGATTAGGAAACATTTAACTATTAACAACTATGAATAAGACAAAAGTTTTTCTTTTTGCTTTGGCGGGATTGTTCGTGGCATCGTGTGTCAGCGATACCGTTGATCAGTCACAGGGTTCTGCTGAGGCTGTTGCACTAAAGAAGATTGTGAACACCTCTGAGGATGCTAAGCAGGGTGAGTTGATTATCTTCGTTGATGAGGCTACAGCGTCACAACTTGAGGGTGCTACTGATGCTACTCGTTCAGGTGTTACTGCTTTGGATGCGTTGGCTTCGGAGTGTGGAGCAACCTCTATCAAGCCTGTATTTAATATGCTTGTTAATGCGGAGCAGAAGCGTGAACTCGATATGCACCGCTGGTACACCATTACTTTCTCTGAGGATGCAAACCTCGAGGCTGTTGCACAGTCACTCTCTAAGTTGAACGAGGTGGAGGCTGTACAGTTCGCTACACGTGTTAAGGTGCCTGCTGAGCGTATTCCTGAGGTATCGTTGGATGCTTTCCAGACCACACGTTCTGAGGAGTTGCCTTTCAACGACCCTATGCTTGGTCAGCAGTGGCACTACAATAACGATGGTACAGTAAACTTCCCTAATGCTAAGGCTGGTGCAGATATCAACCTCTTCAACGCTTGGGAGCATACTACTGGTCGTCCAGATGTTATCGTTGCTGTAGTTGATGAGGGTGTATGCTACACTCACGCTGATTTGAAGGCTAATATGTGTGCAAACAAGGCTGAGTTGAATGGTGCTGATGGTGTTGATGACGATGGCAATGGCTATGTAGATGATATCTACGGTTACAACTTCGTTGATAATGGTCGTGTCACTTGGTCTAAGGCTAAGGACTCTGGTCACGGTACACACGTGGCAGGTACAGTTGCTGCAGTGAACAACAACGGCATCGGCTGTTGTGGTGTTGCTGGTGGTTCGGGTAATGGTGATGGTGTACGCCTTATCTCTTGCCAGATTATCTCTAACGGTGAAGCTGCGGGTCCAAGTGCTACCGCTGCTGCTGTTGAGTATGCTGCAGACCGTGGTGCTTCAGTGTTGCAGAACTCTTGGGGTTTCGGTGCTGGCCAGATCGCTAACGATGCTGCCTTCGATAGCGGAACTACCAAGGTGGAGGTTACAGCCTTCAACTACTTTATGGAGAAGAAGAACTGCGAGGCTTTGGATGGTGGTATTATCATCTTTGCTGCTGGTAACGACGGTAAGAGCGTAGCGGGCTATCCTGCTGCATACAATAAACTTATCGCAGTAACCGCTATTGGACCTGATGGTTTGCCTACATACTACACTTGCTACGATAGAGGTTGTAACGTAGCCGCTCCTGGTGGTGAGTATGCTGCTGGTTATGCTGAGCAGGGTTGTGTACTCTCTACTCTCCCAGGCGACCGCTATGGTCTCTACCAGGGTACTTCAATGGCTTGTCCTCACGTATCTGGTATTGCAGCGTTGGCTATCTCTTACGCTTTGGATAATGGCATTAAATTGACATTGCCAGAGTTGAAGGATATTATTCTCTCTTCTGTTAATAGCCTTAGCACCTTCGTTGGCGACCTCCGCTTCAAGGAGAAGTACGCTGAGGGTGGTACACTCAACCTCGCAAGTTATAACAATAAGATGGGTACAGGTCTTATTGATGCTTATCGTGCGCTTATGGCTGTGCGTGGTACTACTTGTATCGCACTCCCTGTAGGTGAGTCTGTAGCGATTGATTTGGGTAAGTATATTGGCGATGGTCAGTTGAGTATCAAGATGCTTAATCCTGTTATTAGCCAGGAGGTAATGGATAAGCTTGGCATTACCGATGTAAAACTTATGGGAGGTAAACTCATAATTACTTGTACTAAGCCTGGTTCGGCTCTCGTAACATTGAAGTATATCGCTGGTGGTACCACTGTTGGTGGTGGTCAGATTACTGGTGGTCTCGAGGCACAGCACGAGGTTGCCCTTGTTGTTCGCTATGGCGTTAAGGTCGATGAGGGTACAAACGAGCCTATCATCCCTGGTGGCTGGTTGTAGTAGTGTATAATATTCTAAAAAGGATTTCAATATGAAAAGTTTGAAGATATGCTCACTTGTTGCGCTTATGCTTTTGGCATTGGTTGGTTGCAATAAGAATAAGGAGGGTCAGGGTACTGGAAACAATAACAATAACAACCCTTCGTCAATCGTAAATCAATGGTGTCTCACCTCTTGGGATGAGCAGGCTCCTGAGTTTAATGTATATTTGCAGTTCAAGGCCGATGGCTCGTTCGATATCTACCAGCAGGTGTGGAACCTCACTTACGACCACTTCAACGGTACTTACACTACTAATGGTGATATCGTTTCAGGTACATACGCTAATGGTGATAGTTGGGCTTGTGGCTACCGTTTTGAGGTTGTTGATGGCATTCTTAAACTCTATAGCCAGGAGGACGTTAGCATCACCAGCGTTTACGAGATTTGCACTATCCCTCAGGAGGTTATCGACGAGGCAGGTGCAACACGTGCTACAGACGTTGCTCCACTTTTGTAGGAGTCTCGCTGTAGATAGCAAAAGAGGAGTATCGTGGGTATTAGACCTGCGATACTCCTCTTTTTTAGACTGTTTGCTACAGTAAGTTTAGTATATGCTCTACTATGAGTGGCGTGGCTCCGCAGTTGTCATCAATATATTTCAACGCTTTCGCTCGTATGCTCGACTCGCTGAAGGAGTCTCCCTTGAGGTGGGCAATACGATCTCGTAACTCCGCTTTGTTCCTTACGCTCTGTGCTACGCCCAATCCGATAAGGTCGTGTGCCTCCTGAAATTTGTGGTAGCGAGGACCAAATGTTATGGCGATGCCATACACCGCAGGCTCTAAGATGTTGTGAATACCCGCACCAAAGCCACCTCCTATGTATGCCCAATCGGCATAGCGGTAGACCGAAGAGAGCATACCCATAGTGTCGAGGATGAGTAGTTGGTAGTCGGCAAGATCGTTATTGACGCTTATGTCTGTGTATCGAATCGCCTTGGCGTTACACCTATCCATAAGCCTCTGTACCCTGTCGTCACCAATCTCGTGAGGAGCAATCAAGAACTTTATATCGCGGTTTTTAGCCATAGCATCTATGATTAACTCCTCGTCGCGCTCCCACGTTGAACCAGCCACAAAGAGCCTACCATTACCCTTGAATCGCTCTATGATCTCTATCTCCTTGGCTTGCTGAGCAATCTCTCTGACACGGTCGAAGCGACTGTCGCCTGCCACTACAACACGTTGATACCCAAGCTCGTTGAGTAGTGCTTTCGATTTGTCGTTCTGCACAAACATCGTTTCGTAGGTGCCGAGGGCCTTACGCCAAGCCTTGCCATAGGGGCGAAAGAAGATGGAGTCTCGGCGGAAGATGGCCGAGACGAGTAGGGTAGGTATCTCTCTCTTGCGTAACTCTTCGAGGTAGTTGAGCCAAAACTCATACTTTATGAAGAGGGCCACCGAAGGTTTTACTATGTCTAAGAATCGCGATACACTCTCTGGCGTGTCCTCTGGAAGATACTCCACGCAGTCGGCCTTTGGGTAGTTCTTGCGTATCTCGTAGCCCGAGGGTGAGAAGAAGGTGACTACCACCTTTACCTCTGGGCGCACCCTCTTGAGTTCCTCGATTATGGGACGTGCTTGCTCAAATTCTCCTAGCGAGGCTACGTGTACCCAAACACGCTTACCCTGGGTGTCGATTTTCGTTGCTAACCTCTCGAAGAGAGCGATGCGACCCTTATGCCAAAGGCGAGCCTTACTATTTACAAGACTTGCGATGGCTATGCCTAAGCCGTACGCCCTGATGCCGAAGTTGTAGAGGTTGTTCATACCAAAAGATAGTACCCCCGAATGGCCTTTGCGTGGTGTCGGGGGTACCTATTTATAGGATATTCTCGGTTAGTTCTATCGTGTAGTTGTCGTGCGAGTCGATGGTTACGGCGATAAGGTCGAATTGCACATTGTGCTGATGGCGGTGTATGGCGTTGTAGGCCATCGCGCCCCTACGCAGTGTACGTCTCTTTTGCTCGTCGATGCTGTCGAAGGCCGATTGCCACGACCCCAAGGAGCGTGTCTTGACCTCCACGAAGTGCATCGTATCGAAGTGCTGTGCAATGATATCTATTTCGTAGTGGCCTATGCGCCAGTTGCGCTCGACGATGTAGTACCCTCGTTCGCGCAACCACTCCATCGCTGCATCCTCGCCCTTAGCACCTATGTCGATAGCGCGGATATCCATTCAATGCTACTTATTGCGGTGGATAAGGAAGTCGATGTTGTCGCCAGGAGCAACCTCAAATGTCTCCATACCCTTCTTA
This sequence comes from Alistipes sp., assembly GCA_017555905.1. Taxonomy (GTDB): domain Bacteria; phylum Bacteroidota; class Bacteroidia; order Bacteroidales; family Rikenellaceae; genus Alistipes. The sequence continues at coordinate 15,270 of JAFZFP010000014.1, read as the reverse complement.
AATACACGCATAGTGCGTGAACCGATAAGTTGAATACCGTTGTCGTCGATGCGGAGCATACAGCCCTCACGAAGACCTACGACATAGCGGCTGCGGTTAGCCTCAAGATACTCAAGGATGCGCTGCTCGCGAGTCTCGCCTGCGTGACCCTCAGGGTTAGCATCGAGGTAGTGTGGGTTGATCTGGAACGATACCAAGCCGATAGCACGGAATGACTCTGGCTGAACAATCGGCATATCGTTTGTTGTGCAGATTGTAGGACAGGTTACGTTGCTACCTGCCGACCAGCCAATGTAAGGTACACCAGCCTTCACACGACGGAAGATAGCGTCGAGGAGATCCTCCTCCTGCATCTTCTTCAAAAGAGCGAAGGTGTTACCGCCACCGATAACGATAGCCTGAGCGTGACGGATGAAGTTACGCTTGTTGAGTGCGCGGTGGATAGAATTAACCTTGATGCCAATCTCGTTGAAGCGCTCCTGAACTTTTGCCTCATACTCGTCGTAAGAGAAGGTCACTGCAGCGTATGGAACGAAGACAACCTCGGTTACGCCCTTAAGTGTTTTTGCTATTTCGGCGATAGGGTATTTCAAATAAGGCTCGCCTGCGTTGGTAGAATTAGAAATAAGTAGTAAATTCATAATTCGTTGTATTTTAAGTATTTAACACATATTGTCGAAAAACTGTGGTAAAATTTATTAGTAATAATGTCAAAGATAATAAAAAAAATGTTACTTTTGCATCGTCTGGTTGAAAAAAATGATGCCAGATATGATTACAGTAGATTATTTTTACTACTATAATGTTTAACTAAAACTTATTTATTATGTCAGAAATTCAGTCAAAAGTTGTCGAGATCATCGTTGACAAGTTGGGTGTTAAGGAGTCAGAGGTAGTTCGCGAGGCAAGCTTCACTGCTCACCTTGGTGCTGATTCATTGGATCAGGTAGAGCTCATTATGGAGTTCGAGAAGGCTTTCGATCTCCAGATTCCTGATGGCGACGCTGAGAAGATTCAGACTGTAGGCGATGCTATCGACTACATCGAGTCTCACAAGTAATAGAAGATTCTATTCGTAGCAAGGGGGTGTAAAAACTCTTTTGCGAGCGAAGTCAAAATTTATTGATGGTCGAGGTACTTCGACGGTATGGATGTACTCACGACCTACGAAGAGTATGGACTATGCCAAGGGAGGTAACTCCCTCGGTTGGGTCCATTCTTTGGTTTTAAGAGCATAACTCTGCGAATGGTTTTTATGCGGAGTTACGGAGTAATTCTCTGTTTAGAGGTTTATCATTATGTTCGACTTTATATTACGACCCCTACGCCGAAATTTTGGTGACGACAAGCGTTTCTATGTCGCCATCGACGATATGTTCGGCTTTATACCTCACAATATCGAGTTGTATAAACTCGCATTGATTCATAAGTCTGCATCCGTGGAGTTGGAGGATGGTAGCCATATCAACAACGAACGCCTTGAGTTCTTGGGCGATGCCGTCATCGAGAGCATCACTTCGGACTACCTCTTCATCGAGTTTCCTGATAGCGATGAGGGCTTTATGACCCAGTTGCGCTCGAAGATTGTCTCTCGTCAGTCGCTCAACCGCATCGCTTCGGAGATTGGTCTCGACAAGCACGTCATCTCCAATGCTGCTGGCAACTCTACACAGAAGCATATCTATGGTGATGCTTTTGAGGCGATAGTTGGTGCTATATATTTGGATCAGGGCTACGATTTTGCTAACCGCCTCTTGATTAATAATATATATGCCAACCACCTATCTATCAAGGATATTCTCCACTCTGAGACCGACTTCAAGAGTCGCCTTATCGAGTGGTGCCAGAAGAATCACTATAGCATAGAGTTCCAGACCACCCACGATGGTAGCACGTCGTCGTCACGCCCTATGTTCCACTCGACGGTACTTATTGGTGGTATCGCCGTTGGCCACGGCACGGGAGACTCAAAGAAGCAGGCCGAGCAGAATGCCGCCTTCTCGGTATCGCAGGACTCTGCCACAGCATTGACCGACGAGGGTAGCGCCCGCATCTTGGATAAGATCGACAAGATGGCCAACTAAGCACTTGGGTAATAACTGTTAAAAAAGATAGCAAATATTTGTCTTTACCGATAATATTTGCTATTTTTGTTTATCTATACCGCTACTAACTATGAAATACGATGTTTTTATAAGTTATTCTTCTCACGATCAAAAGGTCGTAGAGGGTCTATGTGCTTATCTTGAGCAGCAAAAGATACGATGTTTTGTTGCCTATCGCGATATTCCACGAGGTGTTGTATGGGCGCGAGCTATTGTTGATGCTCTCGACGAGAGTCGTATGATGGTTGTAGTATTCTCGGAGCATTTCAATAATTCCGATCAGGTAGACCGTGAGATAGAACTTGCGAGTGAGGATAAGAAGCCTATTCTTACTTTTCGAATCTCTGATGATGTCTTCAAGGGGGCAAAGAAATATTATCTCAAGAATATTAATTGGATAGATGCTTTTCCTAATCCAGAGCAGGTGTTTGGAAGTGTGGCTGAGAATGTTTCATCATTGCTTGGTATTAAATTATCTACGCCATCATCACAATCCACACAATCCACACCATCTGTTCCCAAGCGAAGTGTTGAATTATCACCTGTTATCTATCAGGTTGGCGACTACTACGATGATGGTACGAGACAAGGTGTTGTATTTGCGGTGTCTGACGATGGTAGGCACGGTAAGATCGTAAGTCTTGATCAGACTAAGAAGCAATGGCGTACTAATGAATATAAAAAGCAGTGCATCATTTTCGGAGCGTCGAGTGATAGTGATGGCAAGTCAAATACTGATAAGGTAATTGCTCGTGCGGATAGTGCTAACTATCCTGCTTTTCAGTGGTGCAGGGCAAAGGGAGATGAGTGGTATCTACCATCAAAAGAGGAACTAAAGTTATTATACAAAGTTAAGGATAAGATTAATAAAACTTTAAGAGATAAATCGATGGAAGTGTTGGGGTACAATTGGTATTGGTCTTCAACGGAAAAAGATCGTAATTTTGCGTGGAATGTCTATATGTATGACGGCGGTACCTACAACCGTATTAAGTACTTCGGCGACTATGTGCGCGCCGTCTCCGCTTTTTAGATTTAGGCTCTAAGATTTTACTTTTTAATCTTTTGATTGATTGATTGAGGCTAACCTCCCTAACCTCATTAAATTCCCTAAACTCCCAAGCAAAGTATGAAAAACGCAATAGATAGGTTGGATGCGCGAGGGGCTTCGGCCCTATCCGACGAGGAGCTACTCACTGTGTTGGTGGCCGAGGGACTCAACGACGAGGAGGCTCTCTCCGTGGCTCAGACTATTATGGCAGAGTGCAACTCCCGCCTCGCCAATATTGCGGAGTGTGGTTTCTCACGTATGCGTATGGTGGCTGGCCTCGGACGATTGCGTGCTGCGCGCCTTATGGCCTCCATAGAACTCGGACGTAGGGTAGTGCAGGCCGAGGGGGCTCACCGCGACACCATCTCTTCCGACCACGACGTAGTGCGAGTTATGCGCCCAATTATCGGTTCTTTGCCCCACGAGGAGTGCTGGGTCCTTTATCTCAACAACTCTGGTAAAATCCTTGAGCGTCAGCGCATAAGCCAGGGCGGTGTGCAGGCTACCGTAGTCGATTGTCGCCTTATCCTTCGACGCGCTCTCGAATTGCTCGCGGTCCAAATAGTCCTTGTCCATAACCACCCCTCAGGAACTATCGAGCCCAGCCGTCAGGATATCGACCTCACCGAGCGAGTCGCCCAAGCCACAAAACTATTAGACATCTCCCTGCTCGATCACGTAATCATAGCGCGAGATGCGCACTACTCTTTCCGTGGGCACAACCTTGTTTTGCCGTTATAATAGCGCATCTACTGCCGCTAACGAAGCTGTCTAACAAGGCTACTTTGGCGTTGCACTCGTTCTCAAAATGCTCATTTACGTCTCAGTAAACTACGCTTTTTCGAACTTCGTGCGCCTAAAATTAGCTCTTGTTATACAACTTCTCGGCTACTGGTCACGGGTTTTGCCCATCGCCTCGAAATTCGCCGAGCGTTGTATCTGCACTATTCTAACGACAAAATATACCCATCATACACACTATTTGCGCTTAGGGCTACGACTCTTCCTCAATATGCAGTCTAAATTATTATAATCTCATAGAATGAGATATAATTTACAAAAAAAATGCTATCTTTGCAGTTTGAAATACCCAAAGGGTAAACAACGAAGATTAGGATAATAAAAAACAGATATTATGACACAGGAAGAATTGTTCAAGAAGCTTATTGCACACTGCAAAGAGTACGGCTTTATTTTCCCTTCAAGCGAGATTTATGATGGCCTTGGTGCTGTCTACGATTATGGCCAGAATGGCGTGGAGCTCAAGAATAACATCAAGCGTTATTGGTGGGACTCTATGGTTAAACTCAACGAGAATATCGTGGGTATCGACGCTGCAATCTTTATGCACCCAAAGACCTGGGAGGCTTCAGGCCACGTAGGCGCATTCAACGACCCACTCATCGACAATAAGGACTCTAAGAAGCGCTATCGTGCTGATGTCCTTGTTGAGGATTGGATGGCTAAGCAGGAGGAGAAGATTCAGAAGGAGGTAGACAAGGCAAAGAAGCGTTTTGGCGAGGCCTTCGACGAGGCTCAGTACCTCGCAACCTCACCACGTGTCTTGGAGATCAAGGCTAAGATGGATGCTATCCACGAGCGTTTCGCTAAGGCTCTCAACGAGAACAACCTCGATGAGTTGAAGCAGATTATCCTCGACTGCGAGATCGTTTGCCCTATTTCTGGTACTCGCAACTGGACCGATGTCCGTCAGTTCAACCTTATGTTCTCTACCCAGATGGGTTCTACAGCCGATGGTGCTAACACCGTTTATCTCCGTCCTGAGACCGCACAGGGTATCTTTGTGAACTACCTCAACGTGCAGAAGACTGGTCGAATGAAACTCCCATTCGGTATCGCGCAGATTGGTAAGGCTTTCCGTAACGAGATTGTTGCTCGTCAGTTTATCTTCCGTATGCGTGAGTTCGAGCAGATGGAGATGCAGTTCTTTGTTCAGCCGGGTACAGAGATGGAGTGGTGGAACAAGTGGAAGGAGACACGTATGGCTTGGCACCGTGCCCTCGGCTTCGGTGATGAGAACTACCGTTTCCACGACCACGACAAACTTGCTCACTACGCTAACGCTGCTACCGACGTAGAGTTCAACTTCCCATTCGGCTTCAAGGAGGTTGAGGGTATCCACTCTCGTACCGACTTCGACCTTGGCCGTCACCAGGAGTTCTCAGGCAAGAAGATTCAGTACTTCGATCCAGAGCGTGGCGAGAGCTACGTACCATACGTTGTAGAGACCTCTATCGGTGTAGACCGTATGTTCTTGCAGATTATGTCTGCAGCCTACTGCGAGGAGAAGTTGGAGAATGGCGAGGAGCGCGTAGTGTTGCGAATCCCTGCAGCCCTTGCTCCTACCAAGGTTGCCGTTATGCCACTCGTTAAGAAGGATGGTCTTCCAGAGGTTGCTCGTCAGATTATTGCCGACTTGCAGTACGACTACAACGTAGTTTACGACGAGAAGGACTCTATCGGTAAGCGTTACCGTCGTCAGGACGCCATCGGTACTCCATTCTGTGTGACCGTAGACCACGACTCATTGACCGACGGTATGGTTACTGTGCGTCACCGCGACACTATGCAGCAGGAGCGTGTTAAGATCGAGGATTTGCGCGCATTGATCGAGAAGGAGGTATCGTTCCGCGAGTTGTTCAAGAAGATTAAGGCCTAAATCTATGAACTCGACACCCTCGAAGGTGCGTGTATTGCTCACCACCGTTGTTATCATAACCCTCTGCTTTATTGTGGGTTATGTCATAGGGTTGTTGGTCGGAAAATTGTTGTAATATGGCACGACTCCTTGCAATAGACTACGGCACCAAGCGCACAGGACTTGCTGTGACCGATCCACTTGGTATCATCGCCTCGCCCTTGGAGACTGTCGAGACCAAGCAGTTGGAGCGTTTCCTGGCAGATTATTTCTCGCGTGAGGAGGTCTCTACCATAGTGGTAGGCCATCCTCGCCAGATGAATGGTGAACCCTCGGAGACTATGCGCTTCATACAGCCCCTTATGGGTCGCTTGCGTCACGCTTACCCCGATAAGGTTGTTGTTGCCTACGACGAGCGTTTCACCTCGGTCATAGCCCAGCGCACTATTCGTGAGAGTGGTATTGGCAAGATGGCTCGACGCGATAAGTCGTTGGTGGATAAGGTGTCGGCTGCGATAATCTTGCAGGACTATATGTCGTCGCAAGGGATGTAATAACGTGTGTAATAATTAAATAGAATATAGATGATTTACCCAATAGTAATTTACGGTTCGCAGGTTTTGCGCAACAAGTCGGAGAATATCACCCCCGACTATCCCGAGTTGAAGAAACTCATCGACGATATGTGGATTACACTTGCAGAGGCTGAGGGTGTAGGTCTTGCTGCACCACAGATTGGTAAGAATATCCGCCTCTTCATCGTCGATTGCACCCCTTGGGGTGAGGATGACCCATCGTTGGCAGACTACCGCAAGGTGATTATCAATGCCGAGATCTATGAGCGCTCTGAGGAGACATCGTTGTTCGAGGAGGGTTGCCTCTCGTTGCCAGGTTTGCACGAGAACGTACGTCGCCCAGTGTCGATACGTATGCGCTACCTTGATGAGAACTTCGTGGAGCACGACGAGGAGTTCACAGGTAAGCCTGCACGTGTCATCCAGCACGAGTACGACCATATCGAGGGTTTGGTATTTACCGACCACCTTGTGCCTTTGCGTAAGAATCTTATTAAGAATAAGTTGCAGAAAATGGCGCGTGGCTCGTATAAGGCTTTTTACAAGACTAAGCGATAGCCACGGCGATATAGGATTGAGGGGCTGAGCGTAGCAAATAGTCTATGCTCGGTCTCTTTTTTTTGTTACGATGTGCGATATTGCGAAAAAATCTATATCTTTGCATCAATATCAGTTAGGACAAATCAAACACTACTAATTTAATATGAAAAGCGTAATTAAGAATCTTCTTATTGCACTTGTTGCAGTCATTGGTTTTATCGGTTGCGATAAGGCTGGCGATGGTGTAAAGCCGACGGTTACTGTTGAGAGTGTTGGCTCGACAGAGAATCTGATTATCTTTAGCGTCAAGGCTGAGGGTGCTGAAAAGTGTGCCTATATGCTCTACGATGGCGATGTTATCTCGGCCGACAAGGTCCTTGCCGAGGGTGTGCAGACCAAGGGTGATGGCAACTCTATCGTTGTCAATAACCTCAAGAGCGGTACCACCTACTACGTAATCGCTGCGGCGATGAATGGTGCTGGTGTGGTCCTCTCTAATACGGTTGCTATTGCTACGACGGGTCAGAACGAAAACCCTGGTGGCGGTGACGAACCTGAGAACCCCAATAACCCTGGTGGTGGCGACGAGCCAGAGAATCCAGAGAATCCTGGTGGTGGCAATGATGACCTACCAGAGATTGATGGTGTTGAGAATCTAAATATTGTCTATACTAAGGATGGTCGCTGGTATGAGTACTACAACTTCTACGTGACCCTTGTTGCGGATAATGGCGACAAACTTATCTTGGATTTCTACACCTTGGATGAGACTATGAGTTGCTACTTGCCATACGGCTCATATAGCCTTGGTAACTCGATCGATCCATATACCTTGCATAACGAGACCTCTTGGTATATCCCTAATGGTGTTGCAGATCAAGATGGCTACCTCTTCACCGATGGTTATGTAAATGTCGATGTGGCTAATGGTTACTACACTATCTACTTTATGCTCACCTATGATGCTGACGGCACTCTACATACCGTTCAGGGTTACTACAACGATATGCTTTCGGGAGCCACCGTTCCTAAGGGTGACGATGAGGGTGCTAAGCGCCTTATCTATGTGTTGGACGTGACCTCAACATCCTTCAAGTTCAATATTAATGCTGAGGCCGACCAGTATTGGCGTTGCTCGATTGTCGATAAGCGTGTTTATAGTCAAGTTACTTCTAACCCAGGTGCTTGGGTCATCAACTACGGCTTTATGCTCCAGGGCCCTCTCACAATCAATTGGGTTGATGGTCAGATGTTTGAGTATGTACAAGGCTATCAGATGAGCGTTTCACCATCTACTACGTACCTTGTCTTGGCTGCACTTATGGACTATAGTGAGGGTCGGGAGAATAGTCTTTTGAGTGGCGTTGAGATTGTTGAGATTACCACCCCTGCTGAGTCGGCTGGAACGGGAGAGGTCGATTTCGAGATTAAGGAGATAGGTGTAAACGAGGTAACCTTGTCTTGTCTCTTTGGTAGCGATGTATGGTGCTGTTATATTGCTATGTTGGAGAGTGAGATGGTTGAAAATGCCCGTCAAAACTATTCAATGTACTACAATACATTTGAGGATTGTATGCTCTCGCTTATCCCTGGATTGAGTTATGAGTTTATGCGTCAGTTCATTGCGCCCGATGAGAACTACGTGTGGGATGCTTTGAACTATGATACCTACTACACTCCTTGTATAAAGGTCGTAGATCAGAGTGGCGGAGTGTCGCTTGTTATCTGCGATGAGTTTAAGACTTTGCGTCCATAGGAGTTGGACAAAAATAGTAATGGCGTGTCCTAAAGATTAGGGCACGCCATTCTTTTTTACTTTAGCGGAGAGTCTGGCTCTTTTGCCATCACGGCGTAGAAGAGCCTATCTACAAGGCCTGGGAAGAACTTCTTTATGAAGTGCGTAGCGCGACCCTCCCACTCCATTAGGCAGAGACGTTTACGACGACGTATTCCCTTGGCCACGATGTGTGCTACCTCTTCTGGAGTCATCATCTTATCCTCGTTGCGAGGTGTTTCCCCCTGCTGTGAGCCATCTGCCGTGAGTGCTGAGAAGCGTACGTTCGAGGCTGTGAAGCCCGGACAGGCGGTCATTACGTGGAGCCCCTTCTTTAGGTTTTCCACACGTATCGTATCTAAGAATCCCGTCATCGCATACTTCGATGCCGAGTAGCCCGTGCGCCCTGGGAGTCCGTGTATTCCTGCTACCGAAGAGATGCCCACCAACGAGCCTCTTGACTCTTGTAAATACTTTAGAGCATATTTTGTGCAGTTTACCGTTCCCCAGAAGTTTACATCCATCAGGCGGTGCAATACCGTGAGGTCGCAATCGTCGAACAATGCTCTCATCGAGAGCCCTGCGTTGCAGATAAGGATATCTATGCGTTGGAAGTTCTGAATGGCACACTCCATAAGTAGTCTGCAATCCTCCTCTTTAGTTACGTCGCACACCGAGTATGCCACCTTGCCACCGAGGACTGTAATTTCATCTGCCACACGCTTCAACTCCTCTTGACGACGAGCGCCCAATACCACCTTTGCTCCCACTTTGGCATACTCCTTGGCCATAGCCTCGCCAATGCCCGAAGAGGCTCCAGTGATTACTATAACTCGATCTTTTAGAAATTTCATAACGCTCAATCAGTTAGTCGTTTATCTCGATCTTTAGCCCGTCGTAAGCGGGGGAGATGCCCTCTGGAAGCCTTGTTTCGAGTTCTTGGTGTAGGCCAATCCTGTGTGACATATGTGTTAGGTAGGCTCTCTCTGGACCGATGCGTTTGATTATCTCTACGGCTTCATCTACCGAAAAGTGTGAACTATGTTTTGCCCAACGTAGTGCGTTGATTACAAGTGTTTTGACACCTTTAAGTTTCGCCTCCTCCTCTGGTGTTATATAGTTCATATCGGTAAGGTATGCAAGGCTTCCGAAGCGGAAACCTACCGAGCAAAAACGGTCTGAGTGGCTACCTACAATGGGGAGTATATCGAGTCCTGCAACCGTAAAGCGCTCTTTGGGGTCGAAGGTGTGTAACTCTATCTCGGGAACACCACGATACTTATCCTTGGCAAAGGCATAGTGGAAGTCACGTTTTATTGACGCTATGGTTGGCTCGTTGCCAAAGATGTGCATAGTGTGAATGGCTTCGGGGTAGTCCACGAAGTTGAAGGCTCGAACATCGTCGATGCCTCCCGTATGGTCTTTATGTTCGTGGGTGAGCAGTATGGCGTCGATATGCCTTACCCCCTCGCGGAGCATCTGGTAGCGGAAGTCGGGGCCGGCATCAATGATTATGCGCTTGTTATCCCACTCCAGCATTGCCGAAGTACGAAGACGCTTGTCCTGGTGTGCCTCGGAACGGCAAACCTCACAATCACAACCTATTACAGGAACTCCCTGGGATGTTCCCGTGCCTAAGAAAGTTAGTTTCATAGGACAAAGATACAAAAAGTTTCTCCGCGGAGCAACTCTTTTATCCTCAGATATTATGATAATGGCTAAAACTAAGTATTGATACGTAGGCAATATCCCACACCTCGTACCGACGAAATTTCGATGCGACGGTCATCAGCGAGATATAGTCGAAGTTTTGAGATATAGACATTCATAGAGCGTAGGTTGTAGTAACTGTTGTTACCCCAGATGTCTGTCAGCAGTTGGTTGGAATTCACCACTCGGTTGAGGTTGATGGCTAAGGCGTGTAGCAGTGCGTTTTCGCGTGCCGAGAGGTGTCGAATGTTGTTGTCGAAGGATAGGTGCTGGGCGACACTGTCGAAGTGGTAGTGGCCTATAGTAAAGGTTGTTGCGCTCTGCTCCTCGTTACGGCTTAAGAGTGCCTCTGCTCGTGCAATAAGTTCTTGAATTGCAAATGGTTTACGTATGTAGTCGTTGCCTCCTACACGGAAACCTTCCACAACGTCGTCGGCATCGCAACGTGCCGAGAGGAAGAGGTACTGGGTTGTGCCTCCAACTCTGCGCATACGTTTTACCATCTCGAAACCATCTATACGAGGTAGCATAATGTCGGCAATGACTAAGTGGGGGTTGGTCTGTTGAAAGAGTCGCAGACCCTCTTCGCCATCCTCGGCCGCCGTAACGCTATAACCTGCAATGCAGAGTGCATCAGCGACGGTACGTCGTATCGTAGCCTCGTCTTCAACTATTAGTATTCGTCTTTGTGCCATAGCGTGGGAGTGTTATACGGAATATAGAGCCTTGACCTATCTTCGATGATAACTCTATCGAGCCGTTATGGCTCTTGACAATGTTCTTCGCATAGTATAGTCCTAAACCATACCCCTTGCTATTATGGAGATTACCTTGAGGTATGCGGTAGAACTTTTCGAAGATTAGCCTCTGCTCGTTCTTGGCGATACCAACGCCATTATCCTGAACGGTGATAGTGGTGGTAGCCTCGCTATTGTGCGCGCCGAGGGTGATTATGGGGCGTTGCGAGCAATATTTTATGCCATTATCGACCAGCGTACTAACAAGTGTATAGAGGTGGTGTCGGTCGGCAACTACTATAGTGTCGCTCTCAACCTCGATTTGCCAGACGATATCTCGATCCCTATATTTTAGGCGTTGGGTAGCACACACCTCGTCGAAAATCTCTCGGATGTTGCACTCCTCAAAGGTTAGGCACTTGGCATCAATTGCCTCGATAGAGGAGTGAAGTATCTCATCGACCATATTGCTCAGACGCTTTAACTCCTTGAGTGTCATATCTAAGTATTCGTCACGAAGGCTCTTGTTTTGGGCAATTTGCTCCGTTGTGCGCAATACGTCTGTGGCTATGTAGGCTGCAGCAATCGGGGTCTTAAGTTCGTGGGTTATGTTGTGTGTGAGGTCTTGACGGATGCGTTCAATCGCCTTAGCCTTGAAGAGGGTGTTTGTTAGGTAGTAGAATGTCGCGACTAGGAGCAGGATCGATATTATCTGTAGAAGCAGTATGTTGCGCATACTACTTAGTATGTCGTTGTGGGGGTCGTTCACCGTAAGGCGCAGGATGATAGGGGTCAATTGCTTCTCAATAACCATTTTGCGCTTCGAGTCAATCTCGTCGCCCATTGCCATCAGTACGATAGGCTCCGCGTTGGTCGTAGAGCATACCTCCACCATGTATTCGGTGTCGATACCAGCGGAGCGCAGTTGCTCACCGACGAAGGTGTGTAGGCGGTTGATGCTACCATATTTCATATATGGCTCATATTGGGTAGGTCGTGCAACATATTGCCACGTTGCCTCTTCAAGTAGTACCTGTAGTTGGTCGGTATAGTTATCGCGCATAGAACGATAACTATTTACAGACCAGCGTGTTTCTATCACTGTGAGTAGCACCAAGGAGAGTATTCCGCAAAGAAGTATTATGGTAAAACGACCCTTTTTCATACCACAAAGTTATAATAAATGGCGTATAATGAAAGGTTGATTATAAAATTTTAACACTTTTTAACATTAGCTTTAACAATGTTTAACATAGATTATTTTGTTGCGAAGGAGAGATATCCTAAATTTGCACTAACAAAAAGCAGCTGCAAGAAAAACGCTAAAACTTTAAAACTATGAAACAACTATTTTTAACAATGCTCTTTGCGCTTATAACCATTGGCGCATTTGCAGTAAATCAGGAGCCTCTCTATATCATCGACGGAAAGAAGGCTACGTTAGAGGATGTTAATAACCTCAAAAATAAGAAGATAGTGTCGATGATTGTGCGCAAGGGAAGTGATGAGGTTCGACAGTATGACCATATGGGAGATGTATCGAATGGTGTGGTGTGTATCATTACCGAGCAAGAGGGTGATGATATGGTATGGGCTTGGGTCGAAGAGATGCCAAAATTTATGGACGGAGATTTATCGACCTTTGTGATGTGGGTTATGCAGAATGTGCGCTACCCTGCCAAGGCCCTCGAATTAGGCATTGAGGGTAGGGTAGTGGCAGAGTTCGTTGTCGATAGTAACGGATATATCGACACCGACACATTTATATTCCACGAGACTGGCGACAAGGATATGATTCTTAGAGATGAGGTTATCCGAGTGCTTAGCAAGTCACCACAGTGGACCCCTGGACGACAGAAGGGTAAGCCCGTAAGAGTTAGGTTCGTAATCCCTGTGACGTTCAAGATGCCTGAGACTGAAACTCCGGCCGCTCCAACTGAGGAGCCTGAGGTTGCCGATGATGCTAAGTTGAGGGAGATTGTAGTTGTCTCGTTCGGAGAATAAGGTGTAGTCCCCCGAAGTGATAAATGGCGTGTCCACAATCGGTGGACACGCCACTACTCTTTTTCAAATGTTGTGTTTGCGAGACTATAAAACCCACTTTTGTACTAACCAACAACAACCTCATCAACCATAATGTCGTGGGCGTCGTGGGGTAGTGTTTCGAAGATTTGCTCCTTGTAGGCGATGCCGATTTTGTAGGCGCGGAACGATGGCAGCGACATATACTTGTCGTAGAAGCCACCGCCACGACCCAAACGTATGCCCGAAAGGGTGAAGGCACGTGCAGGGACAATTATGAGGTCTATCTCCTCAGCCATCACCTCCTCTTCGCCTACGGGCTCTTCAATACCGAAGGCCCCGACCACCATCCTGTCGGCACTATAGTCGTAGAAGCGCATAATGTCGCCCTCAACACGCGGAATGACGATACGCTTGCCGAGTTGTTGCCACGCATCGAGTACCATCTTTGTTGGCACCTCATCCCTCATTGCCACAAATAGGGCTATGCAGTGGGCTCTGTGAAATTGCTCTTTAGAGGCTATCTCGGTGTATATCCTCTCGGCAGCGTTGTGGCACTGCTCTGCACTCAATTCTTTTATGCGTCGTCTCACCTCTCGACGAATCTCCATCTTATCTACCATAGGCAGGCATATTATTTGACTACAAAATTAGATATTTTTTCCGATTTATGGACTTTTAGAGCATAAAATGTGCGATTAGGTATTGTTATTATTCAAACAATTCTTATCTTTGCAGTAATGTTTATCGCATTAGCGATGCGTTGTAAAGAGGCTTAAAAGATTAATCGACAAAACTATTTATCATAAATTTTAAATTTTTACACTATGAGCTGTTTTTTAACTAATTCATCAGTGGGAAAGAAACTCGTTATGAGTATCACAGGATGTTTCCTCGTACTCTTCCTTCTTTTCCATATGTCAATGAACCTCACAATGCTTTTCAGCCACGAGGCTTATGACCTTATTTGTGAGTTCCTCGGAGCAAACTGGTATGCACTTGTTGCTACTGTGGTGTTGGCAGGTGGTGTTGCAATTCACTTCCTCTATGCCTTCATTCTCACTATCAACAACTACCGCGCTCGTGGTAGCCAGCGTTACGACGTAACTGTTCAGGAGAAGGGTGTTTCTTGGGCTTCTAAGAATATGCTTGTTTTGGGCGTAATCGTAATTCTTGGTCTTGGTCTTCACCTCGTACACTTCTGGTCAAAGATGCAGTTGGTAGAGCTTATGGGCCACCACTCTTCTGTAGTAGCAGGTTTCGATGTAGCGCCTACTAGCGGTGCAGCACTTATGATGATCACCTTCTCTAAGTGGTACAACGTAGTTCTCTACGTAGTATGGTTTGCTGCTTTGTGGTTCCACCTTACTCACGGTGTATGGTCTATGTTCCAGACAGTAGGTTGGGCAAACGACACTTGGTACCCACGTTTGAAGTGCTTGGGTAACATCGTTGCTACCCTCATCTTCCTCGGCTTTGCCGTGGTTGCTGTTTACTGCTTCTTCGTAAGCACTCCAGACCTTATCGAGTCTCTTATCTAATACTCGATACTCACATTACTGATAACAATAAAAACTAAAATATTATGGCTTATAAATTAGATGCAAAAACACCTGCTGGTGAATTGGCACAGAAGTGGAGTAACCACAAGGCTGCGATTAAGGTCGTAAGCCCTGCAAATAAGCGTAAGTTGGATATCATCGTTGTAGGTACCGGTCTTGGCGGTGCATCTGCAGCTGCTTCACTTGGTGAGCTTGGTTACAACGTAAAGATTTTCTGCATCTCTGACTCTCCACGCCGTGCGCACTCTATCGCAGCACAGGGTGGTATCAACGCAGCAAAGAACTATCAGAACGATAACGACTCTGTATATCGTCTCTTCTACGATACAATCAAGGGTGGTGACTACCGCGCACGTGAGGCTAACGTATATCGTTTGGCTGAGGTTTCTAACCTCATCATCGACCAGTGCGTAGCACAGGGTGTACCTTTCGCACGTGAGTACGGTGG
This sequence comes from Alistipes sp., assembly GCA_017555905.1. Lineage (GTDB taxonomy): Bacteria > Bacteroidota > Bacteroidia > Bacteroidales > Rikenellaceae > Alistipes. The sequence continues at coordinate 87 of JAFZFP010000014.1, read as the reverse complement.
TTTGTTGGCTAACCGTTCATTTGGTGGTGCTCAGGTATCTCGTACATTCTATGCTCGTGGTCAGACCGGTCAGCAGTTGTTGTTGGG
>JAFZFP010000003.1 GCA_017555905.1 Alistipes sp. | reverse complement strand
GGTAAGGAATGCCGTACTCATCGAGCTTAGCAGCGAGGTACTGAACCTGCTTGATACGAGTCTCGATAGTGTCGAGCTCAGTGTTCTCGTCCAAACCTACAGCCAAAGCAGCCATATCACGACCGTTCATACCACCGTAAGTCAAGAAGCCCTCGAATGGGATACAGAAACGCTTAGCACCCTCGTACCAGTCCTCGTGACGTGTAGCGATGAAACCACCCATATTTACAAGACCGTCCTTCTTTGATGACATAGTCATACCGTCAGCGTAAGAGAACATCTCCTTGCAAATCTCCTTAATAGTCTTATCTGCGTAACCCTCCTCACGAGTCTTGATGAAGTAAGCGTTCTCAACGAAACGAGCTGAGTCGAATACTACACGCTTGCCATACTTGTCAGCGATAGCACGAACGTCGCGCAAGTTCTTCATTGATACAGGCTGACCACCTGCTGTGTTGTTAGTAACGGTTACGATGATGAAAGGAATCTTCTCTGCGTTCTCAGCCAAAGCCTTCTCCAACTTAGCGCAGTCTACCTCACCCTTGAAAGGAATCTCGAGCTGAGTATCCTTAGCAGCGTCGATAGTGCAGTCCAAAGCAACAGCCTTACGGAACTCGATGTGACCCTTAGTAGTGTCGAAGTGTGAGTTACCTGGGATGATGTCGCCAGCCTTTACAAGGTGAGAGAACAATACGTTCTCAGCAGCACGACCCTGGTGAGTAGGGATAACATACTCGAAACCTGTGATCTTGCCAATAGTCTCCTTAAGCTCGAAGAATGACTTTGAACCAGCATAAGCCTCGTCACCAGTCATCATAGCAGCCCACTGACGGTCGCTCATAGCACCTGTACCTGAGTCAGTCAAACAGTCGATATAAACCTGCTCTGACTTCAAGCCGAAGAGGTTGTAGTGTGCCTCCTTGAGCCACTGCTCACGCTCTGCACGTGTGCTCTTCTTCAAAGGCTCAACCATCTTAATTCGATACGCTTCTGCAAATGGAATTTCCATAGTAGTTTAGTTTTTTTAGGTTATCTTTATAATTTAATAATTTATTCTTTTTTTCGCAACCTCATTCACGCAATTGCGTGTATTTATGTGATTACGCCACAAAGGTAGTCAAAAATATGGTCTATTGCAACTAATTACAAAAAATATTTTTGACCTATTTCTCCCCTTGTTTTTATCTCTTTTACTTATTCGCCACGAGGAGTTCGAGAATTTGAACTGCATTGAGCGCAGCACCCTTACGGATTTGGTCGGCTACACACCAGAAGGTAATGCCTCGCTCCGAACCCAAATCCTTGCGGATACGACCGACATAGACAGGGTCGCTACCCTCAACAAAGAGTGGCATAGGGTATCTCTTCTCCGCTGGCTCATCCATAAGCACGATGCCCTGAGACTCAGCAAAGGCCTCTCGAACAGCCTCCACGCTAATCTCGTCCTCGGTCTCAACCCAGATAGCCTCAGAGTGAGCGCGCATAACAGGCACACGCACACAAGTAGCCGAAGTGCGGATGTCGGAGTGCATAATCTTACGGGTCTCGTGGAACATCTTCATCTCCTCCTTGGTGTAGTCGTTATCCTGGAACACGTCGATATGTGGGATAAGGTTGTAGGCAAGCTGGTAGGCGAACTTCTCGACCTTTGGCTCGCGACCCTCGACGATATCGCGGTGCTGCTGCTCGAACTCCTGCATAGCCGTAGCACCTGCGCCACTTGCCGACTGGTAGGTAGCCACGTGCACTCGCTCGATATGCGAAAGGCGCTCGATAACTCCCAAAGCAACAACCATTTGGATAGTTGTGCAGTTAGGATTAGCAATGATACGACGAGGCGCATTGAAGGCATCGTCGCCATTCACCTCTGGCACTACCAAAGGTACATCCTCATCCATACGGAAGGCACTCGAGTTGTCGATCATAAAGGCTCCGTACTTGGTGATGGTCTCGGCATACTCCTTAGAGGTAGATGCTCCAGCCGAGCAGAGAGCCACATCTATATCCTTGAAATCATCGTTATGTTGCAACTCTCTCACCACGATATCCTCACCACGGAAGCGGTAAGAAGAGCCTGCACTACGCTTCGAGCCAAAGAGTCGTAACTCATCGATAGCCATAGGGTGCTTCTCCAAAATAGAGAGGAACTCCTGACCCACAGCACCACTTACACCAACAATTGCAATTTTCATAACTTATCGTTTTTACTATATTATATATTTATCCTTTTACCATCTGGGAAACGCCCAATGAATTGTGGTTATTTATCCTTTCCGAGTCGATTAGAAGAAGCCTCCCTCGTCGAAGAAGATGTCGTCCTCGACGCTCTGCGTAGGCTGCTCCTCCATATTGACCTCGCAACTATAATCGGGCTCCTCATCCGAACGCTCGAAACGGTCGGTACGCTCAACACCGAGCGAGCCATCTTCAAAGACCTTGGTGAGGAACTTACCTGCGATAGGGAGTGCTATACGCGAGCCATCTGCATTGCGAGTGAAGTGGATGCCATTCTCCTCGCCACCAACCCAAACACCCATAACGAGGTTAGGCAAAGCACACATAAACCACGCATCTACATTGTCGTTGGTGGTACCCGTCTTAGCGGCAATCTCCACATCGCCAAAGTTAAACTCATAGATCATACGGCGTGCCGTACCCATAGTCACAACACGCTGCATCATCGTAATCATCGTATATGCCACACGACGCGAAAGCACCTCCTCGGTCTTTGGCGTGAAGGTAGCAAGCACGTTACCCTGATTATCCTCGATGCGTGTCACGAAGATTGGATCTACGTGAACACCCTTATTAGCAAATGTTGAGTATGCCGAAGCCATCTCGAAGGTGTTACTATCGTAGGAACCGATACAAAGTGCCACCACAGGGTCGATATAACTCTTAATACCGATGTCGTGGATAAACTGCGCAACAGCCTCTGGGCTCTTAGCCTGCTTCATAATCCAGGCCGAGTAGTTGTTACGGCTATTAGCCAAACCCCAATAGAGAGGGTGAACACCCGTGTACTCCACCTCGGAAGCCTCCTTAGGCGACCAGATACCCGAAGGGGTCTCAATCGACACTGGTACATTAGGTACTGGTGTACAAGGCGTTAGACCGAGGTGGTCGATAGCAAAGGTATAGATGAAAGGCTTTGCCGTAGAGCCTACCTGGCGCTTACCCTGCGTCGCAGCATCATACTTGAAGTAGCGGTAGTCGGGGCCTCCGACGTATGCACGCACATATCCCGAAGCGGGGTCGATAGCAACAAATGCGCCACGCATAGTCTTCTTATAGTGGATAAGCGAGTCGCGTGGGGTAATCACCGTATCGCGCAAGCCATTGAAGGTGAATACCTGCATACTCCTTGGCGTATTGAACGAAGCCTTGATATCTATCTCCGACACACCCTCCTTTGCCATCTGGCGCCAACGCTCCGTCTGGCGCATAGCATCATCAACCTTCTTATCCGACTCGGCCTTGTTTAGGTCGGGGAAGAGCGAGCCGCCACGGCTCTTAATCTGGCTATTCATACGTGGCTGCACCGTTTCGCCCATATGCTCACGGAAGGCCTCCTCAGCATACATCTGCATACGAGAGTCCACCGTGGTATATATCTTCAGACCGTCACGATAGATATCATAACTGTCGCCATTAGCCTTCTTATTCTTGTAGCACCAGCCGTAGATAGGGTTCTCGTTATACTCCTTGAGTGCCTGCTCATAGTCCCACTCGGTGTAGTAGTTACGACGCTCAGGCTCCTTGGCCATCATAGTACGACGCACCATCTCACGGAAGTAGGTCGCCATACCCTCGTTATGGGCATCGGCAGCACGGCGGTAGCGGGTCAAATCGATAGGCAACTCCATCAACGAGTCCGCCACTTCGCGCGAGATAGCCCCCGCAGCGGCAAGACGGCTAAGCACGGTATTTCTACGCTCACGAGCCTTCTCGTTGGGTAGACCTCGCTTGAGTGGGGCGTATGTTCCTGGGGCTTTGACCTGTCCTGCAATAACTGCAGCCTCCTCGATAGCCAAATCGCAAGGCTCCTTGCCGAAGAAGTTGTTTGCTGCCGACTTGATACCGAAGTTGGAGTTAGAAAACTCCACGGTATTGAGATACATAGCCACAATCTCCTCCTTGGTGTAGTTGTATTCAAGTTGTGTGGCGATGACATACTCCTGAGCCTTAGCGGCCAACGTTCCAGCATTACCCTCCATACCCTCCTTATTGCGACGAGTCTTATAGAGGTTCTTAGCCAACTGCTGAGTCACAGTACTACCGCCACCCTGATTTGACTGACCCAATAGCACGGTCTTGATACCTGCACGTGCCGTAGCCTGGAAGTCAATGCCTGGATGGTCGAAGAAACGTACATCCTCCGTTGCCAAGAGTGCAGCCACGATGGTAGGCAACTTATGACCATCAATCTCAAGCCACTTGGTGCGATCCGCAGGGAAGAGATCCTCGTATGAGAGGTAGGTACGGTTCTCGATGAAGTAGGTACCCAACACCTCGCCATCCTCCGAAAAGATCTGCGTAGCGAGGTTGGTCTTAGGATTCTCCAACTCGTCGAAGGTAGGCATAGGGCCAAGCACCTCGGTCTTTGCCATAATGAAGAGGCTCGCAACGGCGATGATGCCGACGGCCACCAAGGCCCACATCGCCCTGATTACCCACGTCTTCCAACCCTTGGAGTTCTTCTTAGTATTACTATTCTGTGCCATATAGTTTGGTTATTATTTTTAGTCCTTATTCGTGTCTCGTTAGAATGGCAAGCCCAATCCAAACGAGAAGTACAGTTTACCATTGCTAAACGGAGCAAACGACATCTTCTGATACAACGAGAAGGTAGCCGATATTGTTGCGGCATCGGGCATAGTAAATAGGTTGAAATCGACACCTAAGTCCACGCCAAACGATGCGATATGCTCCCTAACCTTCGTAAAAACGCCCTCATCCTTTATCAAGCCCGGTTTCTCGAACGAGGCGTAGTCGGCTCCTACATTGAGTCTCAGACGCTTGAAAAAGATAACTCCCTTCCATCCTCCATCGGGATACCATACGGGGAGTTGGTAGTTCAGCGAGGTGGCGACATAGTTATCGTTCTGTATCTCGTAGGCCGAGTAACCACGAGGCAAGAGGCGTGTAGACTTGAACGACATCAGCGACAACACCAAGTCGGAATGGAAACCGCCCAGCGACGTCTGGTACGAGGCCGCTAACGACAGGGAGTGGTGAGGAGCAAAGCCTGGTGTGTACAACTTACCATAGAGTACCATCAGGTGGCCCATATCATCAGTCGTGGGGTTGAGCGTATAACTACCCGATGCCACGACTCCCCACGGTGGCAAGAAGTCGCGGTGGGACTTACGCACCATATCCTGGAAGCCGATACCAACAGAGAGTTGGTGTACACCCTCCGAATAGCCTATCGTTCGTATGTTGCTAACTTTGTAGTCGTTAATCTCAATTTCATCCACGTTGGCAACCATACCATTCGAGAAGTTCCACGATGTGGAGAGTACCAATTGGCGAGTATGGTAGCCACGAGCCAAGAGCAGAGGTAGGGTCGCACCCGCGCCCAGTGAGTAGTACTTACCCAAGGCCACATCTGGTGAATACTCCAACTCACCCTTCTCCTTGTCGTAGGCTACTACCCTATATATCTGCTGATTACCACCATAAGTACCTCTTACCCATAGGTTTACACCCAAACCATTATACGTGAGCATACCCTTATACACCGAGCCCTCGTTAGGATTCCAACCCCACGTTAAGAAGCCCTCGAGTGTAGAAAGGATATTTTGCGACATAATCGTAGCACCGAGGTTGAAGGCTATCGACGACTCCTCGACAATGGCGTAGGGGTCGTAGGACGCTGGCGCCCAACTATGGATATTGAAGGCGTGGAGGATGCGGTTGAAACGTCGAGGAGGGGTTCTCTTTAAAACACTATCCTTAGCCACTTCATTAAATCTTACGGTGTCGAGGTTTACCACACCCCAGCGCCTGCCCTCGGGCAACATAATTTGGCGAGGGGCATTGCTATAGGCCACCTGCTGACCCCCATTAACGCTCTGTGTAACAGGCAAATATCCTCGTTTGTCGTAGGTCACAGCCACTACCCTATCGTCATCCAACAGCGAAGGCTGGAACGAGCCATACTTCGAGGTTGAGAGGCGTGTCTCCCTGCCCGAAGCCAAATCAAGGCAGTGTAATTCATCGCAACCCGATGCTATTGAGCCGAAATACAACTTACCCTTCGAAGCGCTAAGGTCGCTAAGCGTGGTATAGGCCGCACGCGTCACGGGGGTAAGCGTCTCACTATCCACACGCGCTATATGCATACCATCATCATCCGTGACTATCACATAGATAGCACGAGTGACATCGTCCCACGCCATACCGTGAATCTCGCTACCGTACGGCATAGGCTTACGACGGCGTCCCTCCATATCGTTGATATAGATAGTGTATCTACCATCGGGTGTGTACTCCACCCACGCCATACAATCACCCTCCAACGGTGTGGGGTACAGCACGTTACGATGTTTCGAGAAGTTACGCATCTTGCCACTCTTGACATTCATAAGACACAGTTGCGAGTGTACCTTCTCGGCAAACAGTGCGCTATGGCGGTACTCCGTCCACCACAACTTACCCGTACTGCTCAACTTAGGGCGTGACGACACAATACCCGTATAAGCAAGACGGCGCTCCTGGCCACTCTCGACATCCAACTCGAAGAGTGCCGTCGGGTGGTCAAAATCCTCCTTCAGCACCAGCACCTTGCCATCGCCATTAGAAATTGGGTGGGCATAGATGGTATAAGAGCGAGGCTCAGCCACAGGGATAGTCTCCGTAGTCTCGGCCACATCGTCGAGCGGTTGCCAGTGGTAGTAGAGTTTATTGAAGGTGTCGTAAAAGAGTTTCGACTGCGACACACCATACAACTTATTCAATACCCACGACGTAGAGACCACCATATAGGGGCGACGTGAGGTGAGTTCCGCAACATCGTCACCCATAATACGACCAAAGCGGTTGTAGCCGTGGCGACACATCAAATAACCGAGATTATAGTGGTTCGGAATATAGTCCTTGAACGACCCACAAAACCACTTATCAATATTTTTAAACTCGTTCGCCACATTGCCGTAAGCACGGTAACCCATTGTGAACGAAGGTTGTAGGCCTCGACCAAAGGTGGACATCTGCGTCTCGCTCATCACGGCATCACCCTCCATCATCCACAACGGCATAAAGAGCAGACCTATGGTAGAACTCTGCTGACCAATGACATAACTTAGGGCCTTGACAACACCTCGGTTGAGGTTGTTATACTGCACAGCGTGGCGGTACTCGTGGGCGATAAGTTGCTTGATCCACGGCATAGAGTAGCCATTAATGCTCGGTGTAGATAGGAACTCTACACGGCGAGGCATCCACATCACAAGACCGTTGGACATAAAGTTCGAGGGATGCACGACGAAGGGGATAGACATCTGTGGGTGGCGATAGCCGTATGCGATATCCGACTCCACAGCATCGAGGTAGTGCATCATACGCTGAGCCACATTGGTTGCGGTATCGGGATAGACCACTCGATACTTCTCGCTCCTCATCTGTCGCCAACGGAACGAGGGGGGATCAACACCCCAACTATAGTACTGCGCAGAGAGTCGCTCCGTGGCCATAAGACCACAGATTACAAGCGCAATAACCATAATCAATCTCCTCATCTGTTGTTGTATGTATATATAACGTGCAAATATACGAATAATTTTGGGAATATCGCACGCATTAGGCCCGCTATTATGCAGTGGCCCAAAAAGTTTACCAACCGGCCCCTCTCCTACAACAAAGTGGGAGGGCCTCGCAACCGAAACCCTCCCAACACTATCTATATACTCCTATTGTGACTAAATCTTTGCACGAAGGAAGCCAATGCCGAAGCGCTCGACTGCTGCACGCTCAAGATCCTCACGTACAGATGGATCAGCGATAGAGATAAGCAACTTAGCACGCTGAGCCAACGACTTATTACGCAAATATACGATACCGTGTTCGGTAGCGATATACTGTGCCTGGAAACGTGTGGTAACAACACCTGCACCCTTAGTCAAGGTAGGCACAATCTTCGAGATACCCTTAGTGGTAATTGAAGGCAAGGCAATGAAGCACTTACCACCCTCTGACAAGGCACCACCATACATAAAGTCGTGCTGACCACCAACACCCGAGAAGATGCGCTCACCAATACTATCGGCACAAATCTGACCCGTGAGATCCACCTCGATAGCCGAGTTTACGGCCATAACCTTAGGGTTCTGACGGATATTCTGTGGGTCGTTAGTCCAAGCCACATCACGGATAACTACGTCACGGTTGTTATGCAAGTAGTCGTACAAGCGCTGGCTACCCAAGCACAAGCAAGCAACCGACTGACCTGGATAGATCTTCTTCAACGAGTTGTCGATGATACCCTTCTGGATGAGAGGCACAACACCGTCAGTCATAGCCTCGGTATGCAAGCCGAGGTGCTTATGGCCGTGCAACGCATCGAGTACAGCGTTAGGAATACCACCTACACCAATCTGAAGAGTAGCGCCATCAGGAATCTCGCTAGCAATATAGTTACCAATAGCGCGCTCCACGTCATTAGGAATAACCGTAGGCACCTCCACAAGTGGCTCATCACCACGCACCAAAGCATCAATCTTTGAGACGTGGATTACAGGGTCACCAAAGGTGCGAGGCATATACTTATTTACCTGCGCAATGATAACCTTAGAACACTCCACAGCCGAGAATGCCAAGTCAGCAGATACACCATACGAGCAGTAGCCCTCCTCGTCAGGCTCCGACACATTCAACAACGTAACATCCAAGGGCACCTGACCCGAACGGAACAAGAAAGGAATCTCGCCCAAGAAGGCAGGAATGGTCTGCGCCACACCCGAGTCGATAGCCTTACGCAAGTTGTTGGCCACGAAGAAACTAAGTGGCTCGAACGAGTCACGCAACTCAGCCTTGGCGTATGGAGCGTCGCAACGACCGATAGCGAAAGCCGTATAGACCTTCACGTCGCGCAACTCTGGGGCACGGTCGGTCATCGCCTGCACCAACACCTCAGGAACAGAGGTAGAGCCCTGGATATAAACCGAGTCACCAGACTTTATCAATTTCACGGCTTCTGCCGCACTTACTAAATTCATACGTCTTTAGGTTTAAGAAGGGCTGTCCTAAACGGGCAGCCCCAATTTTTTAATAATCTTGACTGAATAGACGAAGTCGCTTATCCAACTCATCGTACTGATAATCCGAAATCATCGACACACAACCACGCAAGCCCTCGCGAGAACTTCCCGTAGGAGCAAGGGTGATAGCCGAGATACCGTAGTAGATAAGTTTATTGATAAGTTGCTCACCTGTCATATCCTTATAGCCGAAAGTGAAGAAGAAGCCATCGCTAACCTCCTGATCACAATCCTTATCGTAGACGATATGGAAGCCGTTCTTCACCATAATCTCCTTAACGCGCTCAGCACGACGGGCATACTCGCGAGTGTGACCTACGAAGTCGAGACGACCATCCGATGCTGCACGGAACATAGCAGCCAAGGCATACTGTGCAGAGTGTGGAACACCCGAAGAGAGTACGTAGAGGATGTTAAAGATGAAGTTACGACGGAACTGACCATCGTTGCCATATCTCTCAGCGAACTTGTCGTAGCAACGCTCTGCCAAAGCAGGATTCATTGCCACAATAGCGATACGCTGACCTGCATACGAGAACATCTTTGAGCCTGAAAGCAGGTGGAGACAGTTATTGGTGTAGCGAGCTACAGATGGCTGGTATGGCGCCTCGAAAGGCTTAGAACGATCCTCACGGAAGTCCATATTGAGGTAAGCCAAATCCTCTACTACGATGACATCGTACTTGGTAGCCATACGACCGATAATCTCCAACTCCGACTCATTCAAACACATCCACGTAGGGTTGTTGGGGTTAGAGTAGATGATACCGCTGATACGGCCCGAAGAGAGAATCTCCTCAAGTTTAGCCTCGAGTTTCTCACCGCGGTAGTCGATAACATCGAACGACTCGAAACGGATACCCTGAACCTTACACTGGGCCTTCTGAACAGGGAAACCTGGGTCAATGAAGAGGATGGTGTCGCGGTCGTCACGCATCTGGCTCAACGCCATAAACGTAGCGAAAGCACCCTGCATAGAGCCTACAGTAGGTACGATGCACATTGGAGGGATGTCGAGGTTGATGAAGGCCTTGATGAAGCGTGAAGCCTCCTTGGTAAGTGGCTCAATACCTGTGATGAGGGGGTACTTAGCACCTACGCCCGAGAGCAACGCCTCGTGCTCAGCCTCGATACCAATCATCTCGGCTGGCAAACCTGGCTCGCCAATCTCCATACGAATATACTCAACACCTGTCTTAGCCTCGATATCCTTCACTACGCTCACAAATTGGCGAATAGAGGCAGCACCAAGTTCCTTGGCATTACGCAAACCATTGGCAATACAGATGTTGTCTACCGTTTGTTTATCTAATGGTCTATCCATTGTCATTACTTTTTGATTGAGTTATCATAACCTGCACGTACCGCTGCGAGGTTCTTCTCGATAACCTCCTCACCCTTACGAGCAAAGATACGACGAATACCTGCCTCGATCTTCTCGAACTCGATGTCGAGCATAGGGATAGCTGCACCCAACAATACCATATTTGCTGCCTGAAGAGGCGCACCAGCATCCTTAGCGAGTTGCTCGACGTTGAGCGATACGCAGTTAGGCAAAGCAGCGAGGTGAGCATTGAGTTCCTCCTCTGCAGGATAGTTAGGGATATTTACGAATGGAACATTTGAGGTTACTACCCAACCATCCTTCTTCAAATATGTCAAGTAGCGCAAAGCCTCCATAGGCTCCAACGAGATGATGATATCAGCACCACCCTTAGCGATAAGATCCGATGCGATAGGCTCAGTAGAGAGGCGCAAGTTACTCTGAACATCTCCACCACGCTGGCTCATACCGTGAACTTCGGCCTGCTTGATGTTCCAGCCCTCAGCCATTGCAGCCTCGCCAATAACCGTAGCAATCGACAGAATACCCTGTCCGCCGACACCTGCCAAAATAATATCTTTCTTCATTACTTCTCTTTTTTCTTAGTTATTAACTACTCGTTCTTTGCTGCATTCTTAGCCTTAGCGTGACGCTTCGCTGTCTGAATACACTCACGACGTGGAATCACTACAGATACGCCCTTGTACTCGATCTCCTGACGAAGGATATCCTTGATCTCCTCCATATTCTTTGGAAGTGGCACAACGACACGTACGTGGTCAGGGTGAACACCGACACCGCGGCAGATATCCTCGAGTTTACCTGTACCTGCAGAGTTCTGACCACCTGTCATACCTGTAGTAAGGTTATCCGAGATGATAACAACCACGTTTGCGTTAGAGTTCACGCAGTCCAAAAGACCTGTCATACCTGAGTGAGTGAAGGTAGAGTCACCGATAACAGCAAATGCAGGGAACTGACCAGCATCCGAAGCACCCTTAGCCATAGTGATAGAGGCACCCATCTCTACGCAAGCGTGCAAAGCCTGGAATGGAGGCAATGCACCGAGAGTGTAGCAACCGATATCACCAAAGATGCGTGGGTTCTCATACTCCGCAGCAACCTCGTTCAATGCCTTATACATATCTCTGTGACCGCAACCCTGGCACAATGCTGGTGGGCGTGCTACAACGATATCGTCAGCCTCGAGGTTCTCCAACTTCTCCATACCCAACGATAGACGTACGCTATCAGGAGTAAGCTCACCCACACGTGGCAAGTCGCCAGTCAAACGACCCTTAACCACAACTGTCGAAGGAACGATAGCACGTACCATCTCCTCAACAACTGGCTGACCCTCCTCCATAACGAGGATCTCCTTAGCACCATCAGCAACCATCTTCTCAATGAGCTCCACTGGAAGTGGGTACTGCGAAATCTTGAGTACGCTACGCTTGTTGCAGTTAGCACAGTTCTCCATATAGTAGTTGTAGGCGATACCAGTGGTGATAACACCCAACTCTGGATTCTCACCCTTAACGTACCAGTTGAACTTAGACTCTACGGCAGCCTTCTGCAAGTCATCCTGCTGAGCGAGGAGTTCTACGTAACGCTTCTTAGCGAATGCAGGCAACAAGATCCAGCGACGTACATCCTCAGGACGAGAGATCTCGTTCTGCTTGCGTGGGGTCTCAGTAACCTCCACAACGGCGCGAGAGTGTGCCATACGTGTAGTCACACGCATCAATACTGGGAGCTTTACAGCCTCCGAGAGCTCGAACGCTGCACGAGTCATCTCGTAAGCCTCCTGCTGTGATGATGGCTCGAAGATTGGCATCAACGCGAACTTACCATAGAAACGTGAGTCCTGCTCATTCTGTGAAGAGTGCATAGATGGATCGTCGGCAGCAACAACTACCAAACCACCATTTACACCTGTCATTGCTGAGTTCACAAATGGGTCAGCAGCCACGTTCATACCTACGTGCTTCATACATACCAAAGCACGCTTACCCATATAAGACATACCAAGAGCGCCCTCCATAGCGGTCTTCTCATTAGTAGCCCAACGGCAGAAGATCTTATCCTCAGCCTCGCCGCGCTTCTCTTCGCGCAACTGAATAAACTCTGTGATTTCGGTAGACGGAGTACCTGGATAGGCGTAAACACCCGAAAGACCCGAGTCGATAGCGGCCTGTGCAATAGCCTCGTCACCGAGAAGTAGTTTTCTCATATTGTTAATGTTTTAGGTTTGTTATTTATCTGTTAGTTTTTGCATCTACAGTTATCATCTTCAAAGTTACGCAAAATTTTCTATTCTGCGAAACTTTTTATCCACTTTTTAACCCACCCTCTCCGACTTTGTCTATGACACTCCCTCGCCATCGGGCAGAAAACATCGCAATCTAATATAGTGTTTTAGACAAGTTTTGGAGGAGATGAGAAATAGGCTACGGGGCATACAAAGCGTATTGAGAAGGTGGAGAAGGGCGTGTGGTGCTGACACGAAAAAGCCACCGATGGAGAGTGTGAGGGTGATTTCTTGTCAGAAGGCGGTAGATGTGGTCTCGATAAAGAAATAAACCCAGATGGGTAGTACTTGGCGTACGTCCCATTTGGGCTTATGATTGAGAGGCCGCAGATGCTGCCTTATCACAAGAAATGATTTGAGGTTAGAGTGGTGCTAATGTGGCGCTGACACGAAAAAGCCACCGATGGAGAGTGTGAGGTGGTTTCTTGTCAGAAGGCGGTAGATGTGGTCTCGATAAAGAGATAAGCCCAGATGGGCAGTGTGATGGGATTTGTCGTTAGAGTGGTGCTAATGTGGCGCTGACACGAAAAAGCCACCGATGGGTAGTACTTGACGTACGTCCCATTGGTGGCGTTGATTGAAGCGCCGCAGTAGCGCCGCTATAACGACAAAGATTATTTGCGGGCGGTTTTAGCCTCTATACACTCCGTAGCGTGAGGCACGCGCAAAAGACGCTCACGAGGAATTAGCTTACCTGTGGTCTTGCAGATACCGTATGTCTTGTTCTTAATGCGCACAAGAGCCATCTCGAGGTTACGAATGAACTTAGCCTGACGCTGCGCCAAAGAGCCATACTCCTCGCGTGAAAGGGTTGTAGCACCCTCCTCCATAACCTTGAAGGTAGGTGACGAATCCTCGGTATCATTCTCATTGCTGGTTGCTGAACGCAACATATCGTAATCGGCACGTGCCGATGCCAACTTCTGCTCTATCAATAGACGGAACTCTTCAAGTTCAGCGTCGTTATAACGGGTCTTCTCCTCTGACATAATCGTAGCGTTTTTGTACGGTTAGACATTTACATAAAGCGAAATTAAGCAAAAATTATGAAATCTGCAAACATATTTATAAAAAAAGATGAAAAAAGAGTTGTCCGATAGGCATATCGAACAACTCTTTCTTATTAATATAGGGTTAGGTAGCGAATACCTAAGCCTTAGTAACAGCGATCTTGAGAGGCGCCTCGTCGATATCTGAATCTACTACGAAGTCTCCCGCAGGGGTTGCCACAGCCTTAACCTCCACTGCCAAGGTCTGCTGAGCGATGTAGTCAGCGAAACTCTCGATAGCAGGAGATGTAAGGTCGGTAGCCTCGATCTCTACGCGAATCTTATCGGTAACCTCAAAGCCTGAATCCTTACGGATATTCTGGATACGGTTTACCAACTCACGTGCTACACCCTCACGACGCAACTCGTCAGAGATGGTGATATCCAAGGCTACGGTAAGTTTACCCTCTGAAGCAACGAGCCATCCTGGCATATCCTCAGATGTGATATCGTAGTCCGCAGCAGTAGTAACCAACTGCTCGCCATCGATATTGAGGATAGTCTCGGCGTCGTTCTCCACAGCAGCAATCTGCTCCTGAGTGAAGGTAGCAACCAACGCAGCAATCTGCTTCATATACTTGCCATACTTAGGACCGAGGGTCTTGAAGTTAGGCTTAATACGCTTGGTGATGATGCCAGTGGTATCAGCGATAAGTTCGATATCCTTGACATTTACCTCGTTCATAATCAACGCACGTACAGCCTCGATATGCTTAGCCATCTGCTTATCCAAGACTGGGATGATAATCTTTGCCAATGGCTGACGCACCTTGATATTAACCTTACGACGCAAAGCCAATACCATAGATGAAGTGCGCTGTGCCAACGACATCATATCCTCCAACTCCTTGACAATGAGTGACTCATTACACTTAGGATACTCCGCAAGGTGAACACTTGACTCGGTGTGGCGACCGCTTACAGCATTCAAGTCGCAGAAGATGCGGTCCGAGATAAATGGAGCGATAGGTGCTGCCAACATCACGACAGTCTCCAAGCAGGTGTACAATGTCTGGTATGCTGAGAGCTTATCCTCGGTAAGTTCACCACCCCAGAAACGCTTACGGTTGAGGCGCACGTACCAGTTAGAGAGGTTCTCATTAACAAACTGGTCGATACGACGTGCCGCAGGGGTTGGGTCGTACTCCTCCAACGATGCTGTGACATCCTTGATAAGAGAGTTCAACTCCGACAAGATCCAGCGGTCGATCTCTGGGCGCTTCTCAATAGCAACCTCAGCCTCCTGGCCTGTGAAACCGTCGATATTTGCGTAGAGCGCAAAGAATGAGTAGGTATTGTAAAGTGTACCGAAGAACTTACGACGGCACTCATCCACACCATCAACGTCAAACTTAAGGTTATCCCAAGGCTGCGAGTTAGAGATCATATACCAACGTGTAGCGTCAGCACCATACTTTCTCAATACCTCGAATGGATCTACGGCATTACCCAAACGCTTCGACATCTTGTTACCATTCTTATCCAATACCAAACCGTTAGATATGATATTCTTGAATGCTACAGAGTCGAACAACATAGTTGCAATAGCGTGCAATGTGTAGAACCAACCACGGGTCTGATCAACACCCTCAGCAATGAAGTCTGCAGGGTAAATCTGGTCGAATCCCTCCTTAGCCTCGAATGGGTAGTGTACCTGAGCGTAAGGCATAGCACCAGAGTCGAACCATACGTCGATCAAGTCTGGCTCACGACGCATAGGCTCACCCTTAGATGATACCAAGACAATGTTGTCTACGTATGGGCGGTGTAGGTCGATATTCTCTGTCGAGTAGTTCTCCTTCGACATATCGCCAACCTTGAAGTTCTTATATGGGTTCTCGGTCATCACACCTGCAGCCACAGCCTTCTCAATCTCGGCGATAAGCTCCTCGATAGAGCCGATACACTTGAGCTCTGAACGATCCTCAGTAGCCCAGATTGGGAGCGGAGTGCCCCAGAAGCGTGAACGTGAGAGGTTCCAGTCGTTGATATTCTCAAGCCACTTACCGAAACGGCCAGTACCTGTAGACTCTGGCTTCCAGTAGATGGTCTTGTTGAGTTCCATCATACGCTCACGAAGCGCCGTGGTGCGAATAAACCAAGAGTCCAATGGGTAGTACAACACTGGCTTATCT
The DNA here is from genome assembly GCA_017555905.1 of Alistipes sp. Lineage (GTDB taxonomy): Bacteria > Bacteroidota > Bacteroidia > Bacteroidales > Rikenellaceae > Alistipes. Next base: position 67,362 of record JAFZFP010000003.1, on the reverse strand, counting down.
GTACGCCAGCAGTGTGGATAGTTGTGGGTATGCTTCTCAATCTTGAATACCTTACCAATCTCCTTGAGGCGGATAGAGATATATACGTCGAGAGTCTCAGCCGCTGCAGCAGCCTTGTCGTCGTAACGACCATCCACGGTGAACTGTGGGTCGTAAGCATTCTTCACGAAGCGACCCTCATACTCCTTATACGACTCCTCAACACACTCCTTAACAAAGCGCTCGTCGAGTTCCTCGGTGAGGTAGAACTTACCAGTGAAATCCACCATAGGGCGAGTCTCACCACGCTTGTTAATCATAAAGAGCGAAGGGATGCCAGCCTGACGCGCTACGAAGGCATCATCAGCACCAAAGGTAGGAGCGATATGTACGATACCTGTACCATCCTCGATGGTTACGTAGTCACCAAGAATTACGCGGAAGCCCTTTGCAGAGGCCTCAACCCAGTTGCCAGCCTCGTCGCACTCAACAGGCTTTACCCAAGGGATAAGCTGCTCATAGTGCATACCCTCGAGCTCTGTACCACGCCACTTGCCTACTACCTCGAATGGGATAACCTTGTCGCCAGCCTTATAGCTGTCAAGAGCCAACTCCTCACCCTTCTTGTTGAAGATAGAGTAGAGCAATGGCTCAGCCACTACAGCGGTAATCTTCTGACCATCGTATGGGTTGTAAGTGCGAACTGCTACGTAGTCGATCTTAGGACCAACGCAGAGCGCGGTATTTGAAGGCAAAGTCCAAGGGGTTGTTGTCCAAGCCAAGAAGACTGGAGTACCCCAACCCTCCATCTCAGCCTTAGGATCTACGATGCGGAACTGCGCCGTACAAGTGGTATCCTTAACGTCGCGGTAGCAACCAGGCTGGTTCAACTCGTGAGTCGAAAGACCAGTACCTGCGGCTGGCGAGTATGGCTGAATAGTGTAACCCTTATAGAGGAGACCCTTCTCGTAGAGTTGCTTCAACAACCACCACAAGGTCTCGATAAACTTATTGTCGTAGGTGATATATGGATCGTCCATATTTACCCAGTAACCCATACGGTGAGTCAAGTCCTCCCAAATGTCGGTGAACTCCATAACTGCCTCACGGCAAGCCTTGTTATACTCCTCGATGGTAATCTTCTTGCCGATATCCTCCTTGGTGATGCCGAGCTTCTTCTCTACGCCCAACTCCACAGGAAGGCCGTGAGTATCCCAACCCGCCTTACGATGAACGAGATAACCCTGCTGAGTCTTATAACGGCAGAATACATCCTTGATAGTACGTGCCATAACGTGGTGAATACCTGGAGTACCATTTGCTGAAGGTGGTCCCTCATAGAACACGAAGGTAGGATGGCCCTCGCGTGTTGTTATGCTCTTGTGAAAGGTATCATCCTCAGTCCAGCGTGCCAACACCTCGTCAGCAACACCTGCCAAGTCAAGACCCTTATACTCTGTAAATTTCTTCATAGTGGTTAATCTGTAGAATTACACCTATTTCGACTACTCCTCATCCTCGTCCTCATCAGACTCGGCCATAGTAGTATATACGTTAGTTACATCGTCATCCTCCTCGAGGTGCTCGATAAGCTTATTAACAGCCTCGCGCTGCTCTGGAGTAAGCTCCTTAGTGTCGGTAGGGATACGTACAGACTCTCCCGATACCAACTCGTAGCCCTTGCCCTCGATCCAAGTCTGAATCTGACCGAATGACTCGTAAGCAGCGTAAACTGTTACCTCGCCCTCCTCAGCGTAGAACTCATCTACACCAAAGTCGATCATCTCCAACTCCATCTCCTCGAAATCAACACCCTCGGTTGGCTTGAACTTAAACACGCACTTGTGCTCGAACATAAAGCCTACAGAGCCAGAGGTACCCAAAGCACCACCATACTTGTTGAAGTACATACGTACCGAGGCTACAGTACGGTTTGTGTTGTCGGTAGCAGTCTCTACCAAAACAGCGATACCGTGAGGACCATATCCCTCATAAATCATCTCCTTGTAGTCTGCAGCATCCTTATCTGTTGCACGCTTAATAGCACGCTCAACATTCTCCTTAGGCATATTCTCTGCCTTAGCATTCTGGATAAGAAGACGAAGACGAAGGTTTGATGATGGATCTGGACCTGAAGCCTTAACTGCCATCTCAATCTCCTTACCGATCTTCGTAAATACACGCGCCATGTGTCCCCAGCGCTTCATTTTTCTCGCCTTGCGATACTCAAATGCTCTTCCCATAGTGTTATAATTTTTATATTTTTAGATATCGTTTACCTATTGTATATGTACACAATGTTGCAAAGATAGTAATTTTCTTCGGAATATAATACATTTTCCACCCTATTTCATTCGATTTTTAGCAAGAATATCCGCCATTCAGACAGAAGAACTACCCGCAACAAGGGACAAGACGTAGAGAAACGGGGTGCTGGATAAAAAAAATCGAGGCAACCGAAAGGTAGAACCATACAACTTTTTCGTTGTATTTTTTGACAAAACCAGCACCTTTTTCAAGTCTGCTGCTTTTGTCAAACCCTTTCGATTGGCCTCTCCAACCTAAAACTACTAACCTAAATGAACCTTAAAACTTCGCTGCAAAGGTATGGAGAATGTTTGAATTCGCCAAATATTTTATTAAAAAATTTCATTAATTCTTGAAAGAATTTTAATTTATATATTTTCAATATGCGCTATCTACCTCTATTTCTGCACATTAGCACATTAGTAAATTTTGCAGTTTTTTATCGTATTTTTCGTCGTCAAAAGGCCCTACAATTCGTCAAAGAGAAAAATAGCACAACTTTTGCTACTCAACTTTCACCTCTTTTACACCCTAATTTTAGCACAAAACCACGTAGAAAACATACCAACCGCGCGAAGTTATAGCGATAATATTTTGTCATCCGACTAAAAAATATTATCTTTGTGAGATAATGCGCGTGTACGCGCACACTACGTGCGATAACAAATAGAGCAACTATGAGACGTAACAACACCATAGGTTTCGATGCCAGCAACGCCAATACGGGTAACTCCACACTAAGCAGTTATGCCCGATTCACCATCGACGCTTTGGCAGACGCCTGCCCTCGACGCACCTACTTTAGGATGTACGTACCAACCAACGAGCAACACGCCGACTACGAGCGTATCGCTTCGAAACACAACGTCGAATCGATGGAACCTGACGGCAGTTTCTGGCGCAAGTTATCGGGCCTTTGGAGAATTTGGGGCATAGGGCGCGACCTGGAGCGTGGCGATGTGGAACTCTTCCACGCACTCAACGGCTTCGTACCCTTTGGTTTAGAGCGACGCAACATACGAAGTGTTGTCACCGTTCACAGCCTCGAATTCCTACGTCTAAGAGGTTTCTTCTCTCCCATACACAACCTCTACCGCAGGGCTATACTACTCTCATCACTGCGTCGTGCCGACCGCATCGTTGCCATCAGCGAGATGGTGAAGCACGACCTCATTCGCTACCTACACATCGATAGCGACAAGATAGATGTCATCTACCGTGGTTGCCCACAATACTTCTCTCTTCCGCTCAGCGACGAGCGTATCAAAGAGGTGAAGGAGCGATATAAACTTCCTGAGCGATACCTACTCTGTGTGGGAACTGACGTGCCTCGTAAAAACCTCGGCCATCTCATAGAGACACTCCCAAAGATAGATCCCGAAATTTCGTTAGTCGTCGTAGGTCGTGCCACATCAAATACTCACCACATATCACACCGTATCAAGTCGTTAGGTCTCAGCGACCGTGTAACAATGCTCCACGGTGTTGCCGACGAGGATCTACCTGCGATATACAAGAGCGCTATCGCCTACCTTATGCCATCACTCTACGAAGGTTTCTCTTCGACGATTGTCGAGGCTATCACCGTGGGCGTACCCGTCATAGCATCCAAAGGGTCGAGTCTCGAAGAGGCTGGAGGCCCCGAAACGATATACCTCAAACCCAAAGATCGTGAGGAGTGGGCAGAGGCTATCACCCGCTTAGCCAACGACGAGGCACTACGCCAAAAGATGATAGTGGAGGGCAAGAAATTCTCGTCACGATTCCGTCGAGAACTCATCGCCTACAACCTCCAAAACTGCTACAGACGCATCGGTGTCGATATCGCAGAATAGACCATTTATTGACTATATGGAATATGTAAAACAGAAAAATTGAACAATTAGTATATATACTGATTTTCAAGTATTTAAGATTTTCAGCGTAAAATAATAGCAGAAAATTGTGCCTATTTAGTCAAAATTCACTATCTTTGGCAGGTTTTACACGCTAGAGCGGTTAAAGTTAAAACGAACACCCCAAAAAGGCGGATAAACCACATAATTTAGAATTAGATACACATAATTTATATTGTTATGGAAAAAGTTACAAAAATCGTAGTTATGGCAAAACAGGTGCCCGACACTCGCAATGTGGGCAAGGATGCTATGACTCCAGAGGGTACGGTAAACCGTGCTGCTCTGGCTGCAATCTTCAACCCTGAGGACCTTAACGCCTTGGAGTTAGCACTCCAGATGAAGGACCGTATCGGCTCTGCAACCGTTCACGTCCTCACTATGGGTCCACAGCGTGCTGCCGATATCATCCGCGAGGCTATGTTCCGTGGCGCTGACGGCGGTTACCTCCTCTCAGGCAAGGAGTTTGCTGGCTCTGATACATTGGCTACATCGTACGCACTCTCGTGCGCACTTCGCAAAATCAACCCCGACATCATCGTTGCAGGCCGCCAGGCTATAGATGGCGATACAGCACAGGTAGGCCCACAGGTGGCTGAGAAACTCAACCTCCCACAGGTGACATACGCCGAGGAACTCGTGGAGATCAAGGAGGGAGAGGCTACCATCAAGCGCCGCTTGGAGCGTGGCTCGGAGACCGTGGTTACCCCACTCCCAGCAGTTATCACCGTGAACTCTTCAGCAAAGGAGTGCCGTCCTCGCAACGCTAAGCGTGTGATGAAATATAAGTATGCGTTGGCAACCTCTGAGTTGGCAACAGCAAGCGACAAGGCTAAGAACTTCATCGAGGAGCGTCCATACCTCCACATCGTAGAGTTCGCCGCAGCAGACGTAAACCCAGATGCTTCACAACTCGGCCTTTCGGGCTCACCTACCAAGGTTAAGAAGATCGAGAATGTAGTGTTGCAGGCTAAGGAGTCGAAGACCCTTACTGCCGAGGACAAGGATATCGAGGCATTGATGCAGGAACTTATTGCGAGCCACACGCTCGGTTAATCAAAGAGTAGAAGTATGAATAACGTATTTGTATATATCGAGATTGAGGATAAGGAGATTGCCGACGTATCGTTGGAACTTCTTACAAAGGGTCGCGAGTTGGCTAATACGCTTGGCGTAAAGCTCGAGGCAGTAGTCATTGGCAAGGATATCAAGGGCGTGGCTCCTGAGTTGGCTAAGTATGGTGCCGACACCGTATGGGTTGCCGACAACGAGATATTTGCCCCATTCCGCACACTCCCACATACAGCAGTTATGGTGGGCCTTATCAAGCAAGAGAAGCCACAGATCGCACTCTTCGGCGCTACCCCAGTTGGTCGTGACTTCGCTCCACGCGTGTCATCGGCTCTCCACAGCGGTCTTACTGCCGACTGTACAGAGTTGGTTATCGGCGACCACAAGGATGCAAAGACAGGCACCGAGTACAGCAACCTTCTCTATCAGATTCGTCCAGCCTTTGGTGGTAACATCATCGCCACCATCGTAAACCCTGAGTGCCGCCCACAGATGGCCACAGTACGTGAGGGCGTTATGCGCAAGGAGGCCTTGGCGACACCTGCTAAGGGCGAAATTCGCGAGATAGACTGGAAGGCTATGGTTAGCGACGCAGACCTCGCAGTACGCATTATAGATCGCCACATCGAGGAGCGCAAGATCAACATCAAGGGTGCATCGGTTATCGTTGCTGGTGGCTATGGTGTGGGCTCTAAGGAGGGCTTCAAACTCGTTCACGAGTTGGCAGAAGTACTTGGTGGCGAGGTAGGTGCTTCACGTGCTGCCGTAGATGCTGGCTTCACCGAGCACGAGCGCCAGATTGGTCAGACTGGTGTCACCGTACGTCCTAAGTTGTATATCGCTTGCGGTATCTCAGGACAGATTCAGCACACTGCAGGTATGGATGGCTCAGCAATGATCGTATCAATTAACACCGATCCTGAGGCACCAATCAACAATATCGCCGACTACGCAATTATCGGAAGCGTGGAGGAGGTCATCCCTAAGATGATTAAGTATTACAAACAGAATTCAAAGTAGGAACGATGGCAAACTTTTATTTAGATAATAAGGATTTACAGTATCATCTTGGTCACCCCTTGATGAAGAGAATTATCGAACTCAAGGAGCGCAACTTCGCTGACGCCACAGAGTTCGACTATGCGCCACAGGATGCCGACGATGCTCTCGACTCATACAAGCGAGTATTGGAGATCGTTGGCGACATCTGCGCCGAGGTCATCGCCCCAAATGCTGAGGGTGTAGACCACGAGGGCCCACGTGTGGTGAACGACCACGTAGAGTATGCCTCAGGCACAGTACGCAATATGGAGGCTTTGAACGAGGCTGGTTTGGGCGGTATGACCCTCCCACGTCGTTTCGACGGCTTGAATATGCCTGTTACCTGCTTTGCTATGGCGAACGAGATGGTTGCGCGTGCCGACACCGGCTTCGAGAATATCTGGGGTTTGCAGGACTGCGCTGAGACCATCAACGAGTTCGCTACCGAGGAGATTAAGGCTCGCTTCCTCCCACGTGTCTCTGCTGGCGAGACCTGCGCTATGGACCTCACTGAGCCAGATGCTGGTTCTGACCTTGGCGCTGTGATGCTCAAGGCTACTTGGGATGAGGCTGCTGGTGTATGGCGTCTGAACGGCTGTAAGCGCTTCATTACCAATGGTGATGGCGACATCTCGTTGGTATTGGCTCGTACCGAGGAGGGCACTAAGGATGCTCGTGGTTTGTCTATGCTCATCTACGATAAGCGCGACGGTGGCGTGAAGGTACGCCGTATCGAGAACAAACTCGGTATCAAGGGTTCACCTACCTGCGAGTTGGTATTCAACAACGCTCCAGCAGTGTTGGTTGGCGACCGCAAGATGGGTCTTATCAAGTACGTTATGTCGTTGATGAACGCTGCACGTCTTGGTATCGCTGCACAGTCTACAGGTCTTTCGGAGGCTGCATACCGCGAGGCATTGAAGTATGCCAACGAGCGCGAGCAGTTCGGTAAGCCTATCGCTAAGTTTGCTGCCGTAGCCGAGATGCTCAAGAATATGGAGGCTAAGACCCTCGCTTCACGTGCAATGCTCTATGAGACAGCGCGTTTTGTGGATATCTACAAGCAACTTACACATATCTCTCACGAGCGTTCATTGGAGGCTGAGGAGCGCCAGGAGATGAAGTTCTACAACCGCCTTGCTGACGGTTTCACACCTTTGGCTAAGTTGTTCTCTTCGGAGTATGCTAACGAGGTGGCTTACGACTCAATCCAGATTCACGGTGGTTCAGGCTATATGAAGGACTACGCTTGCGAGCGCCTCTATCGTGATGCACGCATTCTCAACATCTATGAGGGTACATCACAGTTGCAGGTTGTTGCCGCTATCAACCACGTGACTAAGGGTACATACCTCGAGCAGATTTTGCGCTACGAGGAGAATCCACGCACCGAGGCTACACAGCCTTTAGCAGAGCGTTTGGTGGAGTTGCGCAAGATGTATGAGGCTGCAGTAGAGCGCGTTGAGGCTCTCGATAAGGAGACTCAAGGCTACAAAGATTTCCACGCACGCCGCTTGGTAGAGATCGCTGGCTATATCATTATGTCGCACATTATGCTTCGTCAGGCTGGTGAGTTGGAGGAGGATTACCTCAACCCAACCAAGATCTTTATCAAGTACGCAACGAAGAAGATCAACGAGGCAGCATCTTATATCAACGACTCAGAGACCTCTGATGTAGAGTTGTTCAGACACTAATCAACCTCAATAACAACAGAAGGGGCTATCCACCAGGATAGCCCCTTCACTTTGTTTATGCCGTCAAGCAAGCCCTATTAGTTTTTATACTTGATAGTCATACAAAATTCGGTACCATCTTCATACTCAACTAACGCCTCCTTAGGATAGCCATCCTCATCGTAGCTCCAACTTATGGTAGTCTCCTCTTCATAACCATCACACTCTACAGTCCAACCTGTCATAAAGTTCTTACTCTTTCGTCCAGTAAGTCCATCACCATAAGAATAGGGGAAATATAAAACCTTGGACCTCCAATTTGATAAAACAAGATTGAGGTCCAAATTAACCATACTCATTGGCTTGTTATTGTAGTCAAAGGTAATACTATTACCATCTTCTTCAGACATATACTCCGCCTCAACAATATTACCACCACTCCATAAATAAGAGATTTCGTCCCACCAATCTTCATCTGATTCCGATATACTTACCAAATAACCCTTTGAGTCATAGGATAGAGTCATTGAATCATCAATCCTTGTCATATAGCCTTTATTATTAAGTAAGGCTAAAGTACGGCTATTGTCATCACCATAAACACTTCCCCACTCTTCAACAATCTCCAATTCATTATCGGAGCCATAGTTATAGTAGCTTTCACCGTAAAATTCAGACTCAGTTTGAGTTCTCGTAACCCTTGTTATACGTCCATCACTATCGTACTTGAACGCAACCTCCCTTACACCGATGTCATACTCGAATATGATTTTAGAGACCACTCTCGCTTTACTACTGCCAGAGCCACTGCCAGAGTTGTCGTCGGTAGTACAAGCTATCGACAACGATACGATGGCCAATAGAGCCAATAATATTTTTATATTTTTCATAATGGTTTACCTAATTAGTTTTTATACTTGATAGTCATACAAAATTCGTAACCATCATCATACTCAACTAACGCCTCCTTAGGATAGCCATCCTCATCGTAGCTCCAACTTATGGTAGCCTCCTCTTCATAATCATCAGACTCAAAAGTCCAACCTGTCATAAAGTTCTTACTTTTTCGTCCAGTAAGTCCATCACCCCAAGAAAAGGGGACATATAATATAGCCTCGGTCCAATATGATAGAACAAGATTGAGGTCCAAATTAACCATACTCATTGGCTTGTAATTGTAGTCAAAGGTAGCAGTATGCGAATAGCTATAACCCTCATCTTCAGACATATACTCCGTCTCAACAATATTACCACCACTCCATAAATAAGATATTTCGCACAACCAATCTTCTTCTGATTCCGATGCACTTACCAAATAACCCTTTGAGTCATAGGATAGAGTCATTAGATCATCAATCCTTGTCATATAGCCTTTATTATTAAGTAAGGCATATGAAGTATAGCTATGGTCATCACCATAAGTATCTCCACCATACTCCCTAACAATCTCCAATTCATTATCGGAGCCATAGTTATAGTAGTATTTAACGTAATAATCAGCATCAGAACACGTAACCCTTGTTATACGTCCATCACTATCGTACTTGAACGCATACTCCTCTACGTAGTCGTCTCCCTCGAATATGATTTTAGAGACCACTCTCGCTTTACTACTACTGCCAGAGCCACTGCCAGAGTTGTCGTCGGTAGTACAAGCTATCGACAACGATACGATGGACAATAGAGCCAATAATATTTTTATATTTTTCATAATGGTTTACATATTTAGATAATGATGCAAAAAGTAACACTTCTTGCATCATTATCGAATTTAACAAACATAACTAAAATGCGAGACCCAAAGATATGGTTGTAACACCAAGTTTGCCCACATAATAGTCGTCATCATAATCTGCAATCTTCGAGAAATCAACAACATAACCTACACCCAAATATACTGAGTTGAAGGTGAAGCCGACACCGAAATTAAAGCCTGCCTGGAAACGCTTGAACGCTAAATCGCCCATAGCATTGTCTTTATCAGAGCTATCAAACAACCTGTATGTCTCGGTCTCGTTATCGCCTTCGTACGACAACTCATGCTTGATATTACCCGCTACGTTAATACGGAAATTGAGACCCAAATAGGGTGTTATAGCCACCTTATCGTTGTTGAACGATAGACGAAGCGCCAAGCTAACAGGTACGTTAAGAGAGTACATATTTGCATTAATGGCATATCTTAGGCCATCTTCTTTCTCCTCTTCCTTACCAAAGCTATACATAAAGTTTGCTCCATACTCCAAATAGAGAGGGACGTTTTTAACGATATTGCTGGCATGGAGATAACCGACAGTTACACCATTCTTAAACGGACAATCCTCCTCATTCTGGCTCTGATAGTCCTCCCACTTGATCTTCAATGGGTTATAACCCACATAGAAGCGGTTATAATCCATCGATGGCATCTGCGCAAAGAAGTTAGAACCACCGTTGTTAGTTGTGTTCATAGTAGTCTGCTGGTTTGTATTCTGAACAAACTGCGCAGAGGCATTGGTTGCCATAGCAACAAAGACCACGACCAAAAGATAGTAAAGTCTCTTCATAATGTTAATTGTTTAAGTTATTAATTTATTGATTGTTGTGTTATTTGCGCTTTAGTAGACAAATGGCATACGCCAGATGTTCGCTGTGGCGGTGGCACTTCCTCGCTGTGAAACAAAATAGATATACTTACCACAGCGACTCCACACAGGGCTTAAATCATCTGCCGCGTGGTAGGTGAGTTGCACCAGGTTTGTACCATCGATGCGACAAGTATATAGATCGGTATTCTTATAGACAAAATCGCCACCTATACACTCGCTCTCGCCAACAAAAAGAATCCACTTGCCATCGGGTGAAAGAACAGGAGTCGTAAAACTCTTAGATGGATCAGATACGATACACTCCTCAACACCAGTACTATAGTTTATCTTCCAGATTTCGCCTTTGCCGCTATTATTCGCACGCGCGCACAAATATATATCGCTGTTCGAGATAGGATAAGGGTTCATTCCCGACGAGAAACTCGAAAGAAAGTTGCTCTTTACATCGTAGCCCCATATAGCAACGCCGTTATTCTCCATTCGCGAAAACAAAATCTTATCCATCTTGGGTGTGTAAATGGGCGAATAATCGAGATTGGATGTCGTTATCTGACGACATACATAACCTGTGGTAGCATCCGTGATAAATATCTGATTGAAAGCGCCACGACTCTCCGAAAAGACTATAGACTTGCCATCAGGGGAGTAGGAGAAATCGATAATAGCCTGACGATTTGTGCGCTGCGTTGCGCCACCCTGCTTGCCCAACTCCTTAATAAATATATTTGTTGAGCCATTACGAGCCGAGACATAGGCAATATACTTGCCATCGACCGACACATCGAGGATGCGATTCGATAGCCAACTAATTGAACGACCCTGACGCTGAACAATAGGCATACAGACATAGTCGCTGGGCTGAGTAATCTGCATAAAGTCAATACCTCGCTCCTCAAGAGCATTGACCACCGAGTAATCAACAACTTGGGCTTTGACACCTGCAGCCCCAAGCAGGAGCAACATTGTTGCTAAAAATAAATTCCTCATATATAACACGTTAAGATATTATTCTAATAACCAAAGAGCCATCATCTCTAATAATACAAAGATAGGCAAACTTGAGTCAATATCTTGCGTTGCTATATTGAGTATTAGACAACAATAATGTTGCTATTTGCTCGACAAATCACCGTCGATGGCAGACGCCAAATCTGCAAAGAAATTATGCCCCAGAACAATAGAAATTCTATAAAGCAACTCCGTGTCGAGACTCGTTTTAGCAAAGATGCGGTAGACGTTGGTTCTATCACACGACAGATGATTGGCAAACCATACCACCGTGCGCTCCTGGCGCGCCAACTCTCTTCTGATAAGTTCTCCTATAGCTGGGGTATTCATACGCAAAAGATGTTATAGATAAAAAAAGGACGCGGTACAATCGGTGTACTCGCATCCCAAGGTGTCTGGCAATACCCAACGATAGAATAACCGAAAGCCCGCGCCAGAAGCGCGAGCATCTCCGCAATATTCATATCGTTATCCATTAAGCTGCCAGACTTTTGGGATTTTGATATAGTGCTAAAATGCTGTTAATTACTATATTATATGTCTATTTTCTCTTCAATGCTACATAGGCACAATGTTTCAAATCACAACAAAGATATACATTTATTTTAAAAACATCAACAACTAATTTGCTTGTGTGGACAAATTATCGACACACACAATTGCATCTGTTTGGTATCGAGAAGATTATGTCGGCATTGCAACACAAAAGGGTTACTAAAAAAAGGGGCTATCCTGGTGGATAACCCCCTTCACTTTGTTTATGCCGTCAAGCAAGCCTCGCTACAACTTCACACCATAGGCCAAGTCACCAGCATCGCCTACTCCAGGAACGATATACGACTTCGAGGTAAGTTCCTCATCCACAGCCGCACACCACAACGTACACTTATCCGAATTGGTATGCTTACGGACATAGTCCACGCCCGCCTCCGAAGCAAATACCGCAGCAAAGTGGGTATGGTCTGGCTCGCCAGCACGACGAATCAAGGCATCGTAAACCAACATCAACGACGTTCCCGTAGCCAAGAGCGGATCGACCAAGATGAGGGTCTTGCCCGTGAGCGACGTGGTAGATACATACTCCACATCGACAATAAAACTACCGTCGGGGCGACTCTTGCGATAGGCCGAAACAAAGGCGTTATCGGCATCATCAAAATAGTTCAAGAAACCCTGATGGAAGGGTAAGCCAGCACGTAATATCGTTGCGATAACGACCTTGTCGCTGATATTCTCGACCTGAGCAATGCCTAATGGCGTCTCCACCATCTCTGTCTTGTAGTTGAGCCTCTTAGATATCTCATAGGCCATAATCTCACCTACACGCTCCATATTACGACGAAAACGCATAGAGTCGCGCTGAACGACCTTATTACGCATCTGCGCAAGAAACTTATTGAGAATGGTATTCTCCTTATTCAAAACCTTTATCATAGTCGCAACGTATTGGTTATCTTTGGTTTAGTAGAGGAAGTTATTGAACGGATAGCGTCCCGCGTGAATCTCTCGCACCATACCATAAAGGTCGGAACGCAACTTATCAACACCCAACTTCTCACGTGCCGAGATAAAGATGCAAGGCGTATTAGCCTTAGCAATCCAGCTCTTCTTCAAATCATCCAACGAGAGATTCTCCTTCGTCATAGGCGTAAGGTCATCCTCCTCCTTGGGAGTATAGGTATAGGCATCAATCTTGTTGAAGACCAGGAACGTAGGCTTATCTCCTGCACCTATATCTGCCAAGGTCTGCTTCACCACGGCTATCTGATCCTCGAAACCAGGGTGAGAGATATCTACGACGTGTAGCAACAAGTCAGCCTCACGCACCTCGTCGAGCGTAGACTTGAACGACTCAATCAACTCGGTAGGCAACTTACGTATAAAACCTACGGTGTCGGACATAAGGAATGGCAAGTTGTCGAACACCACCTTACGCACCGTAGTATCGAGCGTAGCAAAGAGTTTATTCTCAGCAAAGACCTCACTCTTCGACAACAAGTTCATCAACGTAGACTTACCCACATTGGTATAACCCACCAACGCCACACGCACCATCTGGCCACGGTTACTACGCTGGACAGCCATCTGGCGGTCAATCTTCTTAAGATCCTCCTTAAGTTTCGAGATACGGTTACGCACAATACGGCGGTCGGTCTCGATCTCACGCTCACCAGCACCACCACGTGTACCCGTACCACCTCGCTGACGCTCAAGGTGGGTCCAGAGACCCGCCAAGCGTGGGAGCATATACTCGTTCTGCGCCAACTCTACCTGGGTCTTGGCGTAGGCAGTCTGCGCACGTGCCATAAATATATCGAGAATGAGGCGCGTTCTATCCATCACCTTGCAAGGCATAGCCTGCTCGATATTACGGGTCTGGGCAGGCGAAAGTTCATCGTCGAAGATGGCGATATCTATCTCATTCTCCTTGCACCACTCAGCAATCTCCTGCAACTTACCAGGACCTACATATATCTTTGACAATGGCTGTGGGAGGCGCTGAGTAAAGCGCTTCACACTCTTAATATTTGCTGTCTCGGCAAGGAATTCCAACTCGTCGAGGTACTCCACTGCCGTAGCAGGGTCCTGACTATCGCGCACCACAGCGACAAGCACGGCACGTGTCTCTCGCTCATCGACCGTAGGGATTGACTCCTTGCTCTTTCCTTTAGGTTTCTCTTGTCCCTCTATCATCTTTCTTTCGTAGCGACACCCTCCCCCACGGCCAACCGCCATGGGTTCGGACATCATTCATACTTATATTATTAATATATACACTCTCCGCACCCGTCACCCATTCATACTGCGACGAGGCAGGTTTGGAGATACAAATTACGGGGTACCACTCGACTAAGTGGGACCCCGCAAATCTCAAACAACGACCTGTTAGTTCTGAATCTTGAAGGCAACAGGCAAAGTGAATGATACCTTTACAGGCTTACCACGCTGCTTACCTGGCTTCCAACCATTCTTCATCTCGTTAGCCTTCTTCAATACGTCGATAGTTGCATCAGACAAAGTCTTATCTGGCGACTGAAGCACCTTGAAGTTGGTCATCTTACCATCAGCACCCACAACGAACTGGATAACTACGTTACCCTGAATACCGTTCTCAAGAGCGATCTGTGGATACTTTACATTCTGCTGAACCCAAGTACGGAACTCAGGAAGACCACCACCACGGAACTTAGGCATCTCCTCTACGGTGATGAAGATCTCATCCTCAACGATCTCCTCCTCCTTCTCCTCGATAACCATCTCGAAGTCGTCGAACTCGTCTGCATCGTCAGCGAAGACGATGTTAGTATCAATCTTCTGGTCGTTAGATACGATGTTCAAGACATCAGTAACAACCTGTGCCTGAGCCTTCTGTGGCTCTGGAGGAGTCTCCATCTGGTCCTGACGTGTGTTATCAATCTGCTCCATCTCGGTAGTCTCACGCTTTGGAGGAGTATACTCACCTGCCTCAGGCTTAGAGTGGATAGAGAATGCAAGGCCTGTAATACCCAATGCAATTACAAGACCAACCAACAAGAAAAGCATCCTTTTATTTTGCAAGTCTGCTTCTGGTGATTTCTTAGGTGTCATTATTCAATCTATTTTTTTAGTTTTTAATTGCTTAGCACAGATATAGCACACTCTTACGCATACTACACTATGCAAAGATATAAATAAAATTCTAAAAAAAATCACTTTGGCCCAAAAAATATTTATTTTTTATTAATTTTGTAGTCGATAACGGCCTTGAAAGCAAATGATGATATGACAAAACCTAAACTATACGGTGCAACCTTAGATCAATTGCGCGCCTTGTGCGAGCAACTCGAACTCCCCCGCTTCGCCCACAAACAGATAGCGAAGTGGCTATACACTCGCTTCGTTGATGACATCGAGGCGATGACTGACCTATCGAAGGTAGCACGCCAGCGACTTGCCGAGCATTGCGATTTAGGTCTCTCTGCCCCACTCAAAGTGTCGGTATCGTCGGACGGCACGAAGAAGTACCTCTTCCGCACCTTCGAGGGCGAGTATATCGAGTCGGCACTAATCCCCGACGGAGAGCGTATGACCCTCTGTGTTTCGTCGCAGGCAGGATGTCGTATGGGTTGCAAATTCTGCGCTACTGGCCGTATGGGATTTCGTCACCAACTCTCTTCTACAGAGATAATTAACCAGATCATATCTATCCCCGAGCGCGACAAACTCACAAACCTCGTGTTTATGGGTATGGGCGAGCCTCTGGATAATATAGACAACCTCCTTGCAACGCTCGACATCCTCACCTCGGAGTGGGGAATGGCGTGGTCACCAACACGCATCACCGTATCTACCGCGGGCGTGGCAAAGAGTCTCCCTCGCCTACTCGACGAGCAGAAGGTACACATCGCCGTATCGCTCCACAACCCATTCCCCGAGGAGCGCAAAGAGATAATGCCGATAGAGAATGCCTACTCTATCCGCCAGGTGTGCGACATCTTGCGTTGCTACGACTTTACACACCAGCGTCGCGTATCATTCGAGTATATCGTTTTGGAGGGTATGAACTGCTCACCTCGCCACATCAAAGAGTTATCACGACTCCTCGATGGCATCAAGTGTCGCATAAACCTTATCCGCTTCCACAAGATTCCCGACTCACCATTCTTCTCGCCACCGTTGGAGAAGATTATCGAGTTCCGAGACACCCT
Source organism: Alistipes sp. (assembly GCA_017555905.1). Taxonomy (GTDB): domain Bacteria; phylum Bacteroidota; class Bacteroidia; order Bacteroidales; family Rikenellaceae; genus Alistipes. Next base: position 51,109 of record JAFZFP010000003.1, on the reverse strand, counting down.
CACCAAGCGTGGCATACAGACCACCTTGCGAGCCTCACGAGGCGAGGATATCGAAGCCGCTTGCGGACTCCTCTCGACAGCCGAGAAGAAGTAGTAATCAATTAGTTAGGAAAGAATGAGACGACTCTTTATTATATGCACACTACTTTTGCTTACCGCAGGTTTTGCATACGGTAAGAACCCCTCTGTCACGGCTACTTCTGCCGATGGCAAGTGTCTCTGTACCATCGACTGGAGTGATGGCTCTCTGCGCTGGTGGGCAACCTTTGATGGCAGGGAGGCCATAGCACCATCACACCTCTCGATGGTTACCGACAGAGGTGTTTGGGGCAACGATATAGAGTGTGCCGAGGTCTCTCTAAGCGACAACAACAGCCGAGCAGTCATCAATTTTGGCGACTATGGTGTGGAGATAAGAGCCCTCGATAATGGCGTGGCCTACCGCTTCCTCTCCCACAGCGAGGGCGACTACAAAATCATCGACGAGGTGGCGGAGTTCGCCTTCTCGGAGGGGGATATGGCGTGGATACCCTACGTAAATTTCCGCCCTGATGCTACGTCGGACTATGCCACACAATTCGAAACCTCGTTCGAGAATATATACACCCACACCGCTCTCAAGGATATCGATTGGCGCAGACTAATCTTTACACCTCTCGTTGTCGAGCATAACGGTCTAAAGTTATGGATTTCAGAGGCTAACCTTGAGGCATACCCTGGTATGTTTATCTCGAACAGAGACCAAAACGGCCTGCTCGACACGGAGTTTGCACCACGCCCCAAGGAGGTGGAGCAGGGTGGCCACAATATGTTGCAGGGTATGGTGAAATCGCGCCACCCCTATATTGCTGAGTGTCACGGCAAGCGCACCTTCCCTTGGCGCATCGTGGCCATTGGCACGAAGGATAGCGACTTGGCCAACAACCGCCTTGTGTGGGAACTTGCCGACGAGTGTCGCATAGAGGACACCTCGTGGATAGAGTCTGGCAAGGTGGCCTGGGAGTGGTGGAACGACTGGGGCCTGGAGGGCGTGGACTTCAAGGCAGGTATCAACAACCAGACATATAGGTATTACATAGATTTCGCCTCGCGCTACGGCATCGAGTATGTAATTCTTGACGAGGGCTGGTCGGTAAATCTCGCTGCCGACCTTATGCAGGTTGTTCCCGAGATAGACATCAAGGCTCTCGTAGATTACGCCACCGAGCGTAACGTAGGCATAATCCTCTGGGCTGGTTACTGGGCGCTAAACCGAGATATCGAGGGGCTTTGCAAACACTACTCCGAGATGGGTGTTAAGGGCTTCAAGGTGGACTTCCTCGACCGTGACGACCAGGAGATGGTGGAGTTTGTATATGCTCTCGCCGAAACCGCATCAAAATATAAACTACTCGTTGATTATCACGGTGTTTACAAGCCTACTGGACTCAACAAAACCTATCCTAACGCCATCAATTTTGAGGGTGTTCACGGCCTTGAGACGATGAAGTGGCTGGGGGCTGAGCACGACCAGATAACCTACGACGTATCTCTTCCATTCCTTCGTGGTGCAGCAGGCCCTATGGACTACACCCAAGGCGCTATGCACAACGCCGCAAAGGGGTGCTATCAGCCAAACTACTCGCGTCCAATGAGTCAGGGAACACGTTGCCACCAATTGGCGATGTATATCCTCTACGACGCTCCTCTCACTATGCTCTGCGACTCCCCCACGAACTATGAGCGTGAGCCAGAGTTTACAACACTCCTGGCATCTATTCCTACGGTGTGGCAAGAGAGCCGAGTGACAAAGGGTCGTATCGGAGAGTATGTCGAGGGTTATGCCCAGGCTGCCGACACCCTCTACCTCGCTGGCCTCAATGGCAATCAACCACGAAATAGCGTAGTAACTGTCCCCGAGGGTTACACCTTCGACTCGCTCGATATCTTCGTCGATGGGCCGAACGCCACGACCAATGGTTCGGACTATAGCCACACGCACCTAACGGCCGAGGAGTACAATGCCAACGACTGTAAAATAGAGATAGATATGGCCCCAGGAGGTGGCTATATGATAAGGATAAACAACTGTAAATTAGCAAAATAACCGCTCGATGAGACTACGACTAACCATAATTGCGATATTTGCCCTCTGCTCGACACTCTCGGCACAGGAGAGTGCGGGCTATGCCCATTGGGTGGACCCCTTTATCGGCACGGCAGACTACTCCGTGACACACCCTGGAGCCGTTGTACCCCACGGTATGATGGCCACTGTACCCTTCAACGTCACTGGCTCAGACCTCAACCGTTTCGACAAGGACAACCGTTGGTGGAGCGCACCCTACGACATTCGCAACAAGTATAGCGTAGGCTTTGCTCACGGTGCATTGAGTGGTGTGGGTTGTCCCGAATTGGGAGCAATTATCACTATGCCTACCGTAGGCGAGGTTAAGGCTGACCGCTACGAAAGAGGCTCTACATACGTTGAGGAGGTTGCCATACCTGGCTACTACGCCACAACCTACGACAAGTTCTCTGTTCGTGCCGAGGCTACTGCCACGGAACGAGCATCGGTGGAGCGATACACCTTCCTTGAGGGTGGTCAAGCAAACATCATCTTTGACCTTGGCACCGCTCTGTCGAATGAGTCGGGAGCGATGTTGCGCAAGGTGAGCAATACAGAGGTAGAAGGTATGCGCCTTTTAGGCACCTTCTGCTACACCAACCAAGCCGTATTCCCCGTATATTTCGTGGCACGCATCTCTAAGCCTGCCCAGAGTACGGGTTATTGGAAGTTACAGCCAGAGATGACGGGCATTGAGGCTCAGTGGTCGGGCGATAGTGGAGAGTACAAACTCTACAATAACTACTCGCGCGAGATGATGGGTAACGACATCGGCTTCTTCTTCTCGCTTGGCGAGTTGGAGGCTGGTACGGTTGTCGAGGTCAAGGTCGGCATATCGTACACCTCGATAGAGAACGCGCGCAAAAACCTCGATGGCGAGGTGGGCGACAGCACCTTTGATGAGGTACGCCAAGCATCATATAATAGGTGGAACGAGGCCCTCTCGCGCATACGTGTCGAGGGTGGTGCCGAGGAGGACAAGACAATCTTTTACACCGCCCTCTACCACTCGTTGCTCCACCCAAATATCCTCAGCGACATCAACGGTGAGTACCCCACTATGGAGCGAGGAGATATCGGCTTGGCCGTGGGCTACGACCGCTACACGGTATTCTCGTTATGGGACACCTATCGCAATGTACATCAGTTGCTTACACTGGCCTATCCTGAGCGACAGACCGATATGATACGCTCGATGGTGGGTATGTCTCAGGAGTGGGGCTGGCTCCCACGCTGGGAACTCTACGGTCGTGAGACCTTCACTATGGAGGGCGACCCCGCCATCCCAGTAATTGTGGATAGTTACCTCAAGGGATTACGCGACTTCAACGTCGAGGCCGCATACGAGGCTATGAAGCGTTCGGCAACAACCGAGGGCAAGAGCAACCCCATACGCCCCGACATCGACCCATACATAGAACGAGGCTACATCCCCGTAGGATGGTTTGCTAACGACCTCTCTGGCGACAACTCCGTATCTCACGCCTTGGAGTACTACGTAGCCGACAACGCCCTTGCCACATTTGCTCGCCACCTTGGCGACGAGGAGTTCGCAAAGAGGATGGAAGAGAGAACCTCTGGCTGGCGCAACTACTACTCTAAGGAGTATGGCGCACTACGCCCCATCGACAAGGAGGGTAACTTCATCACCCCTTTCGACCCTGCAGCAGGCGCAAACTTCTCAAACACAACGGGTTTCCACGAGGGCAGTTCGTGGAATTACACCTTCTTTGTGCCACACGACATCGAGGGTCTCATTAAACTTATGGGTGGCAAACGAGAGTTTACCAAGAGACTATGGAGTATATTTGAGGAGGGCCACTACGACCCTACTAACGAGCCCGACATCGCCTACCCCTACCTCTTCAGCCACATAAAGGGGGAGGAGTGGCGCACTCAGCAACTTGTCAAGATGTTGCTCGACCAGCACTACACTACATCTCCCGATGGTCTGCCAGGTAACGACGACACGGGAACGATGTCTACGTGGGCTGTATTCTCGATGATGGGACTATACCCCGACTGCCCGGGCGAACCATACTACACCATCACGACACCACGCTTCGACAGAGTGGAGATAGAGACCACCCACGGCACTGTAGCCATCGAGTGTGAGGGCCGAGGCGACAGAATAAAAGAGATATGGATGGGCGGAAAACGTTGCGACACCTACCGCATATCACACAGCGACCTAATCGAAAATGGAGGACTAAAACTTAAACTATATTAATATGAGAATCACTAAATTACTCTTCGTTGTTGCTCTTGCAGTAGCAACGGTCGGTTGTTGCTCAAAACCAGTGGGCATCGACTACGTAAACCCAAAGATTGGTTCGGGAGGCCACGGCCACGTCTTCGTAGGTGCTAACGCCCCCTTTGGTATGACACAGGTGGGTCCTACAAGCATCACTCAGGAGTGGGACTGGTGTTCGGGCTACCACGACTCAGAGAATAGCGTTATCGGCTTCTCGCACACCCACCTCTCAGGAACGGGTTGTGGCGACCTCTTCGACGTTACCCTTATGCCTGTTACGGGCGAGGTGGAGTATAGTCGTGGACGTCTCGGCGACTACACCACAGGTTTCTGGTCGGAGGCTGACCGCACACAAGAGATTGTCGAGCCAGGCTACTACTCGGTGCCTTTGACTCGCTACAACATCACTGCCGAGATGACTGCCACAGAGCGTGGTGGTCTCCACCGCTACACCTTCCCTGCAAGCGACGAGGCGGCTATCATCCTCGACCTCGTACACGGAGGTTGCTGGGACCGTCCCGAAGATCTCTATGCTGAGGCTGAGGGCGACCGTCGTGTTGTGGGTCATCGCCACACCTACGGTTGGGCAAATGCTCAGAAGGTGTTCTTCGTTGTGGAGTTCTCGAAGCCTTTCGACAAGTTCGAGCCTATCGACGAAAACAACTTCTACTACCGCATCCACTTCAAAACCGAGGAGCAGGAGCAGATTGGTGTCAAGGTGGCTATCTCTACCGTAAGCGTGGAGGGCGCTAAACTTAACTTCGAAACGGAGGTTGCGAACAAGAGTTTCGACGAGGTGCGCAAGGAGACTAAGGCTAAGTGGGCCAAGGAGTTGAATAAGATTCGTATCTACGGCGCTTCAGAGGAGCAGTTGGAGATTTTCTATACTGGTATATACCACATGTACGTTGCCCCATCACTCCTTTCGGATGTAGATGGCAAGTATCGTGGTGCGGACAATGAGGTTTACGACAATCCTGGTTTCGACACCTACACCACCTTCTCGTTGTGGGATACCTATCGTGCTAAGTTGCCACTTATGACCATCACCCACCCAGAACTTATGGACGACATCGTGAATACAATGATTGACATCTACAAGAAGCAGTCGTTCTTGCCTATCTGGCACTTGTGGGCTTGCGAGACTGGCTGTATGGTTGGCTCACCAGGTATCATCGCCGTAGCAGACGCTGTGGCTAAGGGTATCGAGGGCATCGACCCCGAGGAGGCTTGGGAGGCTATCTACAACTCTTGTATGCACGACATCCGCGGAGGCCGCTACCGCAAGGCCTACGGCTATATGCCCAACGACCTTCAAGGCGAGTCTATCGCACACGATATGGAGTTCGCCATTGCCGATGCTGCGGCAGTGGAGGTAGCACGCAAACTCGGCAAGAGCGAGGAGGAGGCATACCTCGAAAACCGTAGCCACTCTTGGCTCAACTACTTCGACCACTCTACAGGCTTCGTGCGTGGCAAGTCCTCTACAGGTGAGTGGCGCGAGGATTTCAATCCATACAACGCATCTCGTATCTCAAACGAGTACTGCGAGGGTAATGCTTGGCAGTACACGTGGTTAGTCCCTCAGGACCTCGACCTCTTGGTTGAGTGCTTCGGTGGTGTGGAGCAGACTATCGAGCGTCTCGACGGCCTCTTCACCGCAGATACCAAGATGGAGGGTGAGGATGTTACGCCAGATATCTCAGGCCTCATTGGCCAGTATGTTCACGGCAACGAGCCAAGCCACCACATCGTCTATTTCTACACTATGTTGGGTGAGCCTTGGAAGGCTGCCGACCTCATCTACGAGATTTGCGATATTATGTACTCTACCGAGCCAGACGGTCTCTCAGGAAACGAGGATGTCGGCCAGATGTCGGCGTGGTACGTGATGACCACTTTGGGCTTCTACCCAGTAGAGCCTGCGGCGGGCAAATATGTGCTTGGCGTGCCTTTGATGGATCGTGCCGAGATGGATGTTGAGGGTGGCATCTTCACTATTATCCGTGAGGGCTACACCCCAGAAAGACGCTACGTTCAGAGCGTAGAACTCAATGGCGAGCCTTTGGAGCGCAACTACATCACCCACGACGAAATTGTGAGCGGTGGCGAGTTGAAATTCGTGATGGGCTCAGAAAAGAGGGCTTGGTATTAAAAATAGGGTGTGTGCAAGTGGTTAAAACTTAGCCATTTGCACACTTCTGTTTAAAATATTTGCGTTTTTTTGCAGTTTTCGTACTAAAGTTTGTACATTTGTCCCGAAAATTGAAACGTAAAATTTATATTTTACAATCGTAAATTAGCCTAAACTTTTAAAAACTGAATTGATAGAGTTATGAAACTATCGTCTCGTGACATTATGGTCGGCATTAAGGAGTATCTCCTTATGACCTTCGGTATGTTCTGCTACGCCTTCGGCTGGCAGATGTGCGTACTTCCTGCTGGTGGTATGGGTGGTGGTGCTGCAGGTTTGGCAACACTCATCAACGCTATCCTCCCTGTTTCACTCTCGGCAGGTTTCTTCACCATCGGTAACTTGATCTTCATCATCAACTGCATCTTGCTCATCCTCGGTGTGATGATCGTGGGTTGGAAGTTCGGTATCAAGACCTTGTACTGTATCTTGATGATGTCGGTGATGTTCAACCTCGTTGAGTTCCTCGACCCAGCATTGGTAGTCAATGTATTCAAGGGTGTTGATGCTTGGCGTTTGTTGATGGTTGTCCTCGGTGCTGCATCTTGCGGTGTGGGTATCGCTGTATCGTTTATGCAGGGTGGCTCAACTGGTGGTACAGATATCGTTGCGATGATTATCAATAAGTTCCGCACAGTAAGTTACGGTAAGGTATTGCTTATGACCGACTGCGGTATCCTCATCTCATCTGTATTCCTCCACACTACAGTTAGTATGGCTACAGATGCAGGCCTTATCGAGATGACCAACATCTCGCCATTGGCTCCTGAGGCCTTCGCACGTATGGTTTACGGTTTCATTATGATTGCTGTTATCGGCTACACCGTAGACTTCGTACAGTCAGGTAACCAGCAGTCTAATCAGATTATGATCTTCTGCAAGGATTACGAGAAGATGGCTGATATGATCAATACCAAGGCTCAGCGTGGTGCAACACTCATCGACGCTATGGGTTGGTACTCTAAGACCCCATCTAAGGCTGTGATGGTCGTTTGCCGTAAGCGCGATACCTCGATGATTCTGAAGTTTGTGCGCGAGGAGGACTCAAGCGCATTCATCACCGTAGGCTCAGTAATGGGTGTTTACGGTCAGGGCTTCGATGCCTTGAACAAGCTCTAATAGAGCATATTATCACATATTAAACGACTGCTGCGATGTTGTACGCACAGGTAGTTCTACCATTGGCGCAACCAATGTACACCTTCTCGTTAGATGAAGGGCTGGGAGTGAAGGTAGGCGATGCTGTGGTGGTACAATTTGGCAGCAGTCGTTATTATACGGGTATCGTCTGGAGCATTAGCGACCAGCGCCCCGACTTCCCTCGCATAAAACCTATACTCCTACGACCCTACTCCTCGCCACTACTCACCGAGGCGATGCAGAGGTTGTGGGAGTGGATTGCCGAGTACTATATGTGTACTCTGGGCGAGGTGATGCGTATGGCACTGCCCTCGCTCACGAAGCCCTCGGCAAACTCACTCTCGGAACTCAACGAGCGTAGCATAGAGCCACCAACGGAGCGATATATAGCCCTTGCGGAGGAGTTACGCTCGGAGGAGGCACTCCTTGAGTACAACAAGAGACATTGTCGTCGCGCCCCACGACGTACAGAACTCCTCGATGCTATAGCCTTGGCTATCAAGGAGCAAGGAGGCGCGGATGGCTTCATCCCACGCCGTCTCCTAAACATTGAGACCACACACCTCCTATCCCTTCGCAAGAGCAACCTCCTCCTTGAGGAGCGACGCTTAGTGGAGCGCAACAGCGCCACCTCGCACTTCCTGCGTCCAACACTATCCGAGGCACAGAGCGAGGCGCTCAACAAAATCTACGAGGCCCACAGCCAACAGCGGGTGGCTCTCCTTCACGGTGTCACTGGATCGGGAAAGACCGAAATATATATCCACCTCATCGCCGACGCCCTAAGCCAAGGGCGTGACGTGCTGTTGCTCGTACCCGAGATTGTCATCACCTCGCAACTTGTCGAGCGACTTGAACAGATCTTCGAGGGTCACATAACCACCTACCACTCACAACTTACGGCCCTGCGACGTGGCCATACATTCCTGCGACTGACAACCTCCACGGGAGGAGAACTCATCGTTGGTGTGCGTTCGTCGATATTCCTACCGATGCACTCCACAGGACTTATCATCGTGGACGAGGAGCACGACATAAACTACAAGCAGAGCGACATAGCACCACGCTACAACGCCCGCGACTGCGCCGTAATTATGGGGCGCATCTATGGCGCCAATGTAGTACTGGGTAGCGCAACCCCCTCGCTGGAGAGTTACGTGAATGCCCAGATGGGAAAGTATGCCTACGTAGAACTTGCGGAACGCTGGGGCGAGGGTGTATTGCCCGAAGTGGTGGTGTCGGACACCATACGAGCTGTGAAGCGTGGTGAGCGCAAGACCCACTTCAACCTCGACCTACTCAACGACATAGCTCGCACACTGAGCGCTGGCGACCAAGCCATCCTCTTCCAGAATCGTCGTGGTTACTCACCCTACATACAGTGTCGCACGTGTGGCTACTCGCCCCGCTGTCCCCACTGCAACGTCACCCTGACACGCCACAAGGCAACCTCACGTATGGAGTGCCACTACTGCGGTTATACGATGCCTATCCCCTCGGTATGCCCCAACTGCGACATTCAGGATATGGCACTTATGGGATTTGGCACAGAGCGAGCCACAGAGGAGATATCACGCCTCTTCCCTGAGGCTCGTGTGGAGCGTTTAGATGGCGACACATCGACATCCGAGAGCGCCTTTAAGCGCATAGTTCACCGCTTCGAAAACCACGAGGCCGACATCCTTGTCGGCACACAGATAGTCACCAAGGGCTTCGACTTCGGAGGGGTCAGCACCGTCGGAATCCTCAATGCCGACAACCTCCTCTCCACCCCCGACTTCAGGGCCTCGGAGCGAGCCTTTCAACTTATGATGCAGGTTGCTGGACGTGCTGGCCGTCGTAACGACCGTGGTCGTGTGATAATACAGACCTCGCAACCCAAGCACCCTGTTATACAGCAGGTTGCATCGGGCGACTACCGCGCTATGGCCCTCACCGAACTCAACGAACGTAAGGCCTTTGGCTACCCACCATACTCTCACCTCACACGCATACTTATACGCCACACCGACTACAATACCCTACACCGTGCTGCCCACGCCCTTGCCGACATCCTGCGCAAGAAGTTTGGCACACGCATTATGGGCCCCGTATCTTCGTCGTTGGAGATGCTACGTGGTGAGCATCGTGCCGAGATACTTCTCAAGATTGAGGCTGGCGCCTCGATGCAGAGGGCCCGCACACTACTGCGTCAGGCACTCGATAACTACGACTCGAAAAAGGAGTATAAGGGTATAAAGATAGATGTCGATGTCGATTGTTGGTAACATAGTCCGAGACATAGTCTCCACCCTCTTCCCGTCGTGTTGCATCATCTGTGGTCGCCACGTCGCACCCTCTGTGTACAATATATGCCCCTACTGTCGCTACGAAGCCCCACTAACCAACTACTGGACAAGGAGTGACAACCCCGTGAAGAGTCGCTTCGACGGCATCGTTCCCATTGTCGAGGGTTCCTCTTTCCTATTCTTCAACCACCAGTCGCCCTGGCAAAAGAGCATCCACAGTTTCAAATATGGTGGCAAATGGTTGTATGCGTACAACCTTGGGCTATGGTATGGTGCTGAACTCAAGGCCTCGGGCCTCTACGATGACATCGACATAATCCTTCCAGTTCCTCTCCATCCGATAAAGATTTTAGGCCGTGGCTACAACCAATCGACCTATTTGGCCGAAGGTATCGCCAAGCAGTTGGGGAAATCCGTAGATGACCGCTCGGTACGTCGTCTGAGGAACAACCCTGCACAAGCACGTAAAAAGTCGCACGATAGGTGGCTAAACACCGAACACCTCTTTGGCGTACGCTACCCCGAACGCCTTAAATCGAAACATATCCTTGTGGTCGATGACGTTCTAACCACGGGTGCTACGATAAGTTCCTGCATAGCCGCAATAAAAGAGGCTGTACCCGACTGTCGTATATCTATAGCCACACTCTCTGTCTCGAAGAGTGTATCGTTAATTCGCTAACAATAATTTGCAGAATCGTTATATTTTCCTACCTTTGTGGTAGGAATTATTCGATTCAAACAATAAAAACTTAAAAAATACAATTTACAATGAAAAAACTATTGCTTTGCTTTGCACTTTGTGCATTCGCATTCACCTTCTCTTCTTGCGAGGAGGCTCCTGTGGAGAATCCTGGCAATGAGCAGACACCAGGCGATGACAACGGCGAAAACAATGGTAATGAGAACGGTGGTAACACCGAGAATCCAACCATTGAGTTCCAGATTGTTACCGAGAACCCTATGGAGTTCACTGCCGAGGGTGGCGCTTGCGTAATCAAGTATGCCATCACCAACCCTGATGAGACCCTCATAGTAACTGCTGCCACCGAGGCCGAGTGGATTTTGGAGGATAGCGAGGCAACTAAGGAGGAGAACACTCTCTACTTCATCGTTGCTAAGAACGAGGTCGAGGAGTCACGTAGCGCAACTATCGTAGTTACCTACGACCGCGACTACGAGATCGTTATCAACCAGGCTGCTGCTGAGCCAACAGAGGATCCAAAGCCTGAGATCGACTACGCTATCATCATCAAGTCGGCAAACCCTATGGAGTTCTCTGCTGAAGGTGGTCCTTGCAAGATCTACTACGAGATTGAGAACCCTAAGGTGGGTGTCTACTTCATCGAGTCATACAGCACTGCTGATTGGATTGAGAACGACTACTACGCTGGTGAGGGCGACTTCTCTTACACCGTTAAGCCAAACACCGCTACTGAGCCACGTACTGGCAAGGTTATCCTCACTTACGGCGAGGTTACAGCCGAGGTCGTTATCAACCAGGCTGCACACGCTGGATCTGAGCCAGATCCAATCCCAGACCCATCAGAGGCAGTAAACCTTCCATATATGTCGGGTAACTACTTCGGCAATATGTATGGTGCTACAGAGAACGACTACAACTACTGCGTAGTTTTGTCTACTATGGAGAACTGCGTAGACATCGTCACTGGCGAGAATCACGTCTACGCAGGCAACATATACCTCTACCTCGACCTCTACTCTTCAACTCCAGCGGAGAACTACAACGCATCATTCCGCGTTCCTGATGGTCTCTACCTCTTCGATAGCGAGGACTCTGGCGAGGCTGGAACTATTGGAGCAACATACTCATCTTTGTATGATGCTACAGGTGCAGGCGTTGAGACATTCTTCTCTGATGGTTCTGTAACCGTTGAGAATGGCACTATCTACTGTACTCTCAAGGGTAAGGATGGTAAGTTGTATGTATTCTCATCAAACGATATCGAGGTAGACAACACTAAGTTGTTCAAGGGCAATGGCTACGTAGCATCTACCCTTACTGGCGACCTCCACATCCCATTCGAGAACCCATCGCTCCGTGGCGAGTGTAGCCTCGACTACTACGTATTGGGCCGCAACTACTGGACTATCTACGTTAGAGACAACAGCGACGAGTACCACAGCCTTCAGTTGGATCTCTTCTTGCCATACAACGAGCTTGTTCCTCAGGGCGAGTTCGTAGTATCTGAGGATATTACCCTCGATAAGATTATTCTTCCTGGCTTCCTCAACTCTTACAACGACAATATGTGGTCTTGGTACTATACGGATGAGGCTTATGCTACTATCCGCGAGGGTAAGGTTACATTTACCAAGAATAACAATGGCACTGTCACTGCAGTCTTGGATCTTAAGGACGACCAGGGCAACAAGATCACTGGTGAGTGTACTGCAACATATACACACAACGTGTACCAGCAGTCTGCTGCAAGTTGTGTAGTACGCACAGAGGCTAAACCAGCACGTAAGTAAGCGCTATGAAGAGTCTTAAGTATCTATTTTCGTTGGTGCTAATGGTCACTGTCGCTTGTTCGCCAGAGACTCCTACACCAACGCCAGGAACAGGCGATAATAACGGAGGCACCGAGCAGGAGGGTCCTGCTCCGGTGCTTACCATCACATCGGCAAAGAGTTTTATCGCCATTGCCGAGGGTGAGGAGTACACCGTAACTTATGCTATTGAGAACCCTAAAGAGGGTCTCTCTGTAGAGGCAAACATCGAGGATAACTGGGTGAGCCTAAAGGAGGGTGTTACCGAGGAGAATACTATGGTATTCGTCATCGCCGAGAACACTTCGGAGGCCCCACGCTCAGCAACAGTAGAACTCTCCTATGGCGAGGCTTCGGCAGAGGTGAAGATTAGCCAGGCTGGTGCAGTTATCGTAAATAACGATCCTCTCTCTACCCTTACCAACGACGTGGTGATGGATCTCAACGAGGACACCTACGTCTTTGCAGATTGCTATGGCGACGACAATGGCACAGGCATCTATATTTGGCAGTTCTACTTTATGGATGTTATTAATCGCCAGATGATTTGGCTTGAGGTATTGTATGAGTCTCAGGCGGGTGCTACAACCGAGGAGTTGGTAGTTCCTACGGGCAAGTTCGTGGGCTCTGACGACAAGTGGAGCGTCGGTACGTTGATGATTGGCCACGTAATCGAAGACTTTGACGGCCTCTACAATGCTGGTTCGTGGTACACTCAGACAACTACCCAGACTCAGGCGGAGGCTTTGGCACCTATCGCTGGTGGCGTATTCAATATTGAGGCTATCGAGAATAGCGATAAGTTCCGCGCTACATTCGACGTCAAGGACGATTTGGGCAATCGCATCACTGGAACTTACGAGGGTAGCGTGACCATCGAGGACTTCAGAACAGAGTAACACCTCATATACTCAGACAAAAAAAGGGCTCAACAGCCCTTTTTTTTGTTTTATATATCGCGTAGGTATACCTACTCCACCGTATGGCTGTATACTCGACCAAAACGATCTGTCACATTGATAGTTACGTTGGTAGCGTCCTCCGACGGTGTGCAACGGAAGTAGTGGTTGCGAGGCATTGCCGAACGGCGAAGGCGTTGCATAATGATCTCGGAATAGTTGGCCTCCTGCTCAACATAGCGCATATACTCGGGATCTACCATCGTGAACTGCTCCATAGCACCCATCGCATTACCATTCTCTGTCCACTCCACACGCCAAGCATCCTCCCAGCCAGCCACCTTAATCACCACCTCGCGACTATGCTCATCACTGAGGAGGTATATCGGGTTGTTCGATTCTCGGTCAAGGATGTCGTAGTGCCACTGCCACTCCCCATCACGCTCCTCGATACATAGCACCGCACGTGGCATACCGTCGCCACACAAGGGGGCAAACCACAAGTTTCCATTCACCTGCGACACACTTATCTCCATAACACCCTCTGCAATCTCGGCAATGGCGTGACGGTGACGATGGCCAGTGACAAAATTCACACGACGGCCCTTGAGTATGCGTAGCAACTTACGGGTATATGGAAGAGGCTCGCAGCCATCTCTAAAATCTACCGCTGGAGCGTGCATTGCCACCACAAGGCGTACATTCTCTTCTGTCTGTCGCACAACCCTTCGCAGCCAGCGACGCTGCCTTAAATCAACTTGAAGAGTATAATCTTCGTAACTATTATAACTTATATTATCCAAACCCAAGAGTAGGCTCTCGCCCATCGCCACTGCGTAGTTCTTTGGGCCAAACACCTGCACGTAGTGGCTCTCAGCAACGCGCTCATTACGTGGGTTTTGCCTATCGTGATCGTGGTTGCCCATAACGGCATAGACATCAACTTCAAGCCCCTCGAAAAGAGCCTTAACACGTGGCAAAAACGACATAGTATCCCACACCACATCACCCGTAAGGAGTATCGCCGTAGGGAGGTCGCTCTCAGCCTTATATCGCTCGACTATAGTGGCTATATGGGGTATTATCTCGCTCTCCAGACGCCCCAACTGCTCCTCGGTCTGAGGCTGTGGGTCACCCACGACGATAAGGTTGAAACCCCTTGTATCTACCTCCTGAGCCGAGGCTTTTGCAATGCCACACACAAGAGACAAAACCACCAATATAAGTTCTATTTTTCGCATAGCCATTCGATTCGTTATCTTCTGTTTTATGTTGCAAATATACCCTTTTCTTCCTAAAAACTGCAACCTCGTGCAAAATTATGCGCGTATGCGTGCGTTATTGAGAGAAAATTTTACTACCTTTGTCAAGTTATGGATAATTTTATTGTTTCAGCACGCAAGTACCGTCCCGCAACCTTTGCGTCGGTTGTAGGACAACGACACATTACTTCGACATTGAAGAATGCCATTGAGCGTGGCCAGTTGGCACACGCATACCTCTTCTGCGGACCTCGCGGTGTGGGCAAGACAACCTGCGCCCGTATCTTCGCTAAGGCTATCAACTGCCTCAACCCTCAGGGTGGCGAGGCTTGCAACGAGTGTGAGTCGTGTCGCTCGTTCAATGAGGGCCGTTCGCTCAATGTCCACGAACTCGATGCCGCGTCAAACAACTCGGTGGATGATATCCGCAACCTCATAGAGCAGGTGCGCATCATCCCACAGCAGGGCAGCTACTCGGTATTCGTTATCGACGAGGTGCATATGCTCTCAGCAGCGGCATTCAACGCCTTCCTCAAAACCCTTGAGGAGCCACCACGTCACGCCATATTTATCCTTGCGACAACCGAGAAACATAAGATTATCCCTACAATCCTCTCACGTTGCCAGATCTACGACTTCAACCGCATAAAGGTCGAGGATGGCGTGGAGTACCTCCGCTATATCGCAAACAAGGAGGGTGTTACGGCCGATGACGAAGCCCTCAACCTTATCGCACACAAGGCCGATGGCGGTATGCGCGATGCACTGTCGATGTTCGACAAGGCGGTATCGTTCTGCGGTAACAACCTCAACTACAAGGATGTAGCCTCAACACTCAACGTACTCGACTACGACACCTACTTCTCGGTTACGGAGTTGCTCTTGGCAGGAAACTACGTGGAGACCCTTCTGCGCTTCGACGAGGTGCTTTCACGAGGCTTCTCACCACAGGTATTCATCTCGGGTCTTAACGCCCACTTCAGAGACCTTCTTATGGCTAAGGGTCCTGCCGTATCGCTCATAGAGTTCACGGGAACCCTTGTGGAGCGTTACAAGGAGCAGGCGACACGTTGTAGCGAGCAATTCCTCTTCACTGCAATATCGCTACTTACGGAGGCAGATAGCAAGATACGACAGTCTTCGAATCAACGACTGCTTGTGGAACTGGGACTTATGAAGATTGCGGGTCTCGGTCAAAAAAAAAATGAGGGGATAGATAACCTCGTGGAGTTCATCGAGGGTATAGTGGAGACAAGTTTCGACACCTCGATACAACTTCCACCCTTGGATACCACAATCCCGGTACCTCAGAGCGCACAGCCACAACCGCAGGCTCCTGCACCCCAGGCCGTAGTGACGGTGACACGACCTCTTGAGACCACACAACCAGAGAGTGTAGCACCAAGCGTACAGCCACAACCTGAAGAGCCCCAAAGAGCCGTTCGCACAGGTCGCTCACCTCGCCTACCATCCCTCACGGGCCTACTACGTAGCGAGGCAAAGAGTGCTTCGGAGATAATGAGTGAGCAGGAGGCCTTGGAGGCACGAATAACGTCGCACATAGACCCATACTGCGAGGAGAAACTATCCACCGCCCGAGACAAGATAGTCGAGAGGGTGACAAAATATCGCAAGCGTCTCGGCGTGATATTCGATAGTATGACTATCGAGGGTAACACCATTATGGTAACCGTAGCCTCGGAGGGTGCAAGGGATGAGATATACCACGAAAAGAGCGACTTGCAGAAGTTGATAGCCCAGGCTAGTGGTGTGAAGGGCCTTATCGAGATTGCCGTGACAGTGAACGAGCAGATACGTGTGGCTCGTCCAATCACCCTTGAGGATAGACTCCGACACCTGGTGACGAAGAACGACAAGCTCCTCGATATGATCGAGAAACTCGGACTCGACGCTGAATAAGGCCCCTCAAAACTAACAAGTAACACATTAATAATTAGATAATTAACTAAAAACAAACGAATAATGATTAAGGATTTCATTGAAGAACTCGAGTGGCGCGGTATGATTCATACCGTGATGCCAGGCACCAAGGAGCAGTTGCAGAAGGGTATGACTTCGGCATACTTGGGCATCGACCCTACGGCCGACTCACTACATATCGGCCACCTCGTAGGTGTTATGATTTTGAAGCACTTCCAGATGTGTGGCCACCGCCCCATCGCCCTTATTGGTGGTGCTACGGGTATGATTGGTGACCCTTCGGGTAAGTCACAGGAGCGCAACCTCCTCGACGAGACAACCCTCCGCCACAATCAGGAGGCACTTCGTCGTCAGTTGGCTAAACTTATCGACTTCGACTCTACAGCCGAGAACCACGCTATCTTGGTGAACAACTACGACTGGATGAAGGAGTTCTCATTCCTCGACTTCGCACGCGACATCGGTAAGTGTATCACCGTGAACTATATGATGGCTAAGGACTCTGTAAAGAAGCGCTTCAATGGCGAGGGCGACGGTATGTCGTTTACGGAGTTCACATACCAACTTTTGCAGGGTTACGACTTCTTGCACCTCTACCAGGAGTACGACTGTAAGCTCCAGCTCGGTGGTGCAGACCAGTGGGGTAACATCACTACAGGTACAGAACTTATCCGCCGCAAGCTCGGCTCTGAGGCTGAGGCCTTTGCTATCACCTGCCCACTAATCACCAAGGCTGATGGCACCAAGTTTGGTAAGACCGAGAGCGGTAACGTATGGCTCGATGCTCGCTACACCTCGCCTTACAAGTTCTACCAGTTCTGGCTCAACGTGAGCGATGAGGATGCTAAGCGCTACATCAAGATCTTCACTCTGCTCGACCGCCAGACTATCGAGACACTTATCGCCGAGCACGACGAGGCTCCACACTTGCGCATCTTGCAGAAGCGTTTGGCTGAGGAACTCACTACAGCAATCCACTCTAAGGAGGAGTTGGAGAAGGCTCAGGCGGCATCAAACATCCTCTTCGGCAACGCCACTTCGGAGGCTCTCCGCTCGTTGGATGAGGCTACCCTTTTGCAGGTGTTCGAGGGTGTACCACAGTTCACCATCACCCGTAACGACCTCACAAAGCCATTTATCGACATCGTGGCAGAGGTGTGCAAGGTGTTCCCTTCCAAGGGTGAGTGCCGCAAGATGGTACAGGGCAGTGGCGTACAACTCAACAAGGAGAAGGTTGCGGATGCTATGCGCGAGGTTGGCGAGAGCGACCTTATCGCTGGTAAGTACCTCCTCGTACAGCGTGGCAAGAAGAACTACTTCCTAATCACTGTTGAGTAACGTGAACCCGATATACACCATACGCCTTGATGGCATCTATCTTCGTGCCTACCACGGTTGCTACGACCTTGAGCAACAGGTGGGTAACCGTTTCCGTGTGGATATGGTAATCCGCACCACCTTGGGTGACCTCCCCCAAAGCGACGACGTGACGCAGGCCGTGAACTACCTCACCGTCTACGAGATCGTCGAGCGCACTATGAAGCGCACTCAGCGCACCATAGAGGCTGCCGCCTCGAACATCATCGAGGCAGTAAAGGCGGAGTTCCCCCAAATTATCGAGGTGGAGTGTACCGTAGCGAAGATAGCACCTCCATTGGGTGGAAAAATTGACAAAGTAAGCGTAACTTTAATTGGATAAGAGTATGTCACAAGTGACAACAAATCGTGGAGGCTTCGGTGGTAAACTCGCTGCAATCCTTGCAGCCGCAGGCTCGGCCATCGGTCTCGGAAACATCTGGCGTTTCCCATATATAACCTCCGAGAATGGTGGTGGTGCCTTCATCCTCATCTACCTCGGCTGTATCCTTCTACTCGGCCTCCCTCTGCTCATCGCAGAGTTCGCTGTGGGCCACAACTCTAAGTGTAACCCAATAGATGCCTACGCCAAGTTGCGTAAGGGATGGGGCTGGCTCGGTGCTATGGGTATCATCTCGGTATTCCTCATTATGGGCTATTACTTCGTAATCTCGGGATGGACACTCAACTACACCATCGCCTCGGCTACGGATAGCATAGGCTCAGACTTCGGTGGCTTCTTCACCTCATTTACCACAGCGACCTGGAGACCTCTCATCTACACATACCTCTTTATCATCGCCAACCACTTTATCATCGTGGGTGGTGTGCAGGGTGGTATCGAGAAGGCCTCTAAGGTGATGATGCCACTCCTATTTGCCATCCTCATCGTCTTGGCTATCTACTCTTTGTGGCTACCTGAGGGACGCGAGGCCTTGACAAACGTCTTCACCCCAGACTTCTCGAAGGTCTCAGGCTCTACATTCCTCGCTGCTATGGGACAGGCATTCTTCACCCTCTCTGTAGGTATGGGTGCTATGCTCATCTACGGCTCGTACTTCAAGGATGGCACCAAGATCGCGGGTACGGCAATCAGCGTCGTGTCGCTCGACACCCTCGTTGCCCTCATCGCTGCCGTAATCATCTTCTCGGCAGGTGTGGAGAACGAGAATGGCCCACAACTCGCCTTTGTGGCAATGCCTAAGGTATTCTCTTCTATGCCTTTGGGTAACATTTGGGCGACTCTCTTCTTCCTGCTCTTGGGTCTTGCTGCCCTCTCTTCAACAATATCTATGCACGAGGCCGTGACATCGTACTTCGTCGAGAAGCGTGGTATGTCGCGTAACAAGGGTGCTATCATTGTCACCGTGGCAACTATCCTCTTGGCTACTGTAGCATCGCTCTCTTTGGGCGACTGGAGCGACATCAAGATCGCAGGAATGAACATCTTCTCGCTATTGGACAACTTCACCGCTATTGTGATGTTGCCACTCCTCGGCATCCTCACCGCTATATTCGTGGGCTGGTTGTGGAAGAGCGAGGATATGAAGGCCGAACTCACGGCTCAGGGGGGTGTGGACAAGGCTACATACCCCGTAATTCGCTTCTTGCTGCGCTACGTATGCCCCGTATTGGTGTCGGTGGTATTCGTCTTTGGCATCATCGAATTTATAAAGAACTTATAATCATACAACAATAAAAACGAAGATTCACTATGGCTGAATTTATCTATCAGGAGCCGTTCCCTATCCAGGAGGATAAGACGGAGTACCGCCTTCTTACGAAGGATTATGTAAAGGTCGTTGAGTGCGACGGACGTAAGATTTTGAAGGTAGACCCTAAGGGTCTTGAGTTGTTGGCTAAGGAGGCTTATGGCGATGTGTCGTTCTACCTCCGCGCCTCACACCTCCAGAAACTTGCAAACATCCTTGAGGATCCAGAGGCTACCGACAACGACAAGTTCGTAGCATACACAATGCTTATGAACCAGTGTGTTGCTGCCGAGGGCGAGTTGCCAACGTGCCAGGATACTGGTACAGCAATCTGTATCGGCCACAAGGGCGAGGATGTTTACACTGGCGCTAACGATGCTGAGTGCATCTCACGCGGTGTATACGAAACCTACAAGGAGCGTAACTTGCGCTACTCACAGGTCGTTCCTTTCACTATGACCGAGGAGAAGAACTCTGCAACCAACCTCCCAGCACAGATCGACATCTATGGTGGTCACCCAGGTATGGAGTACGAGTTCTTGTTCATCACTAAGGGTGGTGGCTCTGCAAACAAGACATTCCTCTACCAGCAGACTAAGGCTCTCCTCAACGAGGAGTCTCTCACTGCCTTCATCAAGAAGCATATCCTCGACCTCGGCACCTCAGCGTGTCCTCCATACCACTTGGCTATCTGCATCGGTGGTACATCAGCAGAGATGTGTCTCTCTACAGTGAAGAAGGCTTCAGCAGGTTACCTCGACGAACTCCCAACTTCGGGCAATGAGGGTGGCCGTTGCTTCCGCGACTTGGAGTGGGAGGCTAAGGTACAGAAGATTTGCCAGGAGATTGGCCTCGGCGCACAGTTCGGTGGTAAGTACTACGTTCACGACGTTCGCGTTATCCGCGCACCTCGTCACGCTGCCTCTTGCCCTGTGGCTATCGGCGTAAGTTGCTCGGCAGACCGTAACATCAAGGCTAAAATCACCCCAGAGGGTATCTTCCTCGAGCAGTTGGAGAAGAACCCAGCACGCTTCCTCCCAGCACAGGCTCCAGCGATGTCTCCAGCCGTAGATATCGACCTTGACGAGGGTATGGACAAGGTACGCGAGATCTTGTCGAAGTATCCTATCAAGACACGTCTCAACCTCAAGGGTACGTTGGTTGTTGCTCGTGACATCGCTCACGCTCGCATCAAGCAGATGCTCGACGAGGGCAAGCCTATGCCAGAGTACTTCAAGAACCACCCTGTATATTATGCAGGTCCTGCAAAGACTCCACAGGGTATGGCTTCAGGTTCGTTCGGTCCTACTACCGCAGGCCGTATGGACTCATACGTAGACCTCTTCCAGAAGGCTGGTGGCTCATTGGTAATGGTGGCTAAGGGTAACCGCTCACAGCAGGTAACAGATGCTTGTAAGGCTAATGGTGGCTTCTACCTCGGCTCTATCGGAGGCCCTGCTGCAATCCTCGCTAAGAACTCTATCAAGAAGGTAGAGGTAGTCGATTTCGAGGAACTTGGAATGGAGGCTGTACGCAAGATCTACGTGGAGAACTTCCCAGCATTTATCATCGTTGATGACAAGGGTAACGACTTCTTCGCAGATTTCGCACACTAATAACCTATAACTACGTGTGTGTGGCGTACAGTGAAGGCTGTGCGTCACACCACATTTTTGTTCGACACCCGTTCGACAAAAAGATAATAAAACGCTCCACCGAAGCGTTCTACAAATACTCGGAACGTATAGAACGACAGTAAGATGAAGAGTATATTACGTCTCACACTCCTTTGCATTGCGCTCCTATCCTCTGTGGCATCGTGGGCGCAGGTATCATTCACGGTGAATGCCCCAGCCCTCACGGCTACGGGACAGCCCTTCCGTGTAGAGTTTTCGGTAGATGCCGAGCCCGAGCAAAATAGTTTCAAAGCCCCATCATTCGAGGGCTTCGACGTGCTTGCTGGCCCCTCAGTATCTACGGGACACTCCATACAGTTTATCAACGGTCGCCAGTCGGCAAGTTACTCTTGTACATATACATACGTACTCCTGCCCAACAGCGCAGGTAAGTTCACCATCGAGCCGGCAACCATAACGGTAGAGGGCAAGAACTACTCGACAAAGCGACAACTCGTGGAGGTAATCGCCGAAAAGGAGGAGGCTACAACAACCAACAGGAGCCGTAAAAACCCTGAGAGTCAGATTTCTAAGGATGATATCTTACTCCGCCTCAAGGTGTCGGAGACATCACTCTACAAGGGTGAGTCGCTAAGAGCATCGCTCGTACTATATACTCGTGCTAACATCGACAATGTCGAAGATGTGACCATCCCTCCCTTCGATGGTTTCTGGTCGCAGGAACTAACCTTCGAGAATACCCCCTCGCGTGAGGAGTATAACGGACGCATCTACGAAACGTACAAGATTACGGAGTTGCTCCTCTCGCCACAGCAGAGTGGCAAGATTGTTATTCCGGAGGCTTCACTCAGCGTGCGTGCGCAGGTGATAGTAAATGATAACGGCCGTCACGACCCCTTCTTCGGTCGTAGACAGATATACCACGTAACACGCAACCTCAAGAGCGAGCCTATAACCATCAACGTCAAGGAGTTCCCCGCGGGCGCACCAGCAAACTTCAATGGTGCCGTGGGCAACTACACTATATCATACAAACTTCCTGAAAGCGAGATTGTTAGCAATTCTGCAGACCAGTTCGAGATAACCATTTCGGGAAGTGGAAACCTCAAATTCCTCACAGCACCCAAGTTGTCGTTGCCCGAGTCGTTCGAACTCTACGACACGAAGGTTGTGGACAACATAAAGGTCAGCGACACAGGAACTTCGGGAAGCATAACCTACACCTATCCCTTCGTAGCCCGCTCCGTAGGCGACTTCTCGATTGGAGCCGTAGAGTTCTGCTATTTCAACCCCGAGACCCAGCAATATAAGAGTCTCTCTACTGAGCCATTCACAATCACCGTACTCGACGACGGCACATCGAGCAATGCCCCAATCGTAGGCAACTACACCAACTATGGTGGCACAATGCGCCAACTCGACCGCGACATACGCTTCATACACACCGCAGGTCTTTCGGCTACAACGGGCGAGACCTTTGTGCTTACGCCTATCTTCTGGCTCGTCGTGGTTGCTATGTTGTCCATCTTTGCCGCAACATACGTAACACTCAGCAAGCGCATCCGCGACAACCGCAATGTCGTGGCACGCCGAATGAAGCACGCCGACAAGATGGCCGTAAAGCGCCTGCGTATGGCAGAGCGCTCGATGAAGGAGGGCAACCGCCACGCCTTCTTCGAAGAGATGCTACGTGCGATGTGGGGCTATATCAGCGACAAGTTCAACATCCCCGTATCGAACCTAACCAAGGAGACTATCCGCGAGGAGTTGTACCGTCGTAATGTCTCTTCGGCCCTTGCCGAGCAGTTCTGCGAGATTATCTCTCGCTCGGAGGAGGCTCAGTATGCCCCTTCGGCCGAGGGCGAAATGAGCGACGTCTACACCTTGGCAATAGAGGTCATATCACGCATCGAAGAGAGTATAAAGCGCTAAGAAGCATAAACTAGATACAGAATCTATGAAGAGTATACTAAACCATATCACCCCCCTACTCCTCGTCGTTGTGGCAATGGTAATGCCCCAAAAGAGTAGT
This sequence comes from Alistipes sp., assembly GCA_017555905.1. Lineage (GTDB taxonomy): Bacteria > Bacteroidota > Bacteroidia > Bacteroidales > Rikenellaceae > Alistipes. Next base: position 27,773 of record JAFZFP010000003.1, on the reverse strand, counting down.
GGTGCAGATGCAACGACAACGGCCGAGGCTCTCTGGGCGGAGGGCATCGAAGCCTACGAGAGTAAGGATTATACCTCAGCCGTAGAGGCCTTCTCGCAGATTGTCAATCTCGGCGAGGCGAACGAGGATGTCTATTACAACCTCGCAAATGCCTACTTCAAACTCGGTCAGCACGCCACAACAACACGCCCCTTTGGCTCGGGAGAGTTGGGCCGTGCCATATTGAACTACCACCGTGCCTTGCGCCTAAACCCTGCAATGGCAGATGCTCGCTACAACCTCGAGTTGGCCGTAGACCACACCAACGACACGGAGAGCGTACCGAAGAGTTTTATTGCGGTGCTTTGGCACTCCCTACGCGATAGCGCTACGTCGAATGGCTGGACTATAGCATCGTTGGTGATGCTGGGGGCTATGCTTATCCTTGTGATGTTCTACCTGCTTAGCACACATATTGTCTTGCGCAAGGTCTGCTTCTTTGTCTCCTTTGCACTTCTGGTTAGCGTAATTACAACCCTGTCGTTAGCCATATCAAGCCGTAACGCTGTGCTGAACGACAACCGTGCTGTGGTGCTATGCAACGACACAACCCCCGTTCACGCATCCCCAGACAGCGCCTCAAAAATCATACGTCAGCCCTCGCAGGGTGTCACCATCTTCGTTGAGCGCACACACGGCGACTGGGCCGAGATACGATTTGCTGACGGAGAGAAGGGCTGGATTCCAAACTCTCGAATAGAACTTATCTAACACGCTGATACAGAATGCCACGACTCCTTGATAATGTATGTAGTGAACTCCAGCGTCTGCCAGGTATCGGTCGTCGCACAGCCCTACGTCTGGCTATGCACATCCTCAAGATGGACACCGAAGCCGCAGACTCCCTCTCGGAGAGCATCAAGCGCTTCCGCCACGAGATTCGCTACTGCGTAAGTTGTAACAACCTCTCAGACACGGATATATGCCCGATATGCTCCGACTCCCGTCGCGACCACTCGACAATATGTGTTGTGGAACAGGTGCAGGATCTGCTGTCGATAGAGAATACGGGGCAGTACCACGGAGTTTACCACGTCCTCGGTGGCGTAATCTCGCCAATGCAGGGCATCGGACCTTCTGACCTCAAGATAGACCTCTTGGCCGACAAACTACTTACGGGCCAGGTACGTGAGGTAATCATCGCCATCTCCACATCCGTAGAGGGCGAGACAACCCTCTTCTACCTACTCAACCGACTCAGAGCCTTTCCCGATGTTAAGGTCACGACAATTGCTCGCGGCATAGGTTTTGGAGATGAGTTGGAGTATGTAGATGAACTAACCATAACCCACGCTCTGCTCAACCGCCGAGAGGTGGATAGTGGAACTCGATAGAACTCACAAAAGGGGAAAAGCCGCGAAAGGGCGGTCGGTTCACCGCCAAAATTATCCCTTTCACCACCCTTTTAGGTCTATCAACCAATGCTGAAAGAGATTTATATATAAAATATAGTATCTTTGTAATAGAGCAACCGAGAGTGGTTGCACCCCGACACACTAAAATTGTAGAACTATGAATAGGTCACTCTTTATAACCATCCTCGCCTTGACGGCTACCCTTATGAGTAGTTGTACGGCTATGATGAACTCAATGTCATACGGCAGTAACGACCTCTACGTTAGCGACAACCGCACACAGGTAGCCAACCAACTAAAGGCTGAAGCGGAGGCTGAGCGTGCCTTGGCCGAGGCTCGTGAGGCTATGTGGAATGCTCGCTTGGCAGAGGCGCAGGCCGACGCTGCGGAGGCCACATACTACAACTCCTACTCTTCGGTAGTGGCCGATAGTTACGAGAGTGCCTACGCTCGCCGTCTCTACGGCTTCAACTCGCCATCCTACAAGATGCCATCGAGTTACTACAACTACTCTACAAGCGATGCTATGCGCTACGCTACAGCCTACGACCCTGCCTTCTACAACATTATGGTATCGGGCGATCAGGTGTGGGTAGAGCCAAAGTACATTACCTCAATGTTTGGCTCGTGGGGTGCAACGAACGTATCGTTCGGCATCTACTCTTCGCCTTGGAACTACGGCTGGAGCGTCTACGTAGACCCATTCTACTACTCGTGGTATGGTTATCCTCGCTACTCGTGGTACGATTGGAACTGGAATATATGCTATAACCCATATTGGGGCTATGGCTACTATCCATACTATCCTGGATACCCAGGCTACTACCCAGGATTTTACCCAGGCCATTACCACCCACACTACCCTGCTCAGCCACCACACCATCGTCCTGACCATCGCCCCGACTACCGTCCAGGCAATGGCGGAGGTAACAGCGTAGTGAATCCAGGCTACAAGAATGGTGACCGACGCAATTCGGCTTCTCGCTACACATCGCCTACGTCGAACATCAACTATGGCGGTAGCAACCTCAATGGTACACGAAACGGCTCGACAACACAAACCAACCGCACAGGCTCTACCTCTACGGGAATAAATAGTGGTCGCGGAGTATCGTCATCAGTATCTAAGAGTCAGCCTACACGCAACTCTGGCTCGGTAAATAGTGGCTCGACTAACAGCAACTTCCGCTCAAGCAGTTCAAGCAGTAGTAGCATCAACCGAGGTACCACATCTACCCAGCGAAGCAATAGTTCCTCTTCGAACTTCCGTTCGAGTGGCTCTTCAACAAGTCGCTCAGGAGGATTCTCTGGAGGTAGTAGCAGCAGCAGTGGTAGCACCTCTCGCTCGGGAGGCACAACCTCCTCACGCCGTTAGGCCGTACCGAGGCACACATATTGCCTAAAGCATTGTAGTATTGTTGAACAACCAAAACACGGACTCTATGAGACGCTTACATATAAACCTACTGGCACTTGTCGCTATGATAATATCGCTCAGCCCAGCACAGGCTCAGAGCGTGAACTTCGGAGGTACAACCTTCAATAACGACATCATCGGATGGTACGACCTCTACAACCTCTCGTTCACCTCACATAACTACGGTACAGCACGCTCTATGGCTATGGGTAACGCTTTTACGGCCCTCGGAGCAGATATGGTCTCGGCATCACTAAACCCTGCGGGTATCGGTATGTATGTGAATAGCGACGTTAGTTTTACGCCAATGATGCAGTTCACCAAGTCTCCAACCAAGGGCGGCGACCCCTACTATACAAATGTGCCTAAGAAGATGCAGGCCTTCGACGACCACACCGAGCGTGTGGCGATGGGAAGTATGGGCGGCGTATTCTCTGTATATAAGGGCATTGGCGCAGTCACCAACATAAACTTTGGCGTGGCCTACAACCGCATTGCCGACTACAACGAGGACTACCTCGTGGCTAAGCACAACAATAGCGCAATCAACTCTATGGCCAACTTCTTCTGCACCCTCTCGAATGTCGATAGACTGCTGACCGACAACGAGGGCAAGATGGCCTTTGGCGACCCATACTATTGGGGTGCTACCCTAGCCTACAAGAATGGCCTAACGAACAAGGATGAGCAGGGTTGGTTTATCGACCGCATCGCCGACAACGCCATTATCGACCAGTACTCGTCGGTTTCAGCACGTGGTTCGTTGGGCGAATATGCCATAACCGCAGGCTTCAACTTCTTGGATAAGATATATGTAGGTGCATCGCTCGGCATCCAGAGCCTCGACTACAAGCGTGAGACCTACTACGGCGAAGACTACCTCTATGGCGAGGGTGAAGCACCATCGGGCGGTGCTATGCCATACCAGTTGCAGTATATGAACTATATGCAGACTACACGTATTGAGGGTTCGGGGTTCAACTTCAAGATAGGTGTTACGGCACGCCCCTTCAACTGGCTACGTATAGGCGTTGCCTACCACACCCCAACCTTCTACAATGTGGCTATGCGCTACAGTTCCGAGATGTGGAGCGAGACCCTCAGTGCGGGCAATAACCCCGATGGGTATGACATAAACCGATTCGGCTACATCGAAGACTACGTCGAGAGCCCCACCTGGGAGGACTCAGGCCCCTACTCTTGGGAGTATCGCTCACCCTCACGCCTTCTTACGGGTGTGGCCCTTACGCTGGGTAGACGTGTAATCGTCTCAGCAGACTACGAGCGTAGTTGGTACCAGACTATCCGCTTGGAGGAGGCCCCAATCGATGGTCTTGAGGATGTCTATAAGGCAAACTTCAAGGGTATCTTCAAGGGTAGCAATACCGTGCGTGTCGGTATCGAGGGCTACGTACTACCATTCCTCGCGCTCCGTGCTGGTTATATCTGGAATGGCTCTACGCTTAAGCAGGAGTATAAGGATGCTATCGTGTCGCACCCTGTGGCTACCAAGCAATCCTTCATCACCGCAGGTGTGGGCTTTAAGTTCACACCCACTATCTACCTCGACTTAGCCTACCAGTATGGCAATACGAAGTACACTACATTTCAGACCTTCTTCGCAGTGGAGAATGCCACTGATGATACGACCAACGACTTGGTAGATATCCAGAGCGCTTGCTTCTCGACTTCGACAAAGCGTCACAGCGCCGTGGTAACTTTAGGTTTCAGATTCTAAAGTAGTTACTATTTTATATAGCAAGGGGGTGTCCAACAAATATGTGGACACCCTCACTTTTTTATTGTGCGCGAGATAGAATTGCGAAGGTAAACGTATCTAATTGATCTGCCTATGCCACTATTTGGCAGATGTAGGAGGTAGTTTTGTACCCGAAAAGATGATTGTTTAACCTATAAGCACTGTAAGAAGATGAGAAAGAGGATTGAAGACTTAAAAGAGGAGAAGAGGGAGTGGAAACCCCGTAGGATTAACAATAAGATGGAACTTACCATCATCGATGCAATTGAGCAGGTGACACTCTTAGCCGAGGATTCATCATTCTGCCCAGCCTTCTTCCGTGCCGCAAAGCGCCCACTGGAGTACCTCGCCGAGAGGCTGTCGCTGAGCAAAGAGCAAGCAACACTATTCTCCCTGTTCGTAAATTTCAGCAACGACAGTCGCATCCGACTCTATACCATAACCGAGTTTGTGGGTTGCACACAGATAGAGATTCTGCGTCGCTCGGCCGACTTGGAGGAGTTGCTCGGCAAGGGTCCACAGCGCAAGGCCATCGGATTCTAACCATAAGTAATGCAAGTAATACGTATTGCCAAGTAGAGTCGTGAGTAACTGACCATATATAGCCAAAACGATAGAGCAACGCAATAAAAGCGAGTAGTCCGCCAAAGACTTGGCAGACTACTCGCTTTTAGGTTATGAACGGTGCGACTACATACACTCGGTGATGTCCCACACGAAGGCGCGGGAACCCTGCTGCTTGGTGGTGAAGTCAATCTCGCGGACAGCCTCAAGCAAGACTGGAACCTTCTCGTCCTCGACGATAGCGAGGATAGAGGTATTCATTGAAGGCCAAGCGTGGGTGCCATAGTGAGGCTCACCATCGTAGGTACCACGACCCTCGGTCAAGGCCCAGCGGGTGAAACCTCGCACACCGTGCTCGTCAAGCATACGGTTTACACGATCGGTAAGTGCCTGGTTATATGACAAGAAAAATGCTTTCATCTCTGTTCTATAGTTTATGGTCGGTGGCCCGAAACCACCGACCGTTGTTCGACAATTACTTATTCATCTGTGAGCGAATGAATGCCTCCTCCTCAGCCTCGAGGCGAGCCTTACGCTCGGCCATACGCTCCTTGCGGCCCTCAAGCATAGCGTAGAGCGATGGCACGATAAAGAGGGTGAGCAAGGTAGAGAGCAAAAGACCACCTACAACCGAGATACCCATAGGCTGCCAAATCTCTGATCCCTCACCAAGGCCCATAGCCATAGGCACCATACCAAGGATAGTGGTGAGTGAGGTCATAAGCACTGGGCGCAAACGGCTCTTACCACCCGCAATAACCGCATCGGCTACATTAGAGCCTCGCTCAACGAGCAAGTTCATATAGTCCACAAGCACGATACCGTTCTTCGTCACGATACCCACAAGCATAATAGCACCAATAAGCGCAATGAGCGAGAGTGGAGTGCCAGTGATATACAAGGCGATGAACACACCCGACACCGCAAATGGGATGGTGAACATAATGATAAATGGGTATGCCAACGACTCAAACTGGGTAGCCATCACAATATATACCAATATGATGATGAGCAAAAGCAGTGTCACGATATCGGCAAAGGCCTCGCCCTGATCCTCGATAGTACCTCCCAACTCCAAGGTGATGCCCGAAGGGACCTCATAGTCGGCAAGCATAGCGTTCACCTCGCTAACAGCGTCACCCAAAGCCACGTTAGCACCCACAGCACCCTTAACGGTAACGATACGCTGACGGTTCTCACGCTCGATGGTTGGAGAAGAGAATGACTCCTCAACACGTGCCACCTCCTTAAGTTTAACAGGCTGGCCCGCAGCGCTATAGAGGGTGATATTCTCGACCATCTCCAACGACTCACGGAATGGCTCGTCATAACGTACAACGATATTGTACTCATCACCATCCTCACGATACTTAGTACACTCGAAACCATAGATACGGTTGCGAACGAACTGCGCAGCAGTAGAAGAGTTCATACCATAGTAAGCCATCTTCTCGCGGTCGAAAATCACGTTATACTCTGGCTGGAGATCCTCACGCGAGAGCTGTGCATCACGCATTGTGCTGAGCGTAGACATCTTGCCACGCAACTCCTTAGCAACACGCATTGCAGTCTGCATATCGTGACCAAAGACCTTGATATTCACGGTACTTGCACCACCACTTGAAGGACCATTGCTACCACCAGGAGTTACTGAGTACTCGGTAATCTCTGGGATAGCATCAAGTTCCTTACGAAGTACATCGGCAATCTCGAAGATTGTAGGACGCTCAATATCCGAGCGACGTGGCATACGCATATTGAAGTTGATGATATGCGAGCCTGTTGTCTGCATCGCAGCGAAGGCATTATCCGACGAACTTGCACCTGCAGAGGTAGATACAAGGTAGATATATGGGAAGTTCTCGGCAATGATGTTGTCAATCTGGCGAGCCACACGCGCAGTATAATCCACGTGTACGTTCTGTGGCAACTTGACCATCATCGTAATACGAGCATTATCCGAAGGTGGGAAGAACTCGGTAGGCACCTTAGTAATAAGCACCAACGAGAGACCAAAGAAGGCCAAGAGCAGTGCGATAACGCTCTTCTTCCAGCGAACAACGAAGCGCAAAGCACGCTCGTAGATGTTGTCGAGCCAGATAAGGAACTTATCGATAGGCTTGTAGATAATACCGATACCCTTGTATGTATGAGCCGCACCATCAATCTTGAGGAAGTATGCCGACATCATTGGGGTAAGGGAGATAGCCGCAGCGGTAGATACACACACCACGATAGTAACAATCCAACCCAACTCTCTAAAGAGGATACCTGCCATACCAGGAATCATTGTCAAAGGCATAAACACGGCAACAACAACCAACGTAGTGGCAATAACCGAGAGCCATACCTCATTGGTAGCGTAGATAGCAGCCTCCTTAGGCTTAGAGCCTCGCTCGATATGTGTGGTAATATTCTCCAATACTACGATGGCATCATCCACAACCATACCGATAGCGATAGAGAGCGCCGAAAGCGATATGATATTGAGCGTAGAGCCTGTCGCGAAGAGGTAGATAAAGGCACAAATCAACGAGATAGGGATTGTCAAGCAGATGATGAACGTAGCACGCCAACGTCCCAAGAAGAACATAACCACGAGGATTACGAAGATGAAGGCGAACATAATAGTCTCCGAGAGGGAGTTGATAGCATCCTTAATCTCGCGTGAAGTCTCGAAGATGGTCTGTACCTCGCAGTCGTTAGGTAAGGTAGGGATAATCTTCTCGAGACGCTCCTGAACGTCCTCGATAATCTGTACGGAGTTAGCACCAGTCTGCTTCTGAATCATCACACGCACACCACGACGACCGTTGATACGCTCATCCATAGTTGCCTTCTCCAAGGTATCGATAATGGTAGATACGTCAGAGAGCATCACGGTACGACCGTTAGCATTAGATACTACGATGTCGTAAAGTTCGCGTGAGTCGTCGAACTCCAAGTCCGACTTAAGGTTAAACACCTGATCACCAAGGTCGAGGGTACCGGCTGGGACATTCACATTCTCAGCAGCGATAATCTGACCCAACGACTCGATAGTGAGGCCATAAGCCTCAAGTTTGTTAGGATCTACGTTTACCTGTACCTCACGCTCCTGCGCACCGATAACAGCAACCGAACCGATACCATTAACACGGTTAAGTTCGTTTACCATCTTGTCGTCGAGAATCTTTGCCAAAGCCGCATAACTCTCATCAGCGGTGATAGAGAGCATCATAATAGGCATCATCGACGACGAAATCTTCATTACCGTAGGATACTCTACGTTATCTGGAAGGATAGACTGTGTGCGGCTCACGATGTCGCGAACATCGTTGGCCGCCTCAGTAAGATCGCAACCATACTCAAATTCGAGGGTTATGATCGACACATTATCCTTAGACTGCGACGTAATCTTATCGAGATTATCCACAGAGTTAAGTTGATCCTCAAGGACTCGGGTGATGTTGGTCTCGATATCCTCGGCATTACCTCCAGGATACATAGTGATAACACTGATGTATGGCACCTCAATCTCGGGGTAGTAATCGACACCGAGCTTAGTCACCGAGAATAGTCCGAAGACTATTACTGCGATGAATATAAGTGCAGTAGAAATCGGTTTTCGTACCGCGGTTTCATATATCTTCATAGTTGCACTCTTTACTTATTAGTAATAAACGTGTAGTGAGTTAATGGAGTCGATTACTCATTGACAATCTCCACCTTAGCATCGTTGGTGAGGCGCACAAACGATGTTGTAGCCACCTGCTCGCCTGGCTCCAAGCCCTCAACAATATCCACCTTGTTGCCTACACGACGGCCATCGCGCACCAAGCGGAACTCTGCTACGCCATCCTTGATGACATATACGAAACGCTCAGATGAGCCTGCCTGCTTCTGCACTGCCACGTCCTCAACCAAGACACCCTGACGACTACCCATATTGAATGTAGCACGTGCGTACATACCTGGACGAAGGCGCTCGTTGCTATTAGGGATGGTAATCTCCACACCAAAGGTGCGAGTTCTTGCATCCAACGCTGGGTTGATGCGCGATACCTTACCCTCGAAGACCTCACCTGGGAAGATGTCTACAGCGATATCGACCTTCTGACCCACCTTAACACTGGTGTAGTACTGCTCCGAAACGTTAGCCATAACCTTAAGTTTGTCAATCTGCATAATGTGGAGGATAGGGGCAGAGGCGAAGAGGTCGCCACTCTCGAAGTTACGTGCTGTGACAACACCAGAGATAGGTGATGTAATCACTGAGTTCTTGCGCATATTCTCTACCATCTCCTTCTGGAGGTTAAGTGTGTTCTCCAACTCGATAAGTTGCTGGTCAGAGACGCCACCTGCCTCGTGTACTGGCTTCATACGGTTGTATGTATCCTGCACGGTTGCGAGGTTGAGTTCAAGCTGCTTGAGGCTTGTCTGGTCGAGAGTTACGACAACCTGACCCTTGCGCACGCGGTCACCTACATCGACCTTAATCTCGTCGATATGGAGGCCCTGAGCCGCTGGAGTAATGTCGTTCTGCTTGTATGGGAGAATCTCCGAAGTGTAGACCTCAGTGATATCCACTGAGGCGCTCTCAGCAGTGCATACCTTTACAGCGACAGCCTTCTGCTCCTCGGTCGCCTCGGTTGTTGTGGTTTGGTTGTTGGCGCTGTTACATCCTACAAATGCAACAACCGCCATCATAATTAGACTCTTCTTCATAATATTTCGTTTTTTTTGATTATTCCGTTTAACCATTCTTTAACACTACTCTTCGGTCACGTAGGTCTCCACACCCAACGCCTTCTCGTACTGAGCATAAGCCGAGAGATAGTCGTAAATCGACTGTGAGTAACTCAACTGCGCCTGTGTCAAAGACAACTGCGATGAGTTGAGTTCGAGGATAGTACCTGCACCAGCGTTATAACGAGCAAGCGAGATGTCGTAGGCACGCTGAGCCTGCTCCACGGTGAGTTCGTTCGAAAGCATTGTCTCACGTGCGGTAAGCAACGTATTTATCGACTGCTCAATCTGGATGCGGATACCCTGCTCAGCATACTCGCGCTGGATGTTGAGTTGCTCCATCTGGTTGCGCACCTCGCGGAGTTGGTTTGTCTTCTTGAAACCCGCGAAGATAGGGATAGATATCTGTGCGCCCACAGAGATAGGGTACTGCCACCACAACTTAGACTGCTCGCTAACCTGCTCTGCACGAGTACCACCACCCATAAGGCCACTGAGGTCTACGCGCTCCTGACCGATATATGAGATCTGGCCAAAGGCTGCTACCGTAGGCATACGTGTTGTCTGGATAAGTTTCTCCTGATGCTCGAGCAACTCACGCTGTATATCCAAGTTGCGCAAAGTGGTGTTCTGCGAGATATCCATAGAGTAGTCCTCACCCAAGAGTACCTTCTCGCGGAAACCGTCAAGACTGCCCTCAACCTCAATATTAACACTCTCAGGGATAGAGAGATACATCTTCAACTGCAACTTAGTAATGTCGATAGCATTCTCAGCCTGAAGCACCTGTGGCTTGAGATTTGAGAGTTGCACCTGAGCGGTGATGTAGTCGTACTCCGCAGCCAAACCATTCTCGTAGAGGTTGCGAGTGTTATCCACAACATGCTGTGTGGTCTCGATAGCCTCCTTAAGCACTACCAACGACTGCTCGGCAAGCAAGACATTGTAGTAGGCCGAACGAATCGATGCTACCAAGTCGATACGGTTAGCACGTGCGCTCTCCACAGCGCTCTCCATCTGTGTACGGTTCATCTTCATCTGGCGATATACCGATGGCACAAAGAGTGGGAGCGACAAAGTACCCGCTACGTTGATGGTGTTCTTACCACCAAACGAGAAACCCTCGGTCATCTCCTGACGACGTACCGCCAAAGAGTACTGAGCCGAAGCGTCAATCTGTGGGTAGAGAGATGAGACGGTCTGCTTACGCACATAGTCGTAACGCTCAATCTCGAGGTTTGCTACCTTGATTGTAGGGTTGTCCGAAAGAGCAATCTCTATCGCACTGTCGAGCGATAGTTGAATCGTCTCTGTCGAGGCTGATGAGGTTGTCATCTGAGCCTGTGCTACGCCAAAAGTCGCGATGGCGCAACAGATAAGAGAAACAATCTTTTTCATTTTTCTACACTATATATATTATTTATTTCGTTTACACCTCTATTACATATTACAACGATACCGACGAGAGTATATTGCCAAAATATTTGGTAAAACAACTATCGATAACCTCCATACCACTCTGTGTGCAGAGTCCACGGATAAATATCACAATCGAGTAGGTCATCATAGATATCATCTCCACCGAATCTCGGTCCTCCTTTTCAGCAAGCATTATGCCCTGCACACTCTCCTGCAACACCTTGACAATGAAGTCGCAATCGGCAGTAGTGGTAAAGTAACCGCTCTCGACACAGCGCTTTATCCAGCACTTCAAGTCCTCGGTCGAGTTGGCGTGCGCATCGTTCTCCAAACGCACGAATACCGAAGGGTAGAAGCGCTTTAAGTTGCGACGTATACGACTCGATACAGGGGCATGGATGATCATATCTCGCAAGGAGATAAGCATAATCTCAAGCGAGTTGTTCAACTCTCGGCTCTGCTGAAAGCGACGCTCACGTCCCTCGGTATAGAAAGATCGGATGCTGTGGTAGAGCAACTCCTCCTTGTCGCCAAAAAGTTCGTAGAGGGTGCGCTTCGAGATGCTCAACTCCTGAGCAATATCGTCCATACGTACCGCCTTAACTCCTTGACTAACAAACATTTTCGATGCTCGGTCAATGATTATCTCACGTTGCGTCATTTCTTTGATAGTTTTTAACACTGCAAACATACGTAAAAAACTTGAGAAACAAAAAAAGTTTTCAAGTTTTTTTTGAATATTTATAGGAATTACCTATATTTGTCTAATAATTTAGAATTAGTCGTTGAAGTAATGTGGCCCCGCTTCGGCTAACAACAATCACTGTGGCCCACCCTTTTTATGAAGAGAATTATTGCTATATTAGCACTATGTGCTATCTTGTTTGTTGGTTGCAAGGAGGATGCGCCTATAGTAAACGAGCCAAACACACCCGAAGAGCCTGAAGTTCTCACTCCTGTCATCAAACTGAGCCGTAATAGTGTCGAGGTCGCAGCCGAGGGCGAAACCATCAACCTAAGTTTCACAATTGAGAATCCCATCGAGAGCAAGAACGTAGAGGTATCGACTGAGGCTGAATGGGTTAGCAACATCATTGTTGGCGAGGAGATTATGCAATTCGTAGTCGCTGAAAACACTTCGGAGGAGGGTCGCGAAGCACTTCTATCTGTGGAGTACGAGGGTGCCGACTCTTGCACAATCACAGTGACCCAGAGTGGTATTGAGCCTGAGCCTACGCCAGACCCTAACAAACCCCTCAGCCTTACCTACCAGAGTTCTTCGAACATCTATCGTAAGGGCTACGAAGGCTTGGGCGTAGATCGCTACTATTTCGGTGTCTCTGACGAGGTGATTATCCAGAATATGGATGGAGCATATATCCCTGATACTGTGAATGGTAGGCTATTCTGGTGCGCACTCTATGGAGCGCCAGCCACTGACCCCGAAAACCCAACTCTTCCATTGGGTACCTACACCCTAAAGGATGATGCAAAGGAGGATGGCAACCTCGATTCATACTACACATACATCGTTCGCAACGATAGTTATGATACTCCAATCAACATCGTGCCTACAAGTGCTACCGTGACCATAGAGGGCGAGCCTGGAGCATACAAGATAACCTACGACTACACCTTCGAGGATGGTACCGAGATCGTAGCCATCTACGAGGGCGACATCACCCTTAAAGTCGGCACTCCTCTTACCGCTCCAACCCCTTGGATGGAGGAGGATTACGACACCGAGTTCATCGGCATCCACGCAAACCTCATCAGCGGTTCGGTATACACCAAAGATGCTGATGTCATCGGCGTACAACTCTACGACTGCGCCCTTGATGAGTCGAACCACCAGACTGGTGGCATCCTCGTATCGTTGGAACTCACAGCCCCAAAACTCACTGACGTAGAACCACTTATCCCTGATGGCGTATACAATGTATCGATGAACTACGAGATGTTCTCTACGCCAGTCGGCGATGTGATAAATCTCGGAGAGAGTATGGGTGGTCATACCATGATGGGCACTGCGGCACGTTTGATGGATGACGATGGTAAATATAGCTATGGCGCTGTGCTAACGGGAAGTGTTATGGTAAGCAGCGAGGGCCTAACTCAGACCATTACCGTAGACCTAATGACAGGTAATGGTAAGCACATAACTGGCTCATACACAGGTGCTGTCAAAATAAATAACTACACCTATACCCCACCACTCTCGGACGATCCATACTCTACCCTTGATGGGGACTTCGATATGGTGGCAGACGACAACTGGTCGTTCACAGCCAACTACTACACCAGCTACTACTCTGGTCGTAGCGATGTGTCGTTCATCCGTTTTCGTGGCTACAACATCCCTAACGCCAATGACTTCTTCAGTTATCCTGCAGGAGGTTTCTATGGTTTCCGTTTCGACCTTATCGTCGAGAACGATGGCGTTATGACCCTCCCCGCTGGCACCTACCGTCCCGACACCACTGGCGAGCGCAAGCCTATGACTTACGAGATAGGTACACGCGAATTGGGCGATGGTGGCACCTACTGGAATGGCTCGTACGGCTACCTCGGCTATAACAACTGGGGTACTATCGACTCCGAAAAGATGGCCCCCGTGCTTGATGGCACATTGGTAATTACGGCCTATGGCAACGACGAGTACGACATCCAATTTACCGTCGTAGACGACAAGGGCAACAAGATTACCTTCTCGCACCGCGCCACGGTAAAGATCACTAAGGGGTAACAATTGGGACTTTTGAGCGTAAAAAAGTGGGAATAAAGTTATTGTTTCTAAAAAAATTAGTAATTTTGTGGCCTATACTTAAGTAGTAACAACGAACGAAAAATATAAATCTATGAAACTTACACGTATTGCCGAGATCCTCAAGATGGAGGGTGATGGCAGAGATATCACCGTTAAGGGCTGGGTTAGAACGAAGCGTGGCAACAAGAACGTAGCATTCATCGCTCTAAACGATGGCTCGTGCGTAGCCAACATCCAGGTTGTTGTGGACCTCGCAAAGATTGACGAGGCAGAACTTAAGGGTGTTACCACAGGTGCTTGCTTGCGAGTAGACGGTAGCCTCGTAGCCTCTCTTGGTGCTGGCCAGGGTGTAGAGGTGCAGGCCTCAAAGATTGAGATCTATGGCACTGCAGACCCTGAGACATATCCTTTGCAGAAGAAGGGTCACTCATTGGAGTTCTTGCGAGACATCGCCTACCTCCGTCCACGTACCAACACCTTTGGTGCTGTATTGCGAATCCGCCACGCTATGGCCTTCGCTATCCACAAGTATTTCAACGACAAGGGTTTCTACTACTTGCACACTCCACTCATCACAGCATCAGACTGTGAGGGCGCAGGTGCTATGTTCAACGTATCGACCCTCGATATGAACAACCCTCCACGTACCGAGGAGGGCAACGTAGACTACTCTCAGGACTTCTTCGGCAAGCCTTGTAGCCTCACCGTATCTGGTCAGTTGGAGGGTGAGCTTGGTGCCTTGGCTTTGGGTCAGATCTATACCTTCGGTCCTACCTTCCGTGCCGAGAACTCTAACACCCCTCGCCACTTGGCTGAGTTCTGGATGATTGAGCCTGAGATGGCCTTCTACGAACTTCAGGACGATATGGACTTGGCTGAGGACTTCTTGAAGTATCTCATCCGCTACGCCTTGGAGAACTGCCGTGAGGATCTTGAGTTTATGAACAAGATGTGGGATAAGGGTCTTTTGGAGCGTCTTCAGTTCGTTCTCGACAACGACTTCGTACGCCTCAACTACACCGAGGGTATCGAGATTTTGAAGGCTTCAGGCAAGAAGTTCGAGTTCCCTTGCGAGTGGGGTTGCGACTTGCAGTCGGAGCACGAGCGCTACCTCGTAGAGGAGCATTTCAAGCGCCCAGTAATCCTTATCAACTATCCTAAGGAGATCAAGGCCTTCTATATGAAGCAGAACGAGGACGGCAAGACTGTACGCGCTATGGATGTCTTGTTCCCACAGATTGGTGAAATTATCGGTGGTTCGGAGCGTGAGGCAGACTTTGGCAAGCTTTGTGCAAGAGTAGATGAATTGGGTATGAGCCGAAAGGAGTTGTGGTGGTACCTCGACACACGTCGTTGGGGTTCTGCACCTCACTCAGGTTTCGGTCTTGGCTTTGAGCGTCTGTTGCTCTTCGTGACTGGTATGGGTAACATCCGTGATGTGATTCCATTCCCACGTACACCTAAGAACGCAGAGTTCTAAGCACCTCAACCAATTGAAGAAGCCGTCTAACAGAGTCCTTTTGCGCCAAATAATTATAGGCCAAAAGAACTCCGTTATACGACTTCTTCATTTATAGCGTTATATAAGTACAAGGTGTAAAGTTATAGACTATGGCAAACCGACTCCAACAAACAATATCGTTGCAGACGAAGATCTCTCCGCAACAGATACAGATGATAAAACTCCTGGAACTCCCCACGATGCAACTCGAGGAGCGCATCAAGCGTGAGATTGAGGAGAATATCGTCTTGGAGGAGGATGCCGAGAGTCAGAATGAGGGCGGTGAGGCACCCGAGAAGATATCGGTAGAAGAGTACCTCGGCAAGGAGGATGATACTCCCTCGTATAAATCCCGAGTAAATAACTTCTCGAAGGACGACAAGCAACGCCCCATCTTCATCACCGAGGGCCGTTCGCTCGGCGAATCCCTCATCGAGCAGTTGCGTTTCCACCCCTTGAGCGAGGAGGATATGGTCATCGCCGCCTATATCGTCGGTAGTATCGACGACGACGGCTACCTTCGTCGCGACATAGCCTCCTTAAGCGACGACCTTGCATTCACACGAGGTATGGACGTTACCATCGACCACATAGAGCAGGTGCTCTCCATAGTTCAGGAACTCGAGCCTGCGGGCATCGGGGCGCGCACCCTACAGGAGTGCCTACTCCTTCAGATGCGTCGCCAGAATCTCGACAACAGCACCAAGCGATTGGCTCTCAAGATTATAGATCACCACTTCGAGGCCTTCGCCAAGAAGCACTACGAGCGACTTATCTCACGCCTTGGGGTAGATGAGGATAGTTTCCGTAGCGCCATAGAGTATATCCGCTCGCTCTCACCTAAGCCAGGCAACCTATATAGCGAGGGTGGCATCGAGGCTGCGCCATATATCACCCCCGACTTCCTACTCGACAACAGCGACGGCACTATGCGCCTGATGCTCAACACCTCTGGCGTTCCCGAGGTGCGCATCTCACGACGATATAAGGATATGATGCGCGATATGGTTGCTCCCGACGGCACGATCAAGGCCGAAGATAGGGAGGCCGTGCAGTTCGTTAAGTCGAAGATAGACTCCGCAAAGTGGTTTATCTCGGCAATAAAACAGCGCCACGATACCCTTATGCGCACGATGCAGACCATCCTTGACTTCCAGCGCGACTACTTCCAGGATGGCGACAAGAGCAATCTCAAACCAATGATTCTCAAGGATATTGCCGATCGCACAGACCTCGACGTCTCGACAATCTCACGTGTGGTGAATAGCAAATATATTCAGACCCACTTTGGTATCATCCTGCTCAAGACTCTCTTCTCGGAGGGTATGCAGACCACCACGGGAGAGGAGGTGTCGAGCCACGAGATTAAGACTATCCTTGAGGAGTGTATCGACAACGAGGATAAGCGCCACCCTCTCACCGACGAAAACCTTATGGAGATTCTCAACGAGAAGGGCTACCGCATCGCCCGCCGTACGGTGGCAAAATACCGCGAGATGCTCGACATCCCCGTCGCACGAATGCGAAAACAAATTTAGGCTACAACACTGTTTTACAACCTATTACGCACATATAAGCTATAAACCAACAGCACGCTCAAATATTTTTTATTAGCTTTTGTTTGGATATTGAAAAAATATCATTATCTTTGCACCCTGTAATAACAAAGTGATTTGTTGTTTCGGAATGGTCTGATGGGCGAGTGGCTTAACCAACGGTCTGCAAAACCGTCTACAGCGGTTCGAATCCGCTTCAGACCTCGAAAAAATGCCTCACAGTTATCTGTGGGGCATATTTTTTTACTCTTGCTAACAAACTTGCTAACAAAAATAGGAGTCTATGATAGCAAATGAGAGTCAAGTTAGCACACCTAATACAAAGCAAAAAGCACCCTTTGGAGGTGCTTTCCTTATTTAAGATAGTCTAATCTTTCTTGAATGTTGTTGCTTGTTATGTGTAGGTATCCTGCTCTTGCCTTTTTCTTTTTGGCACTCTGTAACATACACCTCATCCTCATATCCCATAAGAGTGGCAACTGTAATCATCACCAAATCTATTATCTCTGCTGTTGATAGGATAGCATATTGTTGTGGCAACCCCATTGTATCCCCATTTTCATAGCACTCTCTAACTGCCCTTTTGAGTTTATTATTACTTGCTCTCATACTTGTTTTTGTTTTATTTATACAAGTATTTTGGGGATGGAGCAAATTACAACTCTACATCCTTAAAATTATCATTTATCCACTTCAACCAACTCATCACAGTTTGTGCCCTTCTTCTATAAACAGCATCACTAAGTGTATAGTATTTGCTTATTATATGTGCTATGTCCTCAACAGACATTTCTATCCTATGGAGTCTCTCAGTAAAGAACACAGTGCCAATTATAGGGTCAGACACAACTACCCTTGCTAATTGTATCATTTTATCAGAATATGATAATCCTCTAATACTTTCACCTAATTGTGTATAGGTTCTATCAGCATTGATTAACCCAAGATATTCACAGGCAGATAAGTAATATTGAACCTGCCTATATGTTATATTGTCTAAAACACCAAAAAGAAGTTCATCATTTTGCAAATCTTCTGAGTTGGTTAAACTCATTATTGCAATAATCCTTTCAAATTGGTTTGCTTGTGGAAATGTAATGCTATAATCTGCCATAAATTAAAACCTCTGCTGCATTTCTTCTATTACTGCCAATAGAGTTAATAGATCTATTAGCACTAATATTTTTTATTGTATATCTATCATCATCAAACAAAGACAAAACATATTGAGTTGCATTATTACTTATTAATACTATGCAACCTTTGTCTACAAGGGCATCTGCAACATCTTTTAATCTTTTTGTATCATTATGAGAAAACCCCTCAGAAAAATATGAAGTAAATCCACTCACATCATAATCATAGGGTGGATCAAAATATATAAAATCCCCCATAGTAGCATCAGCAACTGCATCAGCAAAATCCATATTTCTAAATACAACATTATTGTTGTGAAAATATGAATGAAGTTCAAGAATCCTATGCTCCATTACAATGTCTGGGTTAACATATCTACCTATGGGGACATTGAATTGTCCCAATGAGTTGACCCTATATAGACCATTATAACAAGTCCTATTGAGATATATAATTCTTGCTGCCCTTTTTACTAATGACAATTTGTGGTAGTTTGGTTTTCTATCCCACTCTCTAATTTTATAGTAATACTCTATACAATGTTGTTGTTGATGCTTTTTAAGTTCCCTGATTAGTTGTAGTGGGTTATTATATATCTGTTGATATACATTTACAATCTCTGGATTAAGGTCATTAATAACAATATTAGGAAGTTCCAAATTGAAGCATAGTGATCCTCCACCAATAAATGGTTCAAAATACCTTGTTGTTTTACAATGTTCAACAGATATAAATGTTTTCAGTTCTGAAAGAAGTTGCCTTTTACCTCCTGCCCACTTTAATATAGGTTCCATTATTCTAATAATATTCCAAATTTATTGGCAATTTCCTCTATGTCTTTATATTGACTTGTAGGTATTTGTCTATTGTTCTCAACCATTTTCTTGCATTGAGACATCGATTCCAACCAACTTAATGTGTCAAGTTTGGATTTACCATCAATCTCCAAGAATGATCTATAAAATGTAGACCAATTAGACTTGTGTTTTGCCAACTCTTTAATTGCCTCAAAAGTGATTAAATCCCAAACACAAACATCCTCTCCCCTATGCTTTGCTATTGCCATATAAGACACCCATTGTTCACTAAGTTTAGTAGGGACATACTCTCTAATCCACTCTTCCTCATTAGGTTGATATTCCTCTTTGATAATGTCTCTAAGTTTTACCTCTAATCTTGTTAATAGGTCTCCTGCTGCTGGATTATTATTCTTACAATTCTCCTCTATATGTTTTGAAAGATCTTCATTGATAAAATCTGGGAACCTTTGATTTAATGCAACTTGGATGATTCTATATGTTTCTACTGGACCACCAGCACCCTTTGCTTGCCTAATTCTTAGTTTACTTTCATCACTAAGACTCAAAAGGGTTTCTGATAGATTAAATAAGAAATCTTCTATGTTCTCATATATAGTGTCTGCATCTTTGAGGGTATTATCCTTAGTGCATACAATTTGAGAACAATCATCAATAATCCTAATCAAAGCATAGATAGTATTATTGATGGTAATATATCCATTAGATCCAGCATCCCAACCTTTTGAACAAAGACTTTGTATAAAGGATAAACATTTCCTCAAAAAAGGATACAATATATCTAATGTTTGGTCATTGTCTTGTTTATCAAAAATGCCATATGACATTATTTGATTATGCTTATTATATGTGTTAAGAAAATGTGTTTGGTTTAATGCCAACTTGATATTCTCAGTTGTTATACAACAATCAATAGTTTTAATATTTTCTCCTGTTATTACTCTCTTGTATAATGGAGAGTGATTATCTTCACCAAGTTTCTCTGCAATTCTAAGAAATAATGCTTTTCTTCTATCACTATAATTTGGTGAATTCCATAGCATATCTATATTTAGGGTATTTCTCAATTGTTTTGATACTGACTTTTGGTTTTCATTAATATCCATAAACAATTTGAGTTGCACATCTTTTTTGAGATCTACAAATGCTACTACAGGAATAGAGTTATTACCCTCATAATTACTACCTGAATAACCATATAGTCTATGCTGTCCATCTATAACATATGCAGATTGATATGTTTGAGGCAAATATAGTATTCCCAATTTAGAGGTTGTATCCTCTAATTTGTCATTATTGCTTGCTAAATCAAATTTTAACCCCCTGCCCTTTGAGTCAATACTAATGATTAATGAGTTTGGGAAATATCCTCCTCCATTTACAAATTCTTGTATTTTTGCAAGTCTTGATTTTTGTATCAATCTTTGATATGTTGGCATCAAATCATTATTTGCATTATTTCTATGTAGAACATATGCAATCTTCAATAATTTTTGAGGTTCTATAACAAAAGAGTAATATGTTAAGTTGCCCATCTTGCCCTGAACAGCAGGCACAACCATATTCAAACCCTGTATCTTTTGCCCAGAGAAAATATTGCCCAGCAGTTGATATTTGGCAGCACATCCAAGATGCTGTGCAAGACCATTATAATACCTAATAGACTCCTCAGTAAAGTGTATGAAATTGAATTGGTGAATTCTATCTAAATCTGCATCACCAACAATGTAATTCTTTGTAGCAAATATATACTTAAATTTCCTTGGACCATATTTGTGCCTAATTTCATTACACAAACCATTGTATTGTCCACACATTGCTTCAAGATCTGTTTTCCAACCCTTGTTTCTATCAAGGGTAGATGATGCCTTACACTCAATGAATAGACACACCTCATCATCCATTGCAATTACATCTATTTGCTTTGTGCAAGTTCCCTCACCATAGGATAAATTGAATTGATGAGATTTATTCAACATACTAAATCCCATCTTGTAGAATACTGTCCACACTTCATCTTCAAAAGCATCACCAATTGGTTTTTGCTTTTTTACTTCCACCTTGTGTTTTAGTCTTCTTGACTCCTCCCATCCTTGATTTATAAATATGGGCAATTCTTCAAGACTAATCTTGTTTGTGATAGAGTCTGTTGCTCTAAGTTTTGCCTCATCAGCAAGTTCCTCTCTGGTTAGTAGTAGATCCCAAGTAGACATAATTGTTATAGTTTCTTTCACAAAGCATTGATTATTATAAGCATTACATTTAGAGTATGCTATATCAAAACTTATCAATGAATGCAAGTGTGCTACTTCAACATTTTAAGTTAGATTAGCACAAAAAGATGTTTTTTGAGAGTGCCATCTTGAAAAAATCCTTACCTTTGTATGTATAAAAAGGATTATATAGGGCAAAAAAGAGGGTAAATAGAGTGAAATTTGATATGATTTTCTCTATTTAACAGTAATTTGCACTGTGCTTATCTAACTTAAAATCTTATGTTAGGTCATTTTTATGTGACATATAATAGTGTTCCCAATGTTAAATTAGCACAATAGACATATTAGCACAACAACCCCTCTCCTTGCCAAAGCAAAAAGAGGGGTATTAAAGTATGATGAATATTAGGGAAGACCTAATCTTTGAATCCACCATCAAATATATCTTTGCAATTGTCTTGGACATAGAACATATAAACATTTGGGCATAAGTCATAAGCACCATCATATAGTCTGTCTCTTAACCCCTCCTCCAATATGTCTAATTCATCAAACAAATGTAAGTCATAATCCCAATCCAATTCACTTGCATTAGGATATTTCTCCTTGACTTTTTCAACTGCTATATCATCAAATGTTTGATATTCCTTATATATACTCTTGATGGCAATGGCAAATGGGTGGTCATTGCTTATTAGACTAATACCAAATGTCTCCTCAACCCTATCCCAACATAGTTTGCAACTATTGAACTTTTTATTACACCCACACTCATATAATTTGTTGAAGATGTTTTCAATTAGTGTTAGGATAAAGAATTTATATGATATTAGTGTATTGTCTATTGTTAATGCTATGTCTCCATCAGCATTTTGGTATTTGTATAAGAACAACATCTGTGGTAGAAAATCACTATCATCACTGTTATCCTCTTCATAATTTAGGGTAAGCATTTTTGCAAATTCCTCATCAACTATGTCTTCCTTATAGATTGAATTAAGTTTATCTATTAGTGTGTAGTCATACTCACTATAAGCATCTACCTCCACTAAATGCAACTTCTCCACACACTCCCAATTTGGAGTAAATACTCCATTGTAAATCTTATTTCCAGCACATAGTGTGCAACCATAATTGCCATCCTGCAACACCTTAATATGGTCAAATGCAGGCAACTTTTTCACTTGATTATCTTCCATAATATCCATTCTTTTTATTTTATTTATCAGTGAGATATTGGTGTGATTTTCTTTGATTTTTTGGGTAGTTTTTTCTCAAAAAATCCTTAAAAACTTAAAGAAACCCTCAAAAAACAACCAGATTTACAGCAATTTGGCACAAAGATTCACCCAATTAAAGCAACAATACAAGAAGTTAAATTTGCAAACATTGCTGATAACCAAATATTTACATAAGACCTTTTCCTGCTAGGTGTGTTGTTTTATGCTTTGGAGGGTTTCACCACCCTCCAAAATGTGTGTAATAAAAAGAGGGTGGTAGACTTGATTAGTGTTATGCCCACCTTAAATAAATCTTAACATCAGGGAATGTTAGGTGGAAATTAATGACAGCACTTGCTAAATGTTTGCTCATATGCCTCATACAGTTGTTACTCACCCTTGAACAGAATGTTCTAATCCAATCACATTGTTTTTCAGTCAACATTGCTTCATAACTTCTAATCTTTACTACACTTACTACTATACTCCCATCCTCATCCAATGAGAATTGCCCACTTTTGTAGGTCTTGTTCAAATTCTCTATATATTCAATCATAACAGTATAATTATTTTTTTGTTAACCAACCAATTTATATCCATTTGTGTATTGCATAATTTCCTCCTCCTTATAGTATGTATGCCCACCTATATATGTGGGGGTTATCAACCCTAATTTTTGCCACCTATATATTGTGCTTTCTTTCTTATTAAGTTTCTTACACACCTCTTTAATGGAAAGTAAGTTTGACTTCTCACTACCATTATCACTAACCTCCTTAATGATGTAATTTGCAAATTCATACAAATCCTCAATGGTCATTTCTACTTTGGCATCCTTGCCATACTTCTTTAACATCTTCTCTAACTTCTTCATATAACATATCTTTTAAAATTCAACTTATATTATCCCTTTTGAAAAATGCTCTTTATAATTATATGGTGTTATTTTAAAATTATTTTTGCCAACACACTATTTTGTAAAAAAAATAGCACAACTTGCTGGTGTGTCTCAAATTTATTCACTATATTAGCCTCATAATCCGCAAGTTACAAAAAAAATACAAATAATATGGAAGTAGTTTTATTAGCAAGAGTTAGCACAAATCAGCAGGATTATGACAGGCAGATTCGTGAATTAACTGATATGGCGATTGAGAGGAACTGGCATATAAATAGAGTCTTTACAGGCATAATCAGTGGCAATAGTAAGAATGAAGATAGGCAAGAGATAATAGATATGCTTGCCTACATTGAGCAACACCAAATAGATAAGGTTTGTGTATTGGAAATATCAAGACTTGGCAGAAACACATTGGAGGCATTGAAAGTTATTGAGAAACTAAATGAGAAAGGTATATGCCTTTATATCAAAAACTACAACCTTGAAACAATAGTTGATGGCAAAATAAACCCTGTTGCCTCACTAATCTGCACTATACTATTGGAAATAGGTAGTATGGAAAGACTTTCTATAAAGGAGAGAATGTCAAGTGGCAGAACACAATATATAGAGAAGTGTAGAAGAGAGGGCATAAAGATGGGTAGACCTGCTACATATAGGAAGTCTGATGACAAGATGAAAGAGCAATACAAAAAGGATATATCTCTGTTAAGACAAGGATTATCTCTAAGACAGATAAATGCCATAACTGGCACAAGTATAATGACTATAAGGAAGTTATATAAGTTTGTCCACCATTAGTTGAAAAAAATAAAAATAATTCACCCTTTATGACATATAATTATAAAAAGTTATGTGTTATGAAGGGTGAAATCATATTCAAAAAACAAAAAGACAAGTATCAAGTTGTAGTATATCTAAATGACTATGTATATAATGCTGTTGAAGCATTAGGCAAGCAGAACTACAAGGATAAAAGAAGAGTAGATGGAATATTGAGAACATATGCACTTATTGTCCAAAGTGGAGTAGTTGGCAAAATAAACAATGGATGGACTCCCATTGAGTCTACACTTTTCAAAGGTGTAGTAAGCAAAAGACACTACAAAGAATATCTTGAAAAACTAAAAGAAGTTGGTTATATTGATATTAAGCATATGCCATTGCAAAAGACCACCAATAAGGATGGTAATGCATTTCTCACAAAAAACACTACTCAGTATAGAATAGGTATAATAGGA
This sequence comes from Alistipes sp., assembly GCA_017555905.1. Taxonomy (GTDB): domain Bacteria; phylum Bacteroidota; class Bacteroidia; order Bacteroidales; family Rikenellaceae; genus Alistipes. The sequence continues at coordinate 3,135 of JAFZFP010000003.1, read as the reverse complement.
TGCTTATTTGACAACCAACAATCAACACCTGTGATATTAAACTTTGATGAGGATATGTGGATTAGCATAAAGAAGAAATATGCTTGTATAGAATTAGAAAGTCTGGATTCAAAGAAAGAATCAATAATGAATAAGTCCTATATAGATATTGCCACTACAACAAGGATATGTGAATTAGTTACCAAGATTAAGAATGGCAAAATCAAAAATCCAAAAACAATCTCAACTAACATAGAATATATTTCTAATAGGTATAAGTATGATTATAAAGAAATAGAACATATTGTTTATGGATTATTAAAAGTAATAAAGAGTAAAGAAATAAATGAACAATATATTGGGAACAATCTTAATAAATGTGCTGATAATGTGAATATTGAGCAAGAGCACTGCTCAAAATTCGACTACTACAAAGATGTGAAAGTTGACATAGGGATATTTGATAGGTGCTACTGCATCAAAGACCTCAAACACATTATTAGACTTGCTGATATCCCCAAGTATCATTATGATGGCAAACTATATAGTGCCTATACCAATATGAGAAGACCATTGAGAGAGTATGTGTACTACAATGGCAACTATTTAAAGGAAGCAATGGATATATCTTGTGCCCATTTTGCAATATTACCAAAGATATTTGAAAAGGTGGGTATTTCTATCCCTTTTGAGGAGATGTATGAGTGGAAAAAACTTACTCAATATGGTGATTTGTATGGTGAAGTTGCCAAGTATGGTGGCACTACAAGAACCCTCATTAAACCCACATTTCAACCATTTTTAAGCATTAAAAATGAAAAGTCATTCATCTATGCTGCCAAAGAAAATAATAGGGGAAATAGGGTTATAATATGTAATTTCTTTAAGAATAGTTTTCCAAACATATACAATGCTTTGTTAGATTGGCACAAAACAATAAATGGCACATCCATAAAGAGTGTTGCCAATATGGTGGAAAGTGAGATAATCAATCCCATCTGTGATAGGTTGAGGTCTGCTGGTCTACACCCATTTAGAGTGAATGATGCAATATATCTACCAAGTAATGAGAAGAGTATGGTGGATTTTGATATAAAACAAGAGGTCTTTAATTATATAAATAGATGGGAATCAACAAAGCACATTGCTTAAAGGCAAAAAAAATAAAAAATAGTGTGTTCCAAAAAAAATAATTTTCAATTATAGTAATATAAATAATAAAGACTTTTTTGTAATTAGTAGTTAATTAAAATCAAATAAAATGAAGATTAAAGCAATAATAAGAAGCAAAAAGAAAGTAGAGAGAGCAAGCATCTCATTGGTGCTTACTGCAACTTGTCAGACAAGCACAACAACAAAGAGAATCACCCAGTATGCTGTTATCCCAGAACAGGCATATGTAGAATATTGGGATAATAACAAAGGGTGTCACAACACATCCAAAAAAATGTGCCCTCCCAAGGTTAATATTGATGCAACATCCATAGATTCAAGAATTATGGATTTAACATCATATGTCAAGACTTGTTATGAGCATACACATAAAGGTTGGATTAAGGATGGTTGGTTGAAGAAGACTATTGAGCAATACTATAAACCACAAAAAGAGAAACAAGTAAAGGATGAGAAACCCACTCATCTAATGGAGTATTGCAACAAGTTTCTTGGGAAGGCAAATTTGAGAAAGGATAGGAAAACAAATGAGTATATTGATGACTCATCTATTGTGAAATACAAGAAGTGCTTGTCATTGCTTAAAGAGTTTTTGACTTCTAAAAGGTTGAGGGATATATCTTTTATAGATATAGATATGACATTCTACAATGAGTTTGTAGACTTTATGTATAAGAGATATAACTTTGCCCTAAACACAGCAGGTAGTCACATAAAGGAATTTAAGGCAATGCTTAGTGCAGCAGAGGAGGATGGTTGTGTTGTGCCACAGGTATATCACAAATTTAAGGTAATGACAGAGGAAAAAGATGCAACATACCTTACTGAGGAAGAGCAAGATTTTCTCTATAAGATGGATTTTAGTATATATGACAAGGAGGGAATAAAGACCAAACTAATGGAGTATAAAGAAAAGTATCCTGATATGAATATTGAAAGTTATCTAAACACCAAAATAGATAGGTTAAAGTTGGAGAAACTCCCACTATATAGAGATGCATTGCTTGTGTTGTGCAGGTCTGGTCAAAGAATTTCTGACTTAAAAAAGATTAGACCAACAAAGAGTAGCAAGACAATATCTTTCCATCAAGAGAAAACAAGGAAGAAGATAATTTTGCCTATTCACTCCATCATCCACCAAATTTTTCAAAGACACAATTATGATTTAGAGTTTAAATTTAGTGACCAAGAATTTAATAACTATATCAAGATTGTATGTATGCTTGGAGGCATTGATAGTTGTTTTGAGCAAAAAATGACCATTGGAGGTAAAAAAGTAATCCATAGAATGCCCAAATTTATGCACATAACTTCCCATTGTGGTAGAAGAAGTTTCTGCACTAATGAGTATATGAAAAAAGGAGAACAAAGTTTGCCTATATCCTTAATAATGTCAGTTAGTGGTCATACAACTGAAAGTTCATTTAGGAAGTATATCAAAGCAACAAATGAAGATTTTGCACAAAGAGTCATTGAAACTTGGGAGAAGCACTATGGTGAAATAGACTCAATATCATTGTTTTAGATTGCCAATAAACCCTACATTCATATGTGTAGGGTTTTGTTATTAGCACACTTATAACAACAAATTTCTTGCTTACAATTTGCTAACAAATAAGGAGTCATTATGTAGTTTATGAGAGCAAATGAGACTGTTATTTGGAACATAACTCATTGAAGCACAGTGCAATTGATTCATTATCAACCATATATAAAAAATGCATCATTCATCGCTTCAGACCTCAAAAAACCTCTCTACAAGCATTTGTAGAGGGTTTTCTTGTTTTTTACGCCCTTTTTTACGCCCCTTTCACTCTTGATTATCACAAGTCCTGATACTCCTAAGGTTAATAAAATCGTATCGTCAGCAAAGATAAGGACAATTCGCCTATAATACAATCCTATTCTTGGTGCTTAGCCATAAACTTATCAATGTCGCTCTTGCGAAACCAAATCTCTCTTCCAAATCGGGAACTCTTAATC
>JAFZFP010000013.1 GCA_017555905.1 Alistipes sp. | reverse complement strand
TCGTTGTCTACAAGCAGGACTTTGTCGAAGCTCAAGGTAGAGTTTTCCTCTCCCTGGAGACGGTGAACATAGAGCTTACGACCCTTCTCAGCCTTAAACTGCTGACCTGCGATCTCTACTATTACGTACATTTAATCTAAATATTGAATGTTTAGCGGGGCAAATGTACAAATTTATTTCCATTCTGCAAACTTATTTTACAAATTTATACACCTCTAACTAACTATTATTAAACATTTAGCACCAAGTACCTCCCAATCGCCTTAGTTTTGGTACGTTTTTGGATAATATAGCGCGAGTTTGGACGTTATATAATCTGCAGATTTATAGAGCCAACATATTGCAAATCACAAAAAATATTGCTAACTTTGAGGAAAAGTAATCCACTATGGACAACCAGCAAAATATTTTAGTTCAGGAGCATAACGTAGCCATCGACCAGTCGATTCGCGAGTATCTTATCGCCGAGCAATTCAATGCCGCGGTGAGGGCTGGCGCGGAGATTATCAAGATATACAAACACAGCGACGACTACGACATATCCCTTAAGAGCGACCGCACACCGATAACCATTGCCGACAGGCTCGCACACAAGGCGATAAAGGCCTCGTTGGGCAAGACCCGTATCCCCATACTCTCCGAAGAGGGACGCGAAATGGCCTATGAGGAGCGAAAAAATTGGGATCTCTTCTGGTTGGTAGATCCGCTGGACGGCACAGTGGAGTTTATCAAGGAGAACAACGAGTTCACCGTAAACATAGCCCTTATGCAGAACAATATCTGCATAAGCGCAATTATATATGTACCCTACTATGGAAAGATATATGTTGCCGAGCAGGGGCAGGGAGCGTGGCTTGTGAACGACATCGCACCATCGCAGAGCGCTAACTACACATACTCGGACATCGTGGCAAGACGTCTGGCACTGCCTCTTGCCGAGCAGAAGCACGACGACTTTATTGTGGCTGTTTCGAGGTCGCACCAGACACCCGAGACTCACGAACACATCGACTCACTGCGCACACAGCACCCCAACCTAAAGGTGGTTGAGCAGGGAAGTTCCTACAAATTTTGTATGTTGGCCGAGGGTGCAGTGGACTACTACATACGCACAACTACAACTTCGGAGTGGGACACAGCGGCTGGAGAGTTGATACTCAAGGAGGCAGGTGGCATTACGGCTATCTACCCTACTAACAAGGAGTTAGCCTACAATAAAGAGTCACTCGACAACCCTTGGTTTATCGCTAAAAGATTATAGATATCTATTTTATCAATACCACGATTCATTTTATCTGTTTGATAAATATGTTTTATTGCCCTATTTTTGCAACAGAAAACAGGAATAACAACTAAAAACAGATAACGATGAAAGCAATAAATTTGACAAAGGGCGGTTTCGAGAATCGCATTGCAAAGATAGATAAGTTGGCCGAGGGTTGGAACTTTTTGGGACAGAGGCCTGCACTTATAGATTTCTACGCTACGTGGTGTGGCCCCTGCCAGCGACTCCTACCAATCATCGAGGAGGTTGCCGAGGAGTATGACGGCAAGGTAGATATATATAAGGTAAACGTGGATGAGGAGGAGACCCTCGCACAACTATTCAAGGTGCGCTCAATCCCAACACTCGTATATATTCCGATGGGCGAGACTCCAATAGTTCAGGCAGGCGGAAAGACAAAAGCCGAGTTAAAAGAGTTGATTAACAGCCTATTACTAAAGCAGTAGGCCTACGGCAAAAGATTAAGTAAGTAAATGTTTGTTAGGTTAGAGAGGGGCTATCCAGCGCAATGCGGATAGCCCCTCAATATCTACAATTTTATGGTAAACCTCTTCAATCTGCTATCGAGCATCTCCTCGGGGATGATACTCTTGATGGCCTCGGCAAGAATGTTGAGCATACGCTCACGAACAAAGTCCTTGCGCACAACAAATGCCACCTCACGGCCTGGAACTGGGTTGTGCAACTCCCTGACATTAGCCCTCTGCGCTTCGCTCATTAGCGACAACTGCAACTCGGGGATGATGGTGTAGCCACCATTACAATCGACTATTCGCATAAGGGTCTCTATGCTACCCGCCAAGTAGACTGAGGCATTAGATATATCGCTCACACAGAATGGGAACTGGCCCTGATTCGGGCAATAACTCTCACCCAAGACCCATATATTATCCGCTGTAAGACTCTGCGTATCAAGCACCTCGCCTACCTTATAGAGAGCATCATTTGGGGACACGTAGGCAAAGTAACGCTCCCTAAAAATTGGAATCTCCATCAACTCCTCCTTGGTATTTGGCGTTGCCAAAATCGCAACATCAATCTCTGCTCTGCTTAACTTGCTCTTTAGCGTATCTACGCGGGCCTCCTCGACGTGAAGAACGATATCTGGGTGGTGGCTCGACAGATAGTTAAAGAGTTGTGGCAGGATAAATGGGGCTATGGTAGATGCCACACCAAGATTTATGCGTCCCACGGCCTGCTCCTTATGCGCAGATACCAACTCCTCCATCTGCGACGCATTATATAGAATAACACGAGCCTGGGAGATAATCTCTTCACCGAGGCGTGTGGGTACCACGGGGTGGGCCGTTCTGTCGAAAATAGTGATATCTAACTCTGTTTCAAGTTTTTGAATTAGCGACGAGAGTGTCGATTGGGTAACTCCGCACGACTCCGCTGCTCGCACAAAGTGGCGATACTTATCCACCGCCACGATATATTCCAACTGCTGTAGTGTCATAGTTATCGATTTTATCAATACAAAGATATAAAATATCTGTTTGATAGAATCGTAGAAGTGTACTATTTTTGCATCAGGAAAAGAAAAAAAAACGTATAACAACTAAAATATGAATATTATGGCAACTAAGTTTTATAAATGTGAGATGTGCGGCAACGTAGTAGTTAAATTGGTCGATTCTAAAGTTCCTTTGGTATGCTGCGGTCAAAAGATGCAGGAGCTTGTACCAAACACCGTGGATGCGAGTGGTGAGAAGCACGTACCGGTAGTGACACGCCTTGATGGTAATATGATTAAGGTGGAGGTAGGTAGCGTGGCACACCCTATGACAGATGAGCATCACATCGCCTTTATCTATGTAGAGACAGAGGATGGTGGCATCAAGGTAGATCTCAAGGATAAGCCTGAGGCAGTAATTGCACTTGGCTCAAGCAAACCAATCGCAGTATATGAGTATTGCAACCTCCACGGATTGTGGAAGACAGAACTATAGTAGAGGCCATCCATATATAAACAAAGAGGGAGTCCAAAATTTTGGACTCCCTGACTTTTTATAGGCGGACTGATTATGCCTCAAGAGCGAAACGCTTGTAAGCAACAACAGTAGCCTCCTTGTCAGCCTTCTGGATGAACTCGCGGATAGACTCCTTCTCTCCTACTACAGCCTGGTTAAGAAGAGTGTTCTCCTCGAAGAACTTACGCATCTTACCCTCAGCGATCTTCTCAAGGATTGCATCTGGCTTGTTGGCGTTCTTAGGATCCTGCTTCATCATCTCGAGCTGGATAGCCTTCTCCTTCTCAACTACGTCTGCTGGGCAGTCGTTCTCGTCGATTGAGAGTGGAGCCATAGCAGTTGCCTGCATAGCCACCTTGCGTGCTACCTCCTCGTCGATAGCCTTGTTGAAACCAAGGATAGTACCGAGCTTCTTGTTGAAGTGTACGTATGCTACACAGTAAGGAGCCTCGATACGAGCGTAGTAAGCGATCTCTACCTTCTCGCCAGTCTGACCTGACTTCTCAGTAACCATCTCCTCTACAGTGTGACCCTCAGCGTTCTTAACACCCATAAGAGCATCGCGATCTGCTGCATCTGCTGCAACAGCGATCTCCAACATAGCGTCAGCAGAAGCACCGAACTCTACGTTCTGAGCAACGAAGTCTGTCTCACAAGCGAGGCAGAGGATATATGCCTTCTGGCCAACAATCTTAGTAACAACAACACCCTCAGTTGCAGTACGATCTGAACGCTTTGCTACAACGAGCTTACCCTTCTCACGGATAATATCCTTTGCACGCTCGAAATCGCCCTCAGCCTCCTGAAGTGCCTTCTTGCAGTCCATCATACCAGCACCGGTCATCTTACGGAGCTTCATTACATCAGCTGCTTTGATTTCCATATTTGTAAAAATTTAAGTCGTTAAAAATTGAAAAAACCGGGCGAGCGGGCCTTAGCCTACCCGCCTCGGTAACTTGTGCCTCTAAAGGCGGAAGAAGTTTTTAAGGATTACTCCTCAGTTGCTGCAACAACCTCAGCTACGATAGCCTCCTCAGCATCTACAGAAGCCTTAACAGACTTCTTGATGCGTGGCTTAGCCTGCTTTGCACCCTCCTGAGCCTCAGCCTCCTGAGCCTCCTTCTCCTTCTCGAGCTTGCGCTCCTCAGCACCCTCAGCGATAGCACCGCATACT
>JAFZFP010000002.1 GCA_017555905.1 Alistipes sp. | reverse complement strand
GGGGTATAGTGATACCCACACTCAATAATACTATTGATATCTATATCAGTAAGATATATGTAGAGAGAGTATGGTAACAGATAGTATCTACTCTTTCATTGACATATACTTACTACCACACTGAGGACAATTGTATCGAGTACCACGATACCTCTCCAACTGATATCTATATTCACTATTCATATTGATATTAGTTTAATGATTTATACTTTGTACGAATGTACAAAAACATAGGATTTTGTACATTCGTACAAGCACATCCTACTTATTCAATATGTATTGAACAGATGATTTGCTTTTATAGCCTAACTCATCGGCAATCTGCTGGAGGGTTTTGCCCTCGTTGCAAAGAACCATAATTTATGCTCCATATCCTGCTACAGAGTGAGAGAGATGGGCAAAAGTGATAAAAATTATATTTTTTTTTCGCTAATTGCGAAGATTTAGAATAAAATGTGTATTTTTGTGCTGATTTGTGGTAGTATTACCCATTGCAGATGGATAATTGATTAAACCTAAAATACTTAACTTAGTTAATTTACAATGAAGCGCATTTTGGTCGTAGGTGCCGGTGGTCAGATTGGATCTGAGTTGGTGCCATATCTTCGCTCAATCTATGGTGCATCGAATGTCGTTGCTACCGATGTTAAACACAATGCTGTACTTGCTGAGGCAGGTCCATTCGAGTCGCTCGACGCTCTCGATGCAAAGCAGTATGCTGAACTCGTGGAGAAGTACAAGATCGACTCTATCTTCAACCTCGTGGCGTTGCTCTCTGCTACTGGCGAGAAGAATCCTCAGTTGGCTATGCGCATCAATATGGGTGCTTTGGAGAACTCATTGGAGATTGCTCGCGAGAAGAACTGTGCAGTATTTACCCCAAGTTCTATCGGTGCTTTCGGTGGTGACTTCCCACGCGACAAGACCCCACAGGATACCGTTATGCAGCCAAACACTATCTATGGCGTATGTAAGGTAACTGGTGAGTTGTTGTCGAACTACTACCACTCTCGTTTCGGTGTTGATACCCGTTCGGTACGTTTCCCAGGTATCATCTCTAACGTGACTTTGCCTGGTGGCGGTACTACCGACTACGCAGTAGAGATCTACTACGAGGCTGTTAAGGGCAACAAGTTCGTATGTAACATCGCTCCAGATGTATATATGGATATGATGTATATGCCTGATGCTTTGCGTGCTACCGTTGAGCTTATGGAGGCAGACCCTGCTAAGCTTAAGCACCGCAACTCATTCAACATCGCTGCTATGAGCTTCACCCCAGAGATCATCCGCGAGGTTGTTGAGCGCCACGTGCCTGGTTTCCAGATGGAGTACAACGTAGACCCTGTTAAGGATGTTATCTCACGTAGCTGGCCAAACTCTTTGGACGACACTTGCGCTCGCGAGGAGTGGGGTTGGAAGCCTGAGTGGGACTTGGAGTCTATGACCGTAGATATGCTTAAGGCAGTTCGCGCTAAGAACTTGTAGTCGTAGGCTTTAGCAAATAGTGAGGCTGTCTAATACTCTTAGACAGCCTTTTCTTGTAGCAAGTTATATATTTGCACAGTTAATGCAGTTGTAGCAATATGATAAAATACCAACAACGAATTCTGCCTAACGGCCTAACTATACTTGTCAATCGCGACCACGCCTCGAAATTGGCGGCTATAAGCATACTCTATAGGGTTGGAGCGCGTAATGAGAATCCCGAAAAGACGGGATTTGCCCACCTCTTCGAGCATCTAATGTTTAGGGGTACGGAGAGCGTTCCTGATTTCGACCTGCCCGTGCAGATGGCTTGTGGAGAGAACAACGCCTTCACAAATAACGACTACACCAACTTCTATATCACTCTGCCTAAGGAGAATATAGCGACAGCCCTATGGCTTGAGAGCGATCGTATGCGCAACCTCAACATCTCCGAGGAGGCATACCAGGCCGAGAAGAGTGTCGTCATCGAGGAGTTCAAACAGCGATACATCAACCAACCCTACGGCGACGAACTATTACTATTGCGCGACCTCTGCTACAAGGTACACCCCTACCGTTGGCCCACTATCGGCATCTCACCCGACCATATAGCCTCGGCAACACTGGAGGATGTGCGCTCGTTCTACGACCTACACTACCGCCCCTCACAAGCCATATTAGCCATTTCGGCCGATATCGACGAGCAGGAGATGCTCGACTTGGCTACCGAGTACTTTGCCGACATCGAGGATATGGGCGGAGAGATAGCCCCCATCCCCAAGGAGCCTAAGCAGTGTGAGCCACGCCGCTTGGAGGTGGAGCGCGACGTGCCAGCCACGGACATCACCATTGCCTTCCATATGGGCGACCGACTCTCAAGAGAGTTCTTCTACGGCGACCTCGCCTCGGACCTCTTGGCAGGTGGTGAGTCGTCGCGTCTGGTAAATAGACTCATCAAGGAGCAACGCCTCTTCTCGAACGTAAACGCCTATATCACAGGAAGTATCGACGAGGGACTCTTCATCATCAAGGGTCGTCTGATGCCCACAACAACAGAGGCCGAGGCGGAGCGCGCCCTATGGAACGAACTTGAGGAACTCAAGCGTGGCGAGATCTCGGACTACGAATTGGAGAAGGTAAAGAATAAGTTTGAAGCAAATATGCTCCTCGGCGAGATCAACGTGATGAACAAGGCGATGAACCTATGCTTCTACGCTATGACGGGACGTCTGGAACTCATCAACGAGGAGGCCACAATATTCCGCTCGATAACACGCGAGGAGGTGATGGAGTTCGCCTCGAAGTGCTTCACTCCAAACAACTCCTCAACACTTATTTACAGAGCAAAGCGATGAGAGTACAACCCGACATAGTTATCCCCGACAGCGTGGAGATGCCACGCGCCAAGTTACACACGGCACATAGTGGCGTGAAGATATACAGCCTCGAGGCCAACGACTACGAATTTGTGCGCTTCACCTTCGTCTTCCGTGCCGGAACATCGATGCAACATAAGCCCTTCACCGCCTCGGCTACGCTCAATATGCTTAGCGAGGGTAGTCGCTCGATGACCGCACAGCAGATAGCCGACGAACTCGACTTCTACGGCTCCTACTTCGATGTCAATATCGACAGAGACTACGCCTATATCTCCTTCGTTACCCTCTCGAAGTTCTACAAGGAGACCTTCAACGTGGCTCGCGAGATACTCCTCAACCCAGCATTCAACGACGACGAGTTGGAGGCCTACTGCTCGAAACGTAAGCAGGGACTCACCATCGAGCGACGCAAGGTAGATGTGCAGTCGCGCGAACTCTTTGGCAAGGCCCTCTTCGGCTCGGAACACCCCTACGGCGCTACGGCAGAGGAGGCGCTTTACGACAACATCACACGCCAGGATATCGTCTCGCTATATGAGGAGTTGTACACCGCCGAGAACTGCTTTGTGGTATGCAGTGGCAGGGTCGAAGAGTCTATCATCGAGAGCATCGAGGAGATAGCCTCCTCGCTCCGTCGCGGACAAAAGCCTGTGGTAGAACTACCTACGCCTACCGTAACACACCAGATGCACAAGGCTGTAGAGGGTGCCGTACAGTCGTCCATACGTATCGGTCGCTTGCTCTTCCCACGCACCCACTCCGACTTTGTGGGTATGCAGGTCGTAGCAACAATCCTCGGAGGATACTTCGGCTCACGCCTTATGCAAAACCTGCGAGAACAACACGGCTACACCTACGGTGTGATGGCTGCAATGATAAATTTCGATAGGGAGGGATACCTCGCCATCGCCACACAGGTAATGCGCGAACACACCGACGATGCCCTCAACGAGATATACTACGAGATTGAGCGACTAAGAGAGGAACTCGTCTCGGAGGATGAGCTACAACTGGCCAAGAATATGATGATTGGCGAGATTCTACGCATCCTTGATGGCCCATTCGGCATTGCCGACGTGACCATCGAAAACATTATGTGTCAGATGGATAACAGCGCCACGGAGCGTAGCGTGGAGGAGATTATGGCAATAACTCCTGAGGACATCTTGCGCTTGGCCAAGAGATATCTCGCGCGCGAGGAACTTGTCGAAGTAGTTGTAGGATAGACCGAAATATGATTGACGAAGGACTACGCAGATATGTAGAGGAGGAGATTCTTCCGCGCTACGACAAGCACGACGCTGCCCACCGTCGCGACCACGCACAGACGGTCATAGAGCAGAGCCTTGCTCTGGCCAAGCAGTTCGACGTAGACGAAAATATGGTCTACGCCATCGCGGCCTACCACGACACGGGCATAGAGTTCGGACGCGAGCATCACCACACCGAGTCGAAGCGCATAATCCTTGAGGATGAGCGCCTTAGGGAGTGGTTTAGCGAAGAGCAGATAGCCACTATGGGCGATGCTGTGGAGGACCACCGAGCCTCATCGAAGCAACCCCCACGCACCATCTATGGGCGCATCGTGGCGGAGGCCGACCGTATAATTGTGCCGAAGAGCATCATCCGTCGCACGATACAATACACCCTGGCCAACCACCCTCACCTAAACCGTGAGGAGGGCTACGAGCGTATGGTGGAGCACCTCAACGAGAAGTATAACTACGGAGGCTACCTACGACTCTGGATCGAGGAGTCGGCAAACGGCAAGCGCCTCGAAGAACTTAGGCAACTCATCGCCGACAAGGAGGCCCTACGCGCTATATACGACACCATCTACGCGGAGGAGATCACCTCTAAACCTTTGGATAACAACTAATAACGACACTCTACTATGAAACCATACGCCATAGAGGATAGCACCAATATCGAGGTCGATATGTTGGGTGAGGTACGTGCTGGCTTCCCCTCGCCTGCCGACGAGGAGCCTCGCGAAAAACTCGACCTCATAAAGCTCCTTGTGCGCCACCCCGCCTCCACCTTCTTCTTCCGTGTGGGCGGTACCTCGATGATAGATGCCGAGATGGATGAGGGCGATATCATCATCGTAGATCGTAGCATCGAGCCTTATAACGGTTGCTCGGCCGTCTGCTTCATCGATGGCGAGTTCACCGTAAAGCGCGTAGAGCGCCATAGCGACCATACTATGCTCATCGCCGCCAACCCTAAATTCGAACCTATACGCATCAGTGCCGACAACGAGTTCGCCATATGGGGCGTAGTGACATATATCATCAAGAGGGCATAACCCCTTTTGTAGCAGACCTATGTTTGCCCTTGCCGACTGCAACAACTTCTTCGTCTCCTGCGAGCGAGTCTTCCGCCCCGACCTTGAAGGGCGACCCGTTGCTGTACTCTCGCGCAACGATGGTTGTGTCATCGCACGCTCCAACGAGGTCAAGGCCTTAGGGGTAAAGATGGGCGAGCCACTTTTCAAGATACAAGAGCTCGTGTGCAAGCACAACATAGCCATCTTTTCGAGCAATATGGCCCTCTATGCCGACTTCTCACGTCGTGTGCGCTCCGTACTCCGTGAGGTAGCTCCACAAATCGAGGTATACTCCATCGACGAGGCCTTCCTCGACCTTAGAGGTATGGAGCGTGTGGAGTTCGACACCTTCGCCAAGGAGCTCTCGGCACGTTGTCGTCGCCTCACGGGAATCCCCGTATCGGTGGGTGTTGCCCCTACCAAGACCTTAGCCAAGATAGCAGCCCAGTTGTGCAAGAGTTACCCCAAACTACGAGGTGGTTGCTTTATGCACCGCCCAGAGGATATCACCAAGGTACTCAAGAAGTTCCCTATCGAGGATGTGTGGGGCATAGGCCGTCGCAGCGCACCACGCCTCAAGGAGGCCGGCATCCTCACGGCCTACGACTTTAGCCAGTGTAGTGCCGAATGGGTACAACGCCGAATGGGCATCACGGGCCTCAGGACCTGGCGCGAACTAAACGGCATCCCCGCCATAGGCTTCGAGAGTGTCGCCGAGGCTCGCCAGTCGATATGTAATTCACGCAGTTTCTCAAACGAGATATACGACTTCAACGACCTCTCGGAACACATCGCTAAGTTCGCCACGATGACTGCCGAGAAGTTGCGCGAGCAAAACACACTATGCTCTCGCATCACGGTCTTCGCCACAACCAACCGCTTCCATACCGACGAGTTGCAACAGTATGGCCATATATGCCTACCTCTACTCGAACCTACGGATAGCACCCTGGAGATTGTGCGCACGGCACGTGAGGCCCTTTCGGAGATATTTGTTCGTGGCATCGGGTATAAGAAGGCTGGAGTTATCGCCTCGGATATCATCCCTCGTCAGGGGGCGCACGTATCAATGTTTTCTGCCGAGCAGAACGAGCGCCACCACCGCCTTATGCAGGCCGTGGACCATATCAACCGTTCGTCGAATGGCTCTGCCATCACCTTAGCCTCGGCTGGCTTGGGCGATATCAAGTCGAATAGTCAGCACCGCTCACCACGCTATACGACGCATTGGGACGAAATCCCCATTGTCAAATTGTGAGTTTAGTACACCACCTATTATCGAGTTATCCACCTAATTAACAAAGAGATAGGCCTACACACGCAGTGCGTCGCACTATTTATCGCTAAAAATATTACACGAAAATTTTGCATAATAGAAAAAAGTGTGTATATTTGCACACCGATTCGGAAAACGAGTCGATTATGGTGGATGTAGCTCAGTCGGTTAGAGTAGAGGATTGTGGTTCCTAAGGTCGTGGGTTCGAATCCCATCTTCCACCCAAGCAAACGAAGCAATAAGGTGTCGGAAACGGCACCTTTTGTTTTTCTTGCACCTTGTATGCTTGCATAGAGTGGGGCAAGGAGGACAAAAGATGTTACGTAGTAACTTATTGCGGAGTGATGCTTGGTAGCGCCTCCGCGGCAAGCGGAGGGGAAAGACAAGCGTAGCGCAGTCAATCCCATCTTCCACCCAAGCAAACGAAGCAATAAGGTGTCGGAAACGACACCTTTTGTTTTTCTTGCACCTTGCATGCTTGCATAGAGTGGGGGCAAGGGGGACAAAAGATATATAGATTATCGCCACATACATCTGAAACTATATAAGATATAATTATAGTGTTATAAAAAATAATTAGGCGATAAAGATTTGTCTATTCCGATTTTTTGTTACCTTTGCACCCGAAATAGAATGTGGAGGGATTTGGACTGATTGCAACCACAATAAAAAAGTGCTAAAACGGTAATCTTCGTATAGTATCATAAATCCCAAGCCATACAATATTTCAACACACACGGTAGTTTTACGTGTGGAACATTGATATATAACAATATAAAAGAAGTATAGAACTATGGCATTTTTATTCACTTCAGAGTCTGTATCGGAGGGACATCCAGATAAGGTTGCCGATCAGATTTCAGACGCTATTCTTGATGAGTTTTTGCGTCGCGACCTACGATCAAAAGTTGCGTGCGAGACTCTCTGCACCACAGGTCTTGTAGTAGTATCGGGCGAGGTACGCTCGGAGGGCTACGTAGATATTCAGGGTGTGGCTCGCAACGTCATCAACCGCATAGGCTACAACCGTAGCGAGTATCAGTTCGATGCCGCTTCGTGTGGCGTACTCTCGGCTATCCACGAGCAGTCGTCAGATATCAACCAGGGTGTAGACCGCAAGGATGGCGAGGAGCAAGGTGCTGGTGACCAGGGTATTATGTTTGGCTACGCCGTGGAGGAGACTCGCGAGTTTATGCCTGCCACCCTCATCCTCTCGCACGTCATTCTTAAGGAGTTGGCCGCTATCCGTCGCGAGGGCGAGGTTATGCGCTACCTCCGTCCCGACTCTAAGAGTCAGGTGACTATCGAGTATGGCGACGACCGCCGTCCACAGCGCGTACACACAATCGTTGTTTCTACTCAGCACGACGAGTTCATCACCCCAACCAAGACCCGCACCGAGGCTGAGGCAGAGCGCGAGATGCAGCGCATCATCGCTGACGACGTGCGCAACATCCTCATCCCACGTGTCAAGGCTCGCTTGGAGCGTGCTAACGACAAGGTAGCAGAACTCATCGACGACAACTACATCCTTCACGTAAATCCTACGGGCAAGTTCGTGATTGGTGGTCCTCACGGTGACACAGGTCTCACTGGCCGTAAGATCATCGTTGATACCTATGGTGGCCGTGGCGCACACGGTGGTGGAGCCTTCTCAGGCAAGGACTCTTCGAAGGTGGACCGCTCAGCAGCCTACGCAGCACGCCACATCGCAAAGAATATGGTCGCTGCAGGCATCGCACGCGAGGTATTGGTTCAGGTAAGTTACGCTATCGGTATCGCACAGCCACTCTCTATCTATGTAGATACCTACGGCACATCGAATGTCGCACTTAGCGATGGCGCCATTGCCGAGAAGATTGGCTCTATGTTCGACCTTCGCCCACGTGCTATCGTCGAGCGCTTCGGCTTGAACTACCCTATCTTCGAGGCTACTGCCTCTTATGGTCACTTCGGACGTCGCCCATACACCGAGTTGGTACGCTTCATCGGCAAGGATGGCAAGGAGTTCGCCAAGGAGGTAGAGTTCTTCTCGTGGGAGAAACTCGACGAGGTAGACCGTCTCAAGGCTGAGTTTGGCTTGGAATAGTCAAAAAAACTATATCTCTAATAGGCTTGAATACAGCGAGTTAGTATTCAGGCCTATTTTTTATTCGAAAAAAGATTGCAAAAAATTTGTAGATTCGAAAATAGTTGCTACCTTTGCATCCGCAAACCTCAAAGCCCAGGTGGTGAAATTGGTAGACACGCTACTTTGAGGGGGTAGTGAGCGTTAGCTCGTGCAAGTTCGAGTCTTGTCCTGGGCACTAAAAAATCGCGTTAGAGTTTCTAACGCGATTTTTTTTTTTATCCCACCGTCTAATTTGTGAAGATAAGGCCCTCGTCGCTGCCATCAATGGTTATAGGGCGTGAGCGGTCGATCGTTCCAGCAAGGATGCGCTTCGAGAGGGTATTCACCACCTCTCGCTGGATAGCACGCTTGATGGGTCGTGCGCCATACAATGGGTCGAAACCAACCTTGGCGATATAGTTACGAGCCGCCTCGCTATAGTGCATCTCGATACCATTGTTACTAAGCATCGACGCCACGTGGCGAAGTTGTATATCAACGATCTTCTCTATCGCCTTACGGCCCAATGGCTCGAACATCACAATCTCGTCGATACGGTTTAGGAACTCGGGCTTTAGGTGTTGCTTCAACAACTCCACAACCTCGCCCTTAACACTCTCCACGAGTTCGGGCTTAGGCTCTCCAAATGCCGTTGCAAAGCGCTCGGAGATGATATTTGATCCCATATTCGAGGTCATAATGATTATAGTATTGCGGAAATCCACCGTGCGACCCTTATTGTCGGTTAGACGACCATCGTCCAACACCTGCAACAAGATATTAAAGACGTCGGGGTGGGCCTTCTCAATCTCGTCGAGCAACACCACGCTATAGGGCTTACGACGCACCGCTTCGGTGAGTTGTCCACCCTTGTCATAACCCACATATCCTGGAGGCGCTCCCACAAGACGCGATACGGAGTGGCGCTCCTGATACTCCGACATATCGATACGTGTAAGCATAGCATCGTCGTTGAAGAGGAACTCGGCAAGGGCCTTAGCAAGTTCGGTCTTACCCACACCCGTAGTACCTAAGAAGATGAACGAGCCAATAGGGCGACGGCTATCCGAGAGTCCTGCACGTGAGCGACGCACAGCATCCGATATCACCTCTATAGCCTCATCCTGACCCACGACCCTGTGGTGTAACTCCTCCTCCATATTGAGCAACTTCTCGCGCTCCGACTGCAACATTCGCTTCACGGGGATTCCCGACCATCGAGAGACCACCTCCGCAATATCATCTGCCGAGACCTCCTCCTTTATCATTGCCGTATCGGCCGTAAGTCGCAACTCCTCCTCAAGGGTTGCAACCCTCTTCTCCAACTCCACAATCTTGCCGTAGCGCAACTCTGCAACACGGGCATAATCACCCGTACGCTCGGCCTGCTGAGCCTCAATCTTAGCCTGTTCGATACCCTCCTTAGCCTGTTGCAAGGTTTGTAGGCGCTCACGTTCCGACTGCCACTTAGCCTTGAGGGTAGAGTGTTCTGCTCGTTGCTCCTCAATCTCTCCATCGAGACGCTTGATACGCTCCTCATCACCCTCACGACGTATCGCCTCGCGCTCGATTTCGAGCTGGCGAATACGACGGTCGAGTTGGTCAATCTCCTCAGGCACGGAGTTCATCTCAAGACGCAGACGCGAAGCAGCCTCATCTACAAGGTCGATAGCCTTATCTGGCAAGAAACGGTCGGTTATATAGCGGTGTGAGAGTTCCACCGAGGCCACAATAGCCTCATCCTTGATGCGCACACGGTGATGGTTTTCATAACGCTCCTTGAGGCCTCGCATAATGGAGATAGCATCCTCCATCGTTGGCTCATTGACCATAACCTTCTGGAAACGTCGTTCGAGGGCCTTATCCTTCTCGAAATACTTCTGGTACTCGTCGAGGGTTGTAGCACCTATAGTGCGCAACTCGCCACGAGCCAAGGCTGGCTTGAGGATGTTGGCCGCATCCATAGCGCCATCGCTCTTGCCTGCACCTACGAGGGTATGTATCTCGTCGATGAAGAGCAATACCTCACCCTCGGCGGCCGTCACCTCCTTGACCACAGCCTTGAGTCGCTCCTCGAACTCACCCTTATACTTAGCACCTGCGATCAACGCACCCATATCGAGCGAGAAGAGTCGCTTATTCTTCAGGTTTTCAGGCACATCACCATTTACTATTCGCTGGGCAATACCCTCAGCAATAGCCGTCTTACCTACACCTGCCTCACCCACAAGGATAGGATTATTCTTTGTTCGGCGCGAGAGAATCTGCAAGACTCGACGTATCTCCTCATCTCGGCCGATGACAGGATCGAGACGACCCATACGAGCCCCCTCATTGAGGTCGATAGCATACTTACCCAAGGCATCAAACTCTACGCTCTCGGTAGCGGAATCTATCGTTGCACCCTTACGGAATTCGCGTGTCGCAGCAATCAACTGCTCCTCACTTATACCCGCACGACTGAGGATGTCACGTGCTGCGGAGCGCTCCTTAGCCAAGGCAACCACAATATGCTCTACGGAGGCATAACGGTCTGAGAAGGCGCGCGTGAGGTCTACTGCACGCTGAATCACTGCCGACGACGAGCGCGAAAAGAAGATATTATCATCAACGCCTTCGACACGTGGCAGATGTGTCAAGGCCTCCTCGGCCTCGCGACGTATCGCTGCGACATTTCCACCTGCACGCGAGATAAGGTATGAGCCCAACGAATCATCCTCGGCAATGGCAGCCACGAGGATATGCTCTGGCTCGAGGGCCTGCTGGCCTCGACTCTTGGCAATGGTCATTGCTCCCTGCAACAACTCTTGCGCCTTAATTGTTAGCGTGTTAATGTTCATACAGTTTCTAAAATTTAGTTTTGACTTTGGTAAGGGCAATTTTGTTGCCATAGTCAAAAAAGAAGAAATATTGTCATTATAGAGCGACAAAAAGTCACACAATGGCACTTACGAGGTGTCATTGTGGCATAATAGATGTCAATTATGGATGATTTTTATCCCCGCTAGATTAGAAACTCCTTGGCTACAAGGTGGGCCGTAGTGCGAAGATTATGTCGAGCAACATCGGGGAGCATAGCCTCCGCAAGAGGCATTCCCTGGGGTGTGATAGCATACGTTTTTGCGAAGGTGCTATGGGTAAGTTGCTCACACTCAACAATACTACCACCCACAGCAACACACACTCTTCCTGCAAGCATAGCACGACGCAACACTCCCGAAGGGGCCTTTCCCATAAGGGTCTGTGCATCGATACGTCCCTCGCCCGTGACTACCAAGCACTCCTCAATTAGGGCCTCGTCGAAGCCTATGGCATCTAAGACTAACTCTATGCCCGACTTGAGCGTAGCACCCAACAGAGCAACAAAGGCATATCCTAAGCCACCTGCAGCACCAACGCCAGAGATATCCGAAGCACGATAGCCACACCCTCTATCCACGACGCTAGCAAAGTGTCGCATTGCCCTATCCAAGCGCTCAACCATAGCACCATCAGCCCCCTTCTGCGGAGCATATATATATGCCGCACCACGCTCCCCACAGAGCGGATTATCGACATCGACGGCAACGGAAAACTCCACACCCCGGAACCTCGACTTGGTTTCATCATCTTGCACCTCGGCGACACGTTCCAAGACCTCAATAGTCTCAGTAAGTTCATTGCCCTTGGCATCATAGAATCTACAGCCCAAGGCCCTAAGCATACCTACTCCGCAGTCGTTCGTGGCACTTCCTCCAAGGCCTACGACTATATGACGACAGCCTCGCTCGATAGCATCAGCGATGAGTTGGCCCGTACCGTAGGTCGTCGCAACAAGAGGGTTGCGTTCCTGAGCGGTGAGCAACGGAAGACCCGAAGCCGAAGACATAGCAATCACCGCTCGAGACTCCTTGCCAAGGATAGTATAACTCGCCTCAATGGGACGCATCAACGGGTCGCACACCATAGCCTTGACACAGTCGCCACCCTTAGCCAAGGCAATGGCCTCAGAAAAGCCCTCGCCACCATCGGCAATGGCATAGTGACGCACATCGGCCTCAGGGACAACATCCCTAATGCCCTCGGCAAAGGCTTTGCCAGCATCGTAGGAGTCGAGCGACCCCTTGAACGAATCTAATGCAACGACAACTCTCTTCATAATTCGGTAAGCAAGGCTATGTTTCGAGAGCGAATATACAAAAAATTTGGAACTATGGCTATGTATTCCCTCGGCTTTTTGTATATTTGTACAACTAATAACATCTCATTGAATATGAAAAAACTATATTTCACCTTAGCGATAATGATACTTACACTTCTTACATCGTGCCAAACAGAGCCATCGGAGACTATCTACGACTGTGGTGTAAGCAAAGAACTTGCCGAGTGGCGCAAGGCAACCATCGATAATTTACACTACCGTCTCCACTTTATCATCCCCGAACAGCGCACCGAGGCTATAGAGGCTACGACCGAGATAATCTTTTCGCTAAAGAGGTCGCAGCCCATCGTCATAGATTTCCGTGACACGGAACTACTCTCTACCGTTACCGACTCGGAGGGTAACGCTATTCTATACGCCCTTGATAACGAGCATATTATAATACCAAAGGAGGCGACAAATACTGGAGAGAATCGCTTTACGCTACACTTCACTGCAGGCAACCAGTCGCTCAACCGCAACGACGAATTCCTATACACACTCCTTGTTCCCGATCGCGCTCGCACGCTCTTCCCCTGCTTCGATCAGCCCGACCTAAAGGCCTCGTTCGAGTTGGAACTCACCATTCCTGGGACCTGGGTGGCAGTATCGAATAGGGAGGTCATAGACGAGCGCACCGAGGGCAATACCAAGCACCTGCATTTCAGCCCTACGGAGCCACTAAGCACATACCTCTTCTCATTTGTGGCTGGCAAGTTGGAGCATCGTACCTACGACGATGGCGAGCATCGCTTCACGGCCTACTTCCGCGATAGTGACCCCAAGCGCATAGCGCAGTTGGAGGAGATATTTAAGCAGGTAAAGGCCTCGTTGGTATGGCTTGAGGAGTACACCGATATCAGTTACCCCTTTGCTAAGTACGACTTCATTATGTTGCCAGGCTTCCAGTATGGAGGTATGGAGCATACGGGAGCTACGCTCTACAACGACCGACAGATGTTCTTGGGCGAAAACCCAACGCCCGACGAGTTGTTGCGACGCTCGCAACTCATCGCCCACGAGACCGCCCACATGTGGTTTGGCGACTTCGTGACGATGAAGTGGTTCGATGATGTGTGGACCAAGGAGGTCTTCGCCAACTACTTCGCTGCACGTATGGTAGAGCCACTCTACCCCACCATCAACCACCAACTAAACCGTCTGAAGACCTATACAACAGCGGCCCTTAACGAAGACCGCACGCTGGGTGCTACATCGATTCGTCAGGAACTCGACAACCTACAAAATGCGGGTCTCATCTACGGACAGACCATCTACAACAAAGCCCCAATAGTGATGGACAAGATGGTCGAGATTATGGGGGAAGAGCCTTTCCGCAAGGGTATTCAGGAGTACCTCACAACCTACGCATACAGCAATGCCACTTGGCCTGAGTTGATTGAAATACTCGACCGATACACCCCCGAAGACCTCGCCTCATTCAGCGATACGTGGGTGCATACGAAGGGTATGGCACGCATAGATTTCACGCTAAACGACAACTTAACAATAACCCAGCGCGACACCTTCGATCGAGGCGTATGCTGGACACAGCGCTTCAAATGCCTTGCCATCCTCGACGACGGCACAACCAACGAGATAGAGGTAGAGTTACGCAACGAGAGCCACACCCTACCACTCCCCGAGGGCGTCGTGGCACTACTTCCAAATAGCGACGGCCGTGGCTACGGACTCTTCGTGCCAGAGGCAAAGAGCATAGAGTGGATAGAGACTAACATCGACAAAATCGAGGACGACGTGACACGTCAAGCCCTCGTTATGTCACTCAACGAGTGCTACGAATGGGGTCTCCTGGAGGGCGAGAGATGGCTACGCTTTATGCTCGGACACCTCCCCAAGGAGAAGAACTACCTCATAGCCTCAACCATCGTAGGTTACCTCACAAAGCCGATGATTAACTCGGCAACAGAGCAAGAGGAGGCCCAACTATGGGAGATTGCCACCCTAAACGACTCCTCGGCACTACGACGTAGGGCTCTCGTGGCGTTGGCCGAAGTGGCGACATCGGAGCGTGTGGTAAAGCAGATATATGACCTGTGGCTCAACGAGGGAAAGAGTCTCGATGTGAACGATGCTATGACCATAGCCTTAGAACTCGCTATACGTATGCCAGACAAGCAAGCCGAGATTATTGCCGAGCAACGCCAGCGCATAACCAATGGGGATAACCTCCGCAAGTTCGACTACATATCGCCCGCCACAACGCCCGACATTGAGGCACGTAACGCGCTATTTACGTGGTTATTAGAGCCAGAAAACCGACGCACGGAGCCTTGGGCAAAGGCGACCCTCGCCCTGCTCAACCACCACACCCGCCAGCAGGAGGCCTTAGCATATATTTACCCTGGTCTTGAGGAACTTAAGCGTGTACAGCGCACAGGCGACATCTTCTTCCCACGCAATTGGGCAGGAGGTCTCCTCGGTGGCCACTACAGCGCTGAGGCCGTGGCAGAGGTCGAGCGATTCCTCGCCGACAACCCCGACTACCCTACTTTGCTAAAGAACAAAATTCTGCAAGCAACACATCGCTAAACGGTAAAATATAACAAAGAAGAGTCTGCATAACACACTGTTATACAGACTCTTTTTTTTCATAGAACAATAGGTCTATTCATCCTTATTTATATATTTAGAAAAGCCTATAGGGTTCGACTTAGTGGCATTAGCGCGGTTCGAACACTCCATCCTATCCCTTATCTCCTCATAGATTTGTATCACCTCGGGGCGGAGTGATGGGGCCACATTCTTGATGGTAGTCTCAAGCATAGCATTCGTAATCTTCGAACGACTATAGGCCGCAGTCATAGCCGTATCGTTCACTATATAGGCGATGTCGCTGGCTATATATCCATCGGTCTTATGAGCCAGACTATTGAAGTCTATATCATCGCCTAATGGCCTGTTATTCAGATACAACTTAAACATCTCGCAACGTGCCTCAGCATCGGGCAACGGCACATATACAAGTCTATCAATACGGCCCGTACGCAGAACAGCAGGGTCGATCTTATCTGGGCGGTTGCTTGTTGCCACGATGAAGATGCCACGTTTTGCGCAGTTATTCATCTGCGAGAGGAACTCATTGACCTCACCCGACACATAGGTAGACCCTGGATGCGAGCGGTCGGGGACCAGAGCGTCGAACTCATCGAAGCACAACACTATAGGGCTATGCGCCTCGGCCTCCCTGAAGAGTTGAGATATCTTCTCCTGTGAGCCGTGTACATACCTACTTGCCACATCCGACGACTTGATAAGGGCGAAATTGAACTTACTCTCCTCGGCAAATTTCTCGGCGAAATAGGTCTTACCACACCCTGGAGGGCCATAGAGCAACATTCCATTAGGCGTGGTCAAGCGGTACTCCTTGGCAATATCGGGATTGCGCATAACGAAGATTACTTTCTGCTCGAGGAAGTCCTTAAGCGACTGCATACCAGCAATATCCTTAAAGCCATTGCCACCGCCACGACGTACATCAAGAATGCCGTCAGAAGGCTCCATATCCTGCATCTTGTCACCCTTGCTACCAACATCGCTACCTTGTCTTTGCTCCTCGCGTGCCGACTGCTCATTGAAACTCTCATCCGAAGCCTCGAGGAAAGATATAATCTTGGCTATGCTGTCTATACGGGAACTGCTAACCAACGAAAGTCCAACCTTGAGGATAGCCCTCGTACGATCCGTGACTTTGAGACAATCTATATTTAGGGGAGTGCGCTTGCGGAAGCGTGAATACTCCATAAACCTCTCTTTGTAGGGTTGCGAATTATCCACCTCATACTGCCAAGGAGGCTCGCCTGTGAGCATAAAGTAGAGTACGGCACAAGCCGAGAATACGTCACTCTGCTCGTCGAAGATACCCACCATATTCTCCGTAGCGTGATACCTTACATCCAGATCCGCAGTGTCGAAGTCCACCCTACCGCTACACCTCTCCGAGACGTGGCCAAGGTCAATAATCTGTGGCTCACCCATAGCAGCCTCCGAAAGCATAATATTCGTAGGATCTATGTCGTTGTGACACAAAACGGGGGATAGGCCGTGCATAAAGTTAAGGCCATCGAGTATTCCTCGAAAGATAGGTATCGCTTGAACCTCGGAGAGTGGGCCGCGTTGCTGAACAAAGTCGTACAACACGCTACCACTAAAGTAGTTAGTAACATAATACTGACACAAGCCCTCCTCGTGCTGAAGAGTTCCACTGTCAATAAAACTTACCACGTTGCGATGCACCAACAACTGGCTATACTCCACCTCGCGAACCACACCGGTCTCGGGATTGACAAGTTTTTGGGGCAACCTGCTCACCACAAACAACTTGAGAAAGTAGGGAGTATTGTTGTCATCGATGGCTCGATAGGTCTCCGTATAGGCATTCTGCTTGATAAGGCTCTGCACCACAAAACGGCCTACACGACTATTGTTTTGAAGAATGGGCATAGTACATTAAATTTGGGTAGACTATATTGTCACTATGTTACGAGGCTGGGGTGCGCTTCATCCACCCCAAACCTCCTTAACTATAATACTCTACTAATAGAATTGGCGTGGCACTGCCACATCCAACGCCCTGCTACTATAATAGCTCTTGAGCGGCATCCCTCAAGCCACTCTGCAAGATAGAGATGCAACGAGACATAAAATCTCCAACCTCAGGGGTGGAATCAATAAACATCTCTATAGAGAGCCAAAGATAGTCCTCGACAAGATATGCCTTAAGCACTTTATACTCCTTAGAGAGTTTATTCACCAACTCCAGCACCTTAACTCTATTGTTATCTACCTTGTAGATATTGGGCAATAAGATACGAAGATACTGATTATCATCACTCTTGGTACAGTAAAAACTTATACCCTCCACCCTAAAATGGATATCACCATCGCTATCTACCTCTGGACGATAACCCTCGGCAAATAACCACTCCTTAACAAGATCTACGACGTTCATAATTGTGAAATTTTAGATGTTAATAATTGTGTGCGCCCACAAGACTCCCTGCACACCTCTAGTTGCAAATTTAATATAATTTTCGGATCAAAACAACTCTTCGCCCCCGTTTTTTTTCACGACCCGACTAACCACACCTCCCCCTCCCTAACAACAAAGGCGAACGACCAACACCATCCCCCCACCTCAAAGTATGAGTTTATAAGATTGTCTCTTCCGTTTACAACACACTGTCACATACAAAATCACACGCTCTTTTCATTGAATCTGCAATGCAAAGCGGTATTATTACATTGGGGACGGAGATAAAAATTTTGTTATTTAATAAAATATTCATATATTTGCACCGCAAAAATTATCCTATCAACTCATTTGTGGCGTTTGCCTTGCTTTTGGTTTGATAATCGGATAGTCAGTGTTGATGGTTCCGTAGCTCAGCTGGATAGAGCAACAGCCTTCTAAGCTGTGGGTCGTGGGTTCGAATCCCGCCGGAATCACGAGCGCAGAGCGCAACAAGAAAGCCACTCGTTTGAGTGGCTTTTGTTGTGTCTGCGACCGTGGGAACTTGTTCACAAAAGGTCGCTGATATAACAAAAACAGCCGTACAGTGTACGGCTTTCTTGTTGTGCTTTGCCGAGGATTCCAAGGGAAAGGCGTTAAGCGAAGCAGACCTTGGTCTGCGCAGTAGCCAATCCCGCTCTGGTAGGTATATGTTGCCGAGCCGACGCAGTGAAAGACGAGCGAAGCGAAGTCAATCACATTCAAGCAATGCTCGCGCTCTCTTTGCCGAGGATTCCAAGGGAAAGACGTAGTAAAGCATAGCGGCTGCGTCAATTCCGCCTGCCGCTATTGTAAAACACTATAATCCGCAAGGCACGCGAGTCATTCCGCACTCGCACAATCAAGGCGTTATAATTATAATAAAATAGATTCACTTAAAATTAAAGGGATTAACACAGGGCGATTGCCCGAGCGTTGCAGAGCCACCGTTGGATATTCACTTAAAACTCAAGGCATTAACACCTGTAGCTCAGTAGGCAGAGCATCAGCTTCCGTTGGATATTCACTTAAAACTCAAGGCATTAACACCCAATGCCGATAGCACGTAGCCTGTCGTGTAGTTGGATATTCACTTAAAACTCAAGGCATTAACACCTGTTGAGACTCATACACCTATACTGGCATCGTTGGATATTCACTTAAAACTCAAGGCATTAACACCGTATAAGTTGGAACAAAATGAATCCCAACTATTTATCACAAAAATAAAGCGAATTTTTTGAGTGCTTGAATATCGAGAGTGCCTATGCAACCACAATTTTCATTTTCAGACCTCAAACTAAGGCGTTCCAACACGCCCAGCCCAAAATGGGCAATGAAATTCATATCTATTTTATATCAAAGAACCTCTTTTTGCACTACAAATATAGTCTATTTTTTCTTTTTATCAACAAAATCTGTGCTAAATGATATATTTCGTGCTGCATTCCAGTCTGCATTGATGCCCTCAAATGTACCATCAGTCCTCTGCTTTCCTTTACCCTTTGTACATTCCGGATTTTTACAAACGAAGGTTGCTTGGTTTATACGCTGTCCCTTTTCGTAATGCCCACAAAAACTGCAAGTCTGACTTGTATGGTATGGATTGATGTATCTAACCTCGATACCTGTCGCCTTCGCCTTATACTCAATCATTGACTGCAACTCGAAGAACGACCAATAACGTAAAAGAAACTTGAAATCTGCACCAACCTCATCATTCTTATCTCTACCAAAGCCTGTCAATCGCTCCATCTGAATAACGCCAGCATTATTTCTGACCGCATACTCTATAATCGACTTGCTGAAAATATGATTTTGTAGGTGTACCCAATTACGCTCCTTACCCTCCAAGCGGTTGAGTGCTTGGAGTTTTTGTGTGCGTCCGTGTCCTCCGTTTGTAGTGTGGCGAAGATTGCGTTGCAACTCTCGTTTCTGTGCAGCCATTCGCATACGCATCTTTAAGAATTGCTCGCGAGAGCCAATACCCATTCCACCATATTCATTATCATTGATTGCTACATATAAAGGAACATTTATGCCCAAATCAACGCCAACAATACGACTTGGATCAAACGAAGCCACTTGTTTAGGAATCTTTACTACCAACAACAAAAATCTCTTCTTGTTTTTGGTCTCTTGAATTGAGGAGTTGCCAACATCATATTGTCCGCTCAACACACGCTCCACAATTTCACGATTATTACTTCTATCTCGTCCAAAGTTCAAATCCCATTCCAGGCCTTTTGGAAAGCGTACATACATAGAACCATCTTCTCGCTTTTTTAATACAATTTCACCTTTCTGCTTAATTGAAAATGGAACAGGAATACCTTTCTTGTAGTTCGGAATTGTTCTAACTCCTCTCTCAACATCCAAAGAATACTCTCTATATGTAGATGAAATATTTTGGTTGAGATTGGTTAGAACTTCAGACGGAATAAAGTCTATAAACTCATTACTTACGACCTTGTATGTGGAGTTTTGCTCTGGGTTTGCCCCTTCCTCGACACCTCCGCGCAAAAAAACATGACGCTGTTTTTTGAAATCAGCAAAAAGTTGCTTGCGCTCCGCTTTGAGTTGTTTAACCTCTTCGTCTGACAACTTATTGCGTTTTGGATTGCTCAACAACTTTTCAATCTCTTGAAGACGTGGTGAATGTAGTTTTAGTCTATATTCGTATGTGTCATTAAAGAAACAATGCGATATAATACGATTTGCTGCTTTGTACAAATTGTTGTTTATATCATCCCAAATACGATATTCTTCCTTAAAGCGTTGTGCAGCCTCCTCGCTATCTCCGTGCTTGTGGAGATGCACTTCAATCTTGCGAGTTATACAAGTATATTCAGTTGCCATGATAAAAACTTTTTACAAAGTTATGTATTATCTCTGGAAAAATCTAACGAAAGAGGGAAAATAATGATGGCGACACTGGTGTTCAATGACTTATGAGGACTTTTGATGAAAGCCTCGCCGAAGCAAAAGTGCAAGGAAATGAAAGATAATGAGAGCGAACGGTTTTCATATCATTACCCGATGACGAGGTAAGTTTATAGGTCGTTGGAGTTTATTTCTACTCTCTGCTATATTCTGCATAACAATGTACAACTCGCTGATAACTAATTTTGTAACCAAAAAGAATTGGATTATGCGAAGTACATTTAAGGTGCTGTTCTATGTGAACGGAAGCAAAGAGAAAAACGGTATTGTCCCCATTATGGGGCGAGTTACAATCAACGGTTCTGTGGCTCAATTCAGTTGCAAACTGACTATTGCAAAAACAGTGTGGGATGCCAAAGGTAATCGGGCAAAAGGCAAGAGCAAGGAGGCACGAGACATCAATTTAGCTTTAGATAACATCAAGGCTCAAATCATCAAG
>JAFZFP010000012.1 GCA_017555905.1 Alistipes sp. | reverse complement strand
CATTCCGAACAGAGAAGTTAAGCTCACTTACGCCGATGGTACTGCCTATTTAGGTGGGAGAGTAGGTAGCCGCCTCTTCAAGCCGAATCCTTAGGGTTCGGCTTTTTTTTGTTGCTATGTGAATGGTGTGTTGAGTAGATGATTGGCGTGAGAAGGTGTTACGGAGGGAGTTTAGCCGAACCCTGGTTTCGGCTTAAAGAGTCGGCCAGAGCCGCCAATTATATTTACAATCCACCCCCGTTCCCCCTCCTTATGAAAAGGAGGGGGGGGGCAATCCATAGTAGGAGCCGATCGCGAGATTTGCTCCTTTTCTTTTTGCATATAGCGCCTCACCTATCGCACAAGACTCGCTCAGGAGCTTAGGCTGTAGCCCTGCTACTATCCTAATCATCATCGCTTCGCTATGCGCGATATCTGAGACGCTCTCTGCAAAAATCAAGAGGAGCAAGAGAGGGGGAGTTTGAGGTGATTAGGGAATTTAGAGTAATTGTAAAGTATAAGGAGATTAGGGAGTTTAAGGAGGGGGTGAGGCGGAGCCTTGCGTAGTCAAGCAGGCTATTACGCTCTATGTGTGCAAATAAAAAGAGGAGGGTGATGCCCTCCTCTAACGTTTTTATCTGTTGGTGATATCCTATGTATCAGTCGCTTAGGGTAGTGGAACTACGTTAGCGAAGCCCATAAATGCCATAGCCAGCAATCCTGCGGTGACCAAGGCGATAGGTACTCCACGCATAGCCTCGGGTGTATCCTCGATCTCCAAGCGCTCGCGGATACCAGCGAAGAGAACCAAGGCCAAGGCGAAGCCCACAGCCGTAGCAACGGAGTAGATAACCGTAGTGAGGAGGTCGAAATCCTTCTGCACAGCGATAATTGCAACACCAAGCACAGCACAGTTAGTAGTGATAAGTGGGAGGAAGATACCCAAAGCCTGATACAGGGCTGGCGACACCTTCTTCAATACGATCTCCACCATCTGTACCAAGGCAGCGATGACGAGGATGAAGGTGATGGTCTGCATATACTCGATGCCGAAAGGTACAAGTACGAAGTTTTGCAGGCACCACGTAACAATAGATGAGAGTGCCATAACGAAGGTAACGGCCATACCCATACCCAGAGAGGTCTCAACCTTAGAGGATACTCCCAGGAAGGGACAGATACCTAAGAACTGCGAAAGTACTACATTGTTTACGAAGATTGCTCCGATGATAACGGCAAAGAGGGTGATAGCCTGAACGCTGACCTCGCCCGTGGCAAAGCCATTAAGTACCTCGTTCGATATATTATCTGCTATAAGTAGATTCATAATATACACGTTTTATTAGCGTTTTGCAACACGGTTAAACAATACCATCAAGTAGCCCAACACGAGGAAACCTCCAGGTGCAAGGATGAAGAGCAGTGGCATAACACCCTCGGCGAAGGTGAAGCCAAAGATAGAGCCTGCGCCTAACACCTCACGCACAGCACCGATAGCCGTGAGTGAGAGGGTGAAGCCCAAGCCGATGCCGATACCATCAAGGGCAGAGTCCAAGACACCATTCTTCGAAGCGAAGGCCTCGGCACGTCCCAAGATGATGCAGTTCACAACGATAAGTGGGATGAATACACCCAACGATGCGTAGAGTGATGGCACGTAGGCCTGCATAAGCATCTCGATCATAGTCACAAACGATGCGATGACAACGATGAATGCTGGGATGCGCACCTTATCTGGAATGACATTCTTGATGAGCGAGATAACGATATTCGACATAATCAAAACTGCCATAGTGGCAACGCCCATACCCATACCATTGATTGCCGATGATGTAACACCGAGCGTAGGACACATACCCAAGATAAGTACGAATGTAGGGTTTTCCTTGAGGATTCCCTTGCTGATAATCTGCAACTTACTCATTTTCTACCTCTCCTTTCTGAGCCTCTGGCTCCGACTCGGTTGGATTGTTATACTCCGTGAGCGATGCTCCCGAAGCGGTATCGTTTGCGTTCTCGTTCTCTGTTGCAAGGCGGCCCTTTGCCCAGAGGTAGCCAGCGTAGGCGCTCTCCACGGCATTGGCGTATGCACGTGACGAGATGGTTGAGCCTGTGAGGGCGTCGAATGAGCCTCCCTCCTTCGTTACGCTGAACTTGAGTGTAGAGGCGCTCTTGCCAAAGACGCTCTGCTCGAGGCTGTTGCCTGGCTTAGTCATATTAGCACCCAAGCCTGGGGTCTCCTTCTGTGAGAGTACCTCGACGTGGTTGATGATGGCGTCGTCACCCTCCTCCAAGAAGCCCACCATAAGGATAATGCGATCGGTATAGCCACTCTTGGTGATGCTTGGGGTCTCGACAGCATAGCCCACAATGGCATTGTCGCTCTTCTTGGCCACGGTGCTTACGTTGATGGCGAAGTCGCCAATGAGGCGTGTGGTGTCGCAGAGAATATATGCCTCCTCGGAGGTGGTGCTTAACACCTTATATTTTGCGGCATCCTTGGTCTGCTGGTTGCTCAGAGCGATGGCCTCCTTGGTCATATTATTTACTAAAGCCACAAGGAGTGCTGAGACGGTGGTGATGATGAATAGCACCACTACCATATTTTTTAGTGAACTCTTCATACGCTATAACTATTTAGTGCCGAAGCGTTTAGGACGACAATACTTGTTGATAAGAGGCGTTGCTGCATTCATAATGAATATAGCGAACGACATACCCTCAGGGTAGGCACCCCAAAGACGAATCACCATAGTAATAACACCTATGCCCACACCGTAGATGAGCATACCCTTATGTGTCATAGGAGATGTCGAGTAGTCGGTAGCCATAAAGATTGCACCAAGCATAGCGCCACCGGCCATAAGGTGGAAGAGTGGCAACTGCCACATCAAATCGCCCTGACCAATGGCTGTAGCAAAGGCGAAGAGTGCCATAGTGCCGAGAACAGCAACGGGGATATGCCAAGAGATAACCTTGCGCACAAGCAAGTAGATACCGCCCACCAAGAGTGCTACGGCAGAGATCTCACCCATAGAGCCATTCATAACACCACCGAAGAGGTGTGCGAAGTTCACATCGGCCAAAGAGGTGAGGTGATACTTCACCGCAGGGAGCATCGTAGAGCCTGAGAGGGCATCGGGTACTCCCGTTGTCCAGTCGGTCATCTCCACAGGGTATGCTATGAGCAGGAAGATACGGCCTGTAAGTGCGGGGTTGAAGGGGTTGCATCCCAAGCCTCCGAAGGTCATCTTGCCGATGCCGATAGCAACGAGCGCACCGATAACGACAATCCACCAAGGAATACCTACGGGGAGGTTGAAGGCGAGCAATACGCCCGTAACAACTGCCGAGAGGTCACCAATGGTAGCCTTACGCTTAAGGAAGAGACGAGAGATGAAGTACTCGAAGAGTACGCAACTTGCCACCGCCACAAAAGTAACGAAGAGCACTCTGAGGCCCAAGACGTAGGTAGAAACGGCGAGGGCGGGGATTAGCGCCAACACCACATCACCCATAATACGTCGTGTATTATCGGCTGAGTGTATATGTGGCGAGGGTGAAGCAAAAAGTCTGGTTGCCATATATTATATAAAGCCTTTTGTTATCTTATTTCTTATTTGCGGCCGCGCGTGCGCGTATGTTTGTCATTACGGTCTGCTTGCCGATGCGGATGTAGTCGAGCAGTGGGAGGTTCGAAGGACAGCTGTATGAGCAGCAGCCGCACTCGATGCAATCCACTGTGTTATGCTCCTCGGCAACGTCCCACTTCTGTAGGCGTGCAACTTTCGAGAGCAAGTAGGGCTCAAGACCCATAGGGCAGGCCTCGACACAGCGTCCACACTTGATACAAGCGATCTCCTTGCCTCGGGCAGCCTCAGCACCACTAAGCACGGTGATACCCGAGCAACCCTTGATGATAGGGGCCGAGGTCTCAACAATCGAGCGACCCATCATAGGGCCACCATTGAGCAACTTAACATCACCCTCGGGGAGGCCTCCAGCGCGCTCAAGGAGTACGTTGAGTGGAGTACCAAAGCGTGTGAGGAAGTTGTGGGTAGACTTCATCCCCTTACCTGTGATGGTAACGACACGCTCGATGAGTGGTTTATTCTTCTGAACAGCCTCGTAGACAGCGATAGCCGACGATATGTTGCATACCACAGCGCCTACCGAGATTGGGAGGGCTGGTGGAGGTGGTACCTGACGGCCTGTCACAGCAGCGATGAGTTGCTTCTCACCACCCTGTGGGTAACGCATCTTGAGTGGCATAACCTCGATGCCACGATAGTTGTCGCGGGCGATGATAGCGTTGATATGCTCGATAGCATCTGGCTTGTTGTTCTCGATACCAATCACGGCGTGCTGAACCTGCAAGGCTCGCATAATTATCTCGATGCCAATGAGCGCCATCTCTGCGCGCTCGACCATATTGCGGTAGTCCGAAGTGAGGTATGGCTCACACTCTACACCATTGATTACCAACACCTCGGCCTTCTGACCATCGGGGATGGT
The DNA here is from genome assembly GCA_017555905.1 of Alistipes sp. Taxonomy (GTDB): domain Bacteria; phylum Bacteroidota; class Bacteroidia; order Bacteroidales; family Rikenellaceae; genus Alistipes. The sequence goes on along the minus strand of JAFZFP010000012.1, from coordinate 148,053 downwards.
GAGCTTCACGTGGGTAGGGAACTGCGCACCACCGAGACCTACGATACCAGCGTTCTTAATCTTTGCAATAATCTCCTCGGGGCTGAGGCTACACTCGCGCTTGAGTGTTGTAGTGCGGTCGATCTCCTCAAGCCACTCATCACCCTCGCGCTTGATGACAACCATCATACGGCGCTGGCCCTGACCATTGGGATAGGCATCTACGGAGGTCACAACACCTGAAATTGGGGAGTGTATATTTGCCGATACAAAGCCCATTGACTGGCCGATGATTTGGCCCGTTACGACCTTGTCGCCTTTCTGTACTACTGGAGTTGCAGGAGCGCCGATGTGCTGAATCATAGGTACATAGACCTCGTTAGGAAGGTCGAGTACCTCGATAGCCTGACCCTTGCTCCACTCTTTATTATCCGACGGATGGATACCGCCTATAGGAAATGTTCTCATTCTCATACGATGCTCTTATTTTTCTGCCTCAGGCTTTGTGGGCTTAGGCTCTTTGGGGAGTCGCTCCATATTCTCGATATGGATAGCACCCGTAGGACACTCGTTTACACACTTGCGACAGAGTTTGCACTTCTCAGGGTCGATATATGCTAAGAAGTTGTCGATGGTGATAGCATCGAAGGCACATACCTTCTGGCACTTGCCACAACCAATACAACCGCTCTTGCAAGCCTTCATAACCACAGCACCACGATTCTTCGAGCGACATGCCACGTAGATAGCGCGATTCTTTGGCCACTTCTTGCGCAACTCAAAAAGACCCTTAGGGCAGGCCTTGACACAAGCACCACACGCGGTACACTTGTCGGCATCCACCTCCACTAAGCCAGTCTCGGTATTCACCTTGAGCGCACCGAACTTGCAGGCATTGACACAGTCGCCATAGCCGATACAGCCGAAGGCACAAGCAGTCTCACCCACATAGAAGGTATTAACCACGGCGCAGTTCAACGCACCGTCGTAGTGGTTTACCTTGGGGCGCTTGTCGCAACTACCGCCACAGCGCATAGTAGCAACCATAGGGGTCTTCTCTGGGGCTACCTTGCCCAAGAAGTTCGCTATGCTCTTCATAGCATCGCCACCTGCCACGGGGCAGAAGAGCGACTCTATGTTGTCGCGCGACACCAAAGCCTCGGACATAGCACGGCAACCAGCAAAGCCGCAGCCACCGCAATTCGCTCCAGGCAACATCTTCTCAACATCGTCAATACGTGGATCCTCCTCGACCTTGAATCTCTGTGCAACGAAATACAAGATGACAGCCAGAAGGATACCCAATACTCCGAGTGTAAGGACTGTCAATACTAAAGTGTTCATTACTCTTTGAAAATTGTAAATTCTATCTTTTTTTCTATCTCTCTTCGCAAAATGTAGAGCAATAGGTAGTAGAGTGCTACGGCACCTATTGCACTGAGTGCCACCACTCCGTCCTCCAAGCCTATAGCCTTGAGTGTAAGGAGTGTGACCAGGAGCACTACTAAGGGTAGGAGGTAGCCCATCACTACCGAGGAGAGTGCCATTCCTCTATTTAGCAGCGCTACGACAACCTTGTCGCCCACGCTATAACTCTTGGCATCCGAGGTAACAACCTCTATTGAGCGACGCTCGCCCTTCTGGCTACATACCCCTTGGGCGTGGCAACCAGCACAAGCCGACTGTTGCTCCACCACGACAACTACGCGATCCTTGCCGACGTTCTCGACGACGCCCCTATGTTGGATACTGCCCATACTTTTGAGATATTAGCTCTCTTTCGAACTATTTAGGATGACTAACGCACCGATGACACCTGGAACCCAACACACGAGGGTCAGTGCCGACACGATAAGCACCGAGCCACACCCTTTGTCGATGACGGCCAAGGGTGGACATACAATTGCTAATATTGCTCGAATTAGGGACATAATCAGGCTCTGTGTTACCAAAAAGTGTGCTATGCTGCTCCTTGGGCTATTAGTCGCAGTAGTGGTTTACCAAAGGCATCAACCACTCGTGGCCAAAGGCGCAAGGCGAGAGGCGGAGTACTGGAGGGAACTGGTAGCGCTTCTTCTCGTTCTCCATAACCATCTTGTGAATCTTCTCCACGACCTGTGATTCGAAGCCCGCGTTGATAATCTCCTCGCGGTGTTGCTTCTTCTCAATCATACGGAAGAGTATGGCGTCAATAACCTCGTAGTGGGGGAGGAAGTCGCTATCCTTCTGGTCGGGACGCAACTCCGACGATGGTTCCTTGTCGATGATAGCATCAGGAATCACGTCACCAAAGGTGGCGTTGATGTAGCGAGCCAAGTCGTAGATCTCGCCCTTATAGAGGTCGCCCGTAGGGCTGAATGTACCTGCGGTGTCGCCATAGAGGGTACACCATCCCAAGGCGTTCTCGCTCTTGTTCGACGAGTTAAGCAACATATAGCCTGTCTTGTTCTGGAGGGCCATAAGCATCGTTGTACGGATGCGGGTCTGGATGTTCTCCTCTGTAGCGTCGAACTCCGTACCACCGATGACTGGCTGGAGGGTGCCCACCATAGCGTTGTAGGCCTCGATGATAGGCAATACGCTATACTCCACCTTGAGGTTTTCGGCCAACTGCTTAGCCTCCTCGACACTGCTATTTGGGGTGTATGGCGATGGCATAAGCAACACTCGCACATTCTCCTTGCCCAAAGCACCTACGGCCAAGCAAGCAACGACAGCCGAGTCGATACCTCCCGAAAGGCCTACGCAAGCCTTGTGGTAGCCATTCTTATGGAAGTAGTCTCTAAGACCGAGACAGGCAGCCTCGTAGATGAGGCGTGTGCGGTCTTTGTATGTTGTGAAGGGTACGTCGATAGTCTCGTTCGTAGCCTCGGTGTCGAAGATTTTGATATCCTCGTCGAAACTCTTAAGCACCATCACCAAGTGGCCATTAGCATCCAACACACCCGAAGTTCCGTCGTAGACGATATCACCCGAACCGCCCACCTGGTTTACCAAGGCGATGGTTGTGCCAGCGGTGAAGGCCAAGCGACTCACCTTGTCGAAACGGCGAGAGAGGATGCCCTTGCCGTAGCGACGAGCATTTACCGAGATGATAATGTCTGCCTCTTCCTCGGTGTCGTCCATACGGCTGAGGTCGTCACCAATGACAATCTTTAGCGACTTGTCGTTGAAGTGAACAATCTGGCTACCGATTGATGACTCGACGATGTAGCCCATCTCGCGGCGTGCTGTGACGTGGCGCTTGCCGATGAACTCGATATTTCCATTAGCATCGATATATGCAGCGGCACTGATAGGGCCTTCAGCCGTGAGGTATGGAGTACCTACGATTGCTGAGATACCGTGGCAGTGAGTTGCGATATGCTCTATGGCCTCTTCGCAGAGGGTAAGGAAGGTAGTCTTTGTGAGTAGTCCATAGGCGGGAGTTCCCGATACTGCGAACTCGGCAAATGCTACGAGGTCTGCACCTGAAGCCTTTGCGCTGTCGATGGCTGCGATAATTTTTGCGGTGTTGGCCTTGATATCACCAACGGTGTAGTTGAGCTGTGCTAATGCTATCTTCATAGTTAAAATCTACATTTTCGCTAAACGAAAAAATGTCTCTATACCTAAAGGTATAGTTTTTCGGGGGCAAAGATAGCAAAAAAAAGTTAAAAGGGCAAGAGGTAATTGTAAAACAATTATGTAGCGAGTAATGGATTGTGTAAAGTGCTGATTATTAATGGGATTTTCCTGGCAAAAAAGAGAGGTGTAACCCTAAAATGAAGGATACACCTCTCCGTTATGGTATAAAGACCGAGAGCGCGCTTAGCGCAACTTCTCTGCAGCCTCGATAAACTTCTGCTGGTCAGCCTCGTTCATCTCGCCCTTGTGTACGTAGACCAACTCGCCAACCTTGTTCACCAACATAATGACAAACATATTGTTGCAGTCGCCCAAGCGCCACGCACTGCTGATGTAGTGGTCGGGGTCGCAGAGGATTGTCGCACCATTCTTTGCGGTACGAGTGTCGGCGATTTTGCGCACTACGTCGTTAGGGTAGATGGCATCCTTGAGGTTTACGATGCCGAAGCCCTCGATGTTTGGGCCCTGTACACGGCCAGTCTCCTCGATGTAGGTGATAAATTCGTGATTCTGCTTAGGTACTTCAGGATCAACATAGAAGATGAGTAGGTTCTTCTCGCCCCACCAAGGCAGACGAGCCTTCTTTGCGTCGAGGTCCTGCACCTCTACGTTACGCACCTTGCGAGGGAGTGCCTGAGCCTCTGCTGTGAGTGTGAAACCCACCAATGCGAAGGCCAAAATAAGGAGTGTTCTTAGTTTCATATCTCAATTTATTTAGTTGCTTGTGGTATTGTATGGGTGCAAAAGTAGTAAAAATATGGTTAATTTCAGCACAAATTCCACTAACTTTCATCGATTCCACAGATTTTACCCACGTATAGATTAAATAGTTAAACCAACGCCCTAAATTGCTCAATGAAAAAGTTGGCAGATTTTGCGAGGGAGTTATGAAATGTCGTTTATTTTCGCTACTTTTGCCTAAAATAAACCAACTACGGAGAGTTATGAAGCAACGCATATTATTTGTTTGCCTCGGAAATATTTGTCGCTCCCCTGCGGCAGAGGCTATGTTGAGAGTTGTGGTCGAGCGTGAGGGCTTGGCCGAGAGGGTGGTTATCGATTCGGCTGGTACCTATGGCGGTCACAGTGGCGAGTTGTCGGACCCTCGTATGCGCAAGGCGGCCTCGGCACGTGGTATTCCGATGACCCATCGCGCACGTCAGGTGCGCGAGGAGGACTTCGAGCGATTCGATATGGTTATTGCGATGGATGATAACAACTACGAGGCACTCTTCCGTTTGGCACCCGACCGCGAGGCTCAGCAGAAGATATTTCGCTTCAGGGAGTTTTTGCGCCACCACCCCGACTGGTCCTACATCCCCGACCCCTACTACGAGGGTCACGAGGGCTTTGAGTTAGTCCTCGACCTGTTGGAGGATGGTTGCGAGACGTTGGTGGAGAGCATCAGAAACAACGCATAGAAAATGGGCGTGTCCAGAGTATGACGGACACGCCCAAATTGTTTAAATACAAAACGATAGCTTACTTCACTACCTCTATCTGTACGAGTTCTATTTCGCCATCTTCGGGTATCATTCTCTCGTCGTCGCTCTTTACCCTAAGCCTAAATTCGCTCTTCTTTGGCTCGTCGGCGATAGCCTCCGTAGTGGTGGTCTTTGGCGTTGTGGGCCAGAGGGCTGGCTTCACGATGCCGAACATAAGCCAAGCAACTAAGAGGGCAACCACGATATTGAAGATCTGTGTGCCAAGGAAGGCGAAGAGGAGGTTGCGATTCTCTCGTGAGACGATATCCTTAAGGCGTGTGTCCATACCGATACATACGAACGAAAGCGAGAAGAAGAATGTCGAGAGGGTCTTAGCCATCGAGGTCTCCACAATCTTGCCCTTGGCATCGAGGGTTAGCAAGTCGCCATTCTGCAAAATACTGAAGAGTGCCGAGGCGATGACGAAGCCTAAGATAAACTTAGGGAACTTCTCCCACACGATACTAAAGGATGGACGGGCTGGTCCGCTACCCTTCGACGAGTGTGTCGAGAGGTAGAGGGCGATGAAGAAGGCCACGATGCCGATAAGCACGTTCTGCGTGGCCTTAACCACGATAGCGGTCTTCTGTGCCACCTCACCAGCCATCTCCGATGAGGCTCCCACACCCGAGGTGGTGTCGATGGTACCACCTATCCAGGCGCCCACAATCTCGCTCTGTATGGTGGGGTCGTTAGAGAGTAGTGGGGCAACCATCTGGCCCAGCCACGGCATAAGATAGATCATCGGTACGACGATGATAAGGACTAGCGAGATGATGTAGGAGAGGGATCTCTTATCTGTTCCTGCCACGCCCGAGGCGGTGATGCAGGCCGAGACTCCACAGATTGAAGCCCCGCTTGCCAAGGTCATCGCTTCGGCCTTGCCTACCTTGAGTTTGCGGGCTATGAAGTAGCCGAAGAACCATACCACAGCAACCACGATAAGGGCCTGTATAAGTCCCGCAGCACCCGACTTCATCACGTCGCTAAAGAGTACCGTAGCACCGAGGCATACCACACCAATCTTTATGAAGAACTCGCCCTGAATGGCTGGCTTGAGCCACTCGGGGACACGGAAGGCGTTACGCACGATAAGTCCGAAGAGAACCGAGAAGAAAACCGCCTCGAAGCCGTAATATTTCACTGCATCAATCTTCGCAACCCACTGAGCCAGAACGGCTATGGCAAAGATTACGATGAACGATACGAGGAGTCCGCGCATAGGTCTTCCCAAGAGTTTGTTGCCCACGAAGAGCAATACCAAGGCTATTACGAAGAAGATGCCGATGTTCATCCACGCATTAGCCGTGATTAGTGTTTCGGGAATCTTTGGACCTCCATTCGGAAGCCAAGAGGCGCAACCCGCCAATATGAGTAGTGGAATGCTAAGGAGCGTCACTACCCAATCTTCAGTAAGAAATCGTTTCATATTTTTGCGCATCAAGAGTTTAGAACATTGCTGTCACCAAGAGGTTTGCACCGAGGCGGCTGGCGTTGTTAGATTCGCTGTCGTAGTACGATGCGAAACTCAATGATGAACTATTCATAAGGTATGATAGGTTGAACTGTAGGCGTAAGAACTTGAAAGGCTTATACGCTCCACCCACCATAATACGCTCGTCTGTAGTCTTGAGTGTCGTAGAGACTGAAGGGTCGTAAAGGATGTTGCCTGGGTTTGATACATAGTTCGTCGATGTGTTCATAAACTCGTAACGAGCATAGATAGCCCAAGGCTTCTCGAATTTGTAGCCACCAATGACGTAGAGCGAGTTGGCATCTACATTGCCAAAACGAGCGTCGGCATACTCGGCACGAGCAACCCAGTGCTTCGAGTCGTAGAGGAGACCCGCAGCCCAGCGAGGGCTCTTCATATATTTGTCGCCATTGAAGTTGGTCTCGGCATACATATACGAGCCTGTGATGCCGAAGCCCTTGAACGGCTTGATGATAAGGCGAGCGATGAGATCCTTCGACGAGTTGTGGTCGCGCTTGTTGATGCCAGAGCCGTTGAATACGCCGAGGTTGTAGTTGATGATGCTGTAGCCCTCACGCTCGATGAAGCCACCATAGAGTTGGAAACCGATGTCACGACCTGTTGCTCCAGCGATACCGTCGTAGGTCTCCTTGTTGCGAGCAAAGAAGGTGGTGATGTAGGAGTAGTCGATGAACTCTACGGTTGTAGGACCGCAGTTCTCATTCTCGTATGAGAATGGCAACTTAAACTGACCTAACTGTAGGTTGAGCCAGTTGAATGGCTTGTAGCGGAAGTAGAGGTCGCAGATCTTTGGCGAGTTTGCCATATCCACCTGTAGACGGTAGTCGATCTTCTCCTCGAGGGCATTACCCGTGAGGCTCAAACGTGCTCGGAGCAAGTAGAAGGTGGTCTCAGGGTCGGCATTCTCCTCCCAAAGAACACCTCCCTGGAGGTATCCCGAAAGGGTTAAGTGTTCGTTGGCGAATGACTTAATCTTCTCGCCTGCGGTCTGTTGTGCCTCTGCTGTGAAGCATACGGCCAAGGCCACGATGGCCAATAGTAGTCGTTTAATTCCCATAGTTGTTTCTTTCTTCATTTAAAAATATGGCGCAAAAATATAATAAAATTATCATTTGGGTAGTGGTATTTATACCTAAATTCGTCCTGTGTTGTCGCCCATTACAACTCCATTGCGAGTTGTTGCGAGGGGTATAGGTTTACCACTTTGCATCGCTCCTTCTGTGCTTTGCGCACGGTGTAGCCCGTGCCACTCGACGAGCCATCCCACCACGCTACGACATAGTCGGCACCCTCGACGAGTCTGTCGTTACGCTCCCTGAATACCCAGGGGCGGAACTCCTCGCTGATGGTGGTTATGGTGTCGCATTGTTGTAGGATTCTTTGGTAGCGCTCCTCGCTTTCGGCAGTGAGGTGCGAGTTGAAGCCCTGCCACGGGATGTAGGCCTCAAGGGTTATGTCGCGGCTCTCGGACATAATCTCAAGAATCGCCTCGGCAGCGGCTAAGTCGAAGCCCTCGGCCATACCCACACGAAAGGTGCGAGCCCCCTGGTTGTAGAGCGAGAGTATGGTTGTGCGAAGTTTCTCCTCGGCACTATGTTTATAGGTGCGGTGACCCGTGAAAGCGACTACCATAGTTTGTAGGTTTACAGGGCAAAAGTATAAAAAATGGAGTAAAGAGGCAAGTGGAGGGGTCTATTTGTTCGTTTCGGGAGGCTCTTTTTGGCGTGAGGTTTGCAATAGTCGTTGGGCCGAGCCTTATTGGTTGAGGCTTAGGTTTAACACATTTAAAATTTTGCGACTATGAAACATTCATCACTCTATCTACTTACAGCCCTCGGAGGTGCTGTTGTAGGTGCTGCTATCGCTATGCTTGTCACTCCGCAGACGGGCAAGGAGTTGCGAGGCAAGATTCGCTCGGCCGTAGATGGTGCTGCGGAGCGTATGCGTCACCACTATTGCGACTGTGGTTGTGAGGGGGGTAACGACGACGAATAGTATTTTGAAGCGTAGCGATGCTCTCGGCTCTTATCTTCGTTGCGACCCTCCTCTTAGGCTTAGGGATGTTCGCTATGGCGATGGTTCTCGCCCTTGCCGAAGTAATAGACCACTTAGCCCTCTGTTACATCATTGTTGGCTCTGTGTCGATTGTGGTCGCTGTGGTGGTCTACCTGCTCTGGCTGCGCACCTCCATTATCAGGATTCGCCGACGCATAGATACTATCTACGAGGTGAGTTCGACCTTTGAGCGGTGTTACGCGTGGGTAAGAACGCTACTAAAAGAGATCGTGGGTGGCCGTTAGACCACCCACCTCTTTTATATGTGTTGTGTTCGTTTGTCGCCTCTGTTAGAAGAAGTCCTTGGCGAGACCACCCTCACCCGTCTCCTTATAGATGGATGGTAGGTCGTGGCCCGTCTGCTTCATCACCTCCACCACGCGGTCGAACGATACGCGGTGGTGACCATCGGTGTACATCGAGTATAGGTTGGCATCCAAGGCGCGTGCTGCGGCGTAGGCATTACGCTCGATGCAAGGGATTTGCACCAAACCACATACGGGGTCGCACGTCATACCGAGGTGGTGCTCAAGACCCATCTCTGCGGCATACTCAATCTGTGCGGGTGTGCCACCGAAAAGTTGGTTTGCTGCGGCTGCGGCCATAGCGCAGGCAACACCCACCTCGCCCTGGCAACCCACCTCTGCTCCAGAGATTGAGGCGTTGTGCTTGACGATATTTCCGATGAGACCTGCTGTGGCGAGGGCACGGCAGATGCGGGCCTCGCTGAACTCACGGGTCTTCCAGAGGTGGTACAATACGGCGGGGAGTACTCCCGAAGAGCCACACGTTGGGGCGGTGACGATACGGCCACCCGAGGCATTCTCCTCGCTCACGGCCAAGGCGTACGAGAAGATAAGGCCACGAGACTGAAGGCTCTGCTTATATCCCGAAGCCCTCACGTTGTAGCGCATAGCGCGACGGGGTAGGTTGAGTGGGCCAGGGATTACGCCGTCGGTCTCGATGCCTCGCTCCACAGCCTCGCGCATCACTCGCCATATCTTTGCCAAAAATATCCAAATCTCCTTGCCCTCATACATCTCGACATACTCCCAAAAGGTGCGACCGTGTTCGGTACACCATTTCAATATATCCACGAGTTTCTTGTCGGGGTATATGTCGGCGGTCTCGATGGGGGTGCTGTCCTCCTCGGCTAAGGCGCCTCCGCCTACGCTATATACTGTCCAATCATCGACGACGTTGTTATCCTCGATGGCCTCGAAGCGCATACCGTTGGGGTGGAATGGCTTGAATATCGAGGGCTCCCAGATAAGTTCGACGTTGCCGTGAGGCCTGAGCGTGTCGAAGATAGCCTGGTCGGTCAAGTGGCCTCGTCCCGTAGCGGCAAGGCTACCATAGAGGGTTACGCGGAAGTATGTGCAATCGGGGTTGCGGTGCTGGAATATCTCGGCCGCACGTCGTGGAGCCATAGTATGGCTACTCGAAGGGCCTGTTCCAATGCGATATAACTCTTTAATGCTCTTCATAGAGAGATTCTTTATAACGGTTTTCTACTGCAAATATAATACAATTTTGCGATAGACTATTTTATTATTCTAAACTTTTCGGTAACTTTGTCCTAATCGAAAGGCAATGCTATGGCAACACTCTATTTTCATATTCCATTCTGCAAGCGTATATGTACCTATTGCGACTTCTATAAGGTGGGTGCTTTGGGGTTGTTGCAAAAGGTGGTGGAGGGTATGCACCGAGAACTTGATGAGCGTGCCAACTACCTTAGCGAGAAGCAAATAACATCTATATATTTCGGTGGTGGCACACCCTCGTTGGTTGCACCAAAAGAGATCGAGCGCCTGATTCAGCACGCCCGTAACCTCTTCGACTGCTCGGCCGTTGAGGAGATTACCATCGAGGCAAATCCCGACGACCTTACAGACGATTACGTCGAAGAGTTGCGTAAAACCTCGGTCAATCGCATAAGTCTCGGCATACAATCCTTCGACGATAGGGTGCTTCAATTTATGAATCGCCGACATAGTGCTACGGAGGCTGTGGAGTCCGTTCAGCGACTTCGCAGGGCTGGCTACGACAATATATCCATCGACCTAATCTTTGGTATTGGAGGCTTTGGTAACGAGTGGCTCCGCAAGAGTGTGGAGCAGGCCATAGCCTTGGGTGTGGAGCATATCTCGGCCTACCACCTCACGGTGGAGGAGCGAACAAGGTTGGGCCTTATGGTGCGTAAGGGTGAGTATAAACCTGTCGAAGAGGAGCAGTCGGAGCAGGACTATGCCTTGGTGGAGAGTATGTTGCTGGGGGCAGGGTATGAGCATTACGAGGTCTCGAACTACGCCCTTGAGGGTCGTAGAGCCAAACATAACTCGGCTTACTGGACTGGGGTGGAGTATCTTGGTATCGGCCCTGGGGCCCATTCGTTCAGTGGCGACGACCGTAGGTGGTGTATATCTTCGGCCAAGGAGTATAGCCAAGGGGATGTGCGTTTCGAGTCGGAGAGTCTCACAAGGCGTGACCATCTGAACGAGTATGTTATGACCTCGTTGCGTAGGGCCGAGGGTATCGACTTGGGGTATATTGCTCAGCGCTTCGGTAGGGCCGAGGCTGAGCGCATAGAGCGAGCTGCGAAGGTGTGGCTCGATGCTAAAACGGTTGTTCGCCAAGGGGATAGATTGGCCTTGCCGACATCGAAATTTATGCTTTCGGATGCCGTGATAGAGTCATTTTTTGCATAATTATTTGGCATTTTCAAAAAAATGCCGTACCTTTACTATTGATAAAATATTCGTTTATCGTGGTGTATTACAACGGGTTGAATTATCGTTCTGATAGTCAGCCATTTGTGGTGTATAGTAGTGTATAAGTAGCGAAAAAACTATAAACAAAATAATAGAAACTATGTCAGGACTTAAATTCGACAAACGTGAGTTGGCAAATTTGGAGTACTCGCTCGATAGAGAGATGCTTGCTACGGATCGTCGTGGCGGTTATATGAGTACCACCATCGTTTGTTGTAACACACGTAAGTATCACGGTTTGATGGTTGCACCCATCGACCAGAGCGACCGTACCTATGTGTTGCTATCGTCGCTTGATGAAACTATCGTTCAGCACGACCAGGCGTTCAACCTCGCACTCCACCGTTTCGAGGGGACCTATGAGCCACGTGGTCATAAGTATATCACTGACTTCGAGTACACGCCAACACCTACGATAACCTATCGTGTGGGTGGTGCTGTATTGCGTAAGGAGTTGCTTTGGATTCACAACCGTACGCAACTTATGATTCGCTACACGTTGGTCGATGCTCACTCCGACACCACACTGCGCCTACGCCCATTGTTGGCCTTCCGCGATAAGCACGCCTTGTCGAAGGCAAATGTTGAGGCTGATGGCAGAGCCTACCCAATCCCTTACGGCGTGAAGTGCCGTTTGTACGATGGCTTCCCTTGGCTCAATATGCAGGTGAACAAGACCGAGGCTGAGTTTATCGCTGCTCCCGATTGGTACTACAACTTCGAGTATCGCAAGGAGTTGGCACGTGGCTACGATGGCTACGAGGATTTGCTCACCCCAGGTTATTTCGAATTTAATATTAAGAAGGGAGAGAGCGTGATCTTCTCGGCGGCAACAGATATGATGGCTACCGACGAGACTATCTCGGCAGTATATGAGGGCGCTCTTGCTCGTCGTACCCACAAGATCGACTTCTTGAGTTGCTTGGAACATTCGGCACGCCAGTTTGTCATCCGTCGCCCAGGTGACCGTACAGAGGTCGTTGCGGGCTACCCTTGGTTTGGCTCATTTATGGAGGATACCTTTATGGCATTGCCCGGCCTTACCCTAACTCAGGGCCGTGTGGAGGATTGCATCGCAGCCCTCGACACAGCAGTTAAGGATATGGAGGCTTCGGGCTTGTTGGAGGGTCGTGTTACTCCTCCTACTGCCGATGCACCACTCTGGTTCTTCTACACCCTCCAGCACCTCGAGGCACACCTTTCGCAGAAGGAGTTGTGGGCTAAGTATGGTGGCGTGATGAAGGCTATCTTGGAGGCTTACCGTCGTGGCTTTAATGGCGAGGTGAAGATGAATGACAACGCCTTGATTTGGGCTTGGGCCGAGCGTCCATTGACCTGGATGGGCACTGTCGTTGATGGCGCACCTCTAACCCCACGTCGTGGCTACCCCGTAGAACTTCAGGCTTTGTGGTACAACGCTGTGGAGTACACGTTGGCTGTGGCAAAGAAGCAGGGTGACAAGGCCTTTGTTGCCGACTGGAAGGAGTTGCCCGAGCGTATTAAGAGCTCGTTCGTCCAGAAGTTCTGGTTGGAGGAGGAGGGCTATGTTGCCGACTATGTAAACTACGACGAGGTGAATAAGTTCATCCGCCCAAATATGGCAGTTGTCGTGGGTCTCGACTATAAGTTGTTGGCGGAGGACAAAAATGTGCGCGTGTTGCAGACCATCAACGAGCACCTCTACACCCCACGAGGCTTGCGTACTCTCTCGCCACGTAACCCACTCTACCAGTCGAACTACAACGAGGATCAGCGTTCTCAGGATCTCGCCTCACGCAATGGCTCGGCTTGGGTATGGCCACTTGTTCTCACCGTTGAGGGATGCTTCGATATCGCTGGTGAGCGCTTCGTGATCGATGCTAAGCACGTGTTGGAGGCCTTCGATGCGGAGTTGCAGACTAAGTGTGTAGGCTCTATCTCTGAGCGTTTCGAGGGCGACCCTCCACACAACCCACGTGGCTCGGTGTCACACGCTACATCAGTAGCGGGCTTGCTCCTCATCAACTCCCTCATCGAGAAGTACTCGAAGCCTAAGGCTTGCAAACCAAAGAGTGCGAAGGAGGAGACTAAGGAGGAGAAACCTAAGCGCAAGTGCGTGCGTAAGAGTGTAAAGAAGTAAAAAACGTAAAAACAGATATATTATGAGAGTCTTAATGTTCGGCTGGGAGTTTCCTCCCCATATTGCCGGCGGTTTAGGTACGGCGTGCTATGGTATGACCCAGGGCTTGGCTCGCAACGATGTCGAGGTTATCTTCGTGATGCCTAAGGCTTCGGGTGACGAGGACCAGAGTTTTGTTAAGGTTGTCAATGCCAGCGATATCGAGGCACGCTACTGTGACTCAAGTATTGAGGGCGCAGATGATATTATGCGTAAGATCTCCTTCATCCATATCGACTCGAATATGGTGCCTTATATCTCTCCTGAGGAGTGGGCTACCTACCGCGAGGGCTACGAGCGCACGGGTAAGAAGTTCTGGGAGCGCAAGGGTGATAGTTGGACCCAGCGTTACACCTTCTCGGGTAAGTATGGTGCAAACATTATGGAGGAGGTAGCACGCTATGCTGTTGTTGCAGCGGAGGTTGCTCGCCAACTCGAGGGTCAGTTCGACGTTATCCACGCCCACGACTGGCTCACCTACTTCGCAGGTATCGCTGCTAAGCAGGTCTCTGGCAAGCCTCTTGTAGTGCATATGCACGCTACGTCGTTCGACCGCTCGTCAAGCGACAATATCGACACACGTGTCTACGAGATTGAGCGCGCGGGTATGGCTGCTGCCGATATGGTTATCGCGGTGTCTAACCTCACACGTAATATCGTTATCGAGAAGTATAATATTGAGCCAGAGAAGGTTGTTGCGGTGCATAACGCTGTGCAGTTCGCCGAGAACGACAACCCTGTTCCTCAGCGCGGTGTGAAGGATAAGATTGTCACCTTCCTTGGTCGTATCACCTTCCAGAAGGGCCCCGACTACTTCATCGAGGCTGCAGCGAAGGTGCTTAAGCGAGTGCCTAACGTGCGTTTCGTTATGGCTGGCTCAGGCGATATGATGAACCACTGTATCCGTCGTGTTGCGCAACTTGGTATCTCGGATCGTTTCCACTTCACGGGCTTCCTCAAGGGCGATGACGTTCAGAAGATGTTCCAACTCTCGGATGTATATATTATGCCATCGGTATCTGAGCCATTCGGTATCTCGCCTTTGGAGGCTATGCGTTCCAACGTGCCTACCATCATCTCTCACCAGAGTGGTGTAGCCGAGGTGTTGGACTATGCTGTTAAGGTGAACTACTGGGATGTTGATGCTATGGCTGATGCTATCTACGGTCTTATCACCTACCCAGCCCTTGCCAAGATGTTCTCGGAGAAGGGTATGGAGGAGGTTAATGGCCTCAAGTGGGTTAATGCCTCTGCCAAGATTAAGGATGTCTATCAGCAGGCTATAGATAAGTGTAACAAATAAATAAGATAAATATATGAAGACAGTTTGTTTCTATTTCCAGGTTCATCAGCCTTGGCGTTTGAAGACCTATCGTTTCTTCAATATGGGCAACGACCACAACTATCTCGATGACTTCACCAACCGTTCTATTATGCAGAAGGTGGCTCGTGAGTGCTACTTGCCTATGAATGCGTTGTTGTTGAACCTCATCAAGAAGTACGACGGTGCTTTGCGTTGCTCGTTCTCTATCACAGGCTCTGCTGTCGAGCAGTTCAAGGCCTATGCTCCAGAGGTGTTGGAGTCGTTCAAGCGCCTCGCCGAGACTGGTTGTGTGGAGTTCCTTGGTGAGACCTACTCTCACTCGTTGTCGTCGCTCTACTCTGTGGATGAGTTCAAGCAGGAGGTTAAGTTGCACAGCCAGATGCTCAAGGAGGAGTTCGGTGTTAAGCCTACCGCTTTCCGCAATACCGAGTTGATCTACTCTGACGATATCGCTAAGGCGGTTGAGGGTATGGGCTTCAAGACTATGCTCGCTGAGGGCGCACGCCACATCCTCGGTTGGAAGTCTCCAAACTTCGTATATACCGATGCTAACGACAATAAACTTCGTCTCTTGTTGCGCAACTACAAACTATCTGACGATATCGCTTTCCGCTTCTCTAACGAGGGTTGGGACCAGTGGCCTTTGACTGCTGACAAGTTCGCTCAGTGGGTAGCCGCAGAGAATGGCGATGTTGTGAACCTCTTTATGGATTACGAGACCTTCGGTGAGCACCAGAAATCTTCGACCGGTATCTTCGACTTTATGAAGGCGTTGCCTGAGGCCCTCTTGGCTACTGGCGAGGTCGAGTTCGCTACTGCAAGCGAGGCATCTAAGAAGTTGCAGCCTGTGGCTGTTCTCCACTGTCCTTACGCTATGTCGTGGGCAGATGAGGAGCGCGATGTTACTGCTTGGTTGGGTAACGACTTGCAGAACGAGGCTTTCCAGAAGTTGTACTCGTTGGCACCACGTGTTAAGAAGGTTAAGAATAAGGATTTCGAGTATGTATGGCACTTTATGCAGAACTCTGACCACTTCTACTATATGGCTACTAAGTGGTTCTCTGATGGTGATGTACACTCTTACTTCAACCCTTATGACTCTGCTTACGAGGCGTTTATCAACTATATGAATGTCTTGGCAGACTTCGAGATCGAGTTGAACAAGTTGTAAGTCGTCTAACAAGGCTTGTTAGCCTCTGTTTTACCGCTTATTAGGTGATTCACCGATTTAAGATGTGGGCGTATTCCTTTCGGATGCGCCCTCATTTATTATATGTTGGGCGAGCGCGAATAAAAGAGATAGGCGTATCCTTTGCGGGATACGCCTATTTTGTTTGACTATTCTGTTGCCCTTAAGCCTCCTGGTCGTTGCTCTTCTTGAGTGCCTCGCGCAACTTTGCAGGGAAGTTACTCTTGATGTCGCGCTCCATAGATAGAATCATACTGCATATTGCACGTGCTGATGATGAGCCGTGGCCAATCATTACTGGAGAGTTGATACCCATCACCTGGAGACCACCTACGCTCTCTGCGTTCATAGCGTCCCAGAAGTCGTTCTGGAAGTATAGTTTAGGAACTATGCGACCGAGGATTGGGCGCAGGAAATTCTTGATACGAGGCTTGCCACCACCGAGTTTGAAGTTGATGCGGTAGAGTGCCTCGGCCATCTTGAGGAGGCTGTTACCCACGAAGGCGTCAGCCACTACTACGTCGCCGATTTTGCCTGTGAAGATATATGAAGCCTCTACGTTGCCCACGAAGTTATATCTGTTGTCAGCCTTCATAAGGTCGTAAGTAGCCTTTGCCTGGGCATTACCCTTGCCCTCCTCCTCGCCGATGTTGAGGAGTGCTACGCGAGGGTTCTCCATATTGAGGGCAGACTGTGCGTAGATGCTACCGAGCAGACCATACTGTGCCAATACTTCGGGCTTAGCGTCTACGTTGAGTCCCACATCCATAAGCACGGCGCGCTGGATGCCACGCTCGGCAGACACTGTAGGGATTAGTGTTGCGAGTACGGGGCGAATTACACCCTCAATAGGCTTGATTACCTGCATTGAGCCCACCATCATAGCACCTGTTGAGCCAGCACTTGCGAAACCGTCGATCTTGCCCTCTGCGAGGTGCTTGAAGCCTACGGTGATGCTTGAGTCGCTCTTAGAGATGAAGGCCTTTGCTGGGTGGTCACCCATCTCGATAACCTGAGATGTAGCCACGATGTCGAACTTATCTACGGGGCAGTTGTGTTTGTTGAGTAGTTCTACGATGCGCTCTTTGTCGCCGAAGAGAACTATTCTGCTCTGGTTGTCTATGTGGTTGAGAGCCATTATGGCACCCTCGATAGCCACTTCTGGAGCGAAGTCGCCACCCATAGCGTCGATACCTATCTTAATCATAGTTTCTAAGTTTTCGTTATTGTGGAGGTGGGGAGGTTATGGCCGTTGTTGTGCCATAAGTAAAGACAAAGGGAGCGAACCGTTTTGCGGTTGCTCCCTTTAGTGTTTGTGAAGACTACTCAGCTGCCTTCTTCTCGATTGCGAGCTTACCGCGGTAGAAGCCACACTCTGGGCATACGCGGTGGTAGAGTACTGCTGAACCGCAGTTTGAGCAGGTTACTACAGTTGGAACTACAGCCTTGTAGTGAGTTCTTCTCTTGTCTCGACGTGTTGATGAGACTTTGTGTTTAGGATGTGCCATCTTACAATATAATTTTTAAGTTTTAGTATTATCTTTTCTGTCTGTTCAGCAGCCTGACGGACCACTGCTTTGCAAACGTCTATTCTTTTTTTAGCGCCTTCGACCCTCGGTCAATCCTACGATTCGCTCTCTAATTGGTGCTTGAGAGCTTCGAGGATGCTCTTGTTTGCCTCGTCGAGACCAGTTACATCGCTCTCCTCAGCCTTTGCCTCAAGTGCTGCGAGTTCCTCCTCGGTAATCTCGGTGAATGAGGCCAACATATCGGGGTTGCACTCGCCGTCGGCGTGTACTCTGCTGTAGGGGAGCGAGAGAACGATGCTCTCGTAGATGTACTGTGTGAGGTCGAGGTGGTCCTCCGCAGGAGATATCCACATTACCTCGCCGTCGTAGTAGTCGGTCTCGTCCGAGAACTTCACCACGAGGTCACCCTCGTAGTCGATTGCTATTGGGCAGTCCTCCAAACATCTGTCGCACTCACAAATTACCTCGCCTTTTATCGAGATTGAGAGTTCCAACATTGTCTCACTGCGCTTTAGCGCTACATTAACGCAACAGTCGCCACCCTTGATTTCTTCGGTTTCGAACGCCTCAAAAAGTGCGCTATCTACCTTAAAATCAAAGTTGTAGCAGTCTGGTTTAAGCCCTTTATAGGCTATTTTGTACAATCCAATTTGCTCCATTTCAGCACAAATAGTCTGCAAATTTAAGATAAAAAACTAAAATGTGCAAATTATTACTATCTTTGTAGTGATATTTTTTGAGTAAAAGTTTTTTCCGAGGTTAGTTATGAAGGGCTATTTGGTGAAAATAAGTTGCGATTTCGAGGAGTTCTGGCGCTATAATTTGGTCGTTATGGGGTCGGTACTTTCTGGGGGTGAGCAGAGCGAGTTGATAAAGTATCGTAGCGATGTAGCGGCCGTGGGGGATAACCTCTTGGCGAAGCCCGAGGACTACGACGAAGGCCGTAGTAGGGTGGAGTTACGCTCTACTGAGGGGGTAGATGCCGATGCCCTTACCTTATATATATATATTATACCTCACACACTTCCTCGTACCGAGATAGTCTCCGAGACTAAGGATTTCGAGTTCAGGGTAGAGGTTCTGCACGACGATAGTAGGGTTTATGCTCACACGTTCGAGGTGAATCAGTGGTCGGGCGACAATATAGTGATTAGAGTTGCAGAGTAACAAAAAGGGGCGTATCCAAATGGATATGCCCCTGTTGTTTGTATGTTAGTCGGTTGGATTACATCATACCGCCCATACCGCCACCTGCAGTTGCAAGAGTCTGAAGTGGGTTATCCTCCTTCTTCTCGGCCAATACGCACTCGGTAGTGAGGAACATAGAGGCGATAGAGGCAGCGTTCTCCAAGGCTACGCGCGACACCTTTGTTGGGTCGATGATACCTGCTGCGAGCATATCCTCGTAGCGGTCGTCACGAGCGTTGTAGCCAAAGGCGCCCTCGCCCTCCTTAACCTTGTTCACAACTACTGAACCCTCGCCACCAGCATTAGCAACAATCTGTCGCAAAGGCTCCTCGATAGCGCGCTTAACGATCTGAATACCTGTGGTCTGGTCGTCGTTCTCGCCCTTCATACCCTCAAGGCTTGCAACGGCACGGATGTAGGCTACGCCACCACCAGGAACGATACCCTCCTCTACGGCAGCACGTGTAGCAGCCAACGCATCATCCACACGGTCCTTCTTCTCCTTCATCTCCACCTCGGTAGCAGCACCTACGTACAATACGGCTACGCCACCTGCCAACTTAGCCAAGCGCTCCTGCAACTTCTCGCGGTCGTAGTCCGAAGAGGCGTTCTCAATCGAAGCACGAATCTGCTGAACACGTGCTGCGATAGCCTCCTTAGAACCTGCACCATCCACGATGGTGGTGTTCTCCTTGTTCAAGGTAACCTTCTCTGCGCTACCCAAAGCCTCGATGCCAGCATCCTCCATCTTCATACCCTTGTCGGTAGAGATTACTGTAGCACCTGTGAGGGTTGCGATATCCTCCAGAATCTCCTTGCGACGGTCACCAAAGCCTGGGGCCTTGCACGCTGCAATCTTGAGTGTGCCACGCAACTTATTGACTACCAAAGCCGACAAAGCCTCGCCATCGACATCCTCAGCGATGATGAGCAACGAGCGACCGCTCTGAGCCACTGGCTCAAGGATGCCCATAATCTCCTTCATTGTCGAGATCTTCTTGTCCGTAAGGAGCAAGTATGGCTTGTCGAGCTGAGCCTCCATCTTCTCGGTGTCGGTGATGAAGTAAGCCGAGATGTAGCCACGGTCGAACTGCATACCCTCCACTACATCAACGTGAGTCTCAGTACCCTTAGCCTCCTCCACGGTGATAACGCCCTCGTTGTTCACCTTAGCCATAGCCTCGGCGATGAGTTTACCGATTTTGCGGTCGTTGTTTGCCGAGATGGTTGCCACCTGCTCGATCTTGTCGAAGTCCGAGCCAACAACCTGACTCTGAGCCTTGAGCGATGCTACGACGCGCTCTACAGCAGCGTCGATACCACGCTTGAGGTCCATAGGGTTGGCACCTGCGGTCACGTTCTTGATACCTACAGAGATGAGCGACTGAGCCAATACGGTAGCGGTAGTGGTACCATCACCAGCGTCGTCGTTGGTCTTAGATGCTACCTCGCGCACCATCTGCGCACCCATATTTGCGAAGGTGTCCTCCAACTCTACCTCCTTAGCCACGGTAACACCATCCTTGGTCACGTGTGGCGCACCGAACTTCTTGTCGATGATTACGTTGCGACCCTTAGGGCCGAGAGTTACCTTAACGGCGTTGCATAGCGCATCAACACCCTCCTTGAGGAGTTCACGAGCCTCTACATTATATTTAATCTCCTTTGCCATTGTCGTTTGTTGTGTTTAGTTGTTAGAAATTACTCGATCACAGCGATAATGTCCGACTGCTTCATCACGAGGTAGTCCTCACCCTCGTAGTTGAGTTCCGCACCAGCATACTTGCCATACATAACCGTATCGCCTACCTTCACCTCCATCTTAATCTCTGAGGTGCCAGGGCCTGCTGCGATAACCTTACCCATAAGTGGTTTCTCCTTTGCTGTGTCGGGGATGAAGAGACCGCCAGCGGTCTTCTCCTCTGCCGGATTGGGCTTTACCAATACACGGTCTGAAAGTGGTCTTACTGCCATAGTTTCTATCGTTTTTTGTTAATTTGTTACTTTCGTTGCTGGTTGCTCTCTACGGCAACACTCGTGCCAAAGCCACAATGTGTAGTGGTTGGTGTCACAAAGTGACAAATTGTCACAGATTATGACACGCCAATCCGACTACCAGCACTCGGCCTCACCCTATTTGTCGTACTTATCACCCCAGAGGGCGTGTATGCGCTCGGCAATCTTTTGCTCCTGGGCATTGCCGAGGTTGGGGGTATAGAGGCGTGTGCCACGCAGGCTGTCGGGCATAAACTCCTGCTCGATGAAGTTGCCCGAGTAGTCGTGGGCATACTTGTATTCTGCGCCATAGCCTAAGTCGCCCATAAGTTTTGTTGGGGCATTCCTCAGGTGTAGGGGCACGGGGCGGTTGGTGGTGTCGTTCTCGACCATTGCCAAGGCCTTGTTTATTGCGGCGTAGGCGGAGTTGCTCTTGGGACTTGTGGCCAGATATATAGTGGTCTCTGCCAGTGTGATACGTGCCTCGGGCATACCTATCTTATGCACCGTATCGAAGCAGGCATTGGCCAAGAGTAGGGCATTGGGATTGGCAAGGCCCACATCCTCCGAGGCGAGGATGACCAGACGGCGTGCAATGAAGCGTGGCTCTTCACCTCCTGCGAGCATACGTGCTAAGTAGTAGATGGCGGCATTGGGGTCGCTGCCACGTACCGACTTGATGAATGCCGAGATGACGTCGTAGTGCTGTTCGCCCGACTTGTCGTAGAGGGCTATATTCTGCTGTAGCGACTCGGTAACGCGCTCATCATCAATGATGATGTCGCCCGACGAGGCTCCCACGATGATATCTAAGATGTTGAGCAACTTACGGGCATCACCTCCCGAGAAGCGGAAGAGTGCCTCGGTCTGCTTGACCTCGATGGTGCGACGCTTGAGTTCCGAGTCGGTCGTGAGGGCGCGGTCGAGGAGTTGTTGCAACTCCTCGTCGGTCATAGGCTTAAGCACATAGACCTGGCAACGGCTCAAGAGTGGCGAGATAACCTCGAAGGAGGGGTTCTCGGTTGTAGCACCTATGAGTGTGACGATGCCCTGCTCCACAGCGCCAAGGAGAGAGTCCTGTTGCGACTTATTGAAGCGGTGGATCTCGTCGATGAAGAGGAAGGCGGGGCGGGCATTGAAGAGGTGCTGGCTCTTGGCCTTCTCTATCACCTCACGCACATCCTTGACTCCCGAAGTCACGGCCGAGAGGGTGTAGAAGGGTCTGTCGAGGGCCTTGGCCACAATCTTTGCCAAGGTGGTCTTTCCCACCCCTGGGGGACCCCACAGGATGAATGAGGGTACGCTTCCCGAGGCTATAAACCTGCGGAAGACGCCATTCTCACCCACGAGATGGCTCTGTCCGATATACTCCTCAAGGCTTTCGGGGCGTAGTCGCTCGGCAAGAGGTTGCTGTGCCATAGGCTTTTAGTGGTTAATGTTAATCATCTTGTTTGGGTCGTGCTTGTAGCGGAAGAGTACCCAGAAGGTGAGGGCCACGACGAGGGCATAGCCTGCGAAGATAAACCACGTGGTCTGCCAACCATTGGCAAACTCGGGGCGAGAGATGAGGTGGCCACCCTCCCAAACGCAGTAGGTATCGACGATACGACCAGCGATATAGGTACCTACCGAAGCACCGATACCATTTGTCATAAGCATAAAGAGTCCCTGTGCGCTACCCTGCATACTTGCGGGGGCCTCCTGCTGTACGAACATAGCACCCGACACGTTGAAGAAGTCGAAGGCCACGCCATAGACTATGCACGACATAATGAGTGCGAGGATGCCCAACGTACTCTCGGTGCTACCCACGCCAAAGAGACCGAAGCGCAATACCCACGCAAACATAGCGATAAGCATAACCCTCTTAATGCCGAAGCGTAGGAGGAAGAATGAGGTGAGTAGGATGCAGAGGGCCTCAGAGATCTGCGAGAGCGACACAAGCATCGTAGGGTTCGAAGCAAACCAACTATCCGATACCGAGGCAAAACTCTCGATGTAGGGGGTGGCAAAGCCGTTGGTAATCTGCAACGACACGCCAAGGAGCATCGAGAAGATGAAGAACATAGCCATAGTCTTCGACTTGAATAGCACGAAGGCATCGAGACCGAGACGCTGGGCGAGGCTCTTCTTCACGTCGCTCTGGCTGAGTGGACACTCGGGCAACGAGAAGGAGTAGAGACCGAGCAGAAGGCCGAGGGCTCCGCTGATGACCAACTGCATATAGGTCTGCTGGGCGGTGAGGTCGAGACCAAACGAGAGACTATTCACCAACCACATAGAGGCGATGAAGCCTATAGTACCCAAGGTGCGGATAGGGGGGAATGCCTTGACAAAGCCCAAGCCCGCACGTGTGAGTGTGCCAAAAGCCACGGTATTAGAGAGGGCGATGGTAGGCATATAGAATGCTACACTAAGCACGTAGGGGATAAAGATAGGCCATATATTAGCCACGTACTCCGCATTGTCGGCATTGGCCTTGGCGAGTTCCGTAGCCTCGAAGCCGAAGTATGCTGTGACAAGCATAAGAGCGCCAGCCATAAGGTGCGACAGGCCGAGCAGACGCTGCGGTTGCACATACTTGTCGGCAATGATACCCATAATTGCGGGCATAAAGATAGAGACTACACCCTGTGCGATATAGAACCACGAGATGTAGGCGCCGAGACCCACCTTGCCCAAAAACTGACCTACACAGGTTAGGTAGGCTCCCCACACGGCAAACTGCAGGAAGTTCATAACGATTAGTCGAATCTTGATATTCTTCATAATCAGCGAGTTTATATGTTATTTTTGTTATGCTATGCAAAAATCTTAACAAAGATATGAAAAAAAATCGCAATTTTCTTTGCAAATCAAAAAATAAGTTCTACTTTTGCATCGTCAAAAACAAATATTGGGCTATGGTGTAATGGTAACACTACAGATTCTGGTCCTGTCATTCTTGGTTCGAATCCAGGTAGCCCAACAGAAGCGGTCGATTTTCGATCGCTTTTTTTGTTGTGTGTGAGTTAGGTGCGAGAGGGTCGTTCCGACCTGCGTGGTGCTGGGCGAGTGGCCCACGGGGCAAAGCGTTGCTTTGCTACCTACGGTGTAGGGAATTTAGGGAGGTTAGGGAATTTAGGGAGAGGTTTGTGCGGGTTGTTCTCGGAGTACGCTCCTTAAACTCCCTATCGCTCTATAGCCCATCAGAAGAAGGCTTTGCAAAACAAGACAAAGCACCTCACCCTGTCACAAAAAAATAAGAGGCCACCCCATTGGGACAACCTCTTAGACTTAAGAAAAAGTTGCTGATTACTCAGTCTTCTTCATACGGCGCTCCTTAATACGAGCCTTCTTACCAGTAAGGTCACGCAAGTAGTAGATACGCGCACGACGTACAACACCATACTTGTTAACCTCGATCTTGTCGATGTGTGGTGAGTAGAGTGGGAAGATACGCTCTACACCTACGCCGTTAGATACCTTACGGATAGTAAACATCTTAGTACGGCCTGTACCCTTAATCTGGATAACTACACCACGGAAGCTCTGCAAACGCTCCTTGTTACCCTCTACGATACGGTAAGTAACGGTGATAGTATCACCAGCACCAAACTGAGGTACGTCGTTCTCACCCTTTGTCCACATCTGCTCGTTTACGAGTCTGATCAACTGATCCTTGTTCATTGTTGCAACAAAATTTAAATGTTTAGCGTTCAACATTATCGCTGTAGCGACACTACCATAGCACCACCTTCGATGCTAATCCCTTTACAATCTGTGTCTCTACCCATTATAAGAGGTTGATACGGGGCGCAAAGATAGGGAATAAAAATCTATTTTGCAAACTGTTAGCCAAAAATTATCGTGACAACCCACGTTGCCCCACCTTAAAGGGGCTTTGCAGTGGGTCTTGGCGGTGTCGTTAGTCGATATATGCCACCGAAGGCATAGTGCATATCACGGGGGTTGCACCATCCTCGGACTTCACACCAAATACCGCAATCATATACTTGATGTTGTCCTCAAGGGGGGTATTCAACTGATAACTACCGCGGTAGCAGGTATGTTCGAGGTACGCCTCGGGGGTGAGGCCCTGCGATATCATCTTGCGGGCGCGGTTGTAGAAGTCGTTAGCCATGGCACGTACGATATGGTCCGAGAGGTTGGTACCCTTGGGGGTGTAGTAGATTGAGGACTCGGGGATGATTTGGATGGTGTAGTAGCCACTCCACTCCTCGGGAGATACCAAGATGCTCGTCATACCGCTGGTCGTATTGGCGGTGATGTCGAAGGTTGCTGGGGTGAAGGTAGGCATAGGCAACTCTACGATGGTGTAGTGAACGGGTGTAGTCACCTCGTAGTCGTTCTGGTTGAAGGTGATGCCGTAACTATATACCACGTAGGTTGCGCCGTGTTGCATAGAGTTGAACTCGCGGATAGCCTCGCCCTTATATATGAGAGGTGTAGTGAGGCGCGACATAAGTTCCTCGAGGCTCATACCATACTGCTCGGCCACCTTGCTGTAGTTCTCCATCTCGGCAGCGATGAAACCCTCCTCGGTGCTGATGCCCGACTGGTTGAAGTACTCCTTGTCGATGATGTTAGCCATATAGGTAATCGTCTCATCCTTAGGGGTGTACTTTACCGTGCAACTCTTGTAGGTGACGTTAGAGACCTCGAATGTGAAGAGGTTGAGAATCTGGCGGTCCTGGGTTATGTAGACCTTCAACGGCTTGGCCATACCGCTATAGGTCACAGTAACAATGCCGTAGCGCTCCTCGTTTACGTCGCTGGGGGCTATGTTTAGTGTGATTTTCCCGTTGCCCACCTCGCCAATGGTTATCCACTCCACGTTGCTCTTAGCCTCGGGCTTGGTATTTGGGCGTGGGTTGGTTACACCATAGAAGATGGGTATCGAGCCACCGCCACCATCGATGTTTAGTTCGTTGGTGTCGAGCGTCACCTCGGGTATGGCATTAGGGTCGTATTGTGTTGAGGGGTCATTCTCTTCGCAACTCCACAATGTTAGTGCGCATAGGAGGAGGGCGATGCCAGCGAGAGCCTTGAGTCGTGTCATAGTGAATAGGTTTTGTGTAGTATTTATCTCAAATCGGGGCAAAGATATGCTTTTTTTTCGGAGTATCAATCGTTTTACACCTATTTTATAATAACTATGCGTGAGGGTGTTGCGCATCTAAGATAAAATGTTTAATTTTGTCTTTTGTAGATAAGTTCAACCGTTATGCTTACCATCGAAGATATTGTTGCGATACGTAGTGCCGAGGAGTTTGAGCGTTGTGCGCTGTTGCTCTTCAGGTATCAGGCCGAGAGGTGTCAGCCCTATCGACGCTACTTGGAATTGTTGGGTGTTGATATTGAGGCTATTAGCCGAGTGGAGGATATCCCCTTTATGCCTATCGAACTCTTCAAAGCCGAGGAGGTCTATTGCGGGGATTCTGAGCCAGAGGTGGTTTTTACCTCAAGCAATACGGGTTCTACCGTTGCCTCGCGCCACTTTATGGCTTCGCTGGCTACCTACCGCAGGGCCTTTACCGAGGCCTTCAGGCTCTTCTATGGCGAGCCGAGCAAGTGGAGCATCTATGGTCTGTTGCCCAACTACTTGGAGCGAGAGGGTTCGTCGTTGGTCTATATGGTCGATAGACTTATTGCCGAGGCTGGCTCTGGAGGCTTCTATCTTCACGATTATAAGCAACTTATAGCCGATATGGAGGCAGATTCTAAGCCCAAGATTTTGTTGGGCGTTAGTTATGCACTGTGGGATCTTGCCGAGCAGTATGCCCCAAAATTCCGAGATACGGTGGTTATGGAGACTGGCGGTATGAAGGGGCGTAGAGCGGAGATATCTAAGGCGGAACTCCACGCCATCCTCACAGAGGGCTTCGGGGTGGAGCGCATAGCCTCGGAGTATGGTATGGCCGAACTTACCTCGCAGGCCTATTCCGAGGGTGAGGGCCTCTTCAAGTCGCCACCGTGGATGAGGGTCTTGGTGCGCGATGTGAACGACCCATTCGATCACAGCCGTACGCTCCGTCGTGGCGGTATCGACATTATCGACTTGGCCAACCTCTCGTCGTGTGCCTTCATCCAGACTCAGGACCTTGGTGAGGTCTACGAGGATGGCTCGTTCAGGGTGGTAGGCCGTATTACGGGTAGCGATATTAGAGGTTGCAACCTTTTGATACATAACCTATTATGAAATACAATAGCGACATACTGAGACATCTCCACGCCGAGTTGCACGACATCCTCGGTGAGGTCAAGCGTGTCTGCGACATTGCACAAATCCCCTGGTTTATTCAGGGTGGCACGGCTATTGGCGCACACTTCTTCGACGACATAGTTCCTTGGGACGACGACATCGATATCGGTATGACGCGCCCAAACTACGAGCGTTTCCTTAGGGAGGCCCCTGCGCTCTTGGGTAAGGAATATATGCTTCAGGAGTTCACCACAGAGCCAGATACCCCCTTCTACTACATCAAGATACGCAAGCGCAACACCCGTTTCGTCGAGAGCGAGTGGGTGGGCCTGCCCATAGAGGAGGGTATCTATATCGACCTCTTCCCCTACGACATCATCCCCGACGACGAGGGTCGTCGCAGGGAGCAGAGGCTCAAGGTGGGTTTCTGGGTCAATTGCTTTATGGCCAAGAGCGTTTGGCTCTGGAGGTGGTTTGGCAGGCCCAACAACGGCGTGGTCTTTCCGAAGAGTATGCTCTCGACTTTGGCTATTAGGTTGGTCTCTATGGTTATGTCTAAGGAACATATATACAATAGATTACATCGAGAACTCACGCGCTATAATGGCACAGATGGGGCCTACTACAACATAGTCCGTATGCCCAAGGATATGATACGTGTCGAGGCTATCCACAACCTTGAGATGCGCCGTTTTGGCGAGTTGGAAGTCCCTGCGCCATCATCGTTGGAGGAGTATCTGCGCAGCCACTATGGTGATATCCAGAAGTGGTTGCCTGAGCCGTTGAGGCTCAACCACGCCCCAGAGATTTTGCAGTTTGGGGAGCGTCTGGTGACCGAGGAGTCGAAGAGTATATCGGTAGTGATACCCCTCTACAACAAGGAGCGAGAGGTTGCTCGAGCCCTGCTCTCGGTGGTTAATCAGAGCATTGCACCCCGCGAAATTATCGTCGTGGACGATGGTTCTACGGATGGCTCACGTGCTGAGGTAGAGCGTGTTATGGCTGAATATCCCGAAGCGGGAATACGCCTTATAACACAGCCTAATGGGGGTGTTAGCAACGCCCGAAATAGGGGTATTAGTGAGGCTCAGGGTGAGTTCATAGCCCTCTTGGATGCCGACGATGAGTGGCTGTCGGGATATATTGGTGAGATCTGCCGACTGATGGAGTACTACCCCGATGGGGATGTCTATTCCACGGCCTTCGATATATGTAGTGGCAAGGAGCGTGTCCCTGCCCTCGTGCCTGTCCAGGAGGGGTATATAGACCCTGCTGAAGAGGCTCTTGCCCACCGCTACCCCGTGATACCATCCACAGCAACCCTAAGGCGTAGTGCTGTGCTGGCGTGTGGCGGTTTCCCTGAGGGTATGCGTATCGGTGAGGACCAGTGGCTGTGGGTGCGTCTCCGACAGCGAGGCTCACGCTTCGTCTTCTCGCCTATGCGCCTTGTGCGCTACTCCAAGGAGGCTTCGAATCGCTCGGCTGCAATCTACCGTAGCGAGCAGAGTGAACACTCCATAGCGGAGTTGTATAGCCCTGAGCAAGAGAGTGTTGTGAATGAATACGTGGCACGTATAGGTATTGGCAAGGCCATCACGCAGAGTGTGCGAGGAGGTACTCAGGATGCACGTCGTGCCATCGAGGCCTTTGGCTATACCACCCACTCGCGAAGGGCTCTGCGTCGTCTCAAACTACTCAATGCCTTGCCTCGCTCGTTGCGCCCCGTTGTCGATGGGCTCTACTCGGCTCTGGCGTGGATGGTGAAGCGCAGAGGGCTATAGGAGCAAGGCATTGCCTTGCCTGCTACGCAGTTAAGGAATTTAAGGAATTTAGGGAGAGACTTGCGCAACTCGCTTTCGGAGTGCTTTCCTTAAATTCCCTAAACTTCTTAAACGCCCTATCGCTATGAGTCTGCCAAATCCGACTGCATAGCAGACTTTGCACCGCAAAGTAATCTAAAATATCCTCGAAAATATTTCTTTTTTCCACGCTTTTTGTTATATTTGCAGATTGAAACATACGAACTTATGAACAATAGACTAAAGATAGGTATCACTCAGGGCGACACTAACGGTGTGGGCTGGGAGTTGATACTCAAGATACTCTCCGATAACCGCATCACCGAACTATGTACTCCCATAGTCTATGGCTCAAGCGTTGCAGCCTCGTTCTACGAGCGCACCTTGAAGGAGTATGATAGGGTTAAGTTCCTTAATACTGAGGATGTTAGACGTGTGGATGCTGGCCGAATCTATTTGGTGGAGTGTGGTCCTAAGGATTTGTCGGTGACCCCAGGTAAGCCCTCGAAGATGGGAGGTGAGGCAGCGGCACAGGCCCTGCGCCGAGCAATCAAAGACCTCAACTCAGGAGCCATAGATGCCTTGGTGACTGCGCCTATCGACAAGGAGATGATTCAGAGCGACGACTTTTCGTTCACGGGCCATACCGAGTTCCTCGCGCACGAACTTGGCGGTACGCCCCTGATGATTATGACCTCAGAGATTATGCGTGTGGGCTTGGCTACTATCCACGTCCCCGTGTCGTCGGTGTCGGAGGCTCTCAATGAGGAGCTTATCGTCGAGCGACTCCAGCAGATTAATAGCTCTATGGTGCAGGATTTCGGCATCGTGAAGCCCCATATCGCGGTCTTGGCTCTCAACCCTCACGCTGGGGATGGAGGCTTGCTTGGCAGTGAGGAGAGCGATATCATCAAGCCCGCCATTGTCAAGGCCTTCGAGCAGGATATTATGGCCTTTGGCCCATTCGCTGCGGATGGCTTCTTTGCTTCGGGCCAGTTCAAGAAGTACGACGCCATCTTGGCTATGTACCACGACCAGGGCCTTGCGCCATTCAAGACCCTCACTCCCGACGGTGTGAACTATACGGCGTGCCTCTCGGCAGTACGCACCTCTCCCGACCACGGCGTAGCCTACGACATTGCGGGTCAGGGCAAGGCCGATGAGCAGTCTATGCGCAACGCCATTTATGAGGCCTTGGATATCGTGCGTCGCCGTAGGGCGTGGAAGCGCTGGTCGGCACACCCCTTGGAGCATTTCGAGCGCGAGAAGGGTAGGGATATCTCCGTGAAGGACCTCCCACAGTTTGAGGAGAATAACGACTAACGGCGTAATACGCTAACAACGAAATAGTTATGAAGAAGTGGTTAAGTGTAATCCTTTCGGCCGTAGTCCTTGGACTTGCCGTGTCGTACATCCTTAAGATGTGGATGCCCG
Source organism: Alistipes sp. (assembly GCA_017555905.1). Lineage (GTDB taxonomy): Bacteria > Bacteroidota > Bacteroidia > Bacteroidales > Rikenellaceae > Alistipes. The sequence continues at coordinate 117,818 of JAFZFP010000012.1, read as the reverse complement.
TAGAGGTCGTTGATTGGATTCTGATGGTCGTAGTGGCCCTTATCGCCATAAGGTCGGTGGTGCGCATCGCGCAGTTGGCCAAGGAGAAGGGCGAGGAGGCTGCCGAGGAGCAGGAGTAAAACAAAAGACAAGGAGTGCAACTGAGTAGTAATCCGTCTCGTTATTGTGGAGCTACGAAGGCACTCGAAACAGATAATTTTTAAAACTACAAACAACTATGGTTAAAGTAACCTTTCCCGATGGCTCAGTAAGAGAGTTCGCCAAAGGGACAACTGCCTTCCAAGTGGCAGAGAGCATCAGCCCTCGTCTCGCTGCTGACTCACTTGCAGCGGAGGTAAATGGCGCAACAGTAGATATGATGCGCGCAATCGATTGTGACTGCACAATCAAATTCTTTAAGTGGGACGACGCAGAGGGTAAGCACGCCTTTTGGCACACCTCTTCACACCTCTTGGCTGAGGCGTTGGAGGCTCTCTACCCAGGCATCAAGTTCGGTATCGGTCCCGCTATCGACAACGGTTTCTACTACGACGTAGACTCGCCCGTGGCAATCACCGAGGCAGACCTCGCAACCATCGAGCAGAAGATGGTGGAGTTGTCACGCAACAAGGAGGCTTTGGTGCGTACCGAGGTCTCTAAGGCTGACGCCTTGAAGACCTTCACCGAGAAGGGCGATCAGTACAAGGTGGAGCTTATCACCGACCTTGAGGATGGAACAATCTCGTTCTATACCAACGGTGCATTCACCGACCTATGTCGTGGTCCACATATCCCAAATACAGGCTATATCAAGGCTATCAAGCTCACCAGCGTAGCGGGTGCCTACTGGCGTGGTAACGAGAAGAACAAGATGCTCACCCGTATCTATGGTATCTCGTTCCCTAAGAAGTCGATGCTCGACGAGTACCTCGCATTGTTGGAGGAGGCTAAGAAGCGTGACCACCGTAAGCTCGGTAAGGAGTTGGAGTTGTTCACCTTCTCACAGCGCGTAGGTCAGGGTCTTCCACTCTGGTTGCCTAAGGGTGCCGAGTTGCGCGACCGCCTTGAGCGCTTCTTGCGTAAGATTCAGAAGGAGGGTGGGTACCAGCAGGTTATCACCCCACATATCGGTAACAAGGACCTCTATGTCACTTCGGGCCACTACGCTAAATATGGTAAGGACTCGTTCCAGCCTATCCACACACCTTTCGAGGGTGAGGAGTACTTGCTCAAGCCTATGAACTGCCCTCACCACTGCGAGATCTACCGCTCTAAGCCACGTTCGTATAAGGATCTTCCAGTGCGTTTGGCTGAGTTCGGTACCGTTTACCGCTACGAGCAGTCGGGAGAGTTGCACGGTTTGACACGTGTACGCTCGTTCACTCAGGATGATGCTCACCTCTTCGTGCGCCCAGACCAGCTCTTGGAGGAGTTCGAGAAGGTTATCGATATCGTATTGTACATCTTCCGCACCTTGAAGTTCGACAAGTTCACTGCACAGGTATCGTTGCGCGACCCTAACAACACCGAGAAGTATATCGGCTCGGATGAGAATTGGGAGAAGGCAGAGAGCGCTATCATCGAGGCAGCGAAGAATAAGGGTCTCGACACCATCGTAGAGTATGGCGAGGCAGCCTTCTATGGTCCTAAGCTCGACTTTATGGTTAAGGATGCTATCGGCCGTAGCTGGCAGTTGGGTACTATCCAGGTGGACTACAACCTTCCAGAGCGTTTCGACCTTACCTACAAGGGCTCGGATGATAAGTTGCACCGCCCAATTATGATTCACCGCGCACCTTTCGGCTCTATGGAGCGCTTCGTAGCGGTGTTGTTGGAGCATACTGGCGGTAAGTTCCCATTGTGGCTCACTCCAGACCAGGTTGTGGTATTGCCTATCTCGGAGAAGTACAACGACTATGCTAATGAGGTGGCACGCCAGCTCAACATCGCCGATGTACGCGCTCAGGTGGATGACCGCAACGAGAAGATTGGCCGTAAGATTCGTGACAACGAGCTTAAGCGCATCCCTTACCTCTTGATCGTAGGTGAGAAGGAGGCCGAGGAGAACAAGGTATCAGTTCGCGCTCAGGGCGAGGGCGACAAGGGTCAGATGACCATTGCCGAGTTCATCGACTTTATGCGTTCGTTGGTAAGTGCCGAGATTGAGGCTAACGCATAACGTGCTGAATAACAAAAGAATAACTATAAGTCTAACTAACAACTAATTAATTTGGCAGGACAAACACCATTCCGCCCACGCCCACAGGCGCAGGGGAATAATAACCAGCAGAACAGCCAGCAGCAGCGCGACCAGCGTGGTCGTCGCCCACAGCAGGAGAACCCCAATCGTATCAACGACGAGATCACCGCACCACAGGTACGTGTCGTGGGTGATAACGTAGAGCCTAACCTCGTACTCCCTTTGAAGGAGGCGTTGCGTTTGGCCGACGAGATGGAGCTCGACCTCATCGAGATTTCGCCTAAGGCGGAGCCTCCTGTATGCCGTATTGCCGACTACCAGAAGTTCCTCTACCAGCAGAAGAAGAAGGCTAAGGAGATCAAGGCTAAGCAGGTGAAGGTTGTGACTAAGGAGATTCGTTTTGGTCCACAGACCGACGACCACGACTACAACTTCAAGCTCAAGCACGCCGAGAACTTCATCAAGGAGGGTGCAAAGGTTAAGGCCTATGTATTCTTCCGTGGCCGCTCTATCGTCTTCAAGGAGCAGGGCGAGATTCTGTTGTTGCGCTTCGCAAACGACCTCGAGGAGATCGCTCGTGTAGAGATGATGCCAAAGCTCGATGGTAAGAAGATGAATATGATCTTGGCACCAAAGTCGAAGAAGTAGGCTTTAGCGGTCCTCGTGACCATCTGTAAAAGTGAAACCCCGCGGAAGACTCCGTGGGGTTTGCTTTTTTGGGTTGCAAGGCAAAGTCTTGCTCCTACTATCGTCGTCTAAACTCCGAGAGGGTGATGCCTGTGGCCATTGCCACGTTGAGCGACTCTGACGTTGGGCGGTTGGCGGGGTAGGCGGGGATGAGCAGGCGGTGGGTGACCACCTTGCGGCACTCCTGGCTGAGGCCTCGGCCCTCGTTGCCCATAACGATTATGCCCGTGGGCGTGAGCGTCGTACCATATATATTATCGCCATCGAGGAGCGTGCCATAGATTGGCATACCCTCCTTGTTGGCCTGGCTGAGCAGTTGGGGTAGGTTCTCCACATAGTGGATGCGGACGCGGAGAATAGCACCCATAGTGGCCTGGATGACCTTGGGGTTGAAGCAGTCGGCACACTCCTTCGAGCAGAGGATGTCCTCCACGCCAAACCAGTCGGCAAGGCGTATTATAGTGCCGAGGTTGCCAGGGTTCTGCACCCCGTCAAGAGCCAGTACAAGACTCTTAGTCAGCGTGTTAAGGTTGAGACGGTAGCGTGGTTGCTCCACCACGGCGAGGGTGTCAGAGGCGCTCTTAAGGCCAGAAAGACGCTCCATAGTCTTTGTGTCCACGACCTCCACGTTAGCACCCTTGAGGTCTGTGCGTGTGGTGTAGATGCGACGTATGGTGAGGGCTGAGGAGGCTATCTCCTCGACGAGTTTTGCACCTTCGGCCACGAAGAGGCCCTCCTCATCGCGGTTGCGCTTATCCTGAAGCGAGCGTATATGTTGTATCTCTGCCTTGGTCATTGCTACTCTATGGTGAATGTCTCGCCTTCGGTGGCGAGGTCTGTGTTTCCGAAAATTGTTCTGCACTCCTCGACTAAGGGTTGAGGGTCCTTGTAGCGCGAGGAGAAGTGGCCTATGATGAGGCGCTTAGCCCCTGCCAGTTGTGCCACTCGTGCGGCCTCGAGGGTAGTGCTGTGGCCTCGGCCCTTGGCCCACTGGCTCTCCTTGTCGGAGTAGGTGGTCTCGTGGTAGAGGAGATCGACACCCTGCACACGCTCTGCGGCCCTTGCCGAGTAGTTGGTATCCGAGAGGTAGGCGTAAGAGCGGGGCTGGTGGGGTAGGTAGGCTACCTCGCTGTTGGGTAGCACCGTGCCATCATCAAGGGTTATATCCTCTCCGCGCTTGGTTGCCACGATTTGGGCGATGGAGAGGTTGTATTTCACGATTTTGAACTTATCGACGTTCAGTGCGGGCATCTTCTCTCGAAAGAGGAAGCCTGCCGTGGGGACCCTATGTCTGAGGGGGATTGACCACACCTCAAGGGTCTTGTTTTCGAAGATTATGCGATGCTCCGTGGTGCGCACCTCGTGCCACTTGACCTCGAAGGGGAGGTCGTCCCAGAAGTAGCGACGGTGGTAGTCGAGGATTTCGCCCATAGGGGCAGGAGCATAGATGTCTAACGGTGTGCGTTTACCTTCAAGGCCAAGGGTGGCGATGAGGGGGAAGAGTCCGAAGCAGTGGTCACCGTGGAGGTGTGAGATAAAAACGGCCCTAAGGCGTAGCGGATTTATGCCACGCCTTATGAGCTGTTGTTGCACTCCTTCGCCAGCATCCACGAGGTAGTGTTGTTCGTGGAAGTTTACCACCTGTGCCGAGGGGTGAGCCTTGGGGGTGGGCTTTGCCGAGGAGTTGCCGAGTATCGTTACTGTGAACGACATTGGCCTACTGAGCGAGCAACCAGCGCTCGCAGTCGAGAGCCGCGATACAGCCTGAGCCTGCAGCGGTGATAGCCTGACGGTAGTGTGGGTCCTTGACGTCGCCAGCAGCGAAGACACCCTCTACAGAGGTCTTAGATGTGCCTGGAACAACCTTGATGTAGCCCTGCTCGTCGAGTTCGAGCTGGCCCTTGAGTACCTCTACGTTAGGGTGGTGACCGATAGCGAGGAAGAAGCCCATAATGTCGAGGACACGCTCCTGGCCTGAGGTGCTAACCACGCGTACGCCTGTTACGCCATCCTCATCGCCCAAGACCTCAGCGGTGTTATGCTCGAAGAGTACCTCGATGTTTGGGGTGTTGAACACACGCTCCTGCATAGCCTTAGAGGCGCGGAGGTAGTTCTTACGCACGATGAGATATACCTTCTTGCAGATAGATGCGAGGTAGGTAGCCTCCTCACAAGCGGTGTCACCACCACCTACTACCGCTACATCCTGCTTGCGGTAGAAGAAGCCGTCGCAAGTAGCGCAAGCGCTGACACCCATACCACGATACTTAGCCTCAGACTCCAAGCCGAGGTACTTTGCTGAAGCACCTGTACATACGATAACTGCCTCAGCCTCAATCTGATGCTCGTGGTCTACGGTAGCCTTGAATGGGCGCTGTGAGAGGTCGATGTCGGTGATGATACCGCGACGAACGTCGGCACCGAAGCGCAAAGCCTGCTTGCGCAAGTCCTCCATCATAGCAGTACCTGTGATACCCTGTGGGTAGCCTGGGAAGTTCTCAATCTCGGTGGTTGTGGTGAGCTGACCACCTGGCTCGATACCCTCGTAGAGTACTGGTGAGAGGTTAGCACGTGAGGTGTAGATAGCTGCGGTGAAGCCTGCAGGGCCACTACCGATAATCAATACTTTTACTTTCTCCATAGTAGTAAGTTTTAGTGTTATAAGTTGTTGTATATGTTATAGTTACTGTCGTTAGTTGCGTGTGTTTCTGAAGTCGGCACTATGCTCCTCCTCCTCTCTGAAGTCGTAGCCGTAGCCCACCATCATATCGCCTCCCGTGTCGCGCTGGCGGTCGGCATCCGTGGTCTCGCGCATACGCTCTTGTATGTTGTGGCCCGAGCGTATTATCTCCTCGACCTCCTCCTTGGTTGGCTCGCTCCCCGTGAGTTGGCTTAGGAGAGTGTAGGCGTATGAGGCTGACATATCGTAGTAGTTGGCCATCAGGGCGTTGAGGCGCTCGGTGATGCCCTCCAACGAGAGTTCGTTCTGGGCGATGAGCGTCATAATCTCCTCCACGGCATCGAGCGGAAGGTACTGGCCTGCGAGGTCTATCCACTCGCCCTTGTAGGGGCTTTGGAAGGTGTAGTCGCCACCTTCGAGCATAGCACCTATCGAGGCGGCTATGGCGCTGTTGTAGAGGCGCTTAGCACGTGGTATCACCGTGGCACGTATGATTGTGCGGTTGTAGGTATATTGCTTAGCCTCGGGGTCCTCCTCCTCTAATCGAGTGAGGATGTCGAGACCTCGGAGCATCTTTCCCGTGATGAAGGGGTTGAACTCCTCGAAGCATATATTGTCGCGCTTGAGGCTTCGGCGGTCACGGCTCTTCCACTTGGCGATATCGCGCACCGTGCCGTAACTCTTGAGCGAGAGGGCTGGCATCAGCAACGACTGGCCCGCCTCCTCGATGAGGTATGAGTAGGGCATATCCTGGGTGTCGTGGTGTCGTGTGTGGCGACCTAAGACCACGGTGTAGGGGCCCTCGATGGCGGGGGACATAACGTAGGCACTACTTCCGAACTTGGTGCCTCGCTGGTGTACCGACTGGTGGACAGCGCCACTCTTGAAGAGGTGGTTCGACTGGTTTGTGCCACTGCCGGCGTTGAAGAATGAGAAGATGCCTGCGATGAGGAGCGACGACTTGTGGTGCGACACGGTGAAGGGGCCTGCAAAGACCGAGGCGGCCTCGCCATTGGCGAAGTGGCAGTTGGCAAACATCAGCGTATCTATGGCCGTGAAGCCGTTCTCGACGATGCTGTTCTCGCCGATGAAACTGCGCTCGACGCTCGACGCTCCCTCCACACGGGCGTAGTTGTCGATGATGAACTCCTTGGCTCTGACGTCGATACCGACGGTTGAGGCGTAGCCCACAGTGCCGTTTTCGAGGTGTGAAGCGCCCTCGATAGTTGCGCACTCCTCGATGCGTACCTCGCGGATGAAGCGCGCACCGACGATGGTGGAGTTGTCGCCCACATAGCCCATTGTCGAGCGGTGGGACTCGCTACGCTGGGTGGCCAAGGCCAGTAGGGCCGAGGTCATAGCCTCGCGGTTGCGCATCATAGTCATCAGGTAGGCCACCTGCGAGGTCATCGTGCGGTAGATGATGGCACTGCGCCCTCCGTTCTCGTTCACGGCGGCGACGCTCGTTCCCTCACCAAAGGAGGTGGCGTGGCGGCACTCCATACGTAACACGTCGTCGATGAGGCAGTTAGCGCCAATGACGTAGTTCGATATCGTGGAGTCGGCGATACGGCTATTCGAGCCTATGGTCACACTTCCCTCGAAGCGCACACCGCGCAACTGCTCCACCCTGAAGTCGGGGGCAACCAATACGGTGTCCCAATCCTCGGCATAGCAACCGCGACGCTCTAAGGCTTCGCGTTCTTGGGGTGTGGTGACTCTATAGTGTGACATAATGCGTTGTGTGTCAGTTATTTATATGGTGTGTACACTACCTTCTTGGTCTCGAAGAACTCCTCATCGATCATAGGTCTGATGTCGAAGAGGGTCCAGTGGCGACGGGTCTGGGCCAACTCCTCGGCGAGGTCTCCGCCCTTGAGGTAGAGGATGCCGTTGTCGAGCGAGCCTCGCTTGCCCTTACGTAGCAAAGGCCACGCCCACGGCATAAATCGTGCCATCTCCGTCACGGCGCGAGAGACGACGTAGTCGAATTTCTCTGTGACCTGCTCGGCACGGCAGTTCAGCGTGCGCAGGTTGGTTAGTTCGAGCCCCTCCTTTATGCCCTCGACCACACGTATCTTCTTGGCGATGGAGTCCACACCAAGGAAGTCGGTTTCGGGGAAGAGGATGGCAAGGGGTACTGAGGGGAAGCCTCCGCCACAGCCGATATCTATGACCTTAGCCCCAGCCTCGAACTGGCACACCTTGGCGATGGCCAACGAGTGGAGGATATGGCGAGTGTAGAGGTGCTCCATATCCTTGCGTGAGATGACATTTATGCGTGCGTTCCACTCCTGGTAGAGCATTCCAAGACGCTCGAATTGTACGCTCTGCTTAGGGCTTATCCCTGGGAAGTAGCGCTCTATTATTGTGTGGTCCATAGTCGTTGTTTATGTCGGTATGTGTTATGTAATGCCCTATGGGTTAGGGTGTTACTCCTTTTCTGTTATCAGTTTGCAGACCATCGCACGGGCGCGACGTATCTGTGTCTTTACGGTGTTGAGCGGTTTGCCCAACTTCTCGGCTATCTCCTCGTAGGAGTACTCCTCCAAAAAGCGCATCTCTATCACCTTGCGGTACTCCTCGGGCATCTCCTCCAGGGCGTCGTAGAAGTGTACTCGGCTCTGGTTTATTATCACCGACTCCTCGGGAGTTGGCGTTGTGGCGAAGGGTGCGTGGAAGTGGTTGTCTATCGAGACGTCGTCGGTGCGCTTACGCAGGTGGTCCACCAGTGTATTTCGGGCGATGGTATATATCCACTGGCCGAAGGTGTAGTTTTCGGAGTAGTTGCCTAAGTGGAGGTAGACCTTGAGGAATGTCTCTTGCAGCAGGTCGCTGGCCATATCCTTGTCGCCGAGGTGTTGCTCGAAGAGGCGTCTCAGGGCATCGCGGTAGCGGGTGAAGAGGTACTCGAAGGCCTGCTGGTCGCCCCGAGAGGCGAGGTTTACGAGGGAGGCATCCGTGGCTACGATATAGTCGTCTATGTCCATATACGTGGTGTGTTTTTACTCTCCTTGCTCCTTATTATCTTCTCTATCACGGGCCCTGCGAGGTCGTAGATCCAGTATTTGAGGGCTACATCCTTAAAGCCGAGTTTGCGGGCTGTGCGGTGGCTACTCCATACCACTGCGAGGTAGCGCAACAAGAGGAGCGCCAAGGCCCCAATCTTGAGTTCGAGGGGGAGGACCACCAGTGCCACCAACGTAGCCCCGAGGAAGAGGAGTCGGCTGTTGCGTTCACGGCGTATGAAGGTGCGCACTGCGAGGGGGTAGTCGTTGTATGTCGAGCCGTAGTAGCGCGTATGCTCCATCCACTCGCTCCACACATCCGAGCGTCGCTCCTCTACGACGGAGTGGGGTGAGAGTACCACAGCGATATTCTTGGGGTTTAGGCGCACGAGGTCTTGGATGTAGAGGTCGTTGTCGCCGATGTCGATGCCGAGGTGGTTATATCCTCGGGTCGAGTAGTACAACTCCTTGGTGAAGCCGTAGTTGCTCTGTGGGGCGTAGTAGAGTTCATCCACCACGGCGCGCGACATGGCGTTGCGCATATTGTGGAACTCGGTCATCATCATAAGGTACTGCCTAAGGCCCTTGCGCTGGAAGTCGGGTACGGCGCTACCCACGACGATAGAGCCACGCTCAAAGCCCTTAGCCATATACTCCACCCAGCGCTCCGTGCGGGGCATAGTGCCTGGAGTGGTGAAGAGTAGGTGGTCGTACTGTGCCGACTTGATGCCTATGTTGAGTGCCTGCTTGGTGGTTATGAAGAAGTGGTTGTGGCCACCCACCTTCGTAAGGCGCATATAGGAGAAGTGGTTGCGGAGGCTCTGCAACTGGTCGTAGTACTCGATGTCGCTACCCACATATACCACTACCACCTCGAATGAGGAGTATGTCTGGTGGAGCAGTGTGGGGAGCTCTTTCGAGAGGAATTGCTCGTTCTCGCCCCTGACGACCACAATCACCGAGACTGCGGGGTTGGCACGCTTGCGCTTGCGCTGGCGCAGGAGACGGAAACTGTAGATGCGGTAGTAGGCTATTGCGTAGTAGTATAACTGCGTGAAGAAGAGGATGATAACCACGCCACTGAGGGCCAATCCCTGCCACGCATAATGGTCTAATATGTTGCTAAAAAAGTGTGTCACTGTCGTTATGTTATATATATCTTGACAAAGGTAATAAATTTTTTTGAGATTTCATAGTTTTTTTGTGCAGGGCGTTGCAATGCCTTGCCCTCACTTGTTTGTCACACCGTGTCACACACCCCACCCCCTGTGACAATGTGACAAAGTGACAACGTGATTAGGCGCAGTAAAAAATTTAACCCAAGAGTAAAAATAATTGTTAAAATACTTGACAAGCCCGTTTTTCTGTTGTATATTTGCACCGTCGAATCAAGCCGTATAGCCGACCTCTCGTTCGTGCGACCTGCACACGCTATACGCCTTATGTCTATAGACATACTCAGATAATCATTTAATATTTTACGACTATGCAGAAGATGACAGTAACCGACCCTAACGGTAAGATTGTAGCCCTACCTGAGGCGTACAATGATTTAACTGGCAAGGCTCTTGAGCGTGCCATCAAAGACTTCGAATACGACCTTATGGAGGAGCATCTTGCCCCCTACATTGTCGATATGACGAAGGAGTTACCAGAGCAACACCCACTAATATCTATTGATGGTAGTTGCGTCTGTTCGCGCGGTAACATCTCGGCCATCGTGGGCGAGGCTAAGAGCAAGAAGACCTTCCTCACCTCGGCCCTCGTAGCCTCGGCAATGGCGATACCCTCGCGCCTTATCAACAACTTCAAGAATGTTGATAAAGATATGAATATCAACGTACTATGGGTAGATACCGAGCAGGGTGAACGCCACGTGCGCAAGGTGGTTGAGCGTATCAGCGAGATGACCGGCGCTAAACTCGGAGGAGCAGTGGCTGAGCCCCGACTAACGACCCTTATGCTCAGGGAGTTAGAGCCTGCCCAGCGCTACAAGATAATGGTCGATACCATCTACCACTATCCATTACCATTTGATTTAATAGTAATAGATGGTATTGCCGACCTGCAACGCAATACTAACGACCTCGAGGAGAGCGATGCGTTGGTAGGTGCGCTGATGGCTCTGAGTACCAAGATTAATGCACACATTATCTGTGTGTTGCATACCAATCCTGGTAGCGACAAGGCCCGAGGACATCTCGGCTCCTCGCTCCAGCGTAAGGCCGAGTCGGTGTTGTACGTACACCGTGCCGAGGGGTGTTCGATAGTGGAGCCTCAGTACTGCCGTAATGAGCCCTTCGAACGCTTCGCTTTTACCATCTCTGAGACGGGTATCCCAGAGTTGTGCGACCTCCCTACGCCGGGTACTTCGGTAGGCGACGAGGTGGTGGAGATACTCACCAACGCCTTTGGTGGTGTCGTCGAGCGTGCTGTGCTGGTCAAGAAGTTGGTTAGCCAGAGGGGTCTTAACCACTCTACCGCACAGATGCGCATCCACCGCCTTATCGACAAGGGGGTACTCATCGCTAAGGATAACTTAGTCTGTCTACCTACTGTCCAACTACCACAATCTATGCCAGAGGCAATGCCTGAACCTACACCTGAACCTATATCTGAGCCTACACCCCAGCCAGTGTATGGTACCTCTCTCGACCTCTTCCCCGAGCCTCCGTTCTGATGTTATTGCTTTGTCACTTTGTCACATTGTCACAGGGGGTGGGGTATGTGACAGGTGTGACAAGGGTTGTGACAAGGGGAATTTAGAGACTATTTCTGCCAAGGAGCGAAAAATATGAAATATTTTTACTACCTTTGTACGTTAAACCGATACTATGAAATACACTTTGCAACATACTGCGCCCCAGAGTAAGGCGCGCGCGGGCCTCTTGGAGACCGACCACGGCCCTATTGAGACCCCTATTTTTATGCCCGTGGGCACGGCAGCGGCGATGAAGGGTATCTTCCACCGCGACGTAGAACACGAGGCTAAAGCACAGATAATCTTAGCCAACACCTACCACCTATACCTCCGCCCAGGTATGGATATCATCGAGGCGGCTGGGGGTGTCCACCGCTTCTCGTCGTGGAACAAGCCTATGCTTACGGATAGTGGTGGCTTCCAGGTCTTTTCGTTGGCCGCGTGCCGAAAACTCAAGGAGGAGGGGTGCCACTTCCAGTCCCATATCGACGGCTCACGCCACCTCTTCACCCCCGAGAGTGTCATCGACACCGAGCGCACCATAGGTGCAGATATTATGATGGCCTTCGACGAGTGTCCTCCAGGCGATGCCCCCTACGACTACGCCAAGAAGTCGTTGGCACTCACCGAGCGCTGGCTGGAGCGCTGCTTCAACCGCTACCACTCGACCCAGCCTAAGTGGGGTCACTACCAGGCCCTCTTCCCCATTGTGCAGGGCGCTGGCTACCCCGACCTCAGGGAGGCTGCGGCACGTAACGTGTTGCAGTACAATGCCGATGGCTATGCCATTGGTGGCTTGGCCGTGGGAGAGCCTACGGAGGTGATGTACGCTATGATTGAGGTCTGCAATGCCGTGTTGCCCGAGGATAAGCCTCGCTACCTGATGGGTGTTGGTACGCCCGTGAATATCCTTGAGGCGATAGATAGGGGTGTCGATATGTTCGACTGCGTGATGCCTACGCGCAATGGTCGCAATGGCCAACTCTTTACCTCTGAGGGAGTTATCAACATACGCAACAAGAAGTGGGAGAGGGACTTCTCGCCCATCGACCCTAATGGCATAGCCTTCGTGGATACCACCTACACCAAGGCCTACCTCCACCACTTGGTCGTGGCCAAGGAGATGCTCGCGGCACAGATAGCCTCACTGCACAACACAGCCTTCTACCTGTGGCTCGTGGGCGAGGCGCGCAAACATATCATCGCTGGCGACTTCAAGGCGTGGAAGGAGATGATGGTTGTGAAGTTGTCGCAGAGGCTCTAAGGTAGTGCGCATAGTGAATTGATTACTAATGAGTTAAACCAGTACAATGCAGTTACCCTCGATACCAGGATTTAGGACTCTTGACCGCTACATCCTCAAGAAGTTCCTCCTAACCTACATCTTCGGTCTGATGATGATGACCGTGATTTTGGTCGTTTTCGACTATGTTGAGCGTGTCGATGACTTCACGGAGTTACACGCCCCTTGGCGTGCCATAATCTTCGACTACTACCTCAACTTCATCCCCTTCTTCATCAACCAGTTCAGTGCGCTGTTCACCTTCATCTCGGTAATCTTCTTCACCTCGAAGTTGGCTATGCAGACCGAGATTGTCGCCATCCTCTCGGGAGGAGTGAGTTTCAGACGACTGCTCTGGCCCTATATGATGGGTGCCTTCTTTATCGCTGTGGCGAGCCTCTCGCTGAGCCTCTGGGTCATCCCCGACGGACAGAAGGATAGCGTAGCCTTTCAGGCGCAGTACTTCAAGGGTAAGCAGGTCTTGGAGTACAACCAGAACATATACCGACAGACCGAGCCAGGGGTCTTTGTCTATGTGCGTGGCTTCTCGCCCCACTTGGAGCGTGTCCCCTTCTTCGCTATGGAGCGCTACGAGGGCTCGCAGATGGTGGAGGTGCTCAACGCTGCGAGTGCCACCTTCGACAAGGAGTCGGGCCGTTGGACCGCTCCCCGATACGTCATCTACTCGCGCACCGAGGATGGCTCGTTGGGCTATGAGCAGTTCCGCAACCTCGACACCTTGGTAAACCTCGACGTGAGGGAGTTGGTCGATACCAAGGGCCTTGTCAAGACCCTCGACTATGCCGAGTTGAACGACTTCTACGCCCAGCAGCAGCGCAAGGGTAGCGACGACCTCTTCCTTATTGAGGTGGAGCGCCATACGCGCTTTTCGTACCCCTTCTCCACCTTCATCCTCACGCTTATCGGCGTGTCGTTGGCTTCGCGCAAGGTGCGTGGTGGTATGGGTATGCACCTCGGCGTGGGTATCGCCCTCTGCTTCGGATATATTATGCTGGGCCGCGTCTTCGAGCAAGTCGCCCTCGGCGGAGGTATGGCCCCTTGGATGGGAGTGTGGTTGCCCAACTTCATCTTCACCTTTATAGCCCTTTACGTTTACTTTAAAGCCCCTAAATAACAGATGGTTACGATACACGATATTACCGAGAGCCTACGCCGTGGCGAGCGTCTCACCACCGAGGGCGCCCTTATGCTGTGGCACGAAGCACCCCTCTGGCTGTTGGGTGAGTTGGCTACGGAGCGCAAACGTCAGGTGAGTGGCGAGGAGGTCTACTACAACCGCAACGTACACCTCGAACCGACGAATATATGTCTCTTCAACTGCGAGTTCTGCTCCTTCCGCCGTAGGGAGGGCGATGCCGATGCCTGGTATATGAATCTCGACGAGATTGAGGAGCGCGCCAAGGCATTGCGCACAGCAGATATCACCGAGGTACATATTGTGGGAGGTGTCCACCCCAAGCACGACCTCGACACCTACTGCGCTATGATACGCAGGGTGAAGAGCGCTCTGCCCCACGTCACTGTCAAGGCATATACGGCGGTGGAGATATTCTATATGATACGCCAGGAGGGAGTCTCCGTGGTGGAGGGTCTGCGCCGTCTGCAGGAGGCAGGTATGGAGTGCATCCCTGGTGGAGGTGCCGAGATATTTGATGCCTCGCTCCGAAAGAGGATATGTCCCGAAAAGTGTAGCGCCGAGGAGTGGCTCGCTGTCCACCGTGCCGCACACAATATGGGCATTGCCACCAACTCGACAATGCTCTATGGCCATATCGAGACCATCGAGCAACGTATCGACCACCTCGACCGCCTGCGCAAGTTGCAGGATGAGTCCCCAGGCTTCGATGCCTTCATCCCGCTGAAGTACCACAGCCGCGGTAACCGCCTCAGTGAGGCTGGCGAGTGCTCGGTGGAGGAGGACTTGAGGATGATAGCCCTCAGCCGCCTCTTCCTCGACAACATACCCCATATCAAGGCCTACTGGGTCTCTTACGGCAAGGCTACTACGGAGATGGCCTTGGCCTTTGGTGCTGACGACATCGACGGCACGATAGGCGATACCACCAAGATATACTCTATGGCGGGAGGTGTTGAGCGCCCTACGATGAGTGTCGCAGAACTCGAGGCTATGGTGCGCTCGGCAGGCTTTACCCCCGTGGAGCGCGACTCGCACTACAACCCTGTGGAGCGCTACGACGACGATGCCCTAAAACAGGAGGAGGGTAGCGACGAAGAGAGTGTGATAGAAACTACTGAAACAGAGGAAATTATGGATAATAAAGAGATATCGCGTGGCCCAAAACCAACATCCAAGCCAACACCTACACCACGCCCCAAGACCACGCCCAAACCAACGCCTAAGCCTAAGAGTAGTACCTCGACCAAGCAGGGCATCGTGGGCTTCTACCAGCGTTACCCCATCATCTCGCACCTTATCATTATGGTCATCCTTGGCATCGTGGCTCTGTTGCTGTTGCTCGGCTTCTTGAAGCAGGGTACGCGCCACGGCAGGACTATCGAGGTGCCTAACTTCGTGGGTATGAATATCGACGAGGCTCGCCAAGTGGCAGATGATGAGAGCCTTAACATCATCGTCAGGGACTCCATCTTCGATGTGGACCTCCCTGGAGGTACGGTGGTGGACCAGTTGCCCCGCACCTCTACCGTGCGAGAGGTTACGGTGAAGCCAGGGCGTAAGATATACCTTACCATCAACGCCTATAGCCGCCGTATGGTCGATATCCCCTTTGTGGCTAAGCAGACCCTGCGTCAGGCCCTCAACCAGGTGGAGCGCGCAGGCCTCACCATCAACGAGTTGGTCTACGAGCCCGATATGACCTCTACGGACTATGTCTTGCGCCAGTATGTGGGTGGTCGCGAGATTCTCCCTACGACAAAGCGCACTGCAGCCGTCGGTACGGGAGTTACGCTCAGGGTTAGTTACCGCAAGGATGAGTTCTACGTCACCGTGCCACGCCTCGTGGGCCTCTCACTCCAGCAGGCCAAGAGCGCTCTATGGGATAATGGTCTCAACGTGGGTAAGGTAGTCTACGACCAGAGTGTCGATGATATCATCTCGCGCCGCCAGGCACGTGTATATAAGCAGTCGCAGAGCCTTGGCTCACGCCTCGGCAGAGGTACGGAGGTCACACTCTACCTCAGTTGCGACGAGCAGCTCGTAGATAGCCTCAGCGTCGAGGCTACCAAGCAACTCAAGGCCCTCGAAACCAAGCGCCGTAAGGAGCAGGAGGCTCTCAAAGCACAAGAGGGCGAAGAATAGGGTAGTGTTGTGAGTGTAATACAATAGAAATTAAGCAGTTAGAAAGAGTATAGATGGCAGAAGAACAGATGAAGCAGTGCCTCGAGGCCGAGCCTATGGTCGATATCGACATCGACCTTGAGGGTGGCGATGGCGAGGGTGAGGGTGACGAGATGTACGAGCATTTCGCCGTCACCGTGGATAAGGGGCAGAGTATGATGCGCCTCGATAAGTACCTCACCATACGCCTCGAAAACACCTCGCGCAACCGTATACAGATGGCCGCCGATGGGGGTAACATATTGGTCAATGGCAAGCCCCAGAAGTCGAGTTACAAGATAAAACCTCTCGACCAAATCTCTATCGTGATGCCCTATCCGCGTCATAAGGAGGAGATTGTACCCGAGAATATACCCCTCAATATCGTCTACGAGGATGATGATATCATCGTGGTAAATAAGGAGGCAGGTATGGTCGTTCACCCTGGCGTGGGTAACCATAGTGGCACTCTGGTCCACGCCCTCTCGTACCACCTCCGCGACTTGGAGATGTTCTCAGAGGGTAATGCTCGTGCCGGCCTTGTCCACCGCATCGACAAGGATACTTCGGGTCTGTTGGTCGTAGCCAAGAACGAGCGCGCCCACACCCACTTGGCAAAGCAGTTTTTCGACCACACCATCTACCGCCGTTATGTGGCCTTGGTATGGGGTAATCTCGCTGAGGATGAGGGCACTATCATCGGACATATAGGCCGAAGCCCCAAGGATAGGTTGCAGATGTACGTCTTCGAGAATGGCGAGGAGGGTAAACACGCAGTCACCCACTTCAAGGTGTTGCGTCGCTACGGCTATGTCACCCTCGTCGAGTGCCGTTTGGAGACGGGCCGTACCCACCAGATACGTGTCCATATGTCGTGGCAGGGCCACCCCCTCTTCAACGACGAGCGCTATGGTGGCAACCGCATCCTCAAGGGTACTACCTTTATGAAGTATAAGCAGTTCATCGAAAACTGCTTCAAGCTACTCCCTCGCCAAGCCCTCCACGCTCGCGCCTTGGGCTTCGTACACCCCACCACAGGTGAGTATGTGCAGTTCGAGTCGGAGTTGCCCGAGGATCTGAGGACCGTACTGCAGAAGTGGGATACCTATACCGATGCTGTGGGCTTAGACCTCGAAGAGATATAATTGGCTGTGCGCCACAGAGTTAAACGATAAAACAGAGTCGCTATGTTTCTACCTACAACCACCAAGGAGGCCGACGCACGAGGTTGGTACGAACTCGATGTCATAATCTTCTCGGGCGATGCCTATATCGACCACCCAGCCTTTGGTCCTGCCGTCATCGGACGCATCCTCGAGGCTGAGGGCTACCGTGTCGCTATCGTGCCACAGCCCAACTGGCGAGACGACCTGCGCGACTTCAAGAAGTTCGGCAAGCCACGCCTCTTCTTCGCCGTCACCGCTGGAGCAATGGACTCTATGGTGAACCACTATACGGCCAACCTGCGCCTTAGGTCTAACGATGCCTATACCCCAGGTGGCAAGGCTGGTTTCCGCCCCGACCGCACGGTGGATACCTACACCAAGATACTCAAGGAGTTGTACCCCCATACCCCCGTGGTTGTGGGAGGTATCGAGGCCTCGCTCCGCCGCCTGACCCACTACGACTACTGGACTGACTCGCTCCAGCGCTCTATCCTTGCTACGTCGGGTGCCGACCTGCTCATCTACGGTATGGGCGATAAGCCTATTAGGGAGGTGGCAAAGGCCTTGCGTAATGGCTTCAATATGAAGTTGTTGAGGGGTTTGCGCCAGGTGGGATTCCTCGCCGACGAGAGCTACGTCGAGCGCCTCTATAACACCAGCACCATACGCCTACACTCCTACGAAGAGTGCCTTGCGGACAGGGCTAAGTTCGGCAAGAACTTCACTGAGATAGAGACACTTAGCAATATGATGGAGTGCAACACCACGCTCTTGGAGCGTGTGGGCGACAGGTATGTTGTCATCACACCGCCCCACGAGACCCTCACCACCGAGGAACTCGACCACTCCTTCGACCTGCCATACGAGCGAGCCCCACACCCTCGCTACCGTGGCAAGGGCGATATTCCTGCTTGGGAGATGATCAAGCACTCGATAAATATCCACCGTGGTTGCTTCGGTGGTTGCTCCTTCTGCACCATCTCGGCCCACCAAGGTAAATTCATCAACTCGCGCTCGGAACGCTCTATCCTTGAGGAGGTTAAGAGACTTGTTGCTATGCCCGACTTCAAGGGCTATATATCGGATGTGGGCGCACCTTCGGCTAATATGTATGGTATGCGAGGCAGGGATGAGTCGCTCTGCAAGAGGTGTAAGCGCCCCTCGTGCCTCCATCCCAAGCTATGCCCCAATATGAATAACGACCACACACGCCTCTTGGAACTCTACCGCAAGATTCGAGAGACCAAGGGTGTGAAGAGGGCATTTATCGGCAGTGGCATCCGCTACGACCTCTTCGACGAGTCGAACTACTTCGATACCGTGGTCAAGTACCATACCTCGGGTCGCCTCAAGGTGGCTCCAGAGCATACTGAGGATGGCGTTTTGCGCCTTATGCGCAAGCCCTCGTTTGCGCTCTTCGAGAAGATGAACAGCCGCTTTAAGCAGATTTGCCGTAGGGAGGGCCTAAACTACCAACTCATCCCCTACTTTATCTCGTCTCACCCAGGCTGTACGGAGCGCGATATGAGTGCCTTGGCCGATAAGGTCTTGGGCAACCTCCACTTCACCCTTGAGCAGGTGCAGGACCTTACCCCTACGCCTATGACCCTCTCGTCGGTGATGTTCTATACGGGTATCAATCCTTATACTGGAGAGCAGGTCTATGTTGCTCGTAGCCAAGAGGATAAGCGCAAGCAGAAGAGTTACTTCTTCGGAGGTGAGCTCCCCACTGACAAGAGCCGCACTCATCGTTCGGCACCGCAGAGCAAGGCTAAGCCCTCCCTAAGACAGAGGGCGAGTCACCCTGCTAAGCCCTCCCCCAAGCCACGTAGGAGGTAGCCGAAGAAAAAAATATTGGGTGGATTTCCTAAGAACCGAAAAAAAATTATATCTTTGTGTAAGATTTTAAAACGCAGAAACTTAAACCAATAATTAAAACAGACAAAAGTATGAAGAAGTTTTTCTTTTTCGCTGCAATGCTCGCATTCTCTGTAGCATGTGGCGGTAACCAGGCAAACACTAACGATGAGCAGACAACTGAGGCTGAGGTAGCAGTAGAGGCTGTAGAGGCAGTAGAGGAGGTTGCTCCAGAGGCTGAGCCAACTGTTGAGGCTGTAGCAGTACCTGAGAAGGATGTTGTAACTGCTGACAAGGCTCCAGAGTTCAAGGGTACTACTCCAGTGGCAACTACTACTCTCGAGGCACAGAAGACAGTAGAGACTAAGGAGTTCCAGGGCGCTACCGAGGTTAAGGAGGTTAAGAAGGCTGAGTCTATCTCTTTGGAGTCAAACAATGCTAAGGAGTCAGCAGAGGCTCCAAAGGTAGAGTCTAAGGTTGATGCTTCAAAGGTAAAGAAGGGTGCTTCAGTAGGCAAGTCTTTGTAATTTGTCGCACATAACAAATAGGTCTCGTACCTAAATAAGTAAGGCGTGTCCAGAGAGGCACGCCTTTACTTTATATATATGTGTAGCCTTTAGTTAGAAGAGGTACTGCTCGCTACGCACACGCTCCCTAAGGGCAAAGATTTCGTCCCAAGCCTCTTCGCCGAAGGTGGTGCCTACGACCTCGATAACCTTGCCTGCCGTGATAGCACCGATAGTGCCACACTGGCGGAGTGTCATACCCTCGGCCAAGGCCGAGAGGAATCCCGCAGCGTAGAAGTCGCCCGCTCCAGTGGTATCGACACGCTTCGCAGCACTCATAATGCCCACGTGGACACGCTCCTCGCCACGTCGGATAAGCGCCCCCTTCATACCTATCTTCACCACCGCCAACTCACACATCGAGGCTATGTAGTCCAAGGATGCCTCGGCACTCTCTTTGCCACTAAACGTAGTTGCCTCCTCCTCGTTAGCAAAGAGTATATCGACATATCGTGCTACGATGTCGGTCAAGAAGTCGCGGTTCTCCCTCACCACATTGAACGAGGCGAGGTCGATAGCCACCTTGAGTCCTGCACTCTTAGCACGCTCTATGGTTGTACGGATAAGTGAGTGGTCCTGAACAAGATACCCCTCGACATAGAGGCAGTCGTAGCCCTCAAAGATGGCAGGGTCTATATCCTCCGTATGCAGGTGGGCTGCTGCGCCGAGGTGGGTTACCAACGTGCGCTCACCATCAGGAGATATCAGCGAGAGACACTTGCCCGAGCGGTACTCCGAGGTGAGGATAAATGGCTCGACACCTAAGTTTCTCAGGGCCTCGATGTAGAACTCGCCCGTAGTATCCTCGCCCACCTTGCCGATGAAGCCTACCTCGGTGCCGAGGCGTGCCATCGCACGTACGGTGTTTCCTGCCGAGCCTCCCAACGAGAGGGAGTAGGGTGAGCCAGCCACAGCCTTAGAGATAGCCATCTGCAAGGGGCTATCCACAAGGCTCATAGAGCCCTTTTCGAGCTGGAACTCGCCCAGCACCCCATCATCCGACAGGGTTACTAACATATCGGTCAAGGCGTTGCCGATGCCTATAATGCGCTTAATCATACCTTAGTTATATCTTTTGTTATCCCTATAATAGTGTTGTGTCTCTCCACCTAACAATAAAGGGGCCATCCCAATAATTCTGGACAGCCCCTATACCCGATAGGTTATCTATGTTTAAGGATTAGATAGTACCCTCGCCACGGAGGTCCTCAACTTCCACCTTAGAGTTCAAAGCATCTACTGCTACACGGCCCATAGCAGACTCACGCTGAGTCATCTCTGGGGTACGCTCCTCAGCAACTGCTGCAGGGTCGATCTCACCATTGATAGCATCCACAACGAATACGTATGCTGCGGTGTTACCCTTAACCTTAGTCTCAACGCCTGTAGCCTGTGATGATGCGATAGCACCCACCAAGGCTGGCTCGTACTTGCCTGCTACGACGTTGTCACCAGACTTGATGCCAGCGAACTCGCCGCTCTCAGCGCCCTCGATCTCAGCACCCAAAGCCAACTGTGAAGCGATAGCCTCATACTGCTTGTCGCGCTTGAGAGTGTTCTCGATAACGCGGTCGTTCTTCATCTCGTACTTGTTCTGGTCGATATCTGCAACCATAACTACGTAGATTACGTTCTCGCCGTGGAAACTCTTAGCAGCACCTACCTCAGCGTCGTAAGCCCAAACAGCGATGTTACGTGAGTTAGGGATGTTGCGTACGCCACGTGCGCGACCTGACATTGGGGTATAGTCGTTACGGTTAGCAGTTGTAGCGAGAATCTGGTACTGAGCCTCCTCAGCAGTAGCGTTGAAGGTCTCAACGTCGTTACCTACCTTCTCCAAGAATGTCTCTACGTTCTCAACGATGGTGTTGTTGGTGAGCTGGCTCGCCTTAACAACCTTGTTCACATCAGCAGAGAGTACGAAACGCTCCTTCTCGCCAAGGCCTGTAATCTTTACTACGGCAGGCTTGTGGTTGTAAGTGTAGGTGAAGATGTCACCAACCTTTGCACCGATGAAGTTGCTTGCGTCGCTCTCGTTCATTGCTACCATTGTGCGAGTGTCGGTAGTGAAATCTACGGCAGTCTCCAACTTAGAGAAGTCGCCACCCACAGCCTTAAGGCTCTCTACGAGGGCGTTAGCCTCGATGATGTTCTCTGCTACGGCAACCTCGAAGTCGTAAGATGCTGGAGCAGTTACGTCGTTGATGAGGTATGTAGCAACCCAAGCGTCGTTCTCGAATACTGGGCCATAGTTCTTACCAGCCTTGATAGCCTCCTGAACCTTGCCGTCGAGTGAAGCGTAGGTCTTGTATGTGTCGGCCTTGCCACCGATAGCACGTACAGCCTGCTTGATAGCCTTGCTGTCGCCCTTAGCCTCCTTAACGAGGTTGTCTACCTCCATTACCTGAGCCTCAACAGCCGCCAAGTCCTCAGCCGTAGGAGCGATCTCGAAGGCTACGTAACGCAAGGTGCGAGCGCCAAAGTTCTTGTTCTCAGCCTTGTTAGCCTCGTAGTATGCGTCGATCTCCTCAGCAGTAATCTCTACCTCTGGCATAGCCTTGTAAGGTACCATAAGGAAGTGGCCGTCGAAGGTGAAGTTGTTGTTGCGCATAGTCTGCTCAACCTCAAGACGGTTTACGTAGTTACCTGCGCTGTAAACCTTAGAGAACTTCTGGTAGCCAAGTACAAGGTCGAGGGTCTGAAGGTTTGAAACCCACTCGTTCTGCACGATGCCCACAATCTGGTCTGCTGGCCAGCCATACATCTTGTACATCTCGGCACGCTGCTTGCTAAATACTGAAGCGTAAGCCTTGATGTCGGCCTCAGATACGCCGAGACCAACCTCTGCCAATGCAGGGCCAGTGATGTTGTGGAAAATTGCTGAGGTGTAGGCGTAGTCTGCCTTACCATCCTCCTCGAGGTTGGTGTCGCGATACAACTCCTGATACTTAGCATACTCTGATGCCAAAACCTCCTCGCCGTTGATAGTCATAACGGCCTGATCCTCGGGCATCTCGCTCTGACGGTTGCTCATTGAGAGCTGGTCACCGAGGATGAATGCTACAAGTACGAGGGCAATTACCACTGAAAGGACAATGCCGTACTTGGTTCTTAGTGTGTTTAATGATGCCATACTGTTTTATTGTTTTGTCGTTATTTTCAAATAAGCCTCCAAAGATAGTAAATTTTTATTAAACAACACCATATTATATAGTAAAAATGATATATGGGCTGTTTTATAGCCTCCTCACGCCCCCTTTGTGGGTGGGTTGCTATTTGCAGGTTATCTCCACAAGGTCGAGGCGTGAGCCCTCACGACGTAGAATCTTTATCTTGAAACTATCGTTCTCGAACTGCTCGCCTTGCTGTGGAATGCCACCATACTCGTCTATGATATATCCCGCCAAGGTGTCGTACTCCTCGCTCTCGGGGATGTTTAGGTGGTACTCCTCGTTGAGGTACTCCACCTCGAGACGAGAGGATAGCAACCAGGTGTTGTTGTCTATGCGCTTCTCGATGAGCTCCTGCACGTCGTGCTCATCCTCGATCTCTCCGAAAATCTGCTCCAAGACATCCTCCAAAGAGATGATACCCGCCGTTCCGCCATACTCGTCAATCACCACGGCGATACTTGCCTTGCGCTTGGTGAAGGTCTCAAGCATAGTCTGCAGAGGCATAGTCTCGGCTACGTAGATGGTCTTTATGATGATGTCCGAGAGGTCGGTAGGTTTCTCGAAGAGACTCTTCGAATTGACATAGCCGATGATGTTGTCGATGGTGTCGTGCCATACGAAGATACGAGAGTATTTGGTCTCCACGAAGCGCTGTGTCAGTTCCTCGATGGTCGTTGTCTCAAGGTCTACGGCCTCGACATCGACACGTTGTACCATACAATCCCTCACTCTGAGGTCGGCGAAATCCAAAGCGTTCTGGAACAGACGAATATCCTCCTCGTCCTCGCTATCGAGGGCCACGTTCTCCGCCTCCACCAGCGAGGCTAAGTCGTCGCGGTTGAACTCCGTAGGCTCTGCGCGCTGGGTCACCTTATTGCCCGTCAGGCGTAGCATACCATACGAGAGTAGGGTAGTCAGGCGCGAGATGGGGTACAATATAATATAGAAAAGGTAGATTACTGGAGCAAGCGTCGCGTAGTAGAAGTTGGGGTTGTGACGCACTATCGACTTGGGGATGTACTCGCCAATGAAGATTATCACCACGGTCGATATTATTGTTTGTGCCAAGGTGTTCTCTATTCCGAAACTGCCCAAGAGCATCTCCGACATAGACATAGAGTAGAGTACCAAGGCTATGTTGTTACCCACCAAGATAGTGGTTATGTAGTTGCTGGCGTTATGCGAGAAGCGCTCGGCTATATGGTTAAAAAGAGGATTCTGCTTGCGGTCGATCTCCTCACGCAGACGGTTGCGTCCCAAAAACGCAATCTCCATTCCCGAGAAGAAGGCCGAAAGCAGAAGCATTATGGCTATAGTAACTATCGTTGTAATGGTTACCTCTTGCATAGGTCTCTTAAGCAGATATGACTATCTGTATCTCTTAGTGTTATGGGTTATTGTTTTGTAGCGTTATTGCTCACACTCAGGGCCTTGCCCGTGCTGAGTGCGCTATTCTCCCTCTTTAGGCCACCACCCATCGAAGGTGTTTCGCCTGGGCGTATCGGTGTCTTTGGTATAGCCTCGCCATTGCGTTGTGGCTCCGCTATAGGCACCTTATTATCCAAGGATGGGCGAAGGTCGTTGCTCTTGCTTGTGGAGTTGCCACTACGGAGTGTTGCCCCCTTGTTCTGTTGGTTGTTGCGGCTGTTATTGAAGTCGCGAATGTCGGGTTTCGCACCACCTGTTATCGCGCCCTTGGGTGAACTCTTGTCACCCCTCTCTGTCATTGCGCCCTTCGTTGTCGTTGCCCCCTTCTCGTTCTGCTCCTTGGCTTTGGCCTCTTCGCGAGCCTTGCGCTCTTCGGGAGTTGGCTGACTCATATCGAACTCCATCTCGGAACTGTACTTGCGGAAGTGGATGTTCTTAAGGTCGTCGTCAGCATCGAATCCCACGCCAAAGTGCCAGCCATCGGGTTGTAGCACCTTTGTATCGACATTCGAGTATATCTTCTTTGTCGTGGCATTCCAGAATAGTTGCTGAGTATAGATCTCCGTAAGACCCGTCACGGTGGTATCTGCGCCATTGCGTAGGCGTTTGATAATCACCACGTTACCTTTTGCTTCCCAGAGTTTCTGTCGTTCGTAGTAGATGGCGTAGTTTGCTGTGATTGTGGCATCTACCATCGAGAGGGTGTCGGTGTATGTTGTCATTGATATACCTCGGCGGAACTCCTGATAGGGGTTTGTTGCCAGGCTATATCCCTCCATAAGTGGGGATGTGAAGGTGTATGAGCGTTTGCCGTTGTCCATCATTACGATAGTACGGTTTTGGCTCGATTCGGTCATCAGCGTCTCGTAGTCGAAGGCTACGGGGTCCGACTTCTTGCTACAAGAGAGTAGCAATGTAGCACTCCCCACGATGGAGAGTGCTATCATTGCGTATCTTCTTATAGTCTTGGTCATTACGCTGTCCGTGTGTTTGGATTAACGGTAACGAACACGTGTTGTCTGGCCAGCAGCGAAACCACACTTGATGGTGTAGGTGTCGTCGGCGCTAAGTTCCGCGAAGAAGCACTGCTCCTGTGGAGGGAATGCTGCGCGGTAAGAGTTCATCATCTGCTGAGCAGCCTTGAGTACCTCTGGCTCATCCTTGAGCAATGATGCTGCCTGAGTCATAGCGTCGTATGCAGCCCAGTAAACGGTAGTACCACCTACCTTATCCTCTGGACAAGGAGTTGAAGCGTAGCACTGGCCGAGGATGAAGTAAGAGTAGCCGTTCTGTGGGTTGATGCCACGGAGTTCGCGTGCTGCCTCTGCTGCTGCTGCGTAGTTGTGGTTGCTGATCTCGATAAGGCCGATCTGAACGTAGAGAGGCTCCTTCTTTGTAGGATCTGTCTCAACTGCCAACGCCTCACGGAGATACTTCAACGCCTTAGTGTGGTCTCCACGGTTCTTGAAGCCCTGAGCGAGGAAGAGTGCAGCCTCAGAAGATGGCTTCATAGTGTAGTACTTCTCGGTTGTAGCGAAGAAGAAGTCGCTTGAACACTGTGCGCGAGACATAAGGGCAACAGCCTGTGAGAGGATAGCCTCGTTATCTGGGTCAGCCTCGAGCTTAGCAGCGAAGAGAGCCTCGAGGTTCTCGCAGCTTGCAGCACCACTTGTACCGAAGCTTGTCTCGAAGAGGTCGCGATACTGCTCATCCTCTGCTGCGCAATCAGCGAAGAGTGGTGAGAGACGCTCGTACTCAGCAAGAATCATATCGCTGGTCACGCTATCATCATACTCGAAGTCCTCGCAGAGGAAACGGAAGTATGAAGTGACGATGTCGAGGTGTGTACGACCAGCCTCGATGCCTGCGTCGATAGCCTCCTTAAGACCCTCACGGAGCAAAGGACGGTTTGTTGTGCAGTACTTCATCATATCACGAGCCTTCATATCGAGGATGTAATCCTTACCATTCTTCTGGTGGTCACCGAAGTAGATGACACGCTGGTCATAGATGTAGAGGATTGAGTCGATGAACATACGCTTCTCGTCGATGCTACGCGCACGCTGAGCCTTGTTCTTGTAGAGGGTTACGCCACGAGCAAAAGTCTGCTGTGATGCTGCTGGGCAGTTGTTGAGCAACTGCTGGAAGTACTCTGTAGCACGCTTGAAATCCTTAGCGTCGAGAGCCTCCTTGAGGTAGTTACTTGCACCGATGTTCGACTCGCGCTCCTCAACGGTAGCACCCCACTTACCATACAATCTGTCGTCGCTAAAGTCCTGCTGAGCATTTGCCGAAAATGCTACGACCATAGCCAAAGCGACCAAAAGAAATTTTACACTTTTCATAAGTCTTTGTGTTTGATTTATTGTTTATTTGTTTAGTAGTCAGTCTATTGCGTTAATCGTACTTAGGTCGTACAAACCAGTAGTCCGAGGTATCTGCCGAGAAGAGCGAGAAGCCGAGCGACAGTTTGAAGTAGTTTTGTGTCACAAGGCCCACCTTCTGGGCATTTATCGTTGCGCTCTTAGGCGACGACATACGGCCATACTCGAAGCCGATGTTTACCGATGAGGCACCCCACACCTTTACCGGAAGTCCCAAACCTGCTGTGATAGCCAACTGGTTAATCTGGTTGCCACCGAAAGTTTGATAGTAGTTGCCGACGCGGGCTCCTACGCGGTAGGTCATTCGGTTGAGGTAGTTACGCACGTCGGAAGCGCGTGGTGTTATCTCGAAACCAACCTTTATGGTATGGGTATCTGTGTAGCCTACGCTGATGGTGTTAGGGTTGGTATTCTCCTGATAGCCCTCATTGCCCCCCTGCCACATAGCGTAGTTGTAGTCAGCACCAAAGGCCACTGCGCGGTCGCGGAAGAAGAGACCTATGCCCACCTGGTGTGGCACTCTGAGGTCGAGTCTCTCGATCTGGTCGCGCACAGAGTTCGAGGTGATGCTGGTGATAAAATTCTCGTTGTAGATATAACTCTCAAGCTTAGGGTTGAGCCTTCCTCCGAGGTCGTAGGTAGCACCGAGCGTGAGGATGCGGTTCTCGTTGTAGATGATGTTCCACTGGATACCCGCCTGGAACTTGAAGTTATTTACCACGTAGTTGTCCTCGCCAATAGTAGGGCTGTAGGTGCCTGAGCCTGTGATAAGGTCGGTAACCGCCGCCTTGTATGTTCTGGTCACACTGCCCCAGTAGTACTTCGCTGCCACGCCGATAGCCAACCTCTGCCAAGGGGACCAGCCCACCGAGAGCTTCACCTCGGTAAGGTCGCCCTCACCCTCGAAGCCGTATGCTACACGGCCGATATCTGCCCAGTTGTTCTGATTCTGGTCGATGCTCTTGACCTTGTATCCCACACTGCTGTATGGTGACACGCCAAACGACATACCGACATTCTTAGCCAAGGGGAATACGAAGGCGAGACTGTGGATGTTTCCACCGTTGTAGGCGGTACGAGCCTTTGATGTCTGCACGCCGTTACTGTCGTACTTAGCCTGGCTGTTGCGGAAGTGGGTAGCGTCGAGGCCCACGTCGAAGAGGAAACTCTTGCTTGGGATGACACTCGCTGCCGCAGGGTTGAGGAGGTTTATCTGGCCAATGGCACGCATACCGATACCGATGCCACCCATCGAGCGCATCTGCACACTTCCTGGGGTGGTGAGTTCTCCAGGGCCATACATCGAGTATGGCGAGTAGGCGTTGATGCTGCTCGTCTGTGCCGAAGCCATCGCCAATGGTAGAACCATTGCAGCGACCAAGGCAAAGATTATATGTCTAAAACTCTTCTGCATTATACTCCAAAATTGTGGTGAGTCCAAAAAGCACAGGCTCACAGTCTGCAAATATCGCGTTTTTTATTCTCTCTACAAAATATTTTGCGTCACCTCCGGTGAAAATTATGCGATTTTCGCTATTTTTTCTTAGAAACTCCTTGACATAACCCCTAATTTCGTGTTCGACACCTCGCATAACACCCTGTTCGATAGCCTCGCGTGTCGTTGCGCCGTAGTCCAAAACCTCCTCCGTTGCGGAGCAAAGAGGCAGGCAGGCAGTGTAGTCGGCAAGGGCTCTAAAGCGTGTTGTCACGCCTGGCGATATGTTGCCTCCCACGAAGGCTCCACCAACCACATAGTCGATGGTGATGGCCGTGCCGAAGTCGATGACCATAATGTCCGTAGCAGGGTACATCTCAGCCACTCCCACAGCCGCAGCAAGACGGTCAGCACCCAGAGTCTTTGGGGTGTGGTAGAGGTTGCCAATGGGGATTGGCGTGGTGGCAGGGTCGAAGTGTAGCACGTAGTCGATATGCTCCTCCAAGAGGGCCTTCAACTCTGCTCCATTACCACGTGTTGTAGCCACTATAGCCTTGCGTATATTGGGGTGACGTTCAATGAGTTGCGCTACCTCCTCGGATGTTATACTCTCCGTGATGCGCTCCTCAAGCGTGGTGCCTCGATTGTCGAGAACTACGACCTTGGCTCGGCTATTTCCGACATCTACAATGAGTCTCATTTCCTCTGCTCTTTAGTTGTTGTATTGGCAAGGGTGCGTAGCATAGCCACACCCTCGGCAATGGTGTATATCTTTCTAACGGTCATCGAGAGGCGATTATTGTATTGCTTGACAACAAAGCGCTCTGGGTCTGAGACCACGTACCTCAATAGGTTGAGGAAGGTCTCGGTTTTGAAGAATGGCGAGTTATTATCTCCCACAAATCGCACAATCATTAGACCATTCTTCACCTTGACGTGCTCCATACCGAGGTTTACCGCCTCGTGGCGCAACTTCACCACGTCGATAAGCTCCTTGACGGGTTGTGGTACAGCACCAAAGCGGTCCTGCAAATGGCCCATAAGAGCCTCGAATTGCTCGTCGCTGTGCATGGCGTCGATTTGGCGGTAGAGGCGCAACTTCTCGCTCTGTGAACGGATGTAACTATCTGGAATAGAGGCATCGATGTCGATGTCGATGGTAGCATCATCCACGAACGAAACCTCCTTCATAGCATCGTTCTCGGCCTGCGACAATCCCGACGTGTCGAGACCCTCGGCACGAAGTTCCGAGATGGCCTGATTCAAAATCTTCTGGTAGGTCTCGATACCTATGTCGGCAATGAAACCGCTCTGCTCAGCACCTAATAAGTTGCCCGCACCGCGGATGTCGAGGTCCTGCATCGCGATATTGAAGCCTGAGCCGAGGTCCGAGAACTCCTCGATAGCCCTGAGCCTACGGCGTGCATCGTCGCCAATGAGTTGGTCGGGGGGTGACAGTAGGTAACAGTAACCCTTCTTCTCGGAGCGACCCACACGGCCACGCAACTGGTGCAAATCGCTCAGTCCGAAGCGGTGTGCATCGTTGATAATGATGGTGTTAGCATTGCTGATGTCGATGCCGTTCTCGACGATTGTCGTAGCCAGCAGCACGTCGAACTCGCCATAGATGAAGTCCATAATGAGTTTCTCCAACTGCTCGGCAGGCATACGGCCGTGACCAACGCCTATGCGGGCCTTGGGGCAGATGCGTGCTATGAGCCCCTCGATGGTGTGTAGGTCCTCCACGCGGTTGTGGATGAAGTAGACCTGACCACCACGCGACAACTCCTCCTCGATGGCATCGCGGATGATATCCTCGGAGAAGGTATGTGACTCTGTGACAATGGGTTGGCGGTTAGGTGGTGGGGTAGATATCACCGAGAGGTCGCGCGAACCCATAAGCGAGAATTGTAGAGTTCGAGGTATGGGCGTTGCTGTGAGTGTGAGTGTATCCACAGCCACAGAGAGTTGTGTGAGTTTCTCCTTGGCTGCTACGCCAAATTTCTGCTCCTCGTCGATGATGAGAAGGCCCAAGTCGTGGAACTCTATCTGCTTCGAGAGTATCTTGTGGGTGCCGATGAGGATATCTATCTTTCCGGCCTTCAACTCCTCGATAATGCGGCGAGTCTCCTTTGCCGACTTTGTGCGGTTGAGGTACTCCACCGTCACGGGGAGGTCTCTGAGTCGCTCCGAGAAGGAGCGGTAGTGTTGTAGGGCGAGGATTGTCGTAGGTACCAATACGGCACACTGCTTACCATCGCAGGCCGCCTTGAAGGCTGCACGGATGGCCACCTCTGTCTTGCCGAAGCCCACGTCGCCACAGATAAGACGGTCCATCGGCTGGTCCGACTCCATATCTCGTTTGATGGCTGCCACGGCACTCTGCTGGTCGGGGGTATCCTCCCACTTGAACGAGGCCTCCAACTCCTGCTGTAGGTAACTATCCTCGGAGAAGGCAAAGCCCTTCGAAGCCTTACGCTTGGCGTAGAGGGCTATCAACTCGCGAGAGATATCCTTGACGGCGCGCTTGGTCGTGGCCTTGAGTTTCTGCCACGCTCCGTTGCCGAGTTTATAGATTTTGGGTGGTTCGCCCTCGCCACTCTTGTAACGCGATATGCGGTGCAGGGCGTGAACATTCACAAAGAGAATGTCGTTGTCCTTGTATATCAGTTTGATAGCCTCCTTCGTGCGACCATTCTCGTTGAGTTTTACCAAGCCTCCAAAGCGACCTACGCCGTGGTCGATATGCACGACATAGTCGCCCACCTTCAGGGCATTCAACTCCGCTACGGTCATCTGCTCGTCACGCTTTATCTCGCCACGAATCTTGTAGCGCTGGTAGCGGTCAAAAATCTGATGGTCGGTATAGATGCAGACCTTGAGGTCGTTATCCATAAAGCCCTCGTGAAGCACCGTGTCCTCGGAGCGGAACTCCACGCCACGACGGCCTATCTGGTGGAATATGTTGGTAAGTCGCTCTATCTGAGCCTTGTTGTGTGAGAGTATCGTTGTGGTGTAGCCGCGCTCGTTGTTCCAACGTATGTCGTCGGCGAGCATCTCGAAGTTGCGGTTGAAGGCTGGCTGGGGCGAGGTGTTGAACAGAATTGTGGAAGTGGCCTTGCGCTCTCGGATGTTGTCCTTGAGAAGCACTACGTTATGCTCCATAAGGTCGTTTAGGAGTATCTGGCGCGAGGTGACACGACGGGCTAAGCGCTCAGCCTCAGCACCGTCCTCGGCACTCTCCAGAACGCGCTTTCTGCCATCTGCGACCTTGCGTAGCGCATAGTCCGCATCCGTAATCCACCACGTTGCCCCCTTGGCATAACGGGCCAACGAGATGCGCTCCTCGCTCTCTTCGCTGCGGTGCATATTGGGGATGATGTCCACATCCTCGGGACGCTCGGCAGATAACTGGCTCGATATGTCGAAACGACGCAACGAGTCCACGGTATCTCCGAAGAAGTCCACACGATAAGGTTTCGACTCTGCATAGGAGAAGATATCGACGATACCACCACGCACGGAGTACTGGCCTGGCTCGTAGACGAAGTCCACACGCTCGAAACCCTGCTCAACGAGCCACTCGACGAGCACTGCTTGCTCTAAACTGTCGCCCACGCAGATATGTAGCGACTGCTTGGATAGCTCCTGCTCCATCACCACACTCTCGAGGATTGCCTCGGGGTAGGTGCAGACGACTAAGTAGCCCTCCTTGAAGTTCTTTATGGCGTTGAGCGTAGCGGTGCGGTGGACCACTCCCTGAGCATCCTCAGTGCCGTAGGCTGCGGAGCGCTTATAGCCCGATGCAAAGTAGACAACACGCTCGGCGTCAAGGAGTTCGTAGAGGTCGTTAAGCATATATGCGGCATTGTCGCTGTTGTCGGAGAGGAGGATATGTATGCCCTCCATCTGCTCCACAGCATCTGCCACATAAAGCGAATAGGCTCCGCCGACCAACTGTTGAAGATGGACGGTAGAGCCTATATTTTCCAAACATTTTTTCAGCTCATTCGCCTGTTTGGAGTTGCGAATGATAGATTTTAGATAGTTCATATCGCTTCAGCGAATAATTGCGTTACGAATTAATGAGAAGCGACTCTCCCTTTCGGTCGAAGTAACCTACATCGATCATTCCGATACTCTGGTCGGTCGATAGTTTGATGTAGAGTTTGTGCTTAAAAATCCAACGTAGTCTCTTTGAGAGCAGACCCTCACTGAGGTAGGCCTTTACGTATGGGCTAACCTTGAGGTTTACATATTTGCATCCCTTCTCGGCAAGCAACTGTATCTGTCCCTCAATCTTATTTTCGAGCAGTATTGTTGGCTCTACACGACCCGTACCGTGACAGGTAGGGCAGGTGTCCGAGGTCTCGCCAATGGCAATAGGACGTACCCTCTGGCGTGTGATCTGCATAAGACCGAACTTCGTAAGTGGCAGAATGGTGTGCTTGGCCTTGTCCGAAGCCATCAACTTCTGCATCTCCTGGTAGAGTGTTTGTCGGCTCTGCTGCTTGCGCATATCGATAAAATCGACAATAACAATACCTCCCATATCTCTGAGGCGCAACTGGCGTGCTATCTCGGCTGCGGCAGCGAGGTTCACCTCAAGGGCTGTTTGCTCCTGGTCGTCCTCGGCCTTTGTGCGGTTGCCTGAGTTCACGTCGATAACGTGCATAGCCTCAGTATGCTCGATGATGAGATATGCGCCACGACGTAGCGACACATACTTGGCAAATAGCGACTTAATCTGTTTTGCGACATCGAAGTTATCGAAGATAGGCACCTTACCCTTGTAGAGTTTTACCAACTGCTCCATATCGGGCTTGATGACGTGTACATAACTCTTAATCTCGTTGTACATCGTCTCGTCGTCCACCGTAATCTGGGAGAAGGTGTCGTTAAGCGAGTCGCGTATAATAGTGTTTACTCGGCTCATCTCGCTCATCAGGCGGGCAGGAGCCGAACTCTTGCGCATTGCGCTAAGAGTCTTGTTCCACCTCTCAACCAAAGAGAGGATGTCTTGCATAATGTCAATATCTTCGGCCTCTGCTGCTGCCGTACGTATTATGACACCGAAATTCTGAGGCAACACCTCTTGCGCTACCTTTCTAAGTCGTTTCTTTGCGGCATTCGAGCGTATCTTGGTCGATACAAACACCTTGTTTGAGAATGGTACCAGTACGACGTTGCGACCTGCAAGTGATAGATCTGCCGTAAGGCGTGGGCCCTTGGTCGATATCGCCTCCTTGGATATCTGCACCATCACCGTATCGCCTACTTTGATATGGTCGCCAATGCGTCCCTCCTTGGCCAACTGTGGCTCGAGTTTCATACTCTCGACTCTCACGGGGTGCTTGCCTGCTTCGCGGCTACCCACTACACGCTGTAGGGATGAGAAATTTGCACCGAGGTCGAGGTAGTGGATAAAGGCATCCTTCTCGTGTCCTATGTTTACGAATGCTGCGTTCAGACCCGGCATAATCTTGCGTACGCGACCCAAGTAGATGTCGCCTACGGAGAAACCCGTCTGACACTGCTCTTTGTTGAGCTCCACAAGCACCTTGTCCTCGCAAAGTGCTATGGAGACCTCCGTTGGATTTACATTGATGATAAGTTCTCTGTTCATACTCTTAAATACAATGTAAATCAGTTCTTTAAAATAGGTGAAGCTAAGGACGTGCCTTAGCTCCAACTATGTCCTAATGGGAAGAATTACTTCTTCTTGTGACGATTCTTGCGAAGACGCTTCTTACGCTTGTGCGTAGCCATCTTATGACGCTTGTGCTTCTTTCCGTTTGGCATAACTTATAATATTAAATGGTTTGTAGATTCTTATTTAACCTCGCTTGAAAAGCTCTTTGCAGGCTTGAAAGCAGGGATGTTGTGCTCTGGGATAGTGATAGTGGTGTTCTTAGAGATGTTGCGAGCAACCTTCATAGCACGCTTCTTGATGATGAAGCTACCGAAACCACGCAAGTAAACATTCTCACCATTTACCATTGCGTTCTTAACGCTCTCCATAAAAGCCTCAACGATAGCCTGAACCTGGATCTTCTCAACACCGGTTGACTTCGCAATCTCGTTTACGATATCTGCCTTTGTCATAGTTGTAAAAGTTTATTTAATTTAATTGTATTTTAATTTTATAACAAGTATTCCACCTAACGAATGGCTCACTCCAAGGTGAGTTTCGAAAAAAAATGTCTGCAAATATAAAGCAACTTTGGGTGATATGCAAATAAATGGCGAAATAAAATTTCTTTTTTTATCTGCGCAACCCTTTGTATTGCAAATAATAGACCTCGTTTTGGCCTATTATCTGAAGTTGTTAAGTGCAGTAGCCAAACCCTCCACTGCCTGGTCGAGACCCTGCTGGATTTTGCTACCTATCATCATTCGCATCATCATATTGAGTTCGGCGTGAAGCACCATTCTGATACGTGTGTCACGCTCGGCAACCTCCTTGAGTTGTACCCAGAAACTGAAGTCGATGGGTATGCCTCCCTCGTCGGCAACAATCTTAACGTGCTTATTCTCAACCTTTTCGGCAATGCGCAAGGCTATCTTCATACCCTTGACCTTGAACGAGCAACTATCGGGCGTAGCCTCCCACTCCTCCACCTTGTCCTGGATGGCTGGGGTCATCAAATCCATACGCGAGATAATTGGGAATATCAACGCTGCTGGGTGGTGTATCTGTTGTTGTTTCGATTCGTACTTCTCCATAATTTGTCCGTAAAGCGGTTAAAAGTGGCACAAAGGTAGTTAAAATTACCGAATTACAAAACGGCGTGCCGTATCCGAGAGAATCTCAATCTTCACGACCATAGTATCGTCTGGTAGCAGTGCCTCAATCTTTTCGGGCCACTCCACCAAGCACAACTCGCCCGAAGAGAGGTACTCCTCCGAGCCAAAGTCAAGAGCCTCCTCTATGCGCTCTATGCGATACATATCGAAGTGGTAGATGGTGCGCTCACCCTCATACTGGTTTACTATGGCGAATGTGGGGCTTGTAACGTCGTCCTCGGCACCCAAGAGTGCAGCAATGCGGCTTACCAACGTGGTTTTACCAGCACCCATAGGGGCATCTAAGGCGACTACTGTACGGCCATTGAGACTCTCAATTACCGCCTCGGCAACCTTGTCCAACTCCTCAAGAGAGGAGATCTCAATAATCTTTTCCATTATCTATTGATGTTGTCGTTTGTCGTTGTAACGTGTTGTTTATCGTTTCTTTGGTTTCATCACTACGAACGGCACTATCATCTCCTCCATCGAGATACCACCGTGCTGGAAGGTATTCTTGTAGTAGCGGATGAACTTATTAGCGTCGTTGTTATAGACCAAAAAGTCGCGGTTGTAGGCAAATATGTAACTCGATGATAGGCGACCTGCAGGGAGTTGCACATCCTCAGGACGTGTCACCTCATATACCTCGCGTGCGTTATATGCGAGGTTGCGCCCCGTCTTGTAACGAAGGTTCGAGGAGGTCTCCTTGTCGCCCGTCACACGTATAGGGTTATCCACACGTATTGTGCCGTGGTCCGAGGTGATGATGACGTTGTGGCCGCGCTCCGAGAGCAGTTTTAGGAGAGTGTATAACTCCGAATGTTCAAACCACGAGCGCGTCAGCGAGCGGAACGAAGCCTCGTCGTCGGTGAGGTCGCGTATGATGTCGGTCTCGGTACGTGCGTGCGAGAGGATGTCGAGGAAGTTGTAGACGATGACCGAGAAGTCGGCATCGTAGATACGTTGCATATTCTCCACTAAACGACGGCCCGCCTCGGGGCGCACGAGTTTGTCGAACGAGAGACGATAACCCTTACCCGACTGGGTGATGAGTCTGCGGAGGAACTCCTCCTCGTACATATTTTTCCCACCATCCTCATTGTCGTTGAGCCACTTGTCGGGCATCAGACGGTCGATGGCCAAAGGCATAAGACCTGCAAAGAGGGCGTTTCGAGCATACTGCGTTGCTGTGGGTAGGATGGCGCAGTAGAAGTCGTCGGTGGTGATGTCGAAGAGACCACGAAGGAGTGGCTCTATTATGCGCCACTGGTCGTAACGCATATTGTCGATGAGCAGGAGTGTGGTCTTTGTGGCGTTGTCCACCTCTGGAAAGATGCGTCGGCGCATCAACGTATGCGACATTACGGGAATCTCCTCCTCGTCGCATCGCTGGTTTATCCAGTTGAAGTAGTTGCGACGCACGAATTTCGAGAACTCCTGGTTGGCCTCATTCTTCTGGTATGCCAACACCTCGCGGATACTCTTGTCCGACGAGCCAGCCAACTCTATCTCCCAGCCCACAATCTTGCGGTAGAGGGCGCTCCACTCCTGGAATGTCGAGGCGCTCTGCTGTTGTGCGGTGATGCGTCCGAACTCCGAGCGGTAGTCGGCTGTGGTCTGCTCGGTGACGAGTTGTGCTGAGTGGAGGTTCTTCTTTATCGACAGAAGCACCTGATTAGGATTTACTGGCTTGATGATGTAATCGGCGATTTTCGAGCCTATCGCCTTATCCATAATATTCTCCTCCTCGCTCTTGGTGACCATAATCACGGGCAACGAGGGTTGTGCTGCCTTTATCAGTGGCAGGGTCTCCAGTCCCGTCATTCCAGGCATCATCTCGTCGAGGATAACAAGGTCGTAGGATGTGCTACCTATCATATCCACAGCGTCGTAGCCGTTGTTGCAGGTATCAACCTCGTAACCCTTTGAGGTGAGGAACATTATATGTGGTTTGAGTAGGTCAATCTCGTCATCGACCCAAAGTATCTTGTTCATAGTTCTAATTTTTCGTCTCTCTACCTAACGCCTCCACCACCCGAATAATTGTGGCGTATGAGGTTTTTAATCGTTCACAGAGGCCCTCCTTGGCGCACCACTCTGCGCGAGTTATCCCCTCCGATGCTTGGGGGTGTAACTCTCCCCCTTGGCTCTGCATCCTCCACCACTCGGTGCGCTTGAGTTCCCAACGGCCATAGGTGTCGTAGGCGTGCCACGTGGTGGCTAAGGGCGCTGTACCACAGAGGGTTGCGCCTATGCCAGTCTCCTCTTTGACCTCTCTCAAGGCTGCCTCTGAACTACTCTCCTCGGCCTCGATGTGACCCTTGGGGAGGTCCCAGTGTCCTCGCAACTCTATCATCAGCAGGTCGCCACAATCGTTCTCCACAACGCCTCCCGCGGCATTGACCCTTACAAACTCCTCCTGAAGGAGCGAGAATGTGCGGTCGGGGTCGGGGGTAATTATAGCCACAAATTT
Source organism: Alistipes sp. (assembly GCA_017555905.1). Classification (GTDB taxonomy): domain Bacteria; phylum Bacteroidota; class Bacteroidia; order Bacteroidales; family Rikenellaceae; genus Alistipes. The sequence continues at coordinate 80,691 of JAFZFP010000012.1, read as the reverse complement.
GTTAGTCTCGACTTTTTTTATTAACTTCGCTCGCGGAATCGCGAGTGAAGACTCCACCGCTATAGTCGTGTAGTCGGGGCTGGGTGGGGCAGTTGCCACAACCACCTCATTATTACCAAAATATAGGGTGTGTTTCGCCATAACCGTTTTATTATTGGTCACAAAGATAAGCATTTAAGTTGAGAACAAACTAATCTACAACATACTATTTATGAAAAAATTACTCTATTTTATGACATTTGCAGCATTTCTTGCCGTGGGCTGTTGTGCAGAGAATGGTGGCGAGGCTCCAAAGCCTCTTACAATTGACAATGCACTCACTGCCGAGGAGAAGGCTGAGGGTAAGTTTACCCCCGAGATTATGTGGAAGATGAGCCGTATTGGCCAGCAGGTACTCTCTGAGGATGGCTCAAAACTCATCTACACAGTAACCCAGTACAACCTCGCTGAGAATCGCGGTATCACACGTCTCTGGTTGCGCGATATGGCTACTGCAGAGGAGTGTGCTATTACCGACTACAACTCAACAAACACTGCGCCACAGTGGCTCTCTGAGAACCGCATCGCCTTTATGTCGAACCGTTCGGGTTCTATGCAGGCTTGGGCTATGGATGTTGATGGTCAGAACCTCGTTCAACTTACTGATATCGAGGGTGGAATTGAGGGCTTTGGTATCGCTGGTGACCACGCCTTCTATGTTCAGCGTGTGAAGGTTGCTCCGTTGAAGGGCTCGGATAAGTATGCCGATATGGATAAGTCTAAGGTGCGCCTCTACGACGACCTTATGGTACGCCACTGGGATTACTGGGATGATGGCTCTTACCTCCACATCTTTGCTGCCGACTACAAGGATGGCAAGATTGTGGATGGCGTTGATATCATCGGCGCTGACAAGGCTTACGATGCACCATTGGCTCCATATTTCGACACCGCAGAGATTCGCCTCTCGCCAGATGGCTCTATGCTTGCCTATACCTGCAAGCCTCTCACTGGCGTAGATTATGCCCTCTCTACCGATTCGGATATCTTCCTCTACGACTTCGCAACAAAGGCTACACGCAACCTCTCGAAGGAGGCTGCTGCTCAGGGCGACGAGAAGTTCGTGGGCTACGACAAGTATCCTGTATTCTCGCCAGATGGCACTAAGGTAGCCTTCCGCTCACAGCGTCGTCCAGGTAATGAGGCTGACCAGCAGCGTCTTTGGGTCTTTGACCTCGCAACCAATGAGTGTACCTACATCACCCGTGGTCAGGACTACTGCGTAACTGAGGTTGCGTGGGATGGCAACGAGGCTATCTACTTCGTATTGCCTTGGCGCGGTACTCACCAGGTGGCTCATATCGACCTTGCAGGTAATATGAAGCATATCACTAAGGGTAACCACGATATCAACACCTTCACCTTTGCAGGTGGCAAGATCGTGGCAAATATGAACACCATCTCTAAGGCTGTAGAACTCTACGACGTAAATCTTGAGAGTGGCGAATTGACACAACTTACCGATGTAAACCGCGAGGTTTACGACAATATCAAGTTTGGTGAGGTACAGGAGCGCTGGATTACCACTACCGATGGTAAGAAGATGCTCACTTGGGTAATCCTTCCACCAGACTTCGACCCAACAAAGAAGTATCCTACTTTGCTCTACTGCCAGGGTGGCCCACAGAGCACTGTATCACAGTTCTGGAGCTACCGTTGGAACTTCCAACTTATGGCTGCTGAGGGTTACGTTATCGTAGCACCTAACCGCCGTGGTTGTCCATCATTTGGTCAGGAGTGGACCGACCAGATCTCTGGCGACTACTCAGGTCAGAACATCCGCGACTACCTCGCAGCAATCGACGAGGTATCTAAGGAGCCTTGGGTAGATACCGACCACCGTGGTTGCGTAGGTGCATCGTATGGTGGCTACTCTACCTACTACCTCGCAGGCGTTCACGAGGGTCGCTTCAAGGCCTTCATCGCTCACTGCGGTATCTTCAACTTCGAGTCTATGTATGGCCACACCGAGGAGCTATTCTTCGTGACTAACGACTATGGTGGTGCTTACTGGGAGAGCGACAACGCTACTGCAATGCGCTCGTATGCTAACTCTCCACACAAGAAGGTTGCTAACTGGGACTCTCCAATTATGATTATCACTGGCGAGAAGGATTACCGTATCCCATATAGCCAGTCGTTGGAGGCCTTCACCGCAGCACGTGTTCAGGGTCTTGATGCACGTCTTGTATCATTCGAGAACGAGGCTCACCAGGTGTTCCAGCCACAGAACTCTGTAGTTTGGAATCGTGAGTTCTTCGGCTGGTTGAATAAGTACCTCAAGTAGTACCCTTACAACCCTCCAAAAATGGTGGACCTGCCTAACTTGTTAGGTAGGCCCATCTTTTTTTTGCGCCGTAGTGTTGCAATAGAGCGAAGAAATGGCTATATTTGCAAAAAGCAAAACAAAAAAGTTAAGTATATGAGAAGAGTTACTACAATTTTTTCTATGGCGGTAATGCTCGTCGCTACTATGTTTGTGGCGTGTGTGGGTCCCGATGATCCAGAGGTTATTCGCCCCGATGGACCTGCCGAAGAGGCCCCCTTCACAATCTCTGTGGAGGGGATTCACGCCTCGACAGCCACGACGGAGGTTACGCCCAAGGATGGCGAGATGCTATATATTATGTACTTGGAGGAGGTTGCCTACTTCCAGGGTGCTGGTATCGACACTGCCGAGGAGTTGTGGGCAGATGATTTCGAGGCCTTTGAGGCCAATGCCCTCTATGAGAATGTGTCGCTAAAGGAGTATATGCTCTCGGCAAATATCTTGTTCAACGACACTAAGCGTGTGCAGTGGAATAGTATGTTGCCAGGTCGCCAGATGGTGCTATATGTCTATGGTGTGGAGTTCAACGAGGATGGCTCTCACTACGAGCCTGTGACGGAGGTAGTGTGGAAGGTGCTTGAGTCGGAGTACGCCCCCTTGAGAGATATATCGTTCGACCTCGATGTCAAGGTTGATGGCGCGGAGGTTGAACTTAGCGTAAAGCCCGAGGATTGGGATGGCTACTACTTGGTGAAGTGTGTGGATGGCAATAGCGACCTCTATGTTGGTGATCGCACATCCTTCGACGAGGAGTACCTCGCTTCGCTTGCCGACGAGTGGATTGATACGTATAGCGCCAACCTAAGTTATGGTTATACTACCGATATGATTTTGGAGGAGATAGCCTTCAAGGGCGATAAGACCATAGACCTTGAACTCTCATCTTATACGCTCTACTCGTTCTTGGTATTTGCTATCGACGAGTATGATGGCTATGTGCAGGTAGTTTCTGAGCCATCCTACATCAACTTCTCTACCGAGGAGGTCGAGCAGTCGGAGATGTCTATCGATATTGAGATTACGAACTGCTATGTGCGTGTTGCCGACTTGAGGGTCACCCCTACGAATGATAATGAACTATATGCCCTACTCATCACCCCTACGGAGTATCTTCCAGCAAAATACAATGAGGACGACCTCATTGATATGGCGCTCTACGACCCCGTTACTTCGCTCAGCACGCAGTTCTTCAAGGGTGAGATCACTGCGCACCTCAATACCCTCTATCCAAAGAAGGAGTATGTAGTGGTAGCCTTTGGCTATAGTGGCGGTGTTATAACCACAGATATATATACTAAGGTCTTTATTACCCAGCCTGAGGGCCCTTGTGAGGTCGATATTACCGATGTTAAGGTGTGTGGTCCTTACCGTCCATCGGACCTCTACAACTACGACCCTGAGCGATTTAAGTACTATACCTACCCCTATGTTAGCGACGATGCCTTCTTTGTGGCATCTATCGAGGTGGAGACCAGCGAGCCTACCGAGGATATCTTTGCTGACTTCGTGGCAAAGATGGACTACGACTACTATGGCGAGGATGTTATCTTGTTCGACCTGCTCATAGGTACTTGTCCTGAACTCTTCGTCACCGACCGAATCTATTACGAAGGTCCATACTACGTCTGCGCCACCATATTCGACTATAAGGGTAACCTCGCCCCTATGTGGACATCGGAACTTATCGAGTGGAGCGTAGATGACATCAGACCTGCTGATGAACTCATCGCCAAACTTGAAGCCGAGCCAAAGACGCAGTTGCTCTTTGTTAAGCCTCTAAGATAGTTGTCGTCATAGAAAGAGATAGGGCGTGTCCAACATCTGGACACGCCCTCTTCATTATATCTATAATATATATGTAGCGTCCTATCGCACGACAATCTCGTCTACGAAGAGGAAACCTGTGTACTTGCTACGATGAGCCTTGTAGCGAATGTAGCGTGCCTCGGCACTGCCCTGCCAACCGAAACTCTTGAACGAGGGCAACTCGTCGATGACCACTTCGTGTTCTATGTCGGCAATCTTTGAATACTCCTGGCCATCCTCGGAGATGAATATCTCCACCAAGCAAGGCATAAAGACTCCAGGGCCACATATCTGCATAAAGTCGGCAGCGATGCTCTCTATGTGTGTCACCTCGCCCATATCTATAACCACATCGACACCTCCACGACCCAAGAAACCCTGCCAACGACCATCGGCATAGGTCCACGTACCACGCAGACCATCCGTGAGTGTAGCATCTCCTGCTGCGGCATACTTAGGGCCGTAGTAGAAGGATGGGTAGAGGTAGGTCACGCTCTTACCCAAGGCGATATGCTCCACTGGCTCCAATGATTCGGGACGGTTGCCTATCTCATTCTTTAGGTCGAATGGTTTGTAGCCACGTTCGAGCATCCTATCCACAATCTTTACGGCACGCAGGCGGAAGTCGGCGAAGAGTCTCCTCTCGGCATTGCTCCAGCCTATCTCAGCAATGGCCATAGCGCGAGGCCAAAGCATAGTCTCGTAGTGGTCGTCGGTGACGATGAACTCGGCCCATAGGTTGGCTTGAACGCCCAAAATGTAGTCGCTCACACTCTTATCCATACCCTCGGGGGCAGGGTCGTAGGAGTAGACCTTCTCCAAGGGGAGGTAGCCACCGATGCTCTCGGGCTGAGAGTAGGGTGCATCCTGTGGGGCATCGATATAGCAGTAGGCGTGGGGCGACATAACGACCTTGTGGCCCGCTGCAGCAGCCGCCAAGCCACCCTCCTCACCGCGCCACGACATTACCGTAGCGTTGGGTGCGAGGCCTCCCTCAAGAATCTCGTCCCAGCCGATAATCTGGCGACCACGGGCGTTGAGATACCTCTCGATGCGCTCAATCATATAACTCTGCAATTCATCGACACTTTCGAGTCCCTCCTCAGCCATACGACGTCGGCAATCCTCACACTCAGGCCACGTATTCTTGCCCGCCTCGTCACCGCCGATATGTATATACTCCGAGGGGAATATCTCGATAATCTCGTCGAGGATACTTTGCATCATCTCGAAGGTTGCCTCCTTGCCGATGCAGAGGTCGCCCTGATTCTTGGGCTTGTGGCTACAGCCTAACTCAGGGTATGCCACGATGACCTCGTCGGAGTGGCCAGGCATCTCTATCTCGGGGATAATGGTGATGTAGTGCTCCTCGGCGTATGCCACCAACTCGCGAGCCTCCTCCTTGGTGAGGTAGCCGCCGTAGGCCCCTGGTGTACCCATCTCGACATGTCCTCGCTCTCCGTACCACCACTCCTTCCAGGTGTCGGGCATACGCCACGCTGCAAACGATGTGAGGCGGGGGTAACTCTCAACCTCGATGCGCCATCCTGCAGCATCGGTGAGGTGGAGGTGGAGGCGGTTCATCTTCAACTCGGCCATAATATCCATCTGGCGCATAAGGAACTCCTTAGTACGGAAGTGTCGCGAAATATCGATGAGGATACCGCGGTACTCGAAGCGTGGAGCATCGCATATATGACCGGTGGTGAGTTGTTTGGAGTTGAGGCTCAAGGCCTTGAGACTTTGCAGACCGTAGTAGAGGCCCTGTGGCGTTGTGGCCTTGATGGCTATGCCGCGTGGGGTGATATCCAATAGGTAACCCTCGTTGAAACTCTCAAATGTCGAGGCCTCGGCAATATCTTCGAGAGGTACGATGCTGAGCGCGAGGTAGTTACTCTTTGCTGGGCGTTTAGCCTCCTTGAGCGATAGGCCCAACTCCTCGGTGGCACGTCTAAGGTATATAAGGTCGTCGCCCTCCACACCCGTAAAGGTGAGGGAGAGTCTCTGTGAGGCATCGAAATACTCTTGTCCCCACACCTCGATATTGGGTGCTGGGGTGATGCTATTGGGTTGTGCCAAGCACTCGCCAAGGCCAAAGAGACCAAGCACGAGTGTTAGAGATAGTAGATGGTAAATTCTCATAGCCTTCATATTAAAATATGAGGGGCTGTCCAGCCTTTTGCTGGGCAACCCCTCAGTACGTCGGAATATCTATTAGATATGGAACTGCTTAACGAAGCCGATGTTCATAACGTCGTTCTGGGTAGTCAAAGGTTCAGCAGCGTGGAAGATAACCTCTGCTGCACGTGGTGCGCCCACCTCCTCGCTCCAGATGCACTCCATAGTTGGAGCAGTCTGCTCAGCGATAACCAATGACTTAGCAAGTGACTGAGTTACAGTAGAGTTCACAGCCTCTACGTAGCCACGAAGTTCCTCGATATCGTCGTATTCAGAAGGCTTAACACCCAAGCGTGCTACAGCACCCTCGTTGCCATTAGCATCCTGAGCGTAACCAACTACGGTCTGATCTACGTCCCAATCACCAACCAAGAAGTGGTAAGGTACCTCGAGGCTTGTAACACCCTGCCAGTAGCCACGGAACTCAGAGATGATATAGCGGTCAGCAAGTCCTTCAACGTCGCTGTAAGCGTCGGTAGAGAGTGCGCAGTAGAGGGCTGAAGCGTTCTCGATGTCGTTGAATCTAACAGCGATGATAGGGCGGTTTGCGGTGAGTGAAGCATCGCCAAAGATAGTGCCATCCTCCTCGTTACCATTGTAGACGCCGAGCAACTCGAGGCTTGGGTTTACATTACCTACAGAGGTTGTAGTAGCGATAATGTCGCTATAGATACAACGAGCGAAAGTACCAGTCTTAACATCGATAGCCAAGACGTAGCCGATGTAGTTGCACTCAGGGTTGAGGTTGGCAACGTAGTAGCGGCCACTACCATTGCGGTAGTATGACTGGAGCTTCTCCTCCAAGGCCTCGTGGAAGGTGAGGCAAGGGCTCTGGCCTGTCATACACATCTCCTTCAACTGAGCAAGCAAAGAACTTGACTGGCTGATAGCAACCTGTGGGTCGAAGCCCTCGGCCATAGCGATACCTGGCTGGTAGTAGATGGTTGGATCCTTAGCAGTTACCTCGAAGTAGAAGTCGTATGGACCTACGTCGGTAGCAGAGAACTCGAACTCAGCATCCATAGGGTTGCCGTGTTCAGGGGTCATAAACGATACGTAGGTAGGAGCCGATGTGATAGTACCTGGGTTGTAGTCGATTTCGCCAGTCTCCTCGTTGATAACCTGACCATAGTTAGGGTTCAACTCGAAGCTGAAGGCTACGATATAGTACTCTGTCTCAGCGATGTTGAGTTCCAACTTGTTGTCGCCAGTGAGGTCTACAACGCCAGTCACAGGGTCGCGGTGCTTAAGCTCGGTGTAGTTCTCCCAGTAGTAGATGCTCTCGGTTACAGCTGCCGAAGCGATGTCGTAAGGCTTAGCATTCTTCTTGCTGCTATTGATATAGCCGATATGGTAGTAGTACTCGGCATTAGGATCTGAAGGGGTGATGCGCACCTCAGCAGAGTAATGCTCGATGTTGAATACCTCGATGTCGAATGAGAGGTCTGATGGAGACTCCTCGCCAGCGTTGTAACGCTTCTCGCTAATCAAAGTAGTGATGTAAGCACCATCTGCGCTATAGTCTACACCTGCAACCAAGGCTGTGTACTTAGACTTTGGTGTGAGGTTAGCCACGTGGAGGGTGTTTGCATCGGTGTGGAAGAGACGGTTCTTAATATCTGTCTCTGTGTAGTTCTGCTCCTTGAGAGTAGCGATCTCGGTGTTGAGGTAGTTCTGGAAGAACTCCTGCTGTGACCAGCCGTACTCACCATCTGCCTTAGTGTATGTCTGGTACTCCTCAACAGATACGTTGATAAGGTGCCACATCTGAGTCTTGATAGATGGGGTGATAGCCAAAGAGGCAGTGTTGAGATATACGTCAGGTGTAATCTCGAATGTACAAGCGGTCTGTGTAGCATCCTTAGTCTTAAAACGTACCTTTGTGATGTCTGTTGTCGCAGCCATATCCTTCTCTGTATCAACACCAAAGATCAAGAGGTAGTAGTTGGTGTTGAGTGCGAGGTTGCTAATTACTTCGTTCTCCAACGCTCCCTTCTTCACCTTCTCGCTGAGGTATGCTGTGAGGGTAGTGTCGTTAGCCTCTGCGTATGCCTTAACCTCTGCGTAGAGAGTCTCTACAATCTGCTGGTCTGTCTCGCACTGCTCGACAGCCTTAGCGTTGTAAACGAATACGAGGTAGTTAGCCTCAAGATCTGATGGGGTAATGGTGTATGTAGCAGTTGTCTTAGTAGTATCCAAGATAGATGCTACAAACGACAACTCCACAGGATTCTGGGTGCCACCATTGTCACCACCATTGTTGCCGCCATTGTTAGGGTCAGTTTGAGGCTCCTTAGTACAGCCAGCAACCAATAGTGCAAAGACCATCAAAATAGTCGATAGCAAGTTAAATTTTTTCATAGGTTCAATAAATATTAAGTTGTAAATTTGTATCTATCAATTACTTATAGTGCTAAACTTTCAACAAGTTTTAATCTTTCAGATTACCATTTCCCTTTAACACTATTTTCACCAATACAAAAGTACTATATTTTTAGCAAAAATACAAAAAAAAGTTACTTTGTTGTTATAACAGCGCATCTACTTCCGCTAACGAAGCCGTCTAACAAGGCTACTTTGGCGTTGCACTCGTTCTCAAAATGCTCATTTACATTTCAGTAAACTCCGCTTTTTCGAACTTCGTGCGCCTAAAATTAGCTCTTGTTATACAACTTCTAATGGTAAAGTTCCATCGCCTCGAAATTCGCCGAGCGTTGTATCTGCACTATTCTAACAACAAAGTGTGGGTGGCTGGTGTGTGTAAACTGCGCTTTTTCGAACTTCGTGCGCCTAAAATTAGCACCTATTATACGACTTTATTAGGCTGGAGAGAGAGGCGGTGGAAGCAAGAAGAAGGTGGCGTGATAGCAAAAAAAAGGGTGTGTCCAGTAAGAACACACCCTTAGTAGTCAGTTAGTTATATTAACTATCTTGCAACCCGAAACGATTAGCCGATAAGAGCCTCGTATGCAGCAGCATCCAACAAGCCCTCAACCTCAGCAGGGTTCGACATCTTGATCTTGATCAACCAACCCTCACCGTATGGATCCTTGTTTACGAGTGAAGAGTCGCCCTCAACAGCCTCGTTGAACTCGATAACCTCGCCGCTTACTGGAGAGAAAGCGTCAGAAACGGTCTTAACAGCCTCGATAGAGCCGAAAACCTCGTTAGCCTCGATAGTCTCACCAACGGTAGGAACATCAACGAAAACGATGTCACCAAGCTGTGACTGAGCATAATCGGTAATGCCGATAACGGCAACATCACCCTCTACACGGCACCACTCGTGGTCGTTAGAGTACTTCAAATTAGCAGGTACATTAGCCATAATTCAAGTTGTATTAAGTTGTTTTTAGTATTGTCAAATAAACGTGCCAAGGTGCTTACAACACTTTCGCAACCACAAATATATATTTTTTTTGTCGTTCACGAAAATTTTTATCGATTTTTTTACAATTTCCCCCGTTGTAACACTCGCCCCTCCTCCTCAGAGAGGATATATCCATTCTCCACAGTGTAAATTTCTTCTATCGTTTTGTCTTGTGTGGTAGCACGAACTCCACCTCCTTGAAGGCATACTCTTTAATCGTGCCGTCGGTGTGCTCTAAGAGTAATTCGCCTGAGGGGCGCACACCGCGGATGGTGGCGCAGAACTCCTCGCCCGATGGGTAGGCGTAGGTGTGTGGTTCGTCGAGGTGGTACATAGTTTTGCGGTAGCGCTCCTCGATGCTCTCTTTGCCACCTTGACGCAATGTGGCGTATAGTTGTTGGAGCCTTTCGGAGAAGCGGATGAGTACCTCCTTACGGTCGAAAGTGGTACTGCGCTCAAGGGCCATAGAGGTTGGGTTTGGCAGATCCTTAGGAAAGTCCAATTGGTTGATATTTAGTCCTATGCCTACGATAGTGCGAGCAATTTGATCTGTCGAAAGCGAGTGTTCAATAAGCACGCCGACAAGTTTCTTGTCTCCGGCATAGATGTCGTTTGTCCACTTGATGCGACACTCGATGCCATACTCCTGCATCGTATCGACCAATGCCAAAGCAACCACTTCGGAGAGCAAGAACTGCTCGATTATGGGGAGGAACGTAGGCTTCAGCACCACCGAGAAGGTGATGTTTTTACCCTCGGTGCTATGCCACGAGTGGCCACGCTGTCCGCGTCCAGCGCTCTGGTGTTCAGCCCATATAATATCGAACTCCTCAAAGCGAGGCTCGCGAGCCAAATCATTCGTCGAAGAGGTCTCGTTTATGTAGTAAATCATAGAGTCTAATTAATTTTAAGCCAAAGATAGTAAAAATCCTTGAAAAAAGGTTATATTTGCAAGTCTATTTATATATAAAGAGGTATGAATATATTTAAGCAGATAATATTGCCCGTGGTGGTCTGGTCGGCACTTATGGTGTCGTGCGGAGGAACGAAGGCAAAAAGTAGCGATAATGAGGGTGTTGCGGAGAAGTCCAAGAAAGAGGTCCGCTTTGCAGAGTTGTACGACTACCGTGTGGTGGCGGAGTATCCACACTCAACGAGCAGTTACACCCAGGGTCTTGAGTATAAGGATGGCGTAATGTGGGAGGGTACGGGCCGAGAGGGCAAGTCCCACCTACAGCGCATAGACCTCTCTACGGGTAAGGTCGATGTCGTGGCATCGCTCCCCATAGATGAGTTCGGTGAGGGTATAACCCATTTTGGCGACCGCATCTACCAACTTACTTGGCTCTCGAACAAGGCACACGTCTACGATAGCAAGGGTCGCCACCTTAAGAGCATATCATACCGAGGTGAGGGCTGGGGTATAACCACCGATGGTGAGAACCTCTACCTCTCGGATGGCACCTCGACGATACGTCGTGTAAATCCCGAAACCTTTGCTACCGAGGCCTCGATATGTGTTACGCTCGATGGTCAGCCTCTCGACTTGATTAACGAGTTGGAGTGGGTGGATGGTAGCATCTGGGCGAATGTATATCTTACGGATGCCGTCGTGGAGATTGACCCTAAGACGGGTGAGGTCTTGGGCTATGTCGATATGCCATTGTTGCGCGAGAGACTTGAGGATAACCCCGAGGCCGAGGCCTTTAATGGTGTGGCCTACAACCCTGAAACGGGGCATTTCTACGTCACAGGAAAGGATTGGAATAGACTCTTTGAGGTCGAGATTATAAAATAGTTAGCATTATGAGCAGTGTTAAAGAGCGTATTAGCGAGATTCTCTCGCGCCATATAATTGTCAAGGATTCGGCCATTGGAACCTCCCTCATTGGGGCGCGTCGTGATGTGTTGCCCGAGATGTTGTCCATCACCGATAGACCTAAGGTTGAGGCTATGTATAGGGAGTCTATCAAGGCTGGTGCTACGATTCTTACGACGAATACTTTCCTCGCCGACCCCTTGTCGTTGGCGTCGTGTGGTGTGAATATCACCACCGAGGAGGTTGTCAAGGCGGGCATCGAGGCCATCCGTAGTGCTAAGCAAGACTCCACAAAGGAGATCTTCATTGCTGGCTCTATAGGCCCTTCAACACGCAATATATCGTTGGCCGTGGATCTTAAGGAGGAGGAACTCAGGGAGTCATACCGCACCCTTATCCAGGCCCTTGAGAGCAATGGCGTGGATATCTTCCTTATCGAGAGCATTACCGATGTTCGTAATGCAGAGATTGCTGCTGAGGTCTGCCGTGAGGTAGCTCCCGAGCGTCCTATCATCTTCTCGGCTACGCTATCTAAGATTGGCGGTTTGCTCGCCTCGGGTCGCCCGATAGAGAAGTTTGTGGAAGATGTGTCGAAGTTCGAGCCATTGGCCATAGGCTTCAACTGCTCCTATGGTGTGAAGAGTGTCACCGACAACCTCGAATTGCTTGCCCGCTTCACCTCGTTGCCAACCTATATCGCCCCTTCGGCAGGTATTCCCGATAGCCGTGGTAAGTACCCAGAGACGGTGAAGAAACATACCGAGACCCTGCGCACCTATGCCGAGCGTGGTTTGTTGAGCATTGTGGGTGGTTGCTGTGGCACTACGGCGGAGTACACACGTAGCATAGCGCAGATGGCTCGCCATTACAAACCTCGTAAGTAGCACGTTATGAATAGTATAGAGTTTCGTCGAGAGTTGCATCGCCACCCCGAACTATCCTTCGAGGAGTTTCGCACTCAGCGCTTTATCCTTGATGCCTTGGAGGCTGAGGGTATCGAGTGTCGTAAGATTGCCGGTACGGGAGTCTTGGCAAAGATAGAGGGTAAGAGGGGCAACCTAAGCCGTGCCGTGGTGCTTCGTGCCGATATTGATGCATTGCCCGTGGTGGAGCAGAATGATGTGGAGTATCGCTCGGAGAGTGAGGGTGTTATGCACGCCTGCGGTCACGATATGCACGCGGGTATGCTCTTCGGTGTGTTGCAGAGTCTCAACCGCCACCGCAACTTCGAGGGTACCCTCTTCGGCATCTTTCAGCCTGGCGAGGAGCAGAACCCTGGCGGAGCCTCTAAGGTGTTGGCTGAGCGCCCCTTCGAGGGGTACAGTGTGAGTGCCGTGATTGGCCAGCACGTCGATTCGCGTTTGGAGGTAGGCGAGGTAGGCATCTGCCCTGGGGTCTTTATGGCCTCGAATGATGAGTTGCGCCTCTATGTTTCGGGCCGTGGAGGCCACGCCGCCCGTCGTGGCGATATCGACGATACGGTTACGGCAATTGCTGATATGATTGTTCGCACCACCTCGCTTAATAGGCCCGAGTGTGTCATCTCCGTAGGAAAGATAGTGGCCGAGGGTGCTACCAACGTAATCCCTGCCAATACCTATGCTGAGGGTACTATGCGTACTTTCGATAGGGAGGTAAGGGAGCATATCCACTCGCTCCTGCGTAGCAGTGCTAAAGAGGTCGAGACGAAGTATGGTGTGAGTGTCGTGGTCGATATAAACAGAGGCTATCCCTCTGTAACAAATGATGTTATGCTCTCCTACGAGGCTATGATTATAGCGCAGGACGAGGATATCGTGGTACGCCAGATGGAGCGTATCCCTATGGCTGAGGACTTCGGCTACTATACCGAGTGCTACCCCTCGCTCTTCTACCGCTTGGGTGTGGGAGCAGAGTCGGGAGGCTCACATACCGCAACCTTCCTCCCTCGTGAGGAGGCTATGGCCGTGGGTGAGCGTATGATGGAGCGTATGGCACTCCATATTTTGAATAAGTAAAGAGAAAGAGATGGGAAAGAAAAAAAATAAGAGGGGAAACAACCGCGATGAACGTGCTTCGTTCATCGTAGATATGTTTAGGGAGTTTCCCGATAATAAGTTTTCGCTCAAACACTTGGCTGCAGCCTCTGGAGGTGCGGATAGGGATGGTCGCACGATGACCTTTGCCATCATCCGCCAACTCATCGAGGATGGCTTTGTTGAGGAGGTTGCCCGTAGCAAGTACCGCTTGTCGCGTTCGGCAATGCCTCGCTATGAGGGTGTTGTAGTATCCTTGACCCCTGGTGCTCTGTATGTGCAGGTGGATGTTTTGGAGAGCGATGTATATGTGGCTCGTCGTAATGGTGGCGGTGCCTTAGATGGCGATAGGGTGGCGTTGGTCGTTGCTCGTCGTTCGCGTGACGGAGAACTTGAGGGTACTATTGTCGAGGTGCTGGAGCGTAGCACGAAGCCCTATGTGGGTGTTGCCGAGGTTACGGCAAATGCTATCTTTGTCACACCTGACAGCCGTCGTTTGGGAACAGATATATACCTTTCGCGCCGTCGCTACCCCGAGGTTGAGGATGGCGACAAGGTTGTTGTTCGTGTTACGGAGTGGCCCGAGGGTGAGCGTCTGCCATACGGAGAACTCGTCGAGCGACTTGGTAAGGCTGGCGATAACGATACGGAGATGCACGCCATCTTGGCGGAGTTCGACCTTCCGTACCACTTCGAGGAGGAGGTTGAGCGTGCCGCAGAGCGTATTGATGGCCGTATAACAAGCCAGGAGATCGCTCAACGTAGGGATATGCGCCATAGGACTACCTTCACCATTGACCCTGCCGATGCTAAGGATTTCGACGATGCTCTGTCGTTGCATAAGTTGGCCGACGGACTCTGGGAGGTGGGCGTACATATCGCCGATGTTACCCACTACGTAACCCCTGGCTCGGTGGTAGATAACGAGGCTTTGGAGCGTGCTACATCCGTATATCTTGTCGATCGCACCGTGCCTATGTTGCCAGAAAGGTTGTGTAACGACCTCTGCTCGTTGCGCCCCAACGAGGATAAGTTGTGCTTCTCGGCTATCTTCACCCTTAACGACAACTCGGAGATTGTGGATGAGTGGTTTGGCCGCACGGTGATTCACTCCGACCGTAGGTTTGCCTACGAGGAGGCTCAGGCAGTTATCGAGCAGGGTGATGGAGATTATAAGGAGGAGATATTGACACTCAATAGGTTGGCTCAACAGTTGAGGGCTTTGCGCTTCAAGCAGGGTGCTATCGCTTTTGCTCGTGACGAGGTACGCTTCCGTCTCGACGAGCAGGGTCGCCCCATTGGAGTATATACCAAGGTGCAGAAGGAGGCCAACCAACTCATCGAGGAGTTTATGTTGTTGGCCAACCGCCGTGTTGCGGAGTTCTGCGCCCACCGCATAGCCAATGGCCGTAAGGTGCCACGCCCAATGGTCTTCCGTGTTCACGACGAGCCTACGGAGGAGAAACTTACCCGCTTCAAGGAGTTCGCCTTGCGCTTTGGCCACTACTTCAAGGCCTCGAAGGGTAGGGCTGTGGCTAAGGAGATGAATAAGTTGCTCACCACCATCGCTGGCAAGGCGGAGTCGAATGCTATCACCACGCTGGCTGTGCGTAGTATGGCTAAGGCGGTCTATACCACCGACAATATAGGCCACTACGGCTTGGCATTCCCCTACTACACACACTTCACTTCGCCCATCCGTCGCTACCCCGATATGTTGGTACACAGGCTCTTAGCGTCGTATTTGGCGGGAGAGAAGCGTGGTGACAAGACCCAACTTGAGGCCTTGTGTGTACACTCCACCGAGCGTGAGATTTTGGCATCGGAGGCCGAGCGCGCAAGTATCAAGTATAAGATGGCGGAGTTTATGAAGGATCATATCGGCGAGGAGTTTACGGGAACGGTTTCGGGAATGACCGACTGGGGCCTCTATGTAGAACTCGACGAGACCCACGTAGAGGGTATGGCCTTCCTCAGAGATATAGATGCCGACGACTACTATCGCTTCGACGAGGCTCGCTACGAGGTTGTGGGTCGTAGTTCGGGTGTGCGCCTAACCCTCGGAACTCCTGTGAGGGTGAGGGTTAAGAGCGTGGATATGCGTCGTCGCACCCTCGATTTCCAACTACTACTATAAAGGGTTAAACTAATGAATATTAACGATATACTTGAGAAGGCTCTCGAACGTGAGCCATTGACCCGAGAGGAGGCATATCTCCTCTACGACGAGGCACCCTTGCAGTTGTTGTGTAGCGTAGCCGACACTCTGCGTCAGGCCTCTGTGCGCGACCCTCACGTGGTTACGTGGCAGATAGACCGCAATGTCAATGTCACCAACGTCTGCAAGTCGGGTTGTAAGTTCTGTAATTTCCACTGTAAGCCCCACCAGACTGAGTTGGCCTATATAACCACGATGGCCGAGTACAAGGCTAAAATCGACGAGGCCCTACGCCTCGGTGCCGACCAGTTGTTGCTTCAGGGAGGTCTTCACCCTCGCTTGGGTATTGAGTTCTACGAGAAACTCTTCAGCGAGATTAAGCGACACTATCCCACCTTGCGCCTCAATGCTTTGGGTGCGCCCGAGGTGGCACATATTGCCTCGATAAGTGGCATCTCAACACGTGAGACCTTGGAGCGTCTGCGCAGTGCGGGCCTCGATACGTTGCCAGGAGCTGGAGCAGAGATTCTTTCGGAGCGTGTGCGCAAGATAATATCTCCTGCCAAGCCCTCGGCCCACGACTGGGTTAAGGTTATGCACGAGGCACACCTCTTGGGTATCCCCACCACGGCTACGATGATGTACGGCCACGTGGAGACCCCTCACGAGCGCGTCGATCACCTCATTACCATCCGTGACCTTCAGGCCCATAAGCCCGAGGGGTCGCGCGGATTTACCGCCTTCATCCCTTGGGTCTTCTGCCCTAAGGGTACGCAATTGGAGCGTGAGGGTGTAGCCCCTCGTTTCTCGGCTTTGGAGTACCTCCGCATAGTGGCAATGAGCCGTATAGTGTTGCACAACATCCCTAATATTCAGGCTTCGTGGCTCACCGTAGGCAAGGATGTGGCGGAGATTGCTCTACACTCGGGAGCAAACGATATGGGTTCTATTATGATTGAGGAGAATGTGGTGTCGTCGGCAGGTGCTACGACACGTTTCGATAAGGAGGCTATGAAGGCGACAATCACCCGTGCAGGATTCATCCCACTCCTTCGTAACCAGCTCTACGACTATAGAGAGGAGATTTAACTTTGGAGGGTTAGGGTATGAAGTACGACCTTGTGATTTTCGACTTGGATGGCACGTTGCTCAATACTATTGGCGATTTGGCGGCCTCGGTGGATTACGTTATGCGCAGTCGCAACCACCCCGAACATAGCGATATGGAGTATCGCCAGATGGTCGGGGGGAGGCATTAAGCGACTGGTAGAGAGGGCTTTGCCAGAGGAGTATGCCAAGAATGAGGCCTATGTCGAGGAGTGCGTTGCGCAGTTCCGTCGCTACTATGTCGATAATATCGATCTCCATACCGTTCCTTACGAGGGTATGTGCGACCTGCTTAGAAAGTTGCAGGAGAGAGGTGTACAACTCGCCGTAGCATCTAATAAGTTTCAGCACGGCACCGACCGCTTGGTTGCTAAGTTCTTCTCCGACATAGAGTTCGTTGCCATCGAGGGTAATCGCGAGGGTGCGCCCCTGAAGCCCGACCCACACGTGGTGCTAAATATCATCAAGGACAGAGATATCGCCCTGGATAGGGTGGTTATGGTTGGTGACTCGGGCATCGATATACGTACGGCAAAGGCTGCGGGTATCGCCTCTATAGGTGTGGCGTGGGGTTTCCGCTTTGCCGAGGAGTTGTATCAAGCGGGGGCAGATGTCGTGGTATCTACTATGGCGGAACTCGAAGCTGAGGTACTTTAGTCGTCTAATGGCTACAGTAGAGCCTCACCTCTTGGGCCGTAATATGGTCGTCGCTAAGGATTATCAGTCGCTCGACGACGTTGTGTAACTCTCGGATGTTGCCTGTCCAGGGGCGTGAAGAGAGTATCTCAATTGCTTCGCTATCAATAGATTTAGGCTGGATGTTGTGCTTTAGGCATATCTCCTCGATAAAGTGCTCGACAAGGAGTGCTATGTCGTCGCGTCGCTCCCTGAGGGGTGGCACATCTATCTCGATGACACTTAGACGGTGGTAGAGGTCCTCGCGGAAGTTGCCTCGCTCAATCTCGGTGCGTATATTCTTGTTCGTCGCCGCCACCACACGCACATCTACCGATATATCTCTGTCGCCACCCACGCGCGTAATCTTATTCTCCTGCAGGGCGCGTAATACCTTGGCTTGTGCCGAGAGCGACATATCGCCAATCTCATCCATAAAGAGTGTTCCGCCATCGGCGAGTTCGAACTTTCCCTTGCGCTGTTTTACGGCCGAGGTGAATGAGCCTTTCTCGTGGCCAAAGAGTTCGCTCTCAATGAGTTCTGCGGGTATTGCTGCGCAGTTCACCTCCACGAAGGGGGCGTTGCAACGCGAACTCTTCAGGTGTAGCCAGCGTGCTACGAGTTCTTTCCCTGTGCCGTTCTCGCCAAGAACTAAGACTCGGGCATTAGAGGGTGCTACTCGTCGTATCATATTGCGCACGTGTTCTATGGCGTCGGAGTGGCCTATGATGGGCTGTGTGGCACAATTCGTGCGTTTCGATGGTTGGCGAAGGCGTAGCGGTGGGGTTGTCTCCTCATCCTGCTGGAGTGAACGCAGGGTACCGAGCAGTTGGTTCATATCAATAGGTGCGCTGAGGTAGTCGATTGCGCCCTTGCGCAGAGCCTCTACGGCACTCTCCAACTCGGCCTTGCGAACAATGATGATTGTCGGCAGGGCGAGGTCTCCGATGTTGTCGAACTTGCCATCGCCATCAACTATGGCTACGTCGTAGTGGTCGTTACGACACATCTCCGTAGCGGTGTTGATGTTGGGTGCTTCGGCCGTTGCAAAGTTCTCAAATCTAAGGCGCTCGCTCAGGGAGTTGAGCATACTTTGCGAGTTGGAAAGGAGTAAAATTTTTGTCATAGTTTTGTATATATAAATAATTTTTAGTTACTTTGTAGGGTTGTAATATAGACATAGGTGTCGTGGTGGAGATCAAAGCCATAAGCACTTTGTGAATGTGACTATTGTATGGCTTTAAGGTCATCTTGGTAGTGGCAAATATATTACAAATGATAAAGGTGCGACCTTTAATCCGTTGGTGCAATAGCAATAACCAAAATGGCGGAACTTCAATATTATAATGACCTTTAAGGGGTAACCATCATAGCACCCGAGGGGTCGAACAACTATCGTAAAGGAGTATTATCAGCATTGATATATGAGAAAAAATTATAATTACACACGTAGTAAACTCTATCTTCCAGAGTATGGTCGTCATATACAGCAGATGGTCGATTCCCTTTTGCTCATCGAGGATAGACAGGAGCGTACACGACAGGCTAAGGCCGTGATTGCCGTTATGGGTAACCTAAACCCTACGTTGCGCGATACGGAGGATTTCAAGCATAAGTTATGGGACCATCTATTCATAATGTCGGACTTTCGCTTGGATGTCGATTCCCCTTACCAGCAACCTTCACGCCAAGATCTTACTATAGTACCACAAAAGATGCCATATCCGCAGACTCATATAATGTTTAAGCACTATGGTAAGTATGCACAGCGTTTGGTACAGATGTTGGCCAGCAAGCAGGGTAGCCGAACTGCCGAGCGTGAGGTGGCTAACGTAGCCCGCTTTATGCGTTCGAAGAGTTACGAGTACAACAACGAGCATCCCAACAACGAGTCAATCATTCGTGATATACACCTAATGGCGGGTGGCAATGTCGAGGTAGACCTCTCGGAGGTAAGCACTCTGCGTAGCGAGTACCGTCCAGGCCAATCCTCACGCCCACAGAAGCGTAGTAAGATGCAGCGTAGCAATGGACAACGCAAACAGCAGAAGAGTTCTAACCGTAACCAGCACGCCCAGCGTCACACATCACACAGATAGATTTAAGAGTAACCTAACCCCTGCAACATCGGTTGTAAGGTGTTGAAAATGAAGATAAGAGAAGAGATGAAGAGATTGTTTTTTGCTGTATCGTTAATACTTGCCACCCTGCTTAGTTCGTGTGGTGTGGCAGACAACCAAATAAATACCACTATTTCGGGCCGTGTCGTAGGCTTGAATGCCGATAGCCTATACTTGGAGCGCGTATCCGATAAGTTTGCTCAGCCCGAGCGTCTGGGTGCTGTCTGCTTGGCCGACAACGGAGCCTTTAGTTTCGAGTTGAATATACCTGAGCAGGAGTCACCACGTTTCTACCGCTTGGTGGCCTCGAATGATGTGCGCCCTGTGACCCTTGTCGTTTCGCCAGGTGACGAGATTACTATCGAGTCGGCCGGTGATATGTTCCTTAACTACGAGGTTGAGGGTTCGGAGGAGTCGCAACTAATCAAGCAGTTCAACCAGGAGTACTTCACGGCTTGCGACCGCCTTGCCTTGATTGCTGAGCGCCTAAATGCGAGGAGTGCCTATACCGAGCAGGAGGCTTATAAGGCTGCCAAAGAGGCTGTTACGGCGCAGTTGCGCTTCGTGGGCGCCAACCAAGGACGACTTGCGGCACTCTATGCCCTTCGCCATAAGGTTGCCGAGCAGTATATTCCACAACTTGAGGGCTATGGCATCACCATCGTTCACTACCGTGCGGTGTTGGAGGCCTTGCGTAAGAGTTATCCCGAGTCACCCTATATCGCTATCTTGGAGCAATACATTGCCGAGGAGGAGGTATTGGTGGATTTGGCTAACCGCGTGGAACTCGCCTCACACCCCGAGATAGAGTTGGAGGATATCTACAAACATAAGCACAAACTCTCGGACTTGGATGGTAAGGTTGTGTTGCTATACTTCTGGATTTCGCAGAGCGCATTGTGTAACACTATAAATGCCGATTTGAAGCCCCTCTATGAGCGCTATCACGATCAAGGTTTCGAGGTGTACCACGTCTCGGCAGATAGCGACATCGCTGTTTGGATTGAGGCTGTTCGCCAGCAGGAACACCCTTGGATTTCGGTCTATGGTGGAGCAAATCCTTCGGTCTTCACGCTCTTCAACGTAGAGCAACTTCCTAAGGCTTATATTATTGAGCGTGACGGAGATATCTCTCACGCACCTCTCGGTATTCAGGAACTCGAACGAGAGATTAAGCGCCGTCTTTAAGCGATGATTTACTTCGTTTCAGACATACATCTCGGAGCAGGAGATGCTCGCCAGGCACGACGTACGGAGCGCGCCTTTGGTCGTTGGTTGGATATGGTGGCCAAGGATGCCACAGCGCTCTACCTCTTGGGTGACATCTTCGACTTCTGGTTCGAGTACCAGAGGGTTGTGCCTAAGGGCTTTGTGAGAATTCTTGCTCGCCTTGCCGAATTGACGGATAGGGGTGTGCGTGTGGTATTCTTTACGGGTAATCACGATATGTGGTGCTACGACTACCTCACCGAGGAGTGTGGCGTAGAGGTGGTTAAGAGTCCGCGTGTTGAGACCCTGCAAGGGGTGAAACTACACCTCGCCCACGGCGACAATATGAATGTTCAGGGCGACGTAATGCTCAAGTTGATGAACGCCATCTTCCGTTCGGGTGTGGCACGATGGCTCTTCAGTTGGCTTGTTCATCCCGATTTAGCCCTTAAGTTTGGCAAGTGGTGGAGTGGCAAGTCGCGTAAGTCGCACGCTGCGGAGGATATGTCAGAGGAGCGTCTCGGTTACTTAATCGACTATGCGCGTGAGCATCATAGCCACAATGAGGATGTCGTTGCGTACCTCTTCGGACATATGCACTATGCCCATCGCCATAGTAGCGATGTCGATGTGTTGTTTATGAGCGATTGGTCGCGAGATGTGGCGCACTACATCGCTTTGGACGAAGATAACAGGTTGGAAATCAAAACTTTTACTATAGATGAAACAATATCTTAAACTCTTAGATACTATCTGTCGCGAGGGCGTTGTTCGTGGCGACAGAACGGGAACAGGTACCAAGGGAATCTTTGGTTACCAGATGCGTTTCGACCTCAGTGAGGGCTTTCCGTTGGTTACGACCAAGAAACTCTTCCTCAAGGGTATCATCTATGAGTTGTTATGGTTTTTGCGTGGTGATACCAATATCAAGTACTTGGTAGACAATGGTGTACATATATGGGATGCCGATGCATATCGCTACTATAACGAACTTTGTGTCAAGCACGGAGTCTTGCCTGTAGATCAGGAGACCTTCCTCGCGGCTGCGGGTGTTGAGTCACCTATCGAGGGCTACCGCTTTGGCGACTTGAACAACGTATATGGCTATCAGTGGCGCAGTTGGCCTCAGCAGAATGGCGAGGCTATCGACCAGATTAAGCGTGCTATCGACACAATTAAGCATAATCCTAACTCTCGTCGCATCATCGTTTCTGCGTGGAATGTTGCCGATGTCGAGAGTATGGCTCTGCCCCCTTGCCACACTATGTTTCAGTTCTATGTTGCCGAGGGTCGTCTCTCGTGCCAGCTCTATCAGCGCAGTGGTGACACCTTCCTTGGTGTGCCATTCAACATTGCGTCGTATGCCCTGCTTACGATGATGATTGCCAAGGAGTGTGGTCTTGAGCCAGGCGAGTTTATCCATACGTTGGGCGATGCACACCTCTACCTCAACCACGAGGAGCAGGCCAAGGAGCAGTTGAGCCGAGAGCCACGTAAACTCCCAACGATGCGCCTTAACCCCGAGGTTAAGTCGATTTTCGACTACACCTACGAGGACTTTACCCTTGAGGGTTATGATCCACACCCTGCTATCAAAGCACCACTATCATTCTAACTTAAAGCGATTTACCTATGCTAAGTATAATTGTAGCAATAGCCCAGAACGGCACTATTGGAGATAAGAATGCCCTCTTGTGGCACATTAAGGAGGATATGCGTTTCTTCCGCACCACCACCTCGGGTCACGCCGTGATTATGGGTCGCAAGACCTTTGAGTCGTTGGGATGCAAACCTCTGCCTAAGCGCACAAATATCGTTATTTCGCGTAGCGAGAGGGAGTACGAGGGCGCACTCTTGGCCCACTCATTGGAGGAGGCCGTAGGAATGGCTGAGGGTGATGAGGAGATCTTTATCATCGGTGGAGCGCAGATATATAAGGAGGCGCTCAGTGTCGCTGATAGACTATATATTACACGTGTAGAGCGTGATTATGAGGGAGATACATCGTTTCCTGAGATTGATATGAGCCAGTGGCGTTTGGTCGATGAGGTGCGCCATGAGCGCGGCGAGGAGTTTGAGTACCCCTTCGCCTTCTTGACCTACGATAGAGCCTAATTTAGCGAGGCTCTCTATTCCAACTCTTTATATAACGCTTCGCACATAGCCTTGCAACGTAGGGCTATGGTGTCGCGTTGTGCCATTATGCGAGCCTCTGTTGCTACGATGGCCTGCTCATTGCTCACTCTGCGTAAGTCGTTGGCTATCTCTGAGTTAATGGTCTGCTGATAAGTGATTATGAAGTCGTCGATGCTCTGACGATACTCCTCGGTGCCGTAGCCACTGCGGATGGCGTTACACTCCTCAATGGTGCGTGCCTCCCACACCTGCTGTATGCTGTCGGCCAGAGGCTCGAAGCGGGCATCTGTCCTGTCGCGTTTGCCTCCCAATAGGAGTATAAGGATGGTGGTGATAACCACGAGGATCGCTCCTGCGGTGAGTATAATTACACCCCAGCGACGTGGTATGATGATAGCATCCTTATCCTTGGCGGGGTGTAGTGATGAGGTGGTACAGAAGTCGCCCCAACTGCTGTAGCCGAGGTAGCGTGTGAGGGCAGAGAGGGCTACGGGGCGTGGTGCTGTCTGCGATGCTCTGTCGCAAAAAAGTGGCATAAAGGCACGTGAGTCGAGGCGTATGTTTGTGACCTCACCTACTGTGACACTTAGTTCTTCGCAATCCTCCATTGTGGCGATTGTGCGACCGAATTTAGCCTCTACAAGTTCTCGGAGGCGCTCTATGTATTGTTCCTGAGTAGTCATACTATAAGCCTGTTATGCGCTTTATTTCGTTGAGTTTGTTGAGTGCCTCAAGCGGAGTCAATGAGTTGATGTCTAGGCCCTTAATCTGGTCGCGTATGGCAACAAGTACGGGGTCATCGAGTTGGAACATCGACAACTGGATGTTGTCCTTGGTCTCTGTTGCTACCTCGCTGATAGGTCTCTTCTTGCCACGTTGCTTGATAGCTCCCGAGGGGACTATCTCGCCCGAACCATATACCTTCTCAAGGTTTGAGAGGATGGCTTCGGCACGGCTTACCACCGAGCGTGGCATACCCGACATACGGGCCACGTGGATACCGAAGGAGTGTTCCGTGCCACCACGTACCAACTTGCGCAAGAAGACGATGGTCTTGTCCACCTCCTTGACCGTGACGTGGTAGTTCTTCACTCGTGGCAACATATTCTCCAACTCGTTGAGTTCGTGGTAGTGGGTCGCAAAGAGAGTCTTTGCCGAGCCCTGCGCGTTGTTGTGCAGATACTCCACCATAGCCCACGCAATAGATATGCCGTCGTAGGTGCTTGTGCCACGGCCAATCTCGTCGAGCAACACAAGGCTACGGTCCGATATGTTGTTGAGGATGCTTGCCGATTCGAGCATCTCTACCATAAAGGTAGATTCACCCTCCGATAGGTTATCCGAGGCTCCTACACGTGTAAATATCTTATCCACAATGCCTATATGTGCCGACTTGGCTGGTACGAACGAGCCCATCTGTGCCATAAGCACTATGAGGGCGGTCTGTCGCAATAGGGCCGACTTACCCGACATATTAGGACCTGTGATGATTATAATCTGCTGATTCTCTTGGTCAAGCAATACATCGTTGGGGATATACTCCTGGCCGATAGGCATAAGGGTCTCGATGACTGGGTGACGACCCTCCTTGATGTCGATTACCGATGAGTCATCCACTGTGGGGCGCACATACTTGCGCTCCTTGGCTATCTTGGCAAACGACTGTAAGCAGTCCACACGCGATATCACACGTGCATTGCGCTGAAGGGCGCTGAGGTGCTGTGCTACGAAGGCTACGATTTCGGCATATATCTGTGCCTCGATTTGGAGGATGCGCTCCTCGGCACCCATAATCTTCTGCTCGTACTCCTTGAGTTCCTGAGTTATGTATCGCTCTGCTCCTGTGAGGGTCTGCTTACGAATCCAACTCTCAGGCACCTTATCCTTGTGGGTGTTGCGCACCTCGATATAGTAGCCAAAGACGTTGTTGTAGGCCACCTTGAGCGAAGGGATTCCCGTAGCCTCACTCTCTCGCTGTTGCAGTGCTGCGAGGTACTCCTTGCCGTGTAACGATATGCGACGTAGGTCGTCGAGTTCGGCCGATACTCCCGAAGCGATGATGCCACCCTTCTGTATCTGGTTGGTCTCTGGGTCGGGATATATCTCCTGCTGGAGGCGTTGGCGTACGCTCTCCAAGGGGTCTATGGTTGCGGCTATGCGGTGTAGGGCCTCGTCATCAGTGGAGTTCATCAGAGCTGCGATAATCTCTATTGCCGAGAGCGAGTGCTTGAGTTGTACAAGTTCGCGCGGTGTGACACGCTCTGTAGCGATGCGTGAGGCGATACGCTCAAGGTCTCCCACGAGGGCTATCTGCTCGCGCATAGCCTCAGCAAAGTCGATGTCCGAGACGAACTTCTCGACAACCTCTTGGCGCATACGTATCTTCTCGATATCCATTAGTGGCATCGCCACCCAGCGCTTAAGTTGTCGGCCTCCCATCGCCGTCAGGGTGCGATCTATGGAGGAGGTAAAGCAATATTTCGAGGTCTGACTATTCGAAGAGAATAGTTCGAGGTTGCGTATTGTGAAGCGGTCGATCCATACCGAGTCGTTGCGGTCGATGCGCTGTATGGATGATATGTGTGCTGTCTGCTTATGCTCGGTGAACTCCAGGTAGTAGAGTATGGAGCCTGCGGCAGAGATACCTGCTGTCATACCCTCGATGCCGAAGCCCTTGAGCGAGGGTACACCGAGTTGTGAGCATAGTTTGTCGCAGTTTACGCTGTAGGAGAATACCCACTCGTCGAGGCGGTAGGTGTAGTGTTTTGAGCCGAAGGTCTCGTTGAACTTCTCCTCGTAGCCACGCTGGAAGAGTATCTCCTTGGGCTGGAGGTTAGAGATGAGTTTGTCGATGTATATGTTGTCGCCCTCGGCAACGTAGAACTCTCCTGTCGAGAGGTCGAGGAAGGCCACGCCCGTAGTTGTCTTGCCGAAATACACCGAGGCTAAGAAGGTGTTCTCCTTACCTGCCACGAGGTTTTCGCCCATCACAATTCCTGGGGTCACCATCTCCACTACGCCACGCTTAACCAAGCCCTTAACTAACTTAGGGTCTTCGAGTTGCTCGCAGATGGCCACACGCTCTCCAGCACGCACCAACTTAGGCATATAGGTATCTAAAGCGTGGTAGGGGAATCCGGCTAACTCTACATACGATGCTGCACCATTGGCACGTCGTGTGAGGGTGATGCCGAGGATGCCACTTGCCTTGATAGCATCTTCGCCAAAGGTCTCGTAGAAGTCGCCTACGCGGAATAGTAGGATGGCGTCGGGATGCACCGCCTTAATCTGATAATATTGCTTCATCAGTGGGGTCTCGACATACTTCTTTTCCTTGACCTTCTCGGTGGTCTCTGTTGCGTTCTCTCTCTTTTTAGCACACATAGCGAGTGTTGTTTATTTGCTAAGAATATAACCCAACAAAGGTACGAAATGCAATTCAAAAAACAAAATCTCAGGGATGCTAACTTAGTAATAAGTTAGTTAGAGGGTCATAGATGCTCCTCGATAGTGCCTAAGTCGTAGTATGAGGTTCCGTAGCCAGCCCAGATGCCGATGCCGTTGTTGGAGATGTTGGTTGGTGGGTTCGACGTGGCAGGGAATACGGGGTTTATGCAGTTTATGAGGTTGTTCTCCCACTTCTGCCAGTAGTCGAAGGCGAAGTCGGTGAGGGTGTTTAGACGTAGGCATACCCTGTCCCCAGGGGCGAAATAGGTGGAGTAACCCGTACGTAGTAGGTCGTCCAAGGGGCGGTTTATGGTTATACGTTGTGGGGTGCCCGTGGCCTCGTGCGTACCAAAGACGGTGGGTGCATAATATGCTTTGCCATCCAGCGAGCAGTCGATGCTATAGGCATTGCTA
The DNA here is from genome assembly GCA_017555905.1 of Alistipes sp. GTDB lineage: Bacteria > Bacteroidota > Bacteroidia > Bacteroidales > Rikenellaceae > Alistipes. Next base: position 53,869 of record JAFZFP010000012.1, on the reverse strand, counting down.
CCCTCTGGTAGTGTGGCCGTTATGGTGTATCTATCCTTGTCGATAGGTTCTATGTGGATATCGCTTAGTTCCGCCTGTGGGGGGATGGTCGTTGTGGCACTCCATAGTTGGTCGCTGTACTCGACTTCGAGCCTATAACTCTTGCCCACCTCGCCTATAATCTCTGTTCCGGTATAGATGAATTGTGTGGGGTAGTCCTCCTGCATACGGCCCGTCAGCACCTCGCTGTCACCCTCGCAAAAGATAGTGACCTTGCCCCAGCACACGACCATATCCTTGAGGGTCTCGCTGTCGTAACTACCTCCGTAGGGGCTATTCACCGAGAGCATAACCACAGCGCCACGACCCTGCTCGATGCGACCCTCGACGACGAGACGTTGCTCGAAAGGCATCACCTCCGAGGGCTCATCCATACAACCACATAGCATAATGGCGATAAATATGGCAAGGAGTCGTTTCATCGTGGCTAAAATTTAAAGGTCCAACTAATTGATGGTATTATGGTGTAGATAGTGTGGTATTTCTCTTCGATGTGGATGTCGCCTTGGCTGTCGGCATATACATCCCACGAGAGCATAATGGGGTTTTTACGTGCATAGACGTTATAGACAGAGATGTTTATTCCGCTATCCTCCAGACGCTTACTCTTAAACCAGAAGGTTGCCGAGAGGTCGAGGTGGTGTAGGTCGGGGAGTCTGTCGCCATTATATGCTCCATACTGTGGCATAAGTACGTTGGCTCCGATATATATAGCCTCGGTTGCGGTGTATGGCGCACCCGTGGCGTAGATGAATGTTGCCGAGAGTGTCCAGCGTGGCGAGGGCTTCCATACGCCAAGGAGCGAGAGGTTGTGTCTGCGGTCGGAGTTGGCGTAGAAGGGTCTGCCGTGGTTTATCTGGTCGAACTGGCGTACAGATTTCGAGAGGGTGTAGTTGAGTTGTAGGTCGAAGCGACTATCCGAGTAGTTTAGGCTGAACTCCGCACCATACGACTCACCCTTGCCCGTATAGAGGAGTGTGTGATGGTCGGCATCGCCAGAGAGTACCTCTAATATTTGTGAGTCGTACTCGATGACGTTTTGCAGTTGGCGGTAGTAGAGTTCTACGGTCCAGTTCAGACGCTCGTCTAAGGCTGATTGGTTGTAGCCGAGCGATAGGTTGTGCGAAAGTTGGGGTGGGGTAGCCTCGCTACTGCTTATGTAGAAGTCGGTGGCGAAGGACATATTCGACTGAGGCACAAGGTGTAGGTACTGCACCAACTGGTTGTAACTCGCCCAAAAGCGTAGTCTCGAACTTATTGGTACTGAGACCATTAGTCGTGGCTCGGCGTAGCACCACATCCTGTCGTTAGCAAATAGGCTTAGGCGTACTCCTCCGTCGATGATAAGATGGGGATTAACCTCCCACTTGGCCTCAGCGAAGAGGGCTCCTTCGGAGGTGCGTTCGAGGGCGTTTAGGCTGTCGATAGTTGTCGGGCCTACGATATTTTGTGGTCTTACCCTACGATACTCGTAACTTAGTCCCGTAGATAAATCTACTGTATTGAGGTCGAGAGTTGCCATCGAGGTCGCTCCGTAGGCCTCTACTCCTGCCGTTACGTCGAAGTGTTGGTTGGTGATATCAATGCCGAGGCGGTTGGTGTAGAGCGATGAGTGGACCATATTCTTTAGTGCCACACGCTCTCCTATCTCGCTCTCAAGGGCTATGGTGCCGAGAGCGTTCCACCACTTTAGATTGCCATTGCTGTTGTAGGTGTTCACATTGGCCCTAAGAGCGTCGTTATTGAAGTGGGTGTTTACGACAAGCCTACCTGCGCGCCCAAGGTCACCCACCATACCTACGCCATAGTCCCCGAATTCGTACTTCAGTGTTGCCTTGTCCATGTTTAGAATCTTAGAAAGCACGGCAAGGTAGGAGTGACGAGCCGAGAGGAATAGGGCGAAGCGCTCGCTGGTAGGTATCTGTATGGCGAGGTCCGACTCGATAAGTCCGATGTTGCCCTCTATTGAGAACCTCTTGGGGACGTAACTATGTGTGCGTATGTCGGTTATGGATGATGTTGCCGAGCCATACATAGCGGGGATTCCCGACTTGTAGAGTGTCAAACCGCTCAGGTGTGCCGAGTTGAGTACCGAGAAGAATCCAAGCAGATGAGATGGGGCAAAGAGTGGCGCACCATTCACGTAGAGGCGACTTTGACCCGTGTCGCCACCACGAACATAGAGGGCGGTATTTCCCTCGGGCGTAGCCGCCACACCAGGGGTATATTGCAGAAGTCTTACGATGTCCACAGCTCCTGCGAAGTGGGGCAGACTCTTTAGGGCATCAATACTTATCGATATGTTGCCCGTCTGGTCGGGTGTCGATATTGCCTTCTGGTGTGCCGACACGACGACATCTTCGACCTTGTAGTGTCTCTCCACGGAGTCCTGCTGGGCATAGAGGCCCAGTGGCAGAATCCAAAGTAGAAGTAGGGTTGTGGTGTGTCGAAACGTCATCGTAGGGAGGGTGGTTATTATAACGATGAGGCTGTCTAAAGAGTTGATAGACAGCCTCATCATTAGGTAGTTATGCTATGATTAATATTAGCTTAGATCTATTCCATCATATCCTCGAAATCATCTGCCAACTCCTCGATAGCATCGATAAGGTCGCCAAAGGCGGTCTCGGTGAAGTAGTTCTCGAAGGCATACTTGCTACCATCAGGGAAGAGAAGAATAGGCTCAACGTAGTAGTCGTCCTCGTCGTCGCGAGTCACCTGCAAAACGATGTCGGCCACCTTCTCGTCTGTGTCGTTATAGGCGATAACCAACTTAACCTTCTCGTTTACGAGGTCGCAAACATCCTCCATCTTTCTTCTCCATCTCTCTGCATCGTATTCGTCGTCGTACAAGTCCTCTGTAATCTCGTCGATGTCGGTCAATAGATCCTTGAAGTCACCAGCACCTACGATAGAGAGGTTGAGGATGTCGATCTGTACCTTACCACTCTTAAGAGCCTCTGCAACATAATCTCCATCAACATAGGTCTCTGTCTCATCCCAGTACTCGTCGTACTCTGTCTTAAGCCAGTTATCTACGTCGGTGAGGTCGTTGATGGCCACCACTGTATTTGCGTTGAGGAGGGTCTTGTTGCCCTTCTTGATTAACGAGTGAGTCTCAAGACCGCGGCTGTCTGCCTTTACGCTTGCCGAGATGAGATAGCCACCATTGAGACTTACCTCTACAGATGGAGCAAGGGTCTTAGAGTCGGTGATGTTAGGCTTAGCAACAATGTTGAGGTGCTCTTTGTTGTCGATCTTAACGTTGAGAGTTAGGCTGTTAGGAACATATACGATAGCCTTTGTCTCCAACTCGCGGAAAGTCCACTCCTGGCGTGTGGTCTCGCCCCAAGAGGCTGTCGCTACGGCATCATCCCACTTAACTACAATCGTATGGCTCTGGCCCTCAGACTCTTCCCACTCGTCGCCATTCCATTCGTAGACGTAGCCTGCCAATGGGTTGTACTCAGGGTCGTTGATGTCGATAATTACCTCCTCCAATGCGCGTGTTGCAAAGCGCTGGAAGTGAATAGGTGAGAGGTTCTTAATACCCATAGCGAGTTCGTTGTATGCGTATTCATCGCCATACCAATCCTCTTCCTCATACTCAAGATACTCAGTGAGGCAGTAAAGAGCATCCAAGATCTCCTCAAAATCAGCGAGATCTACATAACCGATGAACTCGACGGCGATATCCTCAAGTTTTGCCTTATGCTCGCCTGGGGTGAGTGTCGAAGGTGTCTTGTAGTCGTCTACATTACCTGGTGTGTTGTTGTTGCCCTCGGGGCCCTTATTGCAACCAACAAAGAGTGGCGCTACGAAGGCGCAAAGTGCCAACGATAAAAGAATCTTTTTCATATCGGTAAATTTAAAGGTTTTTTTAAGGTGAAATTACTCCACTACAAATCTATAAAAAATAAGGCCATTCTCCAAATATTTTGCGCGAAAAGGACAAAAAAAGGAAATTATGACTCCTCGAAGAAGCGCTCGTCGAAATTTACTAAGTAGACACGCTCCGTGGCACGTGTAATGGCGGTGTAGAGCCAGCGAAGCATATCCTTCGACATCGTCTCGTCGCCAAAGAGGCAACGGTCCACAAAGACCGCCTTCCACTGACCACCCTGAGCCTTGTGGCAGGTCACGGCATAGGCGAACTTTACCTGCATAGCGTTGAAGTGTGGATTCTCTCTTATGGCCTTGAATCTCTTTATTTTAGAGGTGATATCGGTATAATCCTTCTCCACCTCATAGAAGAGGTTGCGACTCTCCTCGCGGGTTAGTGAAGGTGACTCCGAACTGAGGGTGTTAAGCATAACTTTGACGCTCATAGGGTAGTCGCCATAGTCGGGGAACTCCACTACGGCATCGATAAAGCGGAAACCATAGAACTCCTCGAAACGACGTATGCGCTTGAGGCGCACAACATCACCATTGGCGACGAACGACATCGGTGAGTGTTCGTCACGCTCGGCATAGTGGTAGTTGTTCTTCACGACCATAAGCATATCGCCACTCTCTATCTCCTCCTCGGCCGAGAGGTTGTAGCGACGGATACCCTCGTTGTAGCGGTTGGCGCGCTTGTTCGAGCGAGTGATAAGTATGGTGTTGTCGCGCCCGTATCTGTCGTAGCACTCCTGCAACTGCTCCATTAGTTCGCCACCCTCGACACGTATAAAGTCGGGGTAGGAGGTGTCGAAACGTGGAATCTCATATATCTGATTCTCAAGCATACAGCGCAACATAGTGGCGTTGAAGAGGATGCCCGAATCCTGGGTCTGGCGCACCACTTCGTCCATCGTGGCGTACTCCACGTCACCGTATGGGAGCAGGGTGGCAGGATCGAGGGCGGGGCTAAAGTCGTCACCTACGGGAGGTAACTGCGCATCGTCACCCACGAGCATCAGGCGACACTCCTTGCCACTATGCACATACTTCACAAGGTCGTCTAAAAGGTTGCCAGAACCAAAGGTGCTATCCTCGGTCGAAGAGGTGGTGAGCATCGAGGCTTCATCTACGATGAATAGTGCGCCACGCTCCTTGTTGAAGTCGAGTGAGAACTTAGCCTCGTAGTTGGCCGTAGTACGCTCGCGATAGATGCGTTTGTGGATGGTTAGCGCCTCACTATTGGAGTAGTGGGCGAGGACCTTGGCAGCACGGCCCGTAGGAGCAAGTAGTATAGTCTTGATGCCCAGCTCTTTAAGGGCTGACACAAGGGCTGCGATGATGGTTGTCTTGCCCGTACCAGCGTATCCATTAAGCTTAAAAATACGTCTATAGTCGGGGTCGGCAAGCCACTGCGACAACTTTTCTATGATTTTTTTTTGGTTAAAAGTTGCGTCGAACGATAATTTTGCGTAAATTTGATGCGAAATATGTGTACTAAGCATAGTGCCCTATTTTTAACTACGATTAAAAAGCGATACAAACTTAATAATAAATAACTAAAATGAAAAGAACAGTCATTACTTTATTTCTGTTAGCAGCGGTTGCAGGCCTCATCTTCTGGATTTGGTCAATGCTCTCAACCCCTATCCACTTCGAGCAGCACTTTGCTGAGCGTAGCAACGCTGTAATCGAGAAGGAGCATCACATCGTTAAGTTGGTGCAGGCTTACCGCGATTCAAACAAGGACAAGAAGTTCACTACTAACTGGGACGAGCTTATCGATTTCGCTCTCAACGGCACTATGGAGTACCGTAGCCAGATCTACGATGAGAACAACCTCAAGAATGCTGAGATCTTGGCAGAGTTGCGCAAGGATAAGAATTGGAAGAACGAGCGTGTAGTACGTGTTGCTGCTCGTGATACCATCTTCGACGACGACTTCGGTGTATGCCGTCTTACTGAGGAGCAGATTCGTGATTTGAGATATATCCCATTCACACACAACACTGAGGAGTTCGAGCTCGACACCTTGACTTACGAGGTAGGTAGCTACCGCACACACCTTATCCGTTGCCACGCTCCATTCGTTAAGTTTATCGACACCGATACTTATAACCAGGAGTTCTGGAACGAGCTTAACGACCGCTTCGAGTACTTCATCAACCACCAGGAGGCTAACGAGGATCTCAAGAAGATGAAGGCTGATGGTCTTAAGGCTACAGTTACTCGCAATCCTAAGTATATGATTGGTGAGGCATTCCCAATCCCAATGGATATCGAGTTCTTCGGTATTACCTTTGGTAGCCTTGAGGAGCCTACTAACGAGGCAGGTAACTGGGAGGGTTCTGCAAACTAATTATGAGTGATTCAACTCTAAATAGAGTGTCCATCCGACTATCATCGGGTGGACACGCTTTTTCTCAAAGCGACTTGGAGAGGGCGCAGGAGGCTAAGGAGGGTGTCGAGGTGGAGGTTGTGACCGAGAGGGTTACCCTCGTTCCTGAGAAGTTCCTCAATGAGGCCCCCTTGGCGGACCACCTCCTTGCGTTGCGCATACCTCTTTCGCCTGCCGACCGTGTGGTATGTAGTCAGCCACGTGAGGGTATTGTAGCAGTTATGGCGGTGGAGGATAGTCCACTAAGAGTGCTTGAGACGAAGTACTCTGGGCCGATAACCTATACCTCGCCCCTCGTGCGAAGCCTTGCCGATGGCGATGGCATAACCATCCACCTTGTCGATGATGTGGCTTATATAACACTCCACGAGGGGGTGTTGCGTTTTGCCGAGGCTCAGCGCATAGATAGCGATGCCGACCTGCTCTACTTCATCGAGAGCGTACACCGCACCTACGACGTTTATAATATGTACGCGCGCGCGAAGGGCGATACCCAGCGTATTGAGCGAGTGACGAAGGGTCGTTTTAAGAATCTGAAAACTCTGTAAACCAATAAGATAAAGTGTTAGAGTATGCGAATAGTAAGTGGTAAATACCGTGGCCGTACCATCAACCCACCACGTAACCTCAGGGCGCGCCCCACAACCGACTTCGCCAAGGAGAACCTCTTCAACGTGTTGGTAAACCTCGTCGATTTCGAGGAACTCGACGTGTTGGACCTCTTCTCTGGTACGGGTTCGATAAGTTATGAGTTCGCCTCACGTGAGGCACATAGCGTCACATCGGTAGAGATAAATAGTGTGCATCACAACTTTATTCGCCAGACGGCACGCGACCTCAAGTTCGAGAACTTCTATGCTGTGAAGGCAAATGTGTTCCTCTACTTGAAGAGTTGTGCAAAGAAATTCGACCTTATCTTTTCGGATGCACCCTACGACCTTGAGGGTAGCGAGGCTGTTATTGACCTCGTCTTCGAGCGTGACCTGCTAAAAGAGGATGGCTTCTTGATTTTTGAGCATTCCAAGGATCAGGAGTTTTCTAAGCATCCCAACTTCTGGCAAACAAGAAGCTATGGCAGTGTGAACTTCACCTTCTTCAAAAAGGAGAATGACGCTGAGGACTCCGAGTAGTTGGATGAATGTAATGTGAAGATTTAAAAAAAATAGTAATATGTAAAAATATTTATTCCTATTGGTTGTAATAGGACTTATGGTGGCCTCTTGGTGTGATGCTGTGCGGTGGTGATTTACTCCCACTAAATATTGAATATTTCTCGAAATAGATGGTAAATGTTTGATAGGTATGTAACTCATTAAAATACATAGGTTTACGTTTCGTGGGTGAAAGTCGGAAGGATGATAGATAAACTTTTTTACAATTTTTCTTAAAAAAAAGTGGTAAAAAATTTGCAGGTTTAAAAATTTGTAGTACCTTTGCATCGCAATCGAGAAATAAACCGCTCGGTTGATGGTTCTAAAAAATTTTGGTGCGTTAGTTCAGCTGGTTAGAATACGTGCCTGTCACGCACGGGGTCAGGGGTTCGAGTCCCCTACGCACCGCCAGAAACGGATAACTTTCGAGTTGTCCGTTTTTTTTTTGTTTTTGTGTTGGTGGTGGTTTGCTTGTACGTGCTAACTACTGCGTAGTCTTCGTGGCGTAGTGGTGCGTGGCATAGTGTGCAAGCACCCAGCCCACACCACTCCGCCCCGCCACCAAAGGTGTAGCACGCACAAGTCTATCCAATCCACGTTGAGCTTATGGCACTGCTCACGTAAATAGGGGTTGAGCCGATATGATAGAGGTTTATTGCTCGACCTACGGTCTGCGCTTTTTTCAATAAGGTATCGGCTCTATTGCTTTGCAATTCGAGTCCCAATGGGAGTGGCGTGTATGTACTTATTTTTTTGTAGCGCATATAGCAATTTATTGTGCAGATAGAGTGTGGTTTATTTTGTATGTTTGCAAAATAATACTATCTTTGTATAGACTAATGTCGTGCAGTGCCCGATATCTAAATAATCTTAATATATGAAACTAAAAAAGTATGCTAACCGCTTGTTAGTGGCGGTATTGGCTGTTGCAGCCGTAGCCTGTGTGGACGAGAGTTATCGTTTAGACGAGGTGTCTACGGAGGTTACTCTCGTAGAGGAGTCCACAACATTGCCTTTGGGAAATCTCAAGAAGAAGACCATTGGCGACCTTCTTGGTGATCAGGAGATCAAGGGTTTGGTAAAGGATGAGAATGGTAATTATGCCTTCAGCGTGGATGGTGAGCCTCAGAGTATCACCATCGATGGTATCACAACATCCTTCGAAATTCCAAGCACCGAGAGCTCTTTCGAGGTGGAGATGCCTTCGTTGAATTTCGACAATGGCGTTATCGAGATTAAGGCGTATGACGAGATTGATTCCAACATAGCTGGCCTCTCGGACTACATCACCGAGGGAGAGTTGCCAAGTTTCTTGCCAGAATTTCCTAAGTTTAGCGGTAGTTATGTCAAGACTTTTGACTATGATGATGCTCACATCCACTTTGATGTGCCTGAGCAGATTGATGGCATTCACAAGATCTACTTCAAGGATGTGGAGACAGGTCACTACGGTGCACCTATCTACATCTCTGTAGACCTCCGGGGCTTTGCAGATATCAATGGCGGTGGTAAGCTAAAGTTCCAGCTTACGCAGAATGGTGGCGAGTTCACGCTCCTCAACGCCGATAATAGTGTCCTCTGCGTATCGGATTCATACGAGGTGGAGTACGCTATTGAGAGTGGCGTAAAGACTATAGACTTCGTGGTATATGTCGAGAGCATTACCAACCACAAGGCGCTCAACCCCGACCACTCTTTCGACTTGGATCTCTCTATGGAGTGCAAGGTGGACTACGAGATTCAGGCTAAGGCCGGCTCGTTCAACACCACGCAGTTGCCACGTATGGAGCTATCTGCAAAGTTCGAGTATGGCGATGCTGAGGTGGTGCTAAACAACAATATCGATCTGATTAACTTCGAGGATGCTGCGGGCTTCGACATCAACATTAACGATATGCCTGAGCAGGTGGTGAGCATCAATGGCGTAGAACTCAAGGAGGGTACAGAATTGACCCTCTTCGCCCACGGCTTGGAGTGGCTCGCAGAGAGTGGTCTTGCCGAGGACTTGGTTGTCGAGGTTACACTCCCCGAATTCTTGGTATTGCACAGCATCGATGGCTTGGGCTATGAGTACGACCAGAGTGGCCACAAGATTACCACTTCCGCTGCAGCGATAGGTAAGGGTCTAACCATTGGTTTCGACGGTATCGACTTCGGTGCCGAGGGTCTCGTTCCAGAGAATGGTACCATAACCCTCCATTTCGCCCCAGCCATCAAGGCGCACTTCGACCACGAGGGCGATATTAAGGTGTCGCAGTTGTTGCCCGATGCCGACAAGATTGAGGTGTCGGCAGGTATCTTGGGTACTACCGCAGAGTTGCTCTCAGTGAGTGGTCGCGTGAACTATAGTGATACTCAGACCCAGACCTTTGCGCTTTCAGGTGTAGAAGACCTCAATATCTATATTGGTGGTATCGGCCTCTCGCCCATTATTTTCATCAATATTGTAAACCCATTGACCATCGATGCTGTGCTCTCAGCGGCTGTCTCTGTGCCTGAGGATGCCGAGCGTAGCCTCAGCATTGACAATGTAGTGATCAAGAAGGCCGAGTATGTGAATAACGAGATTGTTCCAACTACCACACAGTTGGTATTGGGCAAGGCTGACCGTCGTGCAGAGTTTAGCGATGCTCAGTACACCTTCGTTGAGTGCGATATGGAGAACCTTCTCAGAGGTTCTATCCCTAACGAGATTCGTATGGATCTCAGCTTCGCGGCTATCTCCGACGAGGTTATGACGCTCTACACTTCCGACATCTTCACCATCAGTTACGACTACGCTTTGTCGTTGCCATTGGAGCCTAACGAGGATTTCAATATCCGCTACTCGGATAGTGTTGAGGTGGGTGATATCTTTGATGTTGTGAGCGACTACGAGAATATTAGCCTTCGCGACATTAAGGTTATCATGGATGTTAAGACCACCATACCATTGGCCTTTGGTGCCGAGGTGGTGCTCTTGGATGCTGATGAGAATCCATCAAATGTTAAGGCTATCTTGCCCGAGGGTCACAATGCTATTGTAGGCTCTAAGGATGGTGTTACGGAGTCGCGTAGCGAGTTAATCATAGAGCTCGAGTTGGGCGAGGATGACTCTGTTGCAAACCTCAAGGATGTGCGCAATATCAGTTTCGAGGTGGAGGCCTTTGGTGTTGCCCAGGATAAGGTGGGCCTCAATGAGAATCAGTATATCGAGGCTTCGCTCAAACTCCAGGTTGCTGGCGTATCCTTGGATATTAAGGACTTTATCGATTCAGACGAAGAATAAAAGATTAGATCTACTATGAAAAGATATATTTACGCATTAGTTGCCCTTGCGCTACTTAGTGTTGAGGGTCTTTCGGCACAGATGAAGACCTCCTACTTTATGGAGGGTTCATACTTCCGTACTGAGATGAATCCCGCCTTGGTCCCTACACGTGGCTATGTTGCTTTGCCTTTTGTTTCGGGCTTTGACTTTGGTCTTTCGGGAAATGTGTTGTCGGTGGATAACTTTATCTATCAGACTGATAAAGGCCTTGTTACGGCGTTGAATGGCGCTGTGTCATCGGAGGAGTTCTTGAGCCGTCTTCCAGAGATAGGTCTCGAGTCGTTGAAGGCAGATATCAACCTCTTTGGTGTGGGCTTCTACACTGGCCGAATGTTCTGGAATTTCGGTACAAGTATGCACGTCAATGGCGATATCTACCTCTCTAAGGATATCTTCCGTGCGGTGAAGAGCCTCGGCAATGGTCTCTACGACTTAGGAAATGTAGGTGCTGAGCTCAACGCCTATATGGATGCCTACGTAGGAACATCTATTCCTATTGGCGACCACGTGAACGTAGGTGTTAGGGCTAAGTTCTTGGTGGGCTTGGCTAATGCCAGCGCAACATTCAACCAGTTGCAGGTTAATGTCGCTGAGGATGGCGTTGTGGGTACTGCTAATGGCGAGTGGCGAGGTAATGCCTTTATGTTGGATGCTACGAACTACAACCCCGACGAGGGCTTTGATAGCCTTATCAACCTAAATTTTGATGACCCTATCGCTGGAGCTATGGATCTTATGAAGAGCATCGACAGTTTCGGTGCAGCCCTCGACTTGGGTGCTGAGGCGCGCTTCTTCAACGACCACCTTAAGGTGTCTGCAGCCGTTACCGACCTCGGCTTTATCAAGTGGAGTGCTAAGTCTCATCTACGCGGTGCTGTTTCGGGCGATTTCCACTACAGTGGTTACGATTTCGAGACTCAAGAGTTGGATGCTGGTGGTGGTTTCAATACCGATAACCTTATCTATGATGGTGTTAATGATGGCTATACCTCATATCTCAACTGGTCGATAAATGCTGGTGTCGAGTATAACTTCCTCAAGAACCACTTTGCTGTGGGTCTCTTGTCGCACACCCGCTTCTATCGTGGTACTTGCACCTCGGAACTTACCGCCTCGTTGAATATACGTCCCGTGAATTGGATTACCCTCACCGCAAGCCATACCTTCCTCAATAAGAATCGTCCTGGTATCTTCGGTGCTGCTATCAACATCCACCCACGCGCCTTGAACATCTTTGTAGGTATGGATTATATCGATCCAAACCTTGTCTACGTAAACGACTCTATCCTTGTTCCACGCTATGCTAAGTCGTTGAATGTCTACTTTGGTTTGGGCTTCAATATGGCTCGTCCAAAGTTTATGCGTCAGGAGGAGTTGGCGCGCAAGGCGGAGCGCAAAGCAGCAAGGAAAGCATCTAGAAGATAATTTTCTTGAAATTTTAAGCGGTGTGTAGGAAACACACAATTAGGGCTATCACTCGACGTGACAGCCCTTGTTATATTTCGCAAAAAAAGTGTGATAAATAGTATTATTAAATAAATTTTCATTAACTTCGCAATATAATAAATAACAATTAGGACTATGAAAAGGATTTTGTTTGCAATCGTGGTGCTATGTGCGTTGTCAGTGGCCTGCGAGAAGGAGACTGTGCCTCAGTTGTCGCAGATTGATATGAGTGGTGAGCAAGATGGAAAGATGTATGTCTATTACAGATTTGTGAATATGACGGGAGTCCCTATCCATGTCGCATTTCTACCTCCTTCAATAGATATAGGCATTGGTAGCTCGATTGATAACGAAAGAGATTATGTTGTTGTGGCGGAAAGTCCCGACAAGTTTTATAAGCCAGAGGAGTATTTTTTCGAGCTCGCGGTATACTATAATCCAGCTCTTCCAGGTGTTAAGATGACATACTATGAGCCCACTCCTGGAGGTCCAATGTCGCTATCGTCGTGGAAAGAGGAGGTTGTAGATGCCAACTCTGTTATTCGCACCTACACCTTCACTCCAGAGCATTACGAAGATGCTAAGATTAATGGAACGCCTATGGGTGAGTAGTGGTAAGGTCATTATGAAATAGGCGAATAGAGTGAATAAACAGTATATTTTGTCGTTACGCTCGCCCTCAAAATGCTCATTTACGCCTCAGTAAACTGCGCTTTTTCGGGCTTGGCAAGTGGTAATAAAGAGAATTAGGGCTGTCACGTTGAGTGACGGCCCTTGTTGTATCTGTTAGAGCGGTTGTCTATCTTCCGTTATGGTTTAGAGTCGGATGCCGAGGCCGTACATCATATTGTGGGTGTACTGGTGGCTATTGAAGCGGTAGCCCACATAGAGGAAGAGGCGTTGAGTGAGGAAGGCCTTGAGCGAGAATTGGGTGTAGATACGACTCATATCGTAACCTCTCTTGTTGAGGTTGAGTCCGAAGCTGGCGCCAATAGTAAAGATAGGAGCCTTTATCTCGCCACGAACCGAGAGTCCTATCTCTGTCTGCTCCCAAAGTGTTGGACGACAGATAGTTGCTGTTTCTTTATCCTCAGACGTTATGGCGTAGAGATTAAGCGAACTATCGACTTGGAGGTCGAGCGATGCACCTAAGGCGAAGTGGTCGTTGAGGTGGTATTGTGGCTGAAAGTGCGCACCGCCCAAGGGGTAGGCCTTATCGGTGGAGTAGAAGTGGCCATCCTGAGTAAACCTGTCGGCTCGCCAACCGCCGTAGAGAATGATATCGTAGGTGAGGTGCTGGGCAAAGGTCTTGCCCTCGTACTCTTTAGATGGTGATATGTAGCGTCTAATATCGGCCTTTGTCGCATCCTCGTTGAAATGGTAGGTCGCACCGAGCCTTAAGCCAAAGAGGTTGGCTCCGCTATTGGAGAAGTGCGTATCGGCATTGGAGAGGTGGGTAAAGTGGGGTGCTACGTAGAGTTCCCAACCCTTGGCGATGTGCCAACTCAGTGGTAGCGAGAGGCTTATAAATACATTGCACTTGGAGTTCATAGCCTCGTTGGGTTGCCAGCCCCACGATGCACCTAAGTTCCACTCATAACCCAGTGATAGGCGCTCAGTGAAGTCGGCAAGACGCGCTCCTTGGAGGATGTAGGCGACCAAGGGTGTGCCTGTGAAGTCGTTGTGGTAGAGGGTGTAAACACCGAGTCCAAGGCCCTGATAAGCAGTGGGATATATCTTACTTTGTGGGTTGCTCTTAGGGAGTGTAAAGGCGTAGCGCACGTGGAACGAGAGTGCTGACTCAAGGGCATCGCCATCGGTGTATTCGCCTCTTAGGGCGTAGTGAGAAATGGCGTTGTAGGCGGGTCGTAGTTCTGCGCTTAGGTGGTGGGGGATACTATCTTTAGGGGTAGCGCACAATTGCACTACCCCCAAGATTAAAAAGATGAGTGTGGTTACTGCTTTGCGAGCCATACACGGATATTCTCGGCTACACACTCGATGAGTCTGTCGATAGCCTCGGCTGCCGACCAGGCGTTGTGTGGTGATGCCAACAAGCGGTATCTATCCTTGATGTCGTAGAGTGGCGAAGTGCGGAGTGGCTCTACGGAGAATACGTCGAGGGCCGCTGCCGAAACATAACCCTTATCGAGGGCCTCTGCCAAGGCGCTCTCATCGATGATGCCACCACGTGCCACGTTGATAATTATTGAGGTAGGCTTCATACGCTTCAACTCCTCGATGCCGATAAGGCCACGTGTGCGCTCGTTGAGAGGTGAGTGTACCGATACGATGTCGCTCCACTCCAACAACTCGTTGAGCTCCATTGCTGGGTACTCCTCCTGGCGCTTAACACCTGAGGTTGAGAAGTATCGCACCTCGCAACCAAAGGCTGAGGCTAAGCGTGCCACCTCGCGACCAATGTTTCCGAGGCCGACGATACCCCAGCGCTTGCCACGAATCTCGAAGGTAAAGCGGTCGTAGCAGAAGGCGCGGTCGGCCTTCGAGTAGCGACCATCGTGGAAGTACTCGTCGAAATAGACGATATTACGAGCCAAGGCCAAGGCCGAAGCAAGGGTGGTCTCGGCTACCGAAGTGGTGGAGTAGCCCACGGCATTGCGCACTTCGATACCCAACTCCTTGGCACTCTCCAAATCGACATTGTTCATACCCGTTGCTGCAACGCAAATTAGTTTAAGGTCAGGGAGTTGGCGCATTGCGTCACCATCTATAACTACCTTGTTTGTGATGGCTACATCGGCACCCTTAAGGCGCTCTACGACCTGCTCCTTAGTTGTGTTTTCATAGGCGGTGTACTCGCCCAACGAGGTGATAGACTCGAGGCTTCGGCCAGCGATGCTATACTCGTCCAAAAAGACTATTTTCTTCATATCTATTCAGTTTTAGTTTCGTTCTTAAATTCTCCAATAAGGTCTCTAATAACAACCGAGGCGCAGCCGATGCCGAAGAGGGCAGGGATATAAGATATAGTGCCTACGTTCGACTTTTTGTTCTGCTCCTCGCATAGAATCATAGCGCCCTCACGCACGGGCTCTGGTGAAAATACAGCCCAGAAACCTCGCTTAATGCCTATCTTATGTAGGCGTTTGCGGAGCATATGTGCCAATGGACAGTGGTGAGTTTTGGCGATATCCTTAATCTCCATAAGCGTAGGGTCGGTCTTTGCGCCAGCCCCCATAGAGCTAACCAACGGAATACCTCTGTCGAGCGCCCCCTTGATGAGTGCTAACTTCGGAGAGAGGGTGTCGATGGCATCCACCACATAGTCGAACTTGTCGCTATCGAGGAGAGCGTCTGTTTCGTCATCCTTGATAAAGCGGTTTACGATGGTGAGTTCCAGGTCGGGGTTTATATCCTTAAGTCGCTCGGCCAGAATCTCGCACTTCTGGCGACCTATGGTTGAGTGGAGTGCCACGAGCTGTCGGTTGATGTTGCTCTCCGAGACCTTGTCCGCATCGGCAATCGTCATCCTTCCTACGCCACTGCGCACTATCATCTCGGCAGCGTAAGCTCCTACGCCACCCACGCCAACCACCAAGACGTTAGCCCCTCGAAGTTGCTCCAACTTCTCTGTGCCAAGCAGTAGTTCTGTTCGCTCTAACCAATTTGTCATCCTTTGAATATCAGTCTGTTATAATTTTGCGCTATGGCCCGTAATAACTCCTCAGTCGAGGTGTTACGTAGGTGTGCCACTTGGGCGTAAACCTCCTCTATTGTGGGCGTGGTCATATCGTCGGTCTCACAAAATAGCAACTCCTCGGGTGTTGCCTTTATCACCTCTACGGTGCGAGGCGACAAGAGCGAGCGGTGGCCAAAGGAGAGGTAGTAACCTCGGGCAAAACACCTCTTTGCCTGCTCTGCCGAGCCTACGAATCCGTGAAAAACAACGCCCCTCAAGTCGTATTTAGCAAGGGCGTTCATCACTGGCTCGAAGGCCTTTACCACGTGCAGAACAACCCCCTTCTTTAAGCGTTCCGCCTCACTTAATTGTGCCCTAAACACATCATCCTGTGTCGCACGATCTACATCCCTGGCGTAGTCCAAGCCTATCTCGCCAATCAGGTCGCACGACCCGAAGTTGGGGAGTGAGAACTCTTTGGTGGCGTGCCACGGATGGATGCCCACGGTCGTAGGCGATATCACATCGGCGCGAGGGTGGTGGGTGTGAACGTCGATATATTTTGCACGGAACTCCATAGCAACTACAAATGTAGCATAATTCTCTGGTTTTTCTATGCTTTCGGGGGTAAAATATCTTTTGATATAAAAAATTGGCCTATATGATTGGCATTATGGAAAAAAAGTAGTATCTTCGTGCGCATTTTATAGTTTATATGGATAACCGAGAGGATTCAGAAAACAACAAACATAAACAATAAAACTATTTATATTAATCTAACAAACAGTTTTTATGTCGAAAAACATTAAATTATGTAAAGGTCTCGACATTAAGTTGGCTGGTAAGGCAGAGGCAGTCGTGGAGAATGCTCCTATGGCTAAGTCTTACGCTGTAAGTCCGCTTGATTATGAGAACGTCACACCTAAGCTGTTGGTTAAGGTCGGCGATAAGGTAGAGGTCGGCACTGCGTTGTTCTTCGATAAGAAGGACCCACGTATCCTCTTTACTTCGCCCGTTAGCGGTGTTGTTTCAGCCATCAACCGTGGCGAGAAGCGCAAGTTGCTCAACGTGGCTATCGAGCCAGATCAGACACAGGTGGTGAAGGAGCTTAAGGTAGTTGATGCCAAGGCTGATCGTTCTGCTATTGTCGAGATGCTTCTTGAGTCGGGTCTCTGGACTCGTATCGTAGAGCGTCCTTATGGTGTTATCGCTAACCCAGACGCTGAGCCTAAGGCAATCTTCGTTTCAGCCTTCGATTCAGCACCATTGGCGCCAGACTACAACTTCGTTCTCCAGAACGATAAGGCTGCTGTAGAGGCAGGTTTGGCAGTGTTGGCTCGCCTCACCAATGGCAAGGTACACCTCTCTGCTCGCAAGGGTGACGAGGGTTATATGTCTGAGGTTAAGGGCGTGGAGTACCACACCTTCTCAGGTAAGCACCCTGTTGGTAACGTAGGTGTTCAGATCCACCACATCGACCGTATCGCTAAGGGCGATGTAGTTTGGACTGTAAACATTCAGGACGTAGCACTCATCGGTCGCTTCGTTACTACTGGTAAGCTCGATATGACTAAGGTTATCGCCGTAGCAGGTAGCGAGGCGCAGAAGCCTTGCTACAAGCGCATCATCGCTGGTGCTGCGGTAGAGTCTATCGTAGGTAAGGTAGATGCTAAGGTGCGTATTATCTCTGGTGATGTTTTGACTGGTGTTAAGACTGCACACGACGGCTATATCTCTGCTGGTGCAAATATGTTGAGCCTCATCCCTGAGGGCGATGTATATGAGTTGCTCGGCTGGGCTATGCCACGCTTCCACCGCTTCTCAGTATCTCGTGCATACTTCTCTTGGCTTTGCCCAAAGAAGGAGTACAAACTCGATACTAACCTCAATGGTGGTGAGCGTCCATTCGTAGTAACAGGTCTCTACGAGAACTACTTGCCAATGGATGTTTATGTAGCATATCTGTTGAAGGCTATCCTCGTTAAGGATCTCGATAAGATGGAGAACCTTGGTATCTATGAGGTGTTGCCAGAGGATTTGGCACTCTGCGAGTTCGTTGATCCATCGAAGATCGAGATGCAGCAGATTGTGCGTGATGGTATTAACCTAATGATTAAGGAGAGCTAAGGTATGGGATTGCGTAATTTAGTAGATAAGATTAAGCCTACCTTCTCTGAGGGCGGCAAGCTCGGTTTCTTGCACTCTACATTCGAGGGCTTCGAGACATTCCTTTTTGTTCCTAACACTACCACCTCTAAGGGTGCGCACATTCGCGACTGTAACGATATCAAGCGTGTGATGATCGTTGTGGTTGTAGCGTTGTTGCCAGCCTTGTTGTTCGGTATGTACAACATCGGTTATCAGGCAGGTATCGAGGGTATCTTGCCAGCGTTCTGGTTTGGTTTCTTGAAGATGTTGCCTATGATTATCGTATCTTACGTTACTGGTCTTGCAATTGAGTTTGCATTTGCTCAGAAGCGTAAGCACGAGATTAACGAGGGTTTCCTTGTGTCTGGTTTGCTTATCCCTATGGTAATGCCTATCTCGGTGCCATTGTGGATCGTAGCACTCTCAACTGCATTCGCCGTAATTATCGGTAAGGAGGTATTCGGTGGTACAGGTATGAACGTCTTCAACCCAGCGTTGTTGGCACGTGCCTTCGCCTTCTTCGCTTACACTCCACAGATGTCTGGTGAGTCTGTATGGTATGCTGCTGATGGTAAGACTGGTGCAACTGCTTTGGAGCAGCTCTCAACTACAGGCGGTATGGAGTGGAGCGCTATGGATGCCTTCATCGGTTTGATCCCAGGTTCTGTGGGTGAGACCTCTACATTGGCTATCCTCATTGGTGCTGCAATCTTGCTCTTTACTGGTGTTGCTTCTTGGCGCATTATGTTGTCTGTATTTGTTGGTGGTTTGGCCTTCGGTTACTTGTTCGACGTAGTTGGCTTGACCGAGTTCCCAGCATACTACCACTTGTTGGTAGGTGGTTTCGCGTTCGGTGCAGTATTTATGGCTACCGACCCTGTTACCTCTGCACAGACTAACGCAGGTAAGTGGATTTACGGTTTGATGGTAGGTGCTTTGGCAGTACTTATCCGTGTAGTAAACCCAGCATATCCAGAGGGTATGATGCTCTCAATCCTCTTTATGAATGCGTTGGCTCCACTCATCGACTACTTCGTTGTTGAGCGCAACATCGCACGTCGTAAGAAGTTGATTAAGAATGTTAAATAAGCGAGGAACTATGGCAATTAATAAGAATTCTAATCTTTATATTATCACCTATACCGTTGTTATGGTGGTAATCGTTGGTGCCTTGCTCGCATTCTTGGCTACCTCTCTTAAGGGTAAGCAGGATGCAAATGTGCTTAACGAGCAGAAGGTATCTATTATGAGAGCCTTTGGCGAGGCAGAGGCTAACTTCGACGAGGTTGTAACCATCGGTCGTTTGACTGCTGGAGAGTTCACTGAGGTCGTAGATGAGGCTGTCGTTGCTGAGGTCTTCGATATGCTTGGCAACCGTAAGGCGTTGTCTGAGGCTGAGGATAACCTCCCAATCTTCAAGATGGAGAAGGATGGTGCTACCAAGTTCGTATTGCCTATCGTAGGTAAGGGTCTTTGGGGTGACATCTGGGGTTATGTATCTTTGTTGCAGACCACAGACAATGTTGAGATCACTGGTATCGTTATGGACCACGCTGGCGAGACTCCAGGTCTTGGTGCTGAGATCGCTACTGACAAGGTTCAGAGCACATTCGAGGGTAAGAAACTCTACAATGCTGAGGGCAACTTTGCAGTTCGTATGCAGAAGGGTGGCGCTCAGAACGAGCATCAGGTAGATGCTATCACAGGTGGTACAAAGACTTGTGATGGTGTAAACGCTATGTTGGCAACCTCTATTGGCAAGTATGAGTCATTCTTGCGTGCTACTGAGACAGCTGCTGAGGCAGATGTTGAAGAGTGCTGCGATTGTGGCGAGTGCTCAGAGGAGGCTATTGTTGAACCTATTAATGTTGAGGAGGAGTAAACTATGAAACTAAGCAAGAATTTTACTAATCCTTTGGCAGCGAACAACCCAGTTATCGTTCAGATTTTGGGTATCTGTTCAGCGTTGGCCGTAACAGTTAAGTTGGAGCCAGCCTTTGTTATGGGTCTTTCGGTGACATTTGTTACTGCTTTCTCAAACCTCGTGATGTCGTTGTTGCGTAATGGTGTTCCATCACGTATCCGTATCATCGTGCAGTTGGTTGTCATTGCAACCTTGGTAATCGTCGTAGACCAGTTCCTACGCGCGTATATGTATGATGTATCTAAGCAGTTGTCTGTTTACGTAGGTCTTATCATTACGAACTGTATCGTTATGGGTCGTGTTGAGGCCTTTGCGTTGGGTAACAAGCCTTGGGATGCCTTTGTTGATGGTGTTGCTAACGGTTTGGGCTATGCCTTTATCTTGGTATTGGTAGCCTTCTTCCGTGAGTTGTTTGGCTCAGGTACACTCTTCGGCTTCGATGTTATTGCACGCTTCGGCTATGTAAACAACTCGTTGATGCTCTTCCCTCCGATGGCACTTATCATCGTGGGTGTTATCATCTGGGTTCATCGCTCTATTAATAAGGATTTACAGGAAAAATAGGAGGGTAGCGTATGTTGAATTTGTTTATTAATTCGGTATTTATCGAAAATATGGTCTTCGCATACTTCTTCGGTATGTGTTCTTACATTGCCGTATCGAAGAGCGTAAAGACCGCTTTGGGCTTGGGTGCTGCCGTTACCTTCGTTCAGGTGATGACTGTGCCTTTGAACTACCTCTTGAATCAGTATGTGTTGGCTCCTAATGCACTTGGTGAGGGCGTAGATCTCGGCTTCTTGTCGTTCATCTTGTTCATCGCCGTTATTGCAGCCTTCGTTCAGTTGGTTGAGATGATTGTCGAGAAGTTCTCGCCATCGTTGTACAACCAGTTGGGTATCTTCTTGCCACTTATCGCTGTAAACTGTGCCATCATGGGTGGTTCGTTGTTTATGCAGCAGATGGTAGGCACCGAGATCAACTCTGTAGGCGACTCAGTTGTTTACGGTCTTGGTTCAGGTATTGGTTGGTGGTTGGCTATCGTTATGATGGCTGCTATCCGCGAGAAGATCGAGTACTCACACGTTCCTGCAGCGTTGAAGGGTCCAGGTATTGCCTTCATCATCACAGGTTTGATGGGTATCGCATTTATGATCTTCTCTGGTATTCAGTTGTAACCTTTAAAAGAGTATAAGGTATGAATGTTACTATCATTATCTATGCAATAGTTGCCTTTCTTGCGGTGACCCTCGTTCTCGTGGCACTGCTACTCTTTGCAAAGGCAAGACTTACATCGTCAGGCGCTGTTAAGGTAAATATCAACGATGGCGATAAGGTGTTGGAGGTTGAGTCAGGCTCAACACTTCTCAACACTCTTTCAGAGCAGGGTATCTTCCTTCCTTCGGCTTGTGGTGGTAAGGGTGCTTGCGGTCAGTGCAAGTGCCAGGTAGTTTCGGGCGGTGGCGAGATTTTGCCTACCGAGCGTGGCTTCTTCAACCGTCGCGAGATCAACGAGGGCTGGCGTCTTGGTTGCCAGGTTAAGGTTAAGGAGGATATCGCAATCAAGGTTCCTGCTTCAGTTCTTAGCATCAAGAAGTGGGAGTGCGAGGTTGTCTCTAACAACAATGTTGCTACCTTCATCAAGGAGTTCGTTGTTAAGTTGCCTGAGGGCGAGCACTTGAACTTCCGTTCTGGTGGTTATATCCAGATCGACGTTCCTGCAATCACCGTAGATTACAAGGATATCGATGTTGATCCTGAGTACCGCGAGGATTGGGAGAAGATGGGTGTCTTCAACCTCAAGATGGTTAATCCTGAGCCACAGGTACGTGCATACTCTTGCGCTACCTACCCTGCTGAGGGTGATATCATCAAGCTTAACGTACGTATTGCAACTCCTCCATTCGATCGTGCTACAGGAGGCTTTATGAATGTTAATCCAGGTGTATGTTCATCATATATCTATTCGTTGAAGCCAGGCGACAAGATCATTATGTCGGGTCCATTCGGTGAGTTCTTCTTGCCAGATAACCTTTCTGACGATCAGGAGCTTGTATTCATCGGTGGTGGTGCAGGTATGGCGCCTATGCGTTCACACATTATGCACCTCTTCAAGACTGTTAAGACAGGTCGCAAGGTTAATTTCTTCTATGGTGCTCGTTCACTCAAGGAGGCCTTCTACCTCGATGACTACTACCAGATTGAGAAGGAGTTCCCTAACTTCAAGTTCCACTTGGCTTTGGACCGTCCAGATCCAGAGGCAGATAAGGCAGGTGTTCCTTACGTAGCAGGTTTCGTTCACAATGTGTTGTATGAGACATATTTGAAGAACCACGACGAGCCAGAGGGCATCATCTACTTGATGTGTGGACCTCCAATGATGGCGCAGTCAGTAGTTAATCTTTTGGATAATCTTGGTGTTCCAGCCGAGAATATTCTCTTCGATAACTTCGGTGCATAGTAGAATATATCAAGTAAAGGTGAGGGTGGCCCAATTCGGGCCACCCTCTACTTTTTTTACCTTCTGCGCATTGCCCCTCTCCCCACCAGAACAAAAAAAGAGCAGTCTAACAAACTGCTCCTTGTGCCACGGTGTGACAGATTATCGAATTATTTTTGCCAATAGTGGTTAAACGTAGCTCTTGTATTTATTTTTAAAGTTTATCAAAATTATATCTTTTAATTACTACATATTGTCCCGATTTATCAACATCTTCTATGGTCAATGTCGATGGGAATGATGCGTGTCCACTATATCTTACCGCAGGAGTAGCATATCTGTCCATTTTTCTTTCTAATACCCCTTCTTTTTTTAGTATTACTACAAATGGGCGCTTCAAATCTTCGTTCTCAATCTCAGCACCTATCTTAAATTTTACGGTATTTACTTTGCTGAAATCATTATTAAAGTCAGCATCGTTTCCTAAATAAGATCCATAATCCTCCCATCTAGCAAATTCTGTAGTAAATCTAACTTGACTACTTCGCAATACGTCGCCATCTACAAAATAAATAGCACACTCTGGTAGCTTTGGATTCGAACTTGATGAAGTAATATTCATTGATGCAGAAATATACATGCAGTTTTTATCTGCTTGGCGGTAACGATATTCGTAGCCGTCATTATCGAATACAAATGTGCTAGCTGTCTTAAATCCATTGAATTTGGCGCATACATCTCCAATTGACACAGTCATATTGTCTTTTAAAACTTTAAATCCAAGTGCTTTAAGTCTTTTCTGTTCTTCAATTTTAGCTTGACGAAGTGATTCTATTTTGGATTTTAGATTGGGCTCTAATTGTGCTTCTTTGCTATTTGGAAAGAGTGCTACCAAGTTTTTGAGTTCGATTTGAGCAGATTCAAAATTACCCTCTTGAATCAGTTTGTTGATATTATCTAATCTTTGATTCGCCGGATATGATAATTGCTCTATCTGCTTCTGTAAGATACAGATGCTATCTCTTGCTGATGCTAAATCTTCTTGACTTTTGGCGTATTCATTCGAGAAATTATTGCATGCACTCAGTAAAATGAGTAGGGTTATTAGTGATGTTGCTTTTTTCATAATGGCAAATTTGATTAGTAGTATATTACATGTTTCTTGTGACCTAAAACAAAGTTAATAAAAATATTTTGTAAAACAAAATTGTCAAAGGTTGAATGTGTTAAGTTCACCGATGGAGAGCCGAGAAACGCTCTGATGAATTGTAGATATAACCATTTCATCCCAAGAACTTAGGCCAGGACTTGAACTGCGTTCAGCAGAACGAGAGCAAACCCAGGAGGTTTGATTGGGTATAATACCGTAGGTATAGAATATAGGGAGAGTGTTAGCGTCAAGCTTGCTTGAGCGAGTAATACTCGCCCTATATTTTCGTAGTTGTTCAACAACTAACCCAATCAAGGATCAGCTATGATTTTGCCGAGTCGCCCCAGTCAGTGCGAGTTCTATTGTGGACACAAAAAAAAGGAGCAGTCTAGCAAACTGCTCCTTGTGCCCAGAATAGGACTCGAACCTACACGCCGCAAAGCACTCGCACCTGAAACGAGCGCGTCTACCATTTCGCCATCTGGGCTCAGATCGATGCACAAAAGTAGTGTTTTTTTCTTAAATTTTACTATCTTTGTACGAAATTTATTGCTCATTGGCCCAATGGCCATACTGAGCGGTGGCAAACTTAAACTACTATAAAAGGAATCATTATGGGAAAATGCAAAATATCTGCGGGATGGAAGGTTGCTCTTTGGGTACTCATTCTTGTCCTTATCGACCAGGCAGTAAAGATGTTGGTCCACTTCAACTTGGAGGTTGGCGAGCGCATCGAGGTCTTTTCGTGGTTTAACCTCTGCTATGTCGAGAACAACGGCTTTGCCTTTGGTATGCAACTCGGCAATTTTGGCAGTGGCATCGACTGGGGTAAACTCATACTTACGCTCTTCCGTATGGGTATGATTGGCCTGTTGATCTATGGCCTTGGGGTGTTGCTCAAGAAGGGTAGCGAGGTGCCTAAGGGTGTCATCGTGGGCGGTGTTCTCATCCTTGCTGGTGCAATCGGAAACCTTGTGGATAGCATCTTCTATGGTCTGTTGCTCGATACTCAGGATGCGGGCTTGCTTATGGGTAAGGTTATCGATATGATCCATCTGCCACTCTTCAAGTGGGAGAACTGCCCCTCGTTCCTCGACTTCTTGGTCGGTGGCGACGGCTACTTCTTCGGCGCTATCTTCAATGTTGCAGATGCCTATATCTCTGTTGCAGTAGTCTATCTGTTGATTTTCCAGTATAAGTTTTTTAAGTAGCGAGTGTTATGCGTAGACTCCTCTTGCTTGTCGCACTCCTTGTGTCGGCACACTTTGTCGTATCTGCTCAACGCCCTTGGGTAGAGATGGATGTGCGCCAGCAGGAGCGTCTCCTTACCTCGTCGAAGACCTCGGAGAGGGTACGCCAAGGTGTCGAACGCCTTGGTAGCCTTACCACTGCCGAGCGTGAGGAGGTGTGGGAGGTAGTTACTGAGCAGGCGGTGAAGGGGCAACTTAGTTCGCTATACCTTTATATATACGAGATGCTACGCCCCGAGGATGGTTGTACCTCGGCGGAAGATGTCGCTATGTTGCGCTCCTATACCCCCTACCTCCTTAAGCGGTGGGCTTCGCAGGAGGGGTTGAGTGAGGTCTATAACTATGGCTATGCCTTGGGCCGAGAGATGGCCTTGGGTAACCGCCATAGTGTCGTTATGGCCCTTGCAAAGTGCGATAAGCGACGCTATAAACGCCTCTATGGCGATGTCATATCTACGCTACGCCACACCTCATCTATGGTGGAGAGTTCCCTGCTCTTGGCCGAGAGCCTTGATGTGGACTATACCCCCTTCGAGAGCCTTGCCATTATGCCACGCGAGGTTAGTGCCGAGGAGTTCATAGGTGCTAAGGGTGGTGTCGAACCGCTTAAGTTTGCATCGGGCGTCGAGAGTGAGGAGGAACGCTTAGTTGCCGAGGAGGTTAAGATGTGGTATGGCTGTTACTGCCGTAGGGTGGAGATAGCCCTGGAAGATAGGCTCTCTGTTGTCGAGGTGCTGAGTGACCAGGGGCGTGAAATAGTTCTTGTCGATGCTCGCAAGGGTTGCGTTGCGCTCCCCGAACAGATTTATATAACCCCTCAAGGCGAGATTTTTGCACTCGAACTTAGTGAGGGTAGGCTCACTGGCGTAATATGTGGCGCTGTGGAGCGAGGCTCGGTGCGCATCGCTGGTGTCGTGCCTATGGAGCATCTCTTGCTTAGGGATGTGAAGTGTAGTGATAAGGGGCTTTGGCTCTTTGTCGAGAGCGAGGGGCGCACACGCGGACTATTTATTGAGAGTAGAGTGCTATGACGGTGGTTGCTAAATTCATAGAGTGGCTTGAGGCGGAGCGTCGCTATTCGCCCCTCACGGTGCGCAACTACCGTAGGGATATTGCCGACTTCTTGTCGTGGCTCAAGGTCTCTGAGGAGGAGTTCGACCCCTCGGTCATCACGCGCGAGGATGTCGTCGATTGGACTATCTACCTCCTCAACGAGCGTGGTTTAAAGCATACGTCGGTAAATCGTGCTACGGCCTCGTTGCGTACGCTCTGGCATTGGATGCAGTCGAAGGGGTGGGTCGAGAAGGATATTTTCGGCACGGTGAAGCAGTTCAAAACCCCGAAGCGCCTCCCCGTCTTTGTTGCCGACAGCCGTATGATGGATGTGGTGAATGGCCTTAAGTCAGATATTGAGTCGGATGATTTCGTGCGTCTGCGTGATGCGGTGATAGTTTTGCTTATCTACACCTCGGGCCTACGCCTTGCTGAGGTTGTGGGTGCTAATGCTCAGGATGTTGCGTCGGACTACTCCTCGATACGAGTTATGGGTAAGGGTCGCAAGGAGCGTATCCAGCCCCTTTTGCAGGGAATGGGAGAGATATTAAAAAAGTATTTTAGTCAAATTTCTTCACAAAATATTTGCACAGGTCAAAAATTTCCATTAATTTTATCTCAGAAAGGGGAGCGTATCTCTCAAAGAACGGTGGAGCGCATCGTAAATCGAGTGCTTAAGAGTTCGGGAGTGCTGGGTAAGACCTCGCCCCACGTGTTGCGCCATACCTTTGCTACCCATCTACTCAATAGGGGTGCAGACCTGCGCGAGATACAGGAGTTGCTGGGACATAGTTCCCTCAAGGCCACACAGGTATATACGCATACCGACATTGAGAGGTTGAAGGAGGTAGTCTCCTTTGCCCATCCCCACTCTCGCCCGAGCGAGGAGCAGTGACTTGGACAGCCGATGCCACGCGAGCAACGGCACATATATAAACTTAATACTTTATGACCTATGAACGTACAGATTCAGTCACTAAAATTCGATGCGAGCAAGCAGTTGCTTGAGTTCATTCAGAAGAAGATGGATAGATTGGATCGCTTTGTCGATGATCGAGCGGGGGATGTAGAGGTAGTTTTACGCCTTGATCCAGATTCAGAAAAGGGTAACAAAGTAGTAGTGATTTCGCTCCACGTGCCTGGTAGCGACATTAGAGTAGAGGAGCGTGCCTTCACCTTTGAGGAGGCTGTAGATAACTCAATGGATGTTCTTAAGCGCCAACTTGAGAAGGCTAAGGCAAAGTTCGAAAAGTAGTAGAGGAGGTATAACAGACTCTGTTATACAACTTCGATAAAACCCAAAAAATAAAATAGGGACTGTCCTTTTGGGGCAGTCCCTTACTTTATGGGGTTTCGGCAGTGACTACTTAGTCAATGCGCGCCACAACATATCCTTGAGTTGGGTGATGTTCATACCCGCTACCGACGAGATGAAGATAGACTCCACGCCCTCGGGCAAGTGCGCTTTCATCTGCTCGATAAGTTCGTCGTCGAGCATATCGCACTTGGTGATAGCCAAGAGGCGCTGCTTATCCAACAACTCGGGGTTGTACTGTGTCAATTCGCCCAACAAGATCTCGTAGTCCGCAGCGATGTCGTCGCTATCGGCAGGTACCATAAAGAGCAGTACGGAGTTACGCTCGATATGGCGCAGGAAGCGAGTACCCAGACCACGACCCTCGTGTGCACCCTCGATGATACCTGGGATGTCGGCCATAACGAATGAGTGGTCGTCACGCACCGATACGATGCCGAGGTTTGGCTCCAGCGTGGTAAATGCGTAGTTGGCAATCTTTGGCTTCGCTGCCGACACCACCGAGAGGAGTGTAGATTTACCCGCATTTGGGAATCCTACAAGACCTACGTCCGCCAACACCTTAAGTTCGAGGATGAAGGCGCCCTCAGCACCATCCTCGCCAGGCTGTGCGTAGCGTGGTGTCTGGTTTGTCGCTGTGCGGAAGTGCCAGTTACCCAAACCACCACGGCCACCCTTGAGGAGTACCAACTGCTCGCCGTGTTCGGTGACCTCACCAACGACCTCGGTATATGTTTCGCCAGTCTCCTCGTCGGTGAATACCTGCTTGGCTACTGTGCCGAGGGGTACAGGGATGATGATATCCTTGGCATCCGCACCCGTAGAGCGTGCGCCGTGGCCATTCTCGCCATCTTCAGCAAACTGGTGACGCTTATACTTAAGGTGGATGAGTGTCCAATACTGGCTGTCGCCCTGAAGAATGATGCTACCGCCCTTACCACCATCTCCACCATCGGGACCACCGAAGGCTACGAACTTCTCGCGACGGAAGTGGCACGAGCCAGCACCTCCGTGACCAGAGCGTGCAAATATCTTTACGTAATCAACAAAATTTGATCCTGCCATATATATAGGTTGTTATAATCGAAATTAATACTGCTCCTTCTCGTTAGGGAAGTCACGGCTCTTAACGTCATCAACGTAGTGGCCTACGGCCTCAGAGATTGTTGTGCCGATGTCGGCATAGCGACGCAAGAAGCGTGGAGAGAAGGCCTGTGTGATGCCGAGCATATCGTGAACAACAAGCACCTGACCATCTGTCGAGCCACCAGCACCGATACCGATGGTTGGGATGTGCAACTCCTCAGATACACGCTTACCCAAGGCTGCAGGGATCTTCTCCAATACCAAGGCGAAACAGCCAGCATCCTCCAAGAGGTGTGCATCGCGGATAAGTTTCTCAGCCTCTGCCTCATCCTTTGCTCGCACGTTGTAGGTGCCGAACTTGTGAATCGACTGAGGGGTAAGTCCGAGGTGTCCCATTACGGGGATGCCTGCCGAGAGGATACGGGTTACCGACTCCAAAATCTCCTCACCACCCTCAAGTTTTACAGCATCAGCCTCGGTCTCCTTCATAATGCGTACTGCCGAGTCGAGGGCCACCTTTGAGTTACCCTGATAGGTACCGAAGGGGAGGTCTACAACGACCAAGGCGCGCTCCACGGCGCGAACAACAGACTTAGCGTGGTAGATCATCATATCGAGTGTGATGGGCAACGTGGTCTCGAAACCTGCCATAACATTGGCTGCAGAGTCACCAACGAGAATTACGTCGATACCTGCCTGATCCACGATTTTAGCCATCGAGTAGTCATAAGAGGTGAGCATAGCAATCTTCTCGCCACGCTGTTTCATCTCCGTAAGACGTAGTGTCGTCACGGCTCTTACTGTGCTTTCTACTGACATAGTTTAGTAAAAAAAGTTACAAGTGTTTATATGCTATCTTGTTTTCGCCCGCAAAGTTACTTAAAAAATTGAAATAACCTCATAAAGCGAGCCTTTGCTTTAGCAAAGTGAGGATTATATTAGGAATTTTATTAGGAAGAACGCCGCTAATATGTACATTCCCACGGTTAGTTTCCTATGATTTCCGCTTAGTAGGTTGATGACGATATAACTTAGGTGGCCCAAGACGATACCATCCGAGATGCTGTAGGTCAGTGGCATAAGCAATATGCAGATGAAGGCAGGAATGGCCTCGGAGTAGTCGTTGAAGTCGATTTCGAGTACCGAGCCAAGCATCATCAAACCCACCAACACCAATACTGGGGTTGTTGCTGCTGCTGGGATAGCCAAGAAGAGTGGGGCAAGGAAGAGGGCGACAAGGAAGCAGAGACCAGTAACGGTGGCGGTGAGACCACTGCGACCACCCTCGTTCACACCAGCAGCACTCTCCACATATACAGCCACGGTGCTTGTTCCCATCATAGCGCCAGCAGCCGTAGAGATAGAGTCCACCATAAATATCTCTTTGAGGTGCGGAATCTTACCATCCTCCTTAACCATATTTGCGCGACTTGTCACACCTATTACCGTGCCTATGCAGTCGAAGAGGTCCACGAAGAGGAAGGTAAAGACGATGATAGCCATATCCTTAGTGAGGATATGATCCCACTCGAACTTCATAAATATAGGCTCGATAGATGGTG
Source organism: Alistipes sp. (assembly GCA_017555905.1). GTDB lineage: Bacteria > Bacteroidota > Bacteroidia > Bacteroidales > Rikenellaceae > Alistipes. The sequence continues at coordinate 24,078 of JAFZFP010000012.1, read as the reverse complement.
GGGTGCTGAATATGCCGTCGATATGCGTAACACCCAATGGGATGCCTATGAGCGTGGTGATGAGGATGCCGAAGAGGAGTGCGCCCCTAACCCTTTTGACGAGCATAACGGAGGTTATCAAGATGCCGATAGCGCCCAAGAGTGCCGAGCCAGACGATAGGTCGCCCAACGATACCAATGTAGCGTCGTTATTTACGATGACACCTGCGCTCTTTAGGCCGATGAAGGCGATGTAGAGTCCGATACCTGCGCTAATAGCCTTCTTTAGTGAGGCGGGGATGACATCTACAATCTTTTCGCGTAGGTTTGTCACCGTGAGTAGCAGAAACACCAAGCCCTCAAGGAATACGGCGGTCAAGGCAAACTGCCAAGAGTAGCCCATAACCGTACAAACCGTATATGCGAAGAAGGCGTTGAGACCCATACCCGGAGCGAGGGCCAAGGGTAGTTTGGCGTAGAGTCCCATAAAGATTGTTGGCAGGGCCGACATTAGGACTGTGGTGGTGAAGAGAGCGCCCTTATCCATACCCGTTTCAGCAAGGATGCTGGGGTTGATGGCCAAGATATAGGCCATAGTGAGGAAAGTGGTGATACCTGCCATTACCTCGGTGCGAATGGAGGTCTCCTTCTTGTTTAGGCCAAATAGTTTTTCTGTCATCTGTTTGTTTGAGCTAATATTATGACAAAGGTACAAAAAAAATCGAAAAAACATATCTTATCCTGCTCTACTATTTTTTACTTTAACCACAACTAAATGGAGACATCTTGGGGATATAAGTTGAGGAGATTTGGCAAAGTTTATAATTTATGCTATTTTTGTGGTATAGATTAGATCATTACTTTGACCTTTAAACTAACGAACCGATGAATATGAGACGACTTGCATTATTAGCGATATGTCTAATTGCTATGCCGTTTGTGGCTGATGCTCAGCGCAGTGAGCAACTCTTGGAGCGTGGTTGGCGCTTTACTCGCCAGGATAGTGCCGACTTCAAAAACGTGGGTTACGACGATAGTGCGTGGCAGGAGGTTGTCGTGCCTCACGACTGGGCTATCTATGGCCCTTTTAGCATCCATAACGACCAACAGAACGTAGCCATCACACAGGATGGTCAGCACGAGGCTATGGAACACGCTGGCCGCACGGGAGGTCTCCCCTTCGTTGGTGTGGGTTGGTATCGTCTCGACTTCGAGATTAACGATTTTGGCGAGGGCAGATGTGCTACGCTTATCTTTGATGGTGCAATGAGCCAAGCACGTGTCTATGTCAATGGCGTGGAGGTGGGCTTCTGGCCCTATGGTTACAACTCGTTCCACTTCGACGTTACGCCATACGTCAAGGAGGGTGTCAATGAACTTGCCGTGCGCCTTGAGAACGAGAGTGACTCGTCGCGTTGGTATCCTGGTGCGGGCCTTTACCGCAACGTACACCTCGTGCTTACCGACGAGGTACACGTGCCAGTGTGGGGAACACAGCTCACAACACCTACTGTCACAGAGGATTACGCTAAGGTAGTCTTGCGTACTAAGGTCACTATGCCCGAAGATGTTAAGCGTGAGCATTGCCGTATCGTAACCACTATCAACGACCCTAAGGGTAGGGTAGTAGCCACTGCCGAGGGTTTCTTGAGCAAGTACGAGACCGACCTCTTCGAGCAGAGCATAGATATTGCCGCCCCTCTGTTATGGTCGGTGGATGAGCCTTCTCTTTATACCGCTACGTCAAAGATATTTTTGGGCAAAGAGTTGCGTGATCAGTACACCACACGTTTTGGCATCCGCACGTTGGAGATAATCCCCGATAAGGGTATGTTCCTCAATGGAGAGCCTACGAAGTTCAAGGGTGTCTGCAACCACCACGACCTCGGCCCTTTGGGTGCTGCGGTGAACGATGCTGCCATCCGTCGCCAGATTCGTATAATGAAGGATATGGGCTGTAACGCCATCCGCACCTCACACAATATGCCTGCCCCAGAACTTGTCGAGGCTTGCGACGAGATGGGTATGATGCTTATGGTCGAGTCCTTCGATGAGTGGCGCACGGCGAAGGTGAAGAATGGCTACCACAAATATTTTGATGAGTGGGCCGAGCGCGACCTTGTGAACCTCATCCACCACTACCGCAACAACCCAAGTGTGGTTATGTGGTGTATTGGCAATGAGGTCCCCGATCAGGGCGATGTTATATGGGGTGCTAAGTTGTCGCGTATGTTGCAGGATATATGCCACCGTGAGGATCCTACACGCCTTGTGACACAGGGTATGGATCAGCCTCACAATGTGGTGCATAATAATATGGCTGCGGTGATGGATGTCGCAGGATTCAACTACCGCCCACACCGCTATCCCGACAACTACTTGCGTCTGCCTCAGCAGATTATCCTCGGCTCGGAGACCGCCTCGACGGTAAGTAGTCGTGGTATCTATAAGTTCCCTGTCGAGCGACGCTCGATGCAGAAGTACGACGACCACCACTCTTCATCTTACGACGTAGAGCATTGCGGTTGGTCTAACCTCCCCGAGGATGATTGGATTTGGCACGACGACTTCGAGTGGGGCATTGGTGAGTTTGTCTGGACGGGCTTCGACTACCTCGGTGAGCCCACGCCCTACTATACCGATTGGCCAAGCCACTCGTCGCTCTTCGGCATTGTAGATCTTGCGGGGCTACCGAAGGATCGCTACTACCTCTATCGTAGCCACTGGAATCGTGAGGCGGAGACCCTTCATATCCTCCCCCACTGGAACTGGGAGGGCCGTGAGGGCGAGGTGACCCCGATATTTGTCTATACTAACTACCCTAAGGCTGAACTCTTCATCAATGGTGTTAGTCAGGGTGTTCGTTGCAAGGATATGAGCGTTACGGCCGAAAATACTATGGATAAGGAGGAGAGTGCAACAAGTTTCACACGCCAGAGTCGCTATCGCCTGATGTGGATGGATACGGTCTACGAGCCAGGAGAGGTTAAGGTCGTTGCCTACGACGTGGAGGGTAACCCCGTTGCCGAGCGTACTATGGTCACTGCAGGCAAGCCTCACCATATAGAACTTGAGGCCGATAGGGATGTCATCAAGGCTGATGGTCGCGACCTCTCGTTTATCACCGTGCGTGTGGTGGACAAGGATGGCAACCTATGCCCTAATGCCTCTCATAGGATTAGCTATAGGGTTAGTGGCGAGGGCTTCTATCGCGCTGGTGCTAATGGTAGTACGGTCTCTACCGAGTTGTTCCACGTTCCAGAGATGGAGGTCTTTAGCGGTATGATGACGGCCATAGTTCAGAGCACTGACACTTCTGGTGAAATAACCCTTACGGCGACAGCCAAGGGCCTTAAGCCAGCAAAAATTGTTGTTAAGACCGAGTAACCAGCCCTCCTGCGGTATCAAGAAACAACCCTCTCTTGCGGATAGATTGTTAATGTGCTACTGACCGATTTTAGGGATTGTCTTTTGCGAGAAACAGGATACCTTGATAGCGCATCTTCCGAAGCTGCTGTTTAAATATCCAAATGTGGCGTATGAGCGAACAACACTGTTCACAACATACGCCACTATTTTGTTATTGCTTCATAAAATTGAAGAGATAGCAGATAAACTGGGGGTAAAGTTTTCGGACTTGGCTGTTGATACAGATGCAGAACCTCAACCAGTTGTCAGTGGTTACATTGAGTTCGCCGGGGAAATTGTGAAGATTAGTTCGGTGGAGGATATTGAGAAGGGGTTGGAGAAGTTAAGAGGATAAATATATCAACAAAAGAGACCGACCATAAAAATAGTCGGTCTCAAAAGATGGCAAATTACCTACTTGCTGCCATATCGTAGCTCTAAATATTGTAGCTGCACAGGAGCCTCCAATATCTATAACACAATAAAATGTAACAGCTAAATAGCAACCAAGAGTAGTGTTAAATGTTTCATTGTTTCAAAAAATTGCTAAAACCTTCTTTTAACCAATAGGCCTTTTCTTTAGGACAACATGTCTTTAAGATGTAAATTGCAACTTTACAATATCTCTAATTCTCCTCCAGAAATTAAAACCCTTGTATCATGTGAACACATAATATCACATTTTTTTTCTCCCCTACTCCCGGCCAGGTTATAAGTCCAAGATATATTAACAATTGAACCTTTGGGGACATTTGAGTATGTTCCAATTGCAGTATATTCTGTTCCATCAATTATTATTTTTAGTTTATCATAAGTAGCATAACCATTCCAATCGTCCAATTCAACCGTCAACTCACAATATTCTACAGGATTACTACTTATTGATTCCTTATCGACTCTAATCTCGGATCCATCCGCCAATGTAAAAATAACTGCATCATCAGTTTCTGTGACTGACACTATAGGGCAACTATTTTCATTGCCAGTTGCTCTACCAAGCTCAATCCAGGTAGCACCCTCATCGTAGGATATATACCAATAGTCATTATCAATCTTCACTCGTGGGGTAATACCATCTTTACCATTAGCACCATCCTTACCGTCTACGCCGACCGCTTTAATCTTATTACCATAGTCGTCAAGCAACCACTCACCGTCAATAGTCCAATAGTAGATACCATCCACATCTTTCTTTACGCCAATCTGAGGGGTATAGCCACCTGTTCCATTATTATCATCTTTACCGTTATATATAGTAATGGTATCGCTGTTAGCAAATGAAATTGTATAACCTACAATTTCGCCATCCTCACGAACTGGAGAGACATTGGTAATGTAGTCTCTTTTCTCCAAAGCCTCAACAATAGTCTGAAGAGCATCAATGTTAGTATTTAGCTGGCGACACAACTCCTCAAGGGCTGCAATGCGCTTCTCGTGGTCGTTGAGGGTCTCTTCATGTTCGTTGAGCTTATCCCAAATCGCTGTATCATCAAATTTACTGCACGATGATACCATAACTGCCAATGCAATGGCGAATAGTGTTAATAGTTTTTTCATAGTAATATAAGTTTTAGTATTTGTTTGTTCAAACTATATTACCGTAGCATCTCCTCTTGCGGTGGATTAGTATATAAAAAGAAAGTGTGGAGATGATTCCCGTTTATTTAATCGAAGGTTGTGGAAAGACCTGACAGTAATAAACGATACAATGCCCCACACTTGGATAGTATGGGGTATATATGCACGAATAGTGCATAGCCACATAGCTATACAAGAAATGAGTGCTGTTCGTTATCCTACTGTCTTGAAAACTTCCACATTTTCGATTAAGGATTGCGAAAAACACTTTCAATATGTCTGCTATCTATTCAATAGCACTACAAAATTAAAAAGAATTTCCCAAACGAACAACACCCAAAGGGGACATTGTTCGGAGAGAATACAAAAAATCACCTCTCGTTATTAGGCGAAAGGCGAAATCTTAGGGGGTAACTTTTATATCGAATTTGGGCAGTAAGGAGGGGAACAAACCATTGGGCGATTAGGTAGTTTGCAACAAAGGCGTGTCCACATCTGTCGTGGACACGCCCTTGTTAGTCGGTATGACTCTAATTCGTTACTCTGGGTTTGAGATTGGACGACCCATATATGGGTTGCTTGCCACAGGACCTGTGTAGCGAACGTCGATATTGTGCTGGTGTGTACTTACGATCTTAATGATGAAGTCGTAGCCACCAGAGATGTGCTTAACCTCGATAGTACCTGAGTAGAGGTTTGACTCGAAACCGTTGATTTCGAGGTTGCTGGCGCTATGGCTTGAGTCTACGATGAAGCCATTGTCGTTCTCGTCGCCACCTACGTAGTAGATACCCTCAGGGATAATTGAGTTCTTAGGCTCAATACCGCTATAGAGTTCCACGTTGATAATCAAGTTATTAGAGATAAAGAAGATACCGAAGTTTGTGATGTCGTAGTCGTAGAAGTGAACACCCTCGACCTTTGTCCAAATGACCTCATCCTTAGGCATTGTGCCAGCATCAACAACCCATACGAGGCTGTCGCTCTCGCGGAAGTAGATGTCGTACTTAGCCTCAGGGTCGCAGTTTACGGTGATACTCTTGTCGCCTCGAACAACCTTAATAGCCTTATTTGTCTCGAAAGTACCCTCAGCATAGTAGGTATTGTTGTTGCTGTTGTAGAGTGAGAAGGTACCCTCTGCACCAAGCACGATATCCTTAGCCACGAGGAATTTGTTCTGTGTGTTCATTCTTACCTCTGTTTGGCCAACAGCTACGTACCAAGCAATCTCGCCTGGCTTGAGGGCATCGGTAGCCTCGCTTGGGTCAGTACCCTCGCTCATAACGTAGTATTTTGTAAGAGACTCGTTGAGGTAGATGTCGTAGGTGCCATCCTCCTTTACGCGGATGCTGCTACCAGCCTTAACGGTGTCGTAAGAGTAGTTGGCCTCGCAAGGAGTACCTGCGCTACCGAAACTCTCGGTGTAGGCACCATCCTTCACAAACATAAAGGTATCTGTAGTGGTGAGTGCCAAGCCCTTAACAGCGTAGTAGCCACCCTCCAAAGGCATAGTGATTACACTCTGCAAGTCCCAGTTGTTGGTCATAGAGCCTACGATGCCCCAGCCCTGAATAGCCACAGGAGCCTCAGCACCAGCCTGCTTGATGGTTACCTCCTGCTTGAGGTCGTTGTAACTTACTGTGATTACAGCGCTACGCTCCTCCTCGCTCTCGTTCGAAGCTACGCTGTAGGCGATGGTTGATGCGGTTACATCACCAACGGTGATCCACTCAGCCTCGGTAGAAGCGGTTGCAAGAGCCTCCTCCACGGCATTCTCCAAGGTGTATGCGATAGTTGCCTCGCCACCCTCGGCAGTGAAATGAATCTCCTTCTCAGAGGTTACGCTCAAGGTAACAGCGTCTGGATTTGTTCCGTTAGGAGTCTCCACGGGTTTCTCGCAAGATACGAGTGCCAAAGGCAATGCGAGAAGTAAATAGAAAAGTTTTTTCATAGTATTGGTTTATTTATTAGTGATTATTTCGAAAAAAATCAAAAATATATAGCAAAGTTAGTGAAAATAAATTTAATAATGAAACTTTTTTGCATAAATCAGTAGCCCTACAAAAAAGTAAGGGACTGCTCCTCGTATAGAGCAGTCCCTCTTGCTGTATAGTCTCTCGACTATTTCTTCTCGGTCTTAGCCTCAGCCTTGATCTTAATCTTTGAGAAGGCCTTTACCAAAGCCTCGTTATTGGTCTTTGCTGGGTCGTAAGTTACGGTTACGGTCTTAGTAGCAACATCGACCTGAACATCCTTCACGCCCTTCTCGTATGGGATGGTGTTAGTCACCTTCTTTGCGCAACCTGCGCAGTCGATATCTGTTGCGAACTCTACTGTTACGCTCTTCTTAACAGCGGTCTTAGGCTCCTGAGCATTAGCGATGCCGATGCCGAAAAGTGCTACGAGGCACATCAATACAATCTTCTTCATAGTCTATAGGTTTTATTTAATTAACGTATCGGTTATATCTTTTATTGTTTAGTAGATGTTGAGGCGTAGGCCGATGTAGAACTTGCGACCCATAAGTGGACCCCATACCTGCGACGAGTTGAAGCCCTCGGCGTATGGTGCGTTACCACCTACGATAGGCAAGTTACCGTGGCCGTTGGTACCCTGCAAGTAGTTTGCGATATTCTCGCAACCGAGGTACAAGGTGAGGTTACTCATCTTGTAACTTACCTGAGCAAAGAACATAGGGTAGATAGGCGAGAGTGTAGGGTTTGCTATTGCCTTCTCGAGGTCACCCTTGAGTTCTGGCAGGCGCACAGGACCGTTAAGTTGTGCTGTTACGTCGAATACCCAACGCTGTACGGCATACTGGATGTTGATAAGTCCCTTATAGCGCGATGTTAGAGGGCGCTCCACGAGGTAGTTCTTGCCGTCGCGCTCGAGAGTCATCTTCGCATTGGTATAGCGGAATGTAGCGAAGAGGTCGAAGCCACGGAAAGGAGTCCAGTTGAAGTCAATCTGGTAGTTGTCGGTAAATGAGCGCTCCTTAGTATTATATATAAGTATGGTATTGTCCGCAGTCTCCTGATCGAATACCATAGTGTTGAAGAACTGCGTACGGAAGTAGTCCACGCTGATAGTTGCCTGGTCATCACCTGCGAGGTTGAATGTCTGTGAGAGGCTACCACCAAAAGTTGCTGCTGCCTCCATATCATCCTTCAAGCCATCGAGGTTGATAATCTCGCGCGAGGTGGTCATCATCCAGATATTGTCGGTGATGAGGTTCTGGCGACGGTAGCCCAAACCTGCCGAAGCACGCAAGGTGGTGCGAGGTGTGATGCTCCACTTGATGTGTGTACGTGGGGTGATGAGGGGTTTGTTACGTGCCTCCTCGCTCTTGACGTAGTAGTCATCGCTTGCCAAGGCGTAGTCGCCACGGATACCTGCCACCAACGAGAACTTCTCATCCAACTGGTAGGTGTACTCAGCAAAGATGCCTGGCTCCATAAGTCTGCCGTTGTTGGTCAAGTTCCACACGTTGTTGTCGTCGTCCTTAGCACCGAAGTGCGAGTATGTGTCGCCCATCATACGAGCGTAGAACGAAGCACCAGCGTTGAGCGAAGAGCGCTGTGTGAAGTAGTGGGCGTATGTGGCATTGAAGCGGAAGGTATTCTCCATAACATCAACCTTGCTACGGCCGAAGTATGAGTCGGTGAGGTAGTTGTCGTAGTCGAAAATCATCGCCACGTTGTTCTGGACTGCATCGTTAGGGTCGCCCGTGAAGGTGCGCTCGTATCCTACAGGGATACCAAGTTTAGCGTAGGCGTTGATGTTGCGGTTGTGGATTGCCGAGCCGTATGTTGTAGACTCAAGATCCTCCATCATCTGGTCGTAGAGATCCTTCGTATAGCCAATCTGGCCACCAAGGCGGTTCTCGTTCACCACCTTCCAGCCCCAGCGTAGCTGGATGCCGTCGCTATTCTGCCACAACCACTTGTTAGCCACGTTAATCTGGTTAGCCTTAGGCATATCGGCAAAGCCGTCATTGTTCATATCGTGCTGAGCAGTATCCAATGAACCGTGAGCCATAATCACCGTTGAGAGACTCTTGTCCTTGGTCAAAGGTATTGCCGACGATACGTTAATCTCGGGACGTAGCTCCGAGTCGAAGTATAGGTTGAGGAAGAAACGCTCGTCGTCGGTAGGCTTGCGATGCTCAAGGTTAATCTGGCCTGTGATAGCCTCGTGGCCTGCGGTCACGGATGCCACACCCTTAGATACCTGAATAGAGTTGAGCCACATACCTGGGGTGTAACTGAGGCCGTAGGTAGCACCTGCACCCTGCATAATTGGGCGATTCTCATCCAAGATCTGGGTGTATGTACCTGCCAAGCCAAGCATCTTAATCTGTCGTGCGCCCGAGATAGCATCGCTATAACCTACAGTTACCGAGGCCGAGTTCTCGAACGACTCTGCCAACGAGCAACACGCCATCTTGCAGAGACCAGCGAACGATATCTGCTCCTGGCGAGCGATGCCCGTAGATTTTGAGTAGTTGCCGCGCTGCTGTCCCTCCACAACGACTTCGTCGATATCTACTGCCGAGGGCTGTAGTTCGATGTCGAGCGTAGTGATTGACTTCTCTACCTCCATCTCCTTGATGTCGTAGCCGAGGTAGTCGATAACGAGGGTGTCGAAGCTAGATACTCGCTTAATGGTGTAACTACCGTCGGTGGTTGTTGTAGCACCTGCGGTGGTGTTCTTCCAGTAGAGAGAAGCACCGATAAGAGGCTGATTTGTCGTAGCATCTGTTACGATACCCGAAAGCGAGCGCTGAGCCATCGCCAATGTAGGGAGACAAAGCACCAAAAGAAGTGTTATGATAATTGATTTTTTCATTCCTATTGTTAGGTTTAGTGAATATATTTCCGATTAAAGGATATAACTATGTTCTACTCCACAGTGTGTGAGTAGTACCCCAATAGTAATGGGGCCTAATTTAGGCCAAGACGGGAGGGGCTCTAAGCCCAGAGGGGAGGCGGTGGGCCTCCAAGGGGGATGATATCCTCTCTGCCCACTCCACCGAGCGGAGGGCGATGAGGTTGTGCGACAACTCCTCCATCGTTGTAGACATCACCGCAGGGGCGAAGAGCAACGATGCGGCTAAGGCCGAACGTGAACCGTTGCGGTGCGACGAATCGATATAGTCGGTGTGGTTGTCACCAAGAATAGGGTGGTGATGGTCGCAACAATCCTTACCTATCGAGTGTTCGGTGTGGTGTGTGTCGCAGTAGTGGTAGTGAGGGTGGTGATGGTGGTGGTCACAGAACAGGAGCGAGAGGGATGAGAGGGCAGTGGCAACGACATAAATCGCCACCAAGATAGATGCATATACCCTTCTTAATTTCGCCATTGTGCTACTAACTCTTTTACTCCAACAATCCGCACTCCTCGAGTTTGTCAATCCAATGCTGAGCATCACGCTGGGCTATCTGGTCGTCGATGCCATAGTACTCGGTGAGTAGGTCGGCCACGCTGTTGGTGTCGAAGTCGCTACCCTCGACTCTCTGCCAGAGGTAAAGTGCGCTCTCGTTGAGTGATATAATCTTTGTGAGGTCTTTGCCGTGCGTGCCTTGCATAATCACGACATGCTCACCTGCCATCTCTCGAACTTTGTACTGCTCCTTAATCTTCATAACCCTTAAGTATGAGGCTCATTTGGGGCAAAGGTACAAAAAATATTGTTATACAAAGTATAAATCTTAGAAATTTTGTAACTTTGCACTATGCAAGAGCAGAAAAACGATACGGCGCCACTGGGCGTGGAGGAGATTTTGTACCAAACGTGGGGCTACAAGGAGTTCCGCCCGAAACAACGTGAGATTATCGACAGCATCTTGGCGGGGCGCGATACCCTTGTGCTTATGCCCACGGGAGGCGGTAAGTCGCTCACCTATCAAGTTCCTGCGCTTCTGTTAGAGGGCCTGACCATCGTCGTCACGCCACTCATCGCCCTGATGAAGGATCAGGTGGACCAACTCCGTAGACGTAATATATCTGCCGTGGCGGTCCACTCGGGTATGGACCAACGACGCATAGAGATAGCCTTGGATAACTGCACCTATGGCGATGTTAAACTGCTCTATATCGCACCCGAACGTCTTGCTACCGACGCCTTTAGGTTGCGTCTTAATCGTATGAATATAAGCCTTATCGCAGTGGATGAGGCTCACTGTATCTCGCAGTGGGGCTACGACTTCCGCCCCTCCTATCTGCGTATAGCAGAGATTCGCCGTTATGCCCCCGATGCCCCTGTGTTGGCCCTTACGGCTTCGGCTACGGAGTTGGTGTCGAAGGATATTATGCGCAACCTCGCCTTCAAGACCGAGAATATCGTCCGTACAAGTTTCTCGCGCCCCAACCTCTCGTATGTCGTCAGGGAGGTCGATGATAAGTTCGAGCATCTGATGCGTATCGTAAGGAATGTCGAGGGTACGGGAATTGTCTATGTGAGGACTCGTGAGGGGTGTGAACAACTTGCCGAATTGCTCAAGCGAGAGGGTGAGAGTGCTAACTTCTACCACGCTGGCTTGCCTGCCTACGAGCGTGGCTTGCGTCAGGATGAGTGGGGTAGTGGTAAGGTGCGTATTATGGTGGCTACCAATGCTTTCGGTATGGGTATCGATAAGTCGGATGTGAGGTTTGTTGTCCACTTCTCGTTGTGCGACTCGCTTGAGGCCTACTATCAAGAGGCGGGTCGTGCGGGCCGTGATGGCAAGCGTAGTTATGCCGTTATGCTCACGGCTCACGATGATGCCGAGCGTATAGCGAAAATCTTTAAGTCGGAGTTTCCTCCGATTGCCGACATTAAGCGCATCTACGAACTAGTGTGCAACTATCTGCAAGTCGCTATTGGTGATGGACAAGGGGCCTCGTTCCTGTTTAATATCTACGACTTCTGCCACAAAGCACGCCTCTCGGTAAACAATGTGATAAATGCGCTCAAAATATTGGAACACAACGATATAATGACCTTGGTTGCCGAGCAGGATAATCCTGCCAAGATGATGTTCTGTTGTAGTCGCGATTCGCTCTATAAACTCAACGTCGAGGGCAACGATATGGACCTTATGTTGCGTACAATACTCAGAATGTACAATGGCATCTTCACTATCTTCCGCTCTATTAACGAAGACGATATTGCTTCGCAGTCGGGCCTAAGGCGTGAGCGTGTTCACGACCTTATGAAGATATTGTGGCGAATGAATATTATTCGTTACATCCCTGGCTCACACTCGCCAATGATTCTCTTCAATGTGGAGCGTCTGCCCGTAGCCGACATTTACATCGCCCCAAAGACCTACCACGACCGCTATACCTTGGCCTTTGAGCGCTTTGAGAATATGTTGCGCTATGCCACCAACGACGATGAGTGTCGCAGTGTTATTATCGAGAAGTACTTCGGTGCGGTGGATGCTGAGCCTTGTGGCGTCTGCGATGTATGTCTGAGTCGTCGCCAGAGGAGTAAGCACGAGGATCTCGAAGAACGCATTCTCAATATGTTGAAAGATAGTGAATTAAGTGTGAAAGAGGTAGTCTCTAAATTCACTATCAGAGATAGTCTGGTTGTTGAGCAGATAGATAAAATGTGTCACGAAGGTAAAATTTCTATCACTTCGGGCGGAAAACTAAAAATTATTGAGTAACTTTGTCGTTTGCAATGGCGGTTAGGCCCTTTGGTCGATAGCCCCATTGCCCAAGGAGGATAACCCAGAACTGTTAAATGGCATTTGAACGAACGATAGATAATGAACGACTCTCGGCGATGGAGGCAGCCCGCTTCCCTGGCCGAATTGTTATTGTCGATAGGGATGAGTTGGTTGAGCATGCGTGCAATGACTTGATGCGCTACCCGATCATCGGTTTCGATACCGAGACTCGCCCCTCGTTCCGTGCAGGTGTCTCGTATAAGGTGGGACTTCTGCAACTCTCTACCCCCGAGGTGTGCTACCTCTTCCGTCTCTCGCACATACGCCTTAGTAATAAGATACTCAAGGTGTTGGGTTCGCGTCAGGTACTCAAGGTGGGTGCCGATGTCACGGGCGACATACGTTCGTTGCACGCCTTGCGGAACTTCCACGCCGACGGCTTCGTAGACCTTCAGGTGGAGGCCTCACGCTGGGGAATCGAGGAGAAGAGCCTGCGTAAACTCTCGGCCATAGTGCTTGGTGTGCGAGTCTCTAAGGCTCAACGACTTAGTAATTGGGAAGCCGAGGTGCTTACCGACCAACAGCAGGAGTATGCAGCCACAGATGCCTGGGTATGTCCCCGCATTTTGGAGCGTCTGTCTCAGGAGCGACCCTTGGTGGAGCGTGACCTCACGATTATATCGTCACTTCCCCAGCCGCATACTCAGCAACAGTCGCAACCCCCAAAGCGTCGTCATCGTCCACACCGACGTCGCGATCGCCGAGGAACAGAAGTGGAGAAGAAAGCATAGATAAAATATAAGAACTATGGCAGAAAATATTACAACCATACACTTACGCCGAGGCAAGGAGGAGTCGCTACAGCGTTGCCACCCTTGGGTCTTCTCGGGAGCAATTGAGCGTATTACGGAGTGCGAGAAGCCTCTTACGGAGGGCGATATCGTCGATGTGGTTACTAAGCAGGGTGACTTCATCGCTCGTGGCCATTGGCAGATTGGCTCTATTGCGGTGAGGGTGTTGAGTTTCGAGCGTGAGGCTATCGATCAGGCGTGGTGGAATCGTCGTATTGCCGAGGCTCGCAATGTGCGTGAGGCCTTGGGCTTGATTGGCAACGAGACTACGACTTGCTACCGACTTGTTCACGGTGAGGGTGACCTGTTGCCAGGCTTGGTTATCGACGTATATGAGCGCACGGCCGTTGTGCAGTGCCACTCGGTGGGTATGTACCACTCGCGTCAGGCCATCGCCACAGCCATCCGTGAGGCCTATGGCGAGGCGATTGAGGCTATCTACGACAAGAGTTCGCAGACCCTCCCTTTCAAGGCCGACTTGGGAGCAATCGACGGCTATTTGTGGGGTCGCTGTGCCGAACGCGATAATGTAGTTTTGGAGAATGGCCTTAAGTTTAAGGTCAATTGGGAGGAGGGTCAAAAGACGGGCTTCTTCATCGACCAAAGAGTCAATCGTGATCTTGTGCGCCAATACTCCAAGGGGCGCAAGGTGTTGAACACCTTCTGCTATACGGGAGGTTTCTCGGTAGCGGCCTTGGCTGGAGGGGCTAAGGAGGTTGTCTCTATCGACCTTTCGGAGCGTGCCGTAAAACTCGCTGAGGAGAACGTACGCCTAAACTTTGGAGATGAGGCAAACCATACGGCTATTGCTACGAATGCTGTTGAGTATCTGCGAGATATTGATTCGGACTACGACCTTATCATCCTCGACCCACCAGCCTTTGCTAAGCACCATAAGGTGTTGGGCAATGCGTTGCAGGGTTATAAGAAGATTAATGCTCGAGCCTTGGAGAAGATTCGCCCAGGAGGCATCCTCTTCACCTTCTCTTGCTCGCAGGCCGTTAGTCGTGACCTCTTCCGTACAACAATCTTTACTGCGGCAGCCATAGCACGTCGTAAGGTGCGTATCATCGGCCAACTTACACAGCCTGCCGACCACCCAATCAATATCTACCACCCTGAGGGTGAGTATCTCAAGGGTTTGGTTGTTTATGTTGAATAATTAAGAAAACCAGATAGTTATGAAGAGAATCGTTGTAGCATTGGGAGCCGTAGTTGCGCTCTCGGCTTGTTGTAATAGAGGTGGCGAGGCTATCGTTATCGACGAGCAGAACCACTTGAACGAGGCCTATAACCTCAGTTTTGAACTTGCCTCGGCAGTTATGGAGGCAGAGAATTACGAGGAGTTCAAGGTTGCAGCCGACAATATCAAGGCTCATAAGGAGGCTTTCCGTCAGCAGATTGGTGGCGAGTCATACCAGATATTCCTTGAGGAGTCGAATATGATACTAAGCGAGTAGTGCGAGGTTGCTCTATAGTGTAAAACCAAAAAAACGAAAGAAGAAGATGGAGAAGAATACAAAACAGCGAGTTGCGCTATATACATTCTATGTACTCTTTGTTGTGTTACTACTCTTGGGCACACGTTGCGAGTCGCGCGTACATTTGACCACTCCCGAGAAGGATGCTAAGCATATTGCGGAACTTGCCGAGACGGTGCACACCGAGGCCGATTTGCGTAAGGTGGAGAAACTTGCGTCGCAGTATGAGATTGCCTATCGCAAGAGTTTTGGTGGTGCTAAGGCCTTGTATTTTAAGTCGTTGTACGAACCTATTGTTGATGAGGCCGGCGAGCGTCGTGCAGCCTTCCGTGCTGAGGAGGATATGTTGATGGCTCAGGAGGAGTTGTTCGACTCGTTGCTCGCTGATATGGATAAGGCTTGGACTATGGAACTCGGTAGCGAGGAGGATGAGCACCAGAAGATTGCTCAAAACAACGAGGTTATCGCCCAGAAGCAGGATGCCCTTGCCGAGCAGATTGCAGCAAAGGAGCAGTACGCTATGGATATTATTGATGCGGGCTATCCACAGGATATGCTCAATACTCTCGGTGAGATGGAGGCGGCTATCGTCGTTGCCGAGCAGGAGATTGCCGAGGTGGAGCATAACAACTATATCATCGCCCTTGCCAATAAGTTGCAGAGGGGTTTGGATCTCAATGTTATAGTTGAGGAGGCTTGCGATTGTGAGTGCGATTGCGAGGATGAGTTCTGCCAGGAGTAGAGCCTATAACACGTTATAAGTTATAAATAGGGTGGGAAGCATAGTCTATGTTTCCCACTTTTTTTTTGTGTCGTAGCATAATTTTTTCACTACACTATTGCAAGTGGCAGATATTTGATTATCTTTGTAATGTCGAAATTTGTTTTCTTCCAACTGGCGTGCAGGGTTAATGGCAAAAATGCGGCACTGAGTGGGTTGTGAGTAGGTTTGAGATAAGAAAAGAGATAGGAACGACTACTAAATTAAGGGGAATATGAGAAAACTTTTTGCACTTTTTGTGATGGCCTTGCTTTGCTTTGTGGCTTGTGAGTCTGTCGTGACCGACGATAACATCAACAACGATGGCCCAGGCAACGACTCAACCATCGTCACTCCCCACCTTTCAGTTACTTCGGACTCGATTATTCGAATGACCTATTTGGGTGGCAAGGCGACTATTGACTACACTATCGAAGAGCCTTGTGAGGGTGTGGAACTTGCAGTTGTGCCAGATGTAGATTGGATTGACTATCAGATATTTTCAAATAATATAGCACTCGATATTAAGCCTAATTCCGACTCTCAACAGCGTGTCGGAGTGGTGACGCTCACCTATGGCGAGGAGGTCGTTGAGGTCTTCGTTGAGCAGGGCGGTATGTTGGCTCAGGGCGAGGTGCGCCTTAACCTGTTGTCGGAGCGCAAGATGACCTACGATGCTAATGGTGGAGATGGTGAGATTCTCTATAGCCTCGAAACAAGTAATGAGGGTGCTGTAGTTGAGGTAGATGCTGATGCTGAGTGGATTGGCGAGTTTGTCGTTGAGGCCGATAAGGTGGGCTTTGTAGTTGCGAAGAACACTACCATTGAGCAGCGTACGGCACATATCGTTCTAAGTTATGAGACAACCAGCGCAACGGTGACAGTCGTGCAGGATGGTATCTCTAACGAGGTGTTGCTCAGCGCCAAGAGAAAGATTATCGAGGCTGGCGAGGCTGTCGAGTTCGTGGCTATGCAGGCAAATGAGGATGTTACGGCTGTGGCTAAGTACTTCGACTACTACACCAGAGAGGAGGTCTCAAATCCATATACCATTGCTGAGGCTGGCGAACGAGTCTTCTATGCTACATGTAATGGCGAGACGTCTAAGGTATTGACCATCAATATTATCCCTGCTGGCTCACCTGCATTCCCAGAGGATAGCGACCCCGATAACTTCACCTTCAAGCACCGTATGTTGCTTATCGACCACACAGGAACAGATTGTGGTTTTTGCCCAAATATGATGGTGTCGCTCAAGACCTTGAGCCAGAATAGCGCCTATAACGATACTTATAATATCGCTATGGCTCACTCTTATAACACCGGCGATAAGGCATTCTCGCTCACCGCAAGAACACTTTTCAACTTTTTCAATAAGACAACCAAGGTGGCTACGGGATATCCTACCCTCACATTCAACTATTGGTATAACGATTCGTCAAGTTCGAATATCAACTATATCTACACCCACTTGCAGAAGAATATGCTTGAGAGCCAGGATGTTGCGGCTGCGGTCTCTACGGCTGTTAAGGGAGACGATGTGCTTGTCAGTGTGGCGTTGAAGTCGGAGCGCGACCGTACCTATAGAATAAATATCTTCTTGCTCGAGGATGATGTTTATAGTTACCAGTATAATGCGACAGAGAACTGGATGCACTACCACGAAAATGCTATCCGATCAAGTTACTTTACACTCGACTATACAGATATTTCGGGTGGCGAGTGGGGCTACGTAGGAAAGAATAGCACCACCTACAAGGTCTTTACGATGCCAACTGAGTCGTCGTGGGTGAAGAGCAACCTCAAGGTGTTGGTGATTATCGCGGCACAAAACTCCAACAATAAGTTCGACGTGGTGAATACGACGATGTGTCCTATTAATGGTAGTGTTCCGTTTGATTATAAATAGAGAGTACAATAACCTAAAAATCAATAACTAAAATGAAAAAACTTTTTACTATTATTGCACTTTGTGCAATGGCGTTTGTCGCTTGCGACAACACGGGTGATGGCCCAACTGGTGGTACATCTAACCAGGATCTTAAAATTAAACTCACCTCTTCATCAGTGATGCACTTTGGTGTTGAGGGTGGTGCAGGTCAGATTACTTTCGACTTGGTAGAGGAGGAGACCGAGGCTCAGGCGACACGCCTTTCTCCAGTTGAGCCTCCTATGCCTGAGGCAACTACTAAGGCAGACTGGATTACCGATGTACGTATTGGTGATGGCGTAGTAGATTTCACCGTAGCAGCAAATGGCGCTGAGGAGCGTAGCAGTTCTATTACTGTGAAGTATGGCACTCAGAGTTTTATCGTTATGGTAATGCAGGATGGTGTTGTGGTGCCAGATGTAACCTTCGAGGCTACACACCTTGGCGGTACCTACTACGGTAAGATGCGTACCCGTGGTTTCGACTACTTCATCATCTTGTCTGATATGCAGCCTAAGGCAACCACTTCTAAGCCAGATAACGCTACAGAGTACCGTTTCGACCTCTATGCTGCTGAGGGTTCTGCCTTCAATAGCACCCACCGTGTGCCAGTAGGTACCTATAAGTTGGATCACCGTCGTAGTGGCGAGCCAGGCTCTATCGATGGCTACCGCGACTGCAGTTACCTCTTTGACGCTAACTATGCTGTAACTCCATTCCTCGATGCTACAGTAGTTGTTACCGAGGATAGCATCATCGCTGATGTGACCCTCTCAAATGGTGATATCCACCACGTAGAGTACCACGGTAGTACAGTGATGGAGGACTATAGCGAGCCTACCTACGCTGATGTTTACCCTGTAAGTCAGTACACTTCTGATATCAACTTCAACGTAACAGGTGGTTATATCTCAGCATATTACCGTGGCGACTACTTCGGTATCGGTATGGATAACTGGTTCTTGCATATGATCGAGCAGAAGTCAGGTTTCTCTGGTATCTATATGCTCTTCGACTTCATCGTTCCTAAGAGCGTAGGTGGTTGGGAGAATCAGCAGGGCTTCGTTGGAGAGTACACCATCTTCACTGAGATCCCTTCAGACTACTCATATACCATCGGTGCAGGTCGTCTTCGTGATGATAGCCTCCAACTTTATGCTTGGTACCTCTATTGTGTAAGTGGTCAGGTAGATATGTCTAAGGCTGCTCCTCTTAGAGGTGGTACCGTAAAGGTTGAGAACACTGGTGGTAACAACTATAAGGTTACGGTAGATAGTTTCGACGATAACGGCAATAAGATTCAGGGTACCTTCGAGGCTATCCTTGGCGACTACGATAACCAGAGCTGCGACTAATTTCGAGGTTAGTCACGCTTGTTAAAGCATAAAATAGGAGTCTGTCCTTTGGGGCAGACTCCTATTTAGTTTAATTGAGCGTTCTCTTTAGAATCGGGCGAATGTGCGCCAAGATGTGTTGGTCTCGGCCATAGCCTCTATGGTGTCGGGGAGTTGGTGGAAGAGGTCGAGGCCTGTCCACTCTTCGATTTGGTCTACCGAGGTGGCGTAGTTCTCGAAGGTATCGGTATAGGTGCGGTGTTCAAACCAAAAACCGATCGTCGAGGCGTTGCTCACAGCACCTGTGGTGTCGTAGTGTAGTTTTAGTGCCACCTTGTAGAAGTAGTTAGGCACGGGGACACGACGCAAGTCATCCTTTGCCGAGGTATAGGATATTTCGCACACCTCGTCACCCTTGGCGAAGGCGATACCCGTAACTATATATAGGTCATTCTCTCTGGCCTCTATCTGAAGTGAGTTTTCGAGGCTCTGCCAGATGCCACCGTTGAAGCGGTTTTGTATCTGTGGTACGGAGTTGGTGACATAGAATGTCTGTTCCTGCATCTCGCGGTTGCCATTGCGCGAGGCATTGGGGATGAGGTGGCCACGTGAGTAGTCGTCGTTGTAGCTACGGTAGCAGAGGTTTATCTGATCCGAGGTGCTTAGCAAAGGGTTGTAGTACCAACGACTTGGGCGCTTGAGTTCGCCCATATAGCGACCCGATAGTGGGTATGCTACCCAGAGGGTCGTGAGTTGCTCGAAGTCGTAGCAGAGGGTGTAGTTGCGCTCACCCTCACTAAGGATTGTTATTACCTCGGTGTCGCCGTTGGCAACCTCCTTGGGCATCTCATACCAGATGTCATCCTCAACCTGCGTTGTCGCTACGCTCTCGGTTATGGTGCTATCCGTTGCCGACGAGCGGAATTTATTTGCCACGATAAGTACTACCAACAGCACAATTACTACAAGATATATTCGTTTCATAGAATGGGGTATTTGGGTTAAAACTGCGACAAAGGTAGCATATTTTTCCGATGTATCGACGTTAGTTTGACGCTAAGCGATAGAAGAACGGATATTTTTAGTATCTTTGTATGGTAAATCTTAGAGAGATGAAGATAGGCGTAATATCAGATACTCACAACACCTTTGATGCACCGCTGAGGGAGTTCCTTGAGCCTTGCGATGAGATATGGCACGCAGGCGACTTTGGCTCGGTGGAGGTTGCCGATGCCATCGCTGAGTTTAAGCCTCTTAGGGCGGTCTACGGCAATATTGATGGTGGGGTTATGCGACGTATGTTCAACGATGTAAACCTCTTCGAGGTGGAGGGAGTTAAGGTGCTGATGACCCATATAGGGGGTTATCCTCGCCACTACTCGCCTAAGGCCTTGCAACATATTCACGCCTCGCAGCCAAAACTCTTCATCGCAGGACATTCACACATACTGAAGGTTATCTACGATCCCGTCTACGATCTGCTACACATCAATCCTGGTGGTGCGGGAAAGTATGGTGTTCACGCCGTGCGCACTGCAGTACGCTTCGATATCGTGGATGGTGATATACGTAATCTCGAAATTGGCGAATGGCCAAAATAGTTGATATATAATAGATTATGACTATGAAAAAGATGCTTCTATACGTAGCGATGCTGCTAACCGCCTCGGTGGCTGTAGGTCAGGAGGTGGATAAGACTACGTTCCATTATGCGACCCATCAGGGTCAAGAACTATTGCTCGACCGCTATAGCGTAGAGTGTGGCGACGAGGTGCGCCCCTGTATGATTTTTGCCTTTGGCGGAGGCTTCGTGGGCGGTCAGCGCGACCACGAGTATTACTCAATCTACTTCGACCGTCTTGCCAAGGCGGGTATCGTCGTGGTGTCGATTGACTATCGCTTGGGACTTAAGGATTTGCCCTCGGATATAGGCATAGTAGGAATGATTGGCAAGATGCAAAATGCTGTAACTATTGCAGTTGAGGATATATATTGCGCCACCAATTTCGTCGTTGCCAATGCCGAGGCGTGGGGTGTAGATACTTCAAAAATTATGCTGTCGGGTTCGAGTGCTGGAGCCATTGCCTCGCTTCAGGCCGAGTGGATGAGGTGTAATGGAGATGAGCGTGCTACGGTACTTCCCGAGGGTTTCCGCTACGCGGGTGTTGTGTCGTGTGCTGGTGCTATCTTTACGGTCCACGGCAAACCTAAGTTCGATGCCGTGCCAGCCCCTATGCTCCTCTTCCACGGAACTTCCGATAGTAACGTGCCTTATAACAAGGCTTCGGTGATGGGCGTAGGCTTCTATGGCTCGAAATATGTGGCTAAGCAGTTGAAGAAGATCGATGCACCATACTACTTCTATTCGGCTGAGTATGTGGATCATATCCTTGCTGGTACACCCCTTTGGGAGAGGTGCGACCTTATCCTCCAGTTTATCGAGGACTACGTTATCGAGGGTAGACCCTACCAGCAGGAGTGCGTGGAGAAGAGGGTAGGGGCCGAGCGTCGCCCAACACGTTTTACGGTAAAAGAGTACCTCTCGACAAACTATAAGCGCAAATAGTACGTTTTGTTGTTACGGAAATAATTCGTAACTTTGCGTGATTATTTAATAATTTGGAATGGGATATCTAAAGATTATATTCTACGGCATCTTAGCCTTTATCGAGCGCAGACCCATATTTTGCCTTATGCTCTTGCTCTTGGCAATATTTGCCCCCTTTGTATTTAAGTGGATGGCGTGGGTGTTGTTGGGTCTTATCTGCCTTGCGGCTATAGGTCTTGGTGTCGCTGTTTGGCGATATAAGAGGATGCAACGCCAACTTGAGGAGCAGATGCGTCAGGCGGGAGGTGGCTTCGGAGGTGCAGACCCTTTTGGAGGTGCGAATCCATTCGGTGGAGCAAATCCTTTTGGTGGTGGCTCACCCTTCGGAAATATGGGTGGAGCGAACGGTATGACCTTGGAGGAGTTCGTGCGCCAGATGACCAGTCAGGCCGATGCTCGCCAGCAGACGAAGGGCCAGAATGGTGATAAGAAGAGTGAAAAGAAGAACGATGTAGACTCTTCGGAGTATGTTGAATTTGAGGAGATAGACTAACTCCTTAGACCCAAATAGAGATAACGATGATTTCTTTGTTCGAACAAATAGGACGCTACTTCCAACTCCTGGGCAAGGTCTTTTCTCGCCCCGAGAAGTTGAGTATCTACCGCCGACGTATATGGTTCGAGATTGAGGCTTTGGGCTTCAACTCTATCTCGCTCACGGCCATTATTTCGGCATTTATCGGTGCCGTAGTGGCCCTGCAGATGGCCATTACCCTCGAGTCTCCATTCATACCTCAGTTTATGATTGGCTACGCCACACGTGAGGTTATGGTTTTGGAGTTCTCCTCTACGGTTGTCGCCCTTATCTTGGCTGGTAAGGTTGGCTCAAATATCGCATCCGAGATTGGTACTATGCGTATTACGGAGCAGATCGATGCCCTTGAGATTATGGGTGTGAACTCGGCCTCGTACCTCATCCTGCCTAAGGTTGTGGCTACGGTGTTGTTCTTCCCATTGCTCACACTCTTCAGTATCTTTGTTGGTATCGTGGGTGGTTATGCTATCGCCTACCTCACAGGAATTATGCTTCCGGGTGACTATATCGAGGGTCTCTTCTACTGCTTCGAGCCATTCTCCTTTACCTATGCCTTGGTTAAGGGTGCAGTCTTTGCCTTCATCATCACCTCGATATCGGCCTTTTGTGGCTACTACGCTAAGGGTAACTCGTTGGAGGTGGGCCGTGCCTCGACACGTGCCGTTGTGGCGAGTTCCATTACCATTATGATTTTCGACCTTATTCTAACACAGATAATGCGCGTATGATTCGAGCCGACCATATATCGAAGACCTTTGATGGGCGTACCGTTCTCGACGATATCACCGTTGAGTTCGAAACAGGTAAGACCAACCTCATAATTGGTCGTAGTGGCTCGGGTAAGACCGTGTTGCTCAAGTCGTTGGTGGGTCTCCACGATGTCGATTCGGGCAAGATCTTCTTCGACGATGTGTGCTATACGGATCTTAACTTCAAGGAGCGCAAGGATATCCGCAAGGATATAGGTATGATCTTTCAGGGAGGCGCTCTGCTCGACTCCTCTACCGTGAGGGAAAATGTGCGCTTGCCATTGGACCTCTTTACCGAGATGAGCGAGGGCGAGAAGCGCGATAGAGTAAACTTCTGCTTGGAGCGTGTCCGCCTCGTTGGTGCCGACCATCTCTACCCATCGGAGTTGAGTGGTGGTATGGTCAAGCGTGTTGCCATCGCCCGTGCCATCGTGCTTTATCCCCGCTATCTCTTCTGTGACGAGCCTAACTCGGGCCTCGACCCTCAGACCTCGGTAGTTATCGATAACCTTATCCACGACATTACCAAGGAGTTCAATATCACCACGATAATTAATACCCACGATATGAACTCGGTGATGGAGATTGGCGAGAAAATTGTCTATATCCACGAGGGTAAGAAGTGGTGGGAAGGCTCGAAGGATAATATCCTTGAGGCTGAGAATCAGGAGTTGAACGATTTTGTTTTTGCTTCGGCAATGGCAAAAAGAGCGAAATCTACAGTAAAATAGTGGAAATAGCACCACTATTATATTAAGAATTTTTAGTTTTTCTTGCTAAGTTAGATTAAAAATTATAAATTTGTATCTTGAAATATTGTAATAGCGATATTCAGCAAATTATCTATTAATTAAATACATAAAGAGTTATGATTAAGATTGGTATTAATGGCTTTGGTCGTATTGGCCGTATGGTATTCCGTGCTGCTTGCTCACAGGCAGATAAGTTCCAGGTTGTAGGTATCAACGACCTTTGCCCAGTAGACTACTTGGCATATATGCTCAAGTACGATACTATGCACGGCAAGTTCGAGGGTACTGTAGACTACTGCACAGAGTCTAACGTGTTGATCGTTAATGGCAACAAGATTCGCGTCACTGCAGAGAAGGATCCAGCACAGTTGAAGTGGAACGAGGTTGAGGCAGAGTATGTAGTAGAGTCTACAGGTTTGTTCCTCACAGCAGAGAAGGCTCAGGCTCACATCGCT
>JAFZFP010000001.1 GCA_017555905.1 Alistipes sp. | reverse complement strand
TTTATCACTATTTCGGCCGAGGGAGGACCCTAAATTAAGATACTTAGAGAGTTCAAGGAGGTTAGGGAATTTAAGGAGGGCGCTCCGAAAACTATTCGCGCAAGCCTATCCCTAAATTCTCTAAATTCTCTAATTTCCCTAATCTATCTAATCTCCCTATATTCCTTACTGCATAGCAAGCGTCGCACAAAGTGTTGCCCTCTTCCGTGCCACCGTACTTTTCGCATCTTGCCCCCTTGTCACAAAGTCACATTGTCACAGGGGGTGGGGTATGTGACAAGTGTGACAAGCAGGACCTACATTGCCCCCTCGCACGCGCATAACGCACAAAAAATGTTGTATAACTATTGCGAGGTTACCAAAAAATGCTTACCTTTGTCCAAATTTAGTTTAGACTATGAAACAGGCGTTCGACAATAGCACTTTTAACAATCTGCGAAATCCCCAGTTGTGGGGCAATTGCCGACGTTCTTATTCATTGGGAATCACTGTTTTCTATTAATATTGGCGACTCTTTGGGTCGCCTGTTTTTTTATGTATGGAGAAGCACAGAGTAATAATTAAGGGTGGCTACATCGTAGGCCGTGGCACTGAGGATATTGCAATCGTCGATGGTCGCATCGCTGAGCGTGGCCAGAACTTAGCAACAACCCCCGAAGACGAGGTTATCGACGCTACGGGATTGGTCGTAGCACCCTCGTTCGTAGATGTTCACGTACACCTCCGCGAGCCAGGCTTTGGCTACAAGGAGCGCATAGCAACGGGCACTCAGGCGGCTGCGCGTGGCGGTTACACCACCGTATGTTCTATGCCCAACCTCAACCCCGTACCCGACAGCCCCGAAAACCTCAAGGCCCAGCAGGATATCATCGATCGCGATGCCGTAATCGAGGTACTCCCCTACGGCGCTATCACCGTGGGTCGCAAGGGCGAGGAGTTGGTGGACTTCGAGGCTCTCCACAAGGGGGTATGTGCCTTCTCGGATGACGGCAGTGGCGTGCAGGTAGATGGTATGATGGAGCGCGCTATGAAGGAGGCAGTGAAGTACGACGCACTCATCGCCGCACACTGCGAGGTAGAGGAGTTGCTCAAGGGTGGCTACATCCACGATGGCGAGTATGCCCGCAAAAATGGACATAAGGGCATCTGCTCGGAGAGCGAGTGGGAGCAGGTGAAGCGCGACATCGAGATTGCCGAGAAGGTGGGCTGTCGCTACCACGTCTGCCACATCTCGACCAAGGAGACCGTGGACCTCGTGCGCCAGGCTAAGGCCCGAGGTGTGAAGGTAACCTGCGAGACAGGCCCCCACTACCTCATCTTTACGGATATGGACCTCCAGGAGGATGCTCGCTGGAAGATGAACCCACCACTCCGCTCGGCCGAGGACCGCGCAGCACTCATCGAGGGCATCAAGGATGGCACTATCGATATGATTGCTACGGACCACGCCCCACACTCGGTGGAGGAGAAGTCTCGTGGCTTGAAGGATAGCGCTATGGGCATCGTTGGCCTTGAGACCGCCTTCGCAGCACTCAACACACACCTCGTCGCTAAAGGTGTAATTACGCTGGAGCGTGTCGTAGAACTTATGTGCCTCAACCCACGCAAGGTATTCCGCATCGAGGGTGGCTTGGAGGTAGGCCAGAGGGCCGACATCGTCCTCATCGACACCAAGAAGCAGTGGAGGGTGGATAGCGCCAACTTCCTCTCGATGGGTAAGATTACGATGTTCGACGGCCGCGAGATGGTTGGCGACATCGCCCTGACGCTACACCGTGGCAAGGTGGTTTACAACGCATTGGAAAACAAACAATAATATATAAAGTTTTAAAAGATGAAACCTTTTACTAAGAAACTTGTACTTGAAAACGGCAAGGAGTTTCCTGGCTATGGCTTCGGCTCGGACCGCACGGCGGTTTGCGAGATCGTCTTCAATACCTCGATGGTAGGCTACCAGGAGATTGTTTCCGACCCGACCTACACTGACCAGATTGTGGTGATGACCTACCCACTTATGGGTAACTACGGCTTCGCCGACGAGGACTACGAGAGTAAGTTCCCTTCGATGGGCGGTATGGTTGTTCGCGAGTGCTGTGATTCGCCCAGCAACTTCCGCTACACCAAGACCCTCAACGAGGCCTTCGAGGAGTTGGACGTACCAGGCATCAGTGGTGTCGATACCCGTATGATTACCCGCATCATCCGCAACGAGGGTACTCAGAAGGCCGCTATCGTGCCTTTCGAGATGTCACACGAGGAGGCTATGGAACTTATCCGCACCACAGAGTTGCGTCACAACCTCTTGGAGCGCATCAGTTGCAAGAAGCGTTGGTTCTCGCGCACACCAAACCACAAGTGGGATGTTGTGGCTGTGGACTGCGGTATTAAGTATAGCTTCATCCGCCAGCTCAATGCCAAGGGTTGCAACGTCACCATCGTACCTTACAACTCTACTGCCGAGGAGATTATGGCCTTCAACCCCGATGGCGTATTCATCTCTAACGGCCCTGGTAACCCTGCCGACGCTGCGGTCATCTGCCAGACCATCAAGAGCCTTCGTGGCAAGTTGCCTATCTTCGGTGTGGACCTCGGCCACCAGCTCATCGCCATCAGCTATGGCGCTAAGAACGAGAAGATGAAGGTGGGCCACCGTGGCGCAAACCACCCTGTGAAGTGCTTGGAGAGTGGCAAACTCGAAATCGTGGTGCAGAACCACGGCTACACCATTGACGAGGCTTCGCTCAGTGGCACCCCACTCACAATCACCCACCGCAACCTTTTGGACAACACCATTGCAGGTATCGAGGCCGTAGAGGACAAGATCTTCTCGGTGCAGTACCAGCCAGACTGCTCGCCAGAGGCCAGCAGCACATACCTTTTCGATAAATTCATTAAACTGATGGAGGAGGAAAAAAATGCCTAAGAGAACAGATATTAAGAAAGTGATGGTAATCGGCTCAGGCCCTATCGTGATTGGTCAGGCTGCCGAGTTCGACTACGCAGGTACGCAGGCTTGTCTTGCACTTAAGGAGGAGGGATATCAGGTAATCTTGGTGAACTCCAACCCTGCAACAATTATGACAGATACGCATATTGCCGACAAGGTATATATGGAGCCTTTGACATTGGAGTACGTGGCAAAGATTATCCGCTACGAGCGCCCCGATGCTATCGTTCCAGGCTTGGGTGGCCAGACAGGCCTCAACCTCGCTGTGCAGTTGGCAAAGAAGGGTATCCTCGATGAGTGTGGTGTCGAGATTCTCGGTACGTCGTTCACCTCTATCGAGGAGGCCGAGGATAGAGAGTTGTTCAAGGACTTGTGTGTTCGCATCGGCGAGCCAGTCATCCCTTCACGCATCACCAACACTATTGAGGAGGGTGTCGAGGCCGCTAAGGAGATCGGCTACCCTGTAGTTCTCCGTCCTGCCTTCACTCTCGGTGGTACGGGAGGTGGTTTCGCCGACAACGAGGAGGAGTTGCGCGACACTATGCGTAACGCCTTGGCCCTCTCACCTATCCACCAGGTATTGGTCGAGAAGAGCATCAAGGGCTACAAGGAGATCGAGTTCGAGGTTATGCGCGACAAGAACGATACGGCTATCGCCATCTGCTCTATGGAGAATGTGGACCCTGTAGGTATCCACACCGGCGACTCTATCGTTGTTGCACCAAGCCAGACCCTCGCAAACAAGGAGTACCAGATGTTGCGTTCGAGCGCCCTTAAACTCATCCGCGCCCTCAAGATTGAGGGTGGTTGCAACGTGCAGTTCGCACTCGACCCACTCTCGTTCAAATACTTCATCATCGAGGTAAACCCACGTGTGAGCCGCTCATCGGCTTTGGCCTCTAAGGCGAGTGGCTACCCTATCGCACGAGTTACTGCGAAGGTGGCTATTGGTATGACCCTCGACGAGATTCGCATCGCTAACACCCCTGCAAGTTTCGAGCCTACGTTGGACTACATCGTAACTAAGGTGGCTCGCTTCCCATTCGATAAGTTCACCTCTGCCTCAAACGAGTTGGGTACTCAGATGAAGGCTACGGGTGAGGTTATGAGCGTAGGACGCACCTTCGAGGAGGGCCTCTTGAAGGCTGTCCGCTCACTCGAGACAGGTGTTTGCCACGTCTACCACAAGAAGTTCGACACTATGTCCGTAGAGGGCATCTTGGCATATATTCGCAAGGGTACCGACGACCGTATCTACGCTATCGCAGAGTTGATTCGTCGCGGTGTAGACCTCTTGCACGTCTACGACAACACAAAGATCGACCTCTTCTTCCTCGAGAAACTCAAGAATATCGTGGAGATGGAGAAGGTGGTTAAGGAGAACGTACGCGATGCCGCTACTTTGCGCGAGGCTAAGCGTATGGGCTTCAGCGACAAGTTTATCGGTATGCTCTGGGGTATGACCGAGAGCGAGGTATTCCTCTTGCGCAAGGCCAACAACATCTACCCTGTCTATAAGATGATTGATACCTGCGCTGCGGAGTTCTCTTCGGATGTGCCTTACCTCTACTCTACCTACGAAGAGGAGAACGAGTCTATCGTTACCGACCGCAAGAAGATTGTAGTTCTCGGTTCTGGCCCTATCCGTATCGGCCAGGGTGTGGAGTTCGACTACTCTACCGTTCACGCCATCTGGGCTATCCGCGAGGCTGGCTACGAGGCTATCATCATCAACAATAACCCTGAGACCGTATCTACCGACTACACAACCAGCGACAAACTATACTTCGAGCCACTCACCGTGGAGGATGTTATGAACGTCATCGAGTTGGAGAAGCCTACAGGCGTAGTGGTGTCGTTGGGTGGTCAGACCGCTATCAACCTCGCTAAGCCTTTGGCCGACCTCGGCGTAAAGATTATCGGTACGGGCATCGAGGCCATCAACAATGCCGAGGATAGAAAGTGCTTCGAGGCTATTATGCGCCGTGCGGGCATCCCACAGCCAGATGCTGAGGCTATCACCGACATCGAGCGTGGTGTTGTTGCTGCGGAGCGCATCGGCTACCCAGTATTGGTACGCCCAAGTTATGTGTTGGGTGGTCGCGCTATGCAGATTGTCTCTAACGAGGAGGCTTTGCGCCACTACCTCAAGACCGCCGTGGAGATCAACGAGGACTCTCCAGTATTGGTCGATAAGTATATTATGGGTAAGGAGTTGGAGGTTGATGCTATCTGCGACGGCACCGACGTCTTCATCCCAGGTATTATGGAGCACGTGGAGCGCACAGGTATCCACTCTGGTGACTCTATCAGCGTATATCCTACCTTTAGCGTTAGCCAGAAGGTAAAGGACACCATCAAGGAGTACACCATCCGCCTCGGTAAGGAGATTGGCATCATCGGCTTGTACAACATCCAGTTCATCGCCGACGACAACGATATGGTCTACGTCATCGAGGTAAACCCACGCTCATCTCGTACCGTGCCATTCCTCTCGAAGGCTACAGGCGTGCCTATGGCAAATATCGCTACCAACGTGATGCTCGGCAAGAGCCTCAAGGAGCAGGGCATCAACGTCATCATCCCTGAGGAGAAGAAGCGTTGGTATGTCAAGACCCCAGCCTTCTCATTCGCCAAGATTCGTGGTGTGGACTCTTACCTCTCACCAGAGATGAAGTCTACGGGTGAGGCTATCGGCTACGACACCTCGTTGCGTCGCGCACTCTATAAGTCGTTGCAGTCGTCGGGTATGAAGATTGCCAACTACGGCACTATCTTCGTATCTATCGCCGATGCCGACAAGGAGCGTGCCTTGCCACTCATCCGTCGTTTCTACGAACTCGGCTTCAACATCGAGGCTACCAGCGGTACTACGAAGTTCCTCCGCGACAACGGCATCCGCACACGCTGTCTGAAGAAACTCAGCGAGGGTTCGTCGGAGATCTTCGACTCTATCCGCAAGGGCCATATCAACTACGTTATCAACACCATCGATATCAACCAGCATAGCGCACGTCTCGATGGCTACGACATCCGTCGTTGTGCCGTAGAGAATAACGTGACTATCTTCACCGCTTTGGAGACCGTGAGCGTATTGCTCGACGTCTTGGAGGAGATTACACTCGGTGTATCGACAATTGATGCAGAATAGCAATGTATAAGAAAGGTATATATACAGTATTGAGTAACGAGCCTCTAACACCTGCGGTCTACCGTATGGTGTTGGAGGGCGATACCCAGTATATCACCCGTTCGGGACAATTCATTAACATAGAACTTGAGGGTAAGTTCTTGCGTCGCCCTATCTCGGTGTCGGACTACGACGCTACTACCGTCACTATTATATATAAGGTAGTGGGTCGTGGTACTGAGCAGATGAAGGGTATGGCTGCGGGCCAGAGGCTCGACATCCTCACAGGCCTCGGCAATGGCTTCAGCACCGACAATGGCACTGAGCGTCCGTTGCTCGTAGGTGGCGGTGTGGGAGTTCCTCCGATGTATAACCTCTGCAAGCGCCTCTTGGCCGAGGGCAAGCGCCCTATGGTCATCATCGGTTTCAACACCAAGGAGGAGGTCTTCTACTTTGAGGAGTTCAAGGCCCTGGGCGTAGATGTCTACTGCTCTACTGCCGACGGCTCGTTCGGCACTAAGGGCTTCGTCACCGACGTTATCCGAGAGGAGGGCTTGGTGTTCGACTACCTCTACACCTGCGGTCCTCTGCCAATGCTCAAGGCGTTGTACGACGCTACGGAGGTAGATGGCGAGTATAGTTTCGAGGAGCGTATGGGTTGTGGCTTTGGTGCTTGTATGGGTTGCACCTGCAAGACCAAGTATGGCAACAAGCGCATCTGCAAGGATGGTCCAGTTCTAAAACGCGATGAGATAGTATGGTAAAGCACTTTGATACCTCTGTTGAGCTTTGCGGTGTAAGGCTCGACAACCCCGTTATCCCCGCTTCTGGCACCTTCGGCTTCGGCCGTGAGTTCGCCGAGTACTACGACCTCGACTGCCTCGGAGCGATTTCGTTCAAGGGCACTACACGTGATGCACGCTTCGGTAACCCCACCCCACGTATTGCGGAGTGTAGCGCAGGCCTTATCAACTCCGTAGGCCTCCAGAACCCTGGCATCGACAAGGTTATTGCCGAGGAGTTGCCACATCTCCGCCAAATCTTCCACAAGCCTATCGTGGCCAACATCAGTGGCTTCTCGTTGGAGGAGTACGAGGAGTGTTGCGCAAAGATCGACAAGGAGGAGCAGGTGGAGATTATCGAGGTGAATGTCTCTTGCCCCAACGTGCATAATGGCGGTATGAGTTTCGGTACACAGCCCGAATCTGCTGCCGAGGTTACCCGCCGTGTGAAGGCCGTGACCACTAAGCCTGTATTCATCAAACTAAGCCCCAATGTTACGGATATCGTAGCCATCGCACGCGCTTGCGAGGAGGCTGGTGCAGATGGTATCTGCCTGATTAACACGCTGTTGGGTATGCGCATCGACACTATGCGTCGTAAGCCAGTGATTGCCAACAAGATGGGTGGTTTCTCTGGCGACGCTATCTTCCCTGTTGCTGTGCGTATGGTCTATCAGGTGGCTAACGCCTGCAAGATTCCAGTTATGGGTTGCGGAGGCGTAAGTTCCGCTTCCGACGTTATCGAGATGATGATGGCTGGAGCAACAGCAGTTCAGGTGGGTGCAGCGAATCTGAAGAACCCCTACGCCGCTAAGGAGATTATCGAGGCCTTGCCCCAGGAGATGGAGCGCCTCGGCATCGAGCGTCTTAGCGACATCATTGGCATCGTAAAATAGTAAAAACAGAAATAGTTATGAGTAAACGTGATGTAATTATCGCTTGCGACTTTAGTAGCAAGGAGCAGACCTTGAACTTCCTTGATAAGTTCACTGGCCGTAAGCCATTCGTTAAGATCGGTATGGAGCTCTTCTATGCCGAGGGCCCAGAGATCGTTCGCACAATCAAGGCTCGTGGCCACCGCATCTTCCTCGACCTCAAACTCCACGACATTCCAAACACCGTGAAGAAGGCTATGTCGGTATTGAGTAACCTCGACGTGGATATGACCAACGTACACGCCGCAGGTACCGTAGATATGATGAAGGCTGCGGTAGAGGGTCTCACCCGTGAGGATGGCACTCGCCCACTCCTTATCGCTGTGACACAACTTACCTCAACCTCTGAGGAGCGTATGCAGAAGGAGTTGCTCATCGGCGCCTCTATCAACGACACCATCGTTAAGTATGCCGAGAACGCAAAACTCGCAGGCTTGGATGGCGTAGTATGCTCACCATTGGAGGCAGCTATGGTTAAGGATGCTTGTGGCAAGGAGTTTATGACCGTAACCCCAGGTGTACGCTTCGCTGATGGCGAGGTAGGCGACCAGGTACGTGTCACCACCCCTGAGCGTGCTAAGGAGATTGGTTCGGACTTCATCGTGGTAGGTCGCCCTATCACCGCTGCCGACGACCCTGTAGCGGCTTACGAGCGTTGTATGAGAGAATTTGCAGAGTAACACACCTAAAAACTACTGAAATATTATGGAGAAGAAAATAGCAAAAGACCTTTTGTCTATCGGCGCAGTATTCTTGCGTCCTGAGCAGCCCTTCACTTGGGCGAGTGGCATCAAGAGCCCTATCTATTGCGACAACCGCCTCACCCTCACAGCACCAGAGGTACGTAACCACGTGGAGGAGGGCTTGGCAGAGCTTATCCGCAAGCACTATCCTGAGGTAGAGGTACTTATGGGTACTTCAACCGCTGGTATCGCACACGCTGCTATCACCGCAACCATCCTCAACCTCCCTATGGGCTACGTTCGCTCAGGCTCTAAGGACCACGGCCGTGGCAACCAGATCGAGGGTAAGTTGGAGGCAGGCCAGAAGGTTGTGGTTGTCGAGGACTTGATCTCTACTGGTGGTAGTTGTATCGAGGTTGTAGAGGCTTTGCGCAATGCTGGCGCTGATGTGTTGGGTATCGTGAGCATCTTCACCTACGGTATGCAGAAGGGCTTGGACCGCCTCGCTGCTGCAAATGCACAGAACTACTCACTCTCTAACCTCGACGCCTTGGTGGAGGTAGCAGCAGAGGAGGGTTACATCAAGCCAGAGGACAAGGAGCGCATCCTCAAGTTCCGCAACAACCCTTCTGACGAGAGCTGGATTAAGTAGTAACCAAAAACGAATTACAACGATGAAGCATTTGATAGACCCTACTGACCTCACGGTCAATGAGATTGCCGAGATTATCGCCGTAGCCGAGGATATCATCGCCAACCGCGACAAGTATAGCGAGGTGTGCCGAGGCAAGAAACTCGCAACCCTCTTCTACGAACCAAGTACACGTACACGCCTGAGTTTCACCGCCGCAATGATGGAACTCGGAGGCAACGTCTTAGGCTTTGCCGATGCTAAGTCGTCGTCGGTATCCAAGGGCGAGACTGTGCAGGACACCGTAAGGGTTATCAACTGCTTTGCCGACATTATCGCTATGCGCCATAAGGTCGAGGGCGCACCCTTGGCCGCTACGGAGGTCTCTCGTACCCCTATCATCAATGCTGGCGACGGTAGCCACAGCCACCCTACCCAGACGATGACCGACCTGCTCACCATCAAGCGCGAGCTCGGCACGTTGAACAACCTCACCATCGGTCTTGTTGGCGACCTAAAGTATGGCCGTACCGTACACTCGCTCATCAAGGCTATGACACGCTACGAGAATACTAAGTTCGTGCTTATCTCGCCTCCAGAGTTGGCTCTTCCTGACTACATCAAGCGTGATGTCTGCGACCGCTACGGCGTGGAGTACCGCGAGTCGAACGATATAGAGAGCGTAATTGGCGATGTAGACATCCTCTATATGACGCGCGTACAGCAGGAGCGCTTCACCGACTTGGAGGAGTATGAGCGTGTTAAGGATTGCTTCATCCTCGATGCTCAGAAGATGCGTGGTGCTAAGGAGCGTATGGCTGTCCTCCACCCACTTCCTCGCGTGAACGAGATCGCAATTGAGGTAGATGCCGACCCACGTGCTGCCTACTTCCGTCAGGTGGAGAATGGCAAGTTCGTGCGTATGGCCCTCATCCTCAAACTCCTTGAGTGGCAGAACGAGGAGGAGCGCACCTTCGACCACGGAGGCAAGGCTATGGGTTGCAAATGCCCTAACCCTCTCTGCATCTCGAATCTTGAGCCTGTGCGCCCACGCTTCGAGGCTTCGGAGATTGAGCCAGGTGTAGTGCGCTGTGTCTACTGCGAGTCAAAGGCAGAGTAGCGACAACTATTAGTTTAAGGAGGTGGTGCGAATAGAAAAGCGCCACCTTTTTTTAGGGTCACACGAAAAAAGTTGCCAAAAAATTTGTAGGGGGGGGAAATTTATTATCTTTGCGGAGACTAAGGAGTTAGAGAGGCTTCAACGGTGAAGTATGGCGCTTCGCCCGCGATTTTTGGCGATTGAGCCAGAGGCGAATCCTAAGGCAGAGAAGTTGGTTGTAACTTTGATACAGAAACCAATAACTCCAACTACTATGAGACGCTTTACACTCCTTATCGTTGCCCTCTTCCTTGCAGTGGCAACACAAGCCGAGGGGCTAAACACCTACTACTGCTCGCTCTCAGGAGCAAGTTTCGCCACCATCGACTACGGCCAGACCAACCGCCAGAGGAACTGGCTCGTGGACCAGAATGGCAAGGCCATCTACTTCCGTAGCGCCATCCAGGCGATGAACTTTATGGCCGAGCGTGGCTGGAAGTTCGAGCGTGCGATAACTACGGTGGACTCGACACTACTCGACCCCAACAAGGTGGAGAGTACCACAACGCTAATCTTTAGCAAGGAGGCCGAGTCGCGCGACCAACTCACCGAGGGCATCACCACCCGCCTCATCTTCTTAGGCGAAGAGGACTACTAACCCTTCAGAGGAGAAGGGTGGTGACAAAATAAGAACATTTGTTAAACATTATAACTAACTGACTATGAAGGTATTTAGATTTTTGGCAGTCATCACCCTCACCCTCTGCTTCGCAACAGGATGCGTTGTTAAGGACATCCCATCTGTATCGTTCAGCAACGAGGAGTTCCCAGTAGCCCAGGCTGGTGGCGACTTCATCATCCCCGTATCCTCTACGGGCGTAAGCAACGTCGTTGTACACTATGGCAATGGCAATGGCTGGACTCTGGAGGAGAATGGCGACCGCATCCCTAACGAGTGGTGCAAGGTTGTGCGCCTTATCGAGCATTATGAGACTCGCGAGTTGGCCTCTTGGCAGTCGGGCGTAGAGATTCACGTTGAGCCTAACGAGAGTGGCTCGGAGCGCACCGCACAGATTGAGGTTAAGAGTTTCGGTGCAAGTGACTTTATCACAGTGCGTCAGGGCTGGTAGTAACACCCTCGAAACAACAGGAGCGCCTATCCGTCAATTTGGATAGGCGCTTATCTTATCTATATAAACCCTTTGCGCTTAAACCAAAGGTAATACCCCGTCAGTGGCAGTGTCGCTCCGAGCATCGCCCCCAAGAACCAGAGGATGCGCGTGAGCAGACCTCCGAAACTACCCACGTGAACAGAGTAGATCCACCCCTTGAGCTTATTGGCTGACTCCGAGTCGGCATAGAGCGTGGTGGAGAGTATCTCTCCGGTGGCGGTATCGAAGGTGTATCTGTCGGATGCCCTGCTGTTACCATAACCACCAAGTGTAACGGAGATTGTCCCTTGCGAAAGTGTAACATCGCGCTTAGGCGTATAGTTCCCCACAACACTCTCATAAGCCACGGTCCAAGCATCATACACGGGCTCTTGCCTTGACCTACCTTGCTCACCCTTAGGCTGTTGTGTCTCGACACCGAAACAGCGATAGAACCCATTTCTATACCACTCGAAGGACCACGTAAGACCCGTAAGGCCCATAGCCAAGAGGAGCAGGACGGCATAGATGCCACCCACGACGTGTAGGTCGTAGAGCAGGCGGCGCACCCCCTTTCGGACCTCTATGCGCGAACGATTACGCCAGAGTTTGATGCTCTTAGGCACCCACAACACCACTCCCGAAATCAGGACAACCACCATAGCCAAGGTGCTGACACCCACGATGACCTTGCCCCAGAAGATAGCACCCTCCTCGGGTCGAGAGTCCATCAACCAGCGGTGCAGACGGAACATCACAGCAAAGAACTTTAGACGCTCAGGCGTTCCAAGCACCTCTCCGCTATACTGGTCTACGTAGATTGCTGCGTGCTTGGGCTGCGAGAGATTCACCTTCCACGCGCGCTCCTCATCCTCAGGGATGGTGATGCCCGTGATGCGTTGTCCCTCCTGAAGGTGTGGCTCTACAAGGGCTATAACCTCTGCTACACCGAGGCGACTATCGCCCACACTCTCGACGTAGTGGTAGTGGCGCTGGAAGGGGGCAGAGATCTCCCTCTCGAAGATGAGCATAGCGCCCGAAAAACAGACTATCGCTATGACCACACCGAAGGGTATTGAGAGCCATATATGGAGTTGTCGCATAACCGTACGCATAGCCATTTTAACGATTTAGTGGAGAAAGGCGACCTATGGCACGTAGTTGCGTAGTCTCAACCGTAAGGCCCTTAGTAGCCGTTGCCGTAGCGATATCTATGGCGTAGATGGCTGGATAGTTATCTGTAAGCGTGAGAGCAATATAGGCCTTGCCACCCTCAACATATGGGTCGTTGCCGAAGCCAGAGATGCTCTCCTTAGCGGGAAGCCCCTCGATAAACCTGAGACTACCGTCGGTAGCATCAAAGATGGCCAACTCGTTGGCTACCATACCCAACTCTGGTGTGAGAGGTCTGTCGTACATAAGCATAATGAACTTATTATCACCCACATACCACGTGCGAAGGAAAGACCTACCCTCAGCCAACGCCTCGATATTTACATAGTACGACTCATCGAAACTTTGCTCACCTCGCTTGATGCGCACCACACCCGCAGGGAGGGTTGTCTGCTGACGGCTATCGCTCATCGTCTTAGCGTAGGAGGGCGAGAAGACATATACATCGCCCGACTCCGTAGGCCAAATCATCTGGTAGTACTGCGACTTATTACGTCCCGCAGCATAACTAATCTTGTCGGTGCGAATTAGTTGGCGCTCAGCCAAAGTCTCATCCTCGAAGAGTACCACCCAGCACTCGTCGGGGTACTGTGTCCACTGCAACTCGCCAGCCTTATACGAGCCACTGCCCGAGCCTCCTGCCTCCTGCTTCACAAGATCCTCATTACCTGGCTTAATCCACTTGCCACCCTCGACATTCGCTCCATACTGGCTTAGGCCCATAGGCACAGCCGCGCTATAGAGTCTGCCATCGACCTCCGCCAAACCCGACAGAGTAACATACTCGCCATTGCCCAAAAAGTTCTCGGCGAGGTAGTGTTCCTCAAGCGTGTCGTTAGTCCTATATGTCTCATTCTCAACATCCAAGAGCGATACAAGGATAGACTTCGGCAGGTAGCCCTTATCATCGGCCCACTCCTCAGGGCCATCACCCGTAGAGGTGGTCATAACATACCTGTCGTAGACGCCCACAGTGGTAAAACGGCGCACGGCATACTCCGCAGAACGAGCCGAGAGGGTGTAATCCTCATTCATAACATAGGAGCGCGTAGTGCCAGCATTGCCATCGTTATAGGTGAGGCCATAGAGATACTTATCTCCCCAAAAGACCCAGTAGGATGCTCCGTCATTCACCAATCCCTGCTCCATACCTATAGTGCCACCATCCAACGACTCGGCACTAAGCAACGCATTGGTCGTAGTGTTGGAGAATACACCCACCGAAGCAATGACATAGGGGCCTCCTCCACCCACACCTAACTGCTGGTTACCACCCTCGTTACTCTGCTCACACGCGGCAAAGAGCAACAGCGTCACAATTACAATCGCAAACTTTGTAAAGATTTTTGTTACCATAAACTTATCCATATTTATTTAATTAATTATCAATGTATTACATCCTATCTTGAGCCAAACGCCACACGTATCTTAGCATAGAAGGCACGTCCTGCCTTCTGTAGCCTGAAGTTGTCGTAGAGTGCCTCATTTGTGAGGTTGGCACACTCCACCGAAAAGTTATACTTACCACCCTTAAGCGAGTAACTCAACGAGATATTGTGCGAAAATTGGTCGGGGACCATATAGTCGTCCTTGTTGGTACCTATGCGCGATGAGTAGTAGTAGAAGCGATAGGCGTAATGGTTGTCGTAGGTTATCGAGAGTGCGTCGCCCTTCGTAAAACACCCCCTCCACGTGAGCGTCAAATCGACATCCGAGAAGAGGTATGGAATATTGGGCATACGGTCTCCATAGCCGAGGTTAGGCATCGAGGTTGTGCCAATGGCAATCTTCATATTGTCGCGCACATCCATATAGGTAACATTGCCACCCACCGAGAGCCAACCGCCATAGCCATAGCGTAGCGACAGGGTCGTACCCCAACTGCGCACACGGCCATAGTTTATGTAACTCGCCACCGACTTACCACCACTCGCATCGACGATATTGCGCTGGATGTAGTCCTTCGTATCGCGCCACACAAAACCGCCATCTACATATAGGTTGTGCTTATCATCCGCGCCATAACCATCAGCATAGCTAATGTTTAGATTTATATTATCGCTATTCTCTGGGCGTATCCCTATGTCGCCCGTCTCCAAGTCCTCGTCGCCAAACATCTCTTCGATGGTAGGTAGGCGGTAGGCCTTCTCGTAGGACAACTTAGCCTGCACACCCTCTGTGATGAAGTAGGTGGTAGCAACGCCATAGCCTAAGGCATCCTCACTGCGAGAACTCTCGACGAACTCTGTCTGATTGCTATTCGTAGCCACTGGGCCCGAGACCTTGAGGGCGTAATACTTCGCAAAAAGCGTAGCATTCCAACGCTCCGAGGGCATCAGGCGGTACTGCAAGCCCGTAATACTCTTAAGGCTCTGCTTAGCAATGGCATCGCTCTGCTCTTCACGAGCAAGTAACGACGTATTGCTTCGGTGGAAGGAGTTAAGCACACTATTTAGCGTGAAGGTATGGCTATCGCCCAAGCGATAGTTCAGCGTGAGCGTACCATTTATATTGTCGTTTAGCGAGCGTGTATGCTGGTAGGATTGCTCACCAGGGGAGTTCAGGCGCTTGGTCTGGCCACGCCAGTTATATTTATACTGTGCCGTATCGACGTTATAGGTTGCATCACGATTGTAGTTCGCCGTAAGCGTAAGGTCGAGGCCCGACGTAAAGAGGTTGCGCTTGACATACTCCATTGATGGCATCAGCGAACGACCGCGACGATGCTTCTGGCCATAGACAACCTCCTGACGCACACCCGTCTGCATCTCCTTATACATCTGTGCGTAGTTGAGTCCGAAGAGCAACCTATCTGCCCAACGCTTACCAACAACACCCACCTTTGCTGCTACACTCTCGTTGTGGTATGTGTCGTGGAAACGCTCCATACGCTCCCTCTTGCCACGCTCGATGCGCCCCGTCTCGAAGTCCTCGACCTCAACATCTACCTTGTAGTTGTTGTCCGAGTAGTTCTGAAAGGCATAGACCTCCCACATAAAACCATTATCGAGGGTCTGACCGCCACTCAACGTAGAGCGGTGAGTATTGAACGAGCCAAAGGAGTAGGAGGCATCGGCAAACCACTTGCGACGCGACTTATTAGTCACGATGTTTACCACACCGCCCAAGGCATCAGCGCCAAAGCCCACGGGTACAACACCACGGTAGACCTCTATGCGCTCAGCATAGCCCGCAGGTATGTTATTGAGCGAAAAGGCACTACCAACACCCTCCTGAGGCACACCGTCGATAAAGACCTTGACGTGCTTGCCCGAAAAGCCATCCACCATAAGCGACATATCCGAGCCCACGCCACCCGACTCTCGAAGTTTGATACCGGGCGCACGCGACAAGGCATCCGAGAGGTCGTGGGTGGTATTCCTCAGCGCCTCGGTATCCACGGCAACCACATTGAATGCCGAGCGTTTAGCACGCCCCACTCCCGAAGCACAGATTTCAACCTGGTCGATAGCCATAGCCTCCGATTCAAGGGTGAAGTTCACCTCAGCACTCTGGCCACAAGCGAGTTGCACACTGCGATAGTCGGTCTCGTAGCCCAGCATCTCGGCCACAAGGCGATGCTCACCGCACTCAAGGGTAAGGCTATAGCGCCCCTCGGCATCGGTGATAGTTCCCACCGTAGTACCCTCCACCACAACGGTAGTATAGGGCAGTGGAGCACCCTCACCATCGCGTACCTCACCCTCAATAACGACCATACCATCCATAGCCTGAGGAGGGTCGATAGCGAAGAGTTCAGCAACCGAAGCCACCACAATTATATATAGGACAAGCGCAATATTTAGCCACTTCTTACTCATAGCAACTCTATCTTTTACTTTCACATTTTTTCACACTGCAAAATTACTATCACGCAACAACCCTCACAATCGCCGTATGTAGTGAAATTATCCCCTTTGTCCTCCTAATTTTTAGGGATTCGCCACAAGGTTTTAGGCATAGTGTTTGCTCCGAACAGATGACCTCAACCTCTATTCCTATGGCAACACAACGAATTCTATATGCCCATATATCGCTCATCTTCTGCAATATAGTATGGGCCTGCGACTACCCCTTCTACTCTCTTGTGCTGGGTAAATATATCTCTCCGATGGCAATGGTCACAGCCTCGCTGATTATCGCTGCGATACTATCGCTCGTTCCGCTCTCGTGGGAGAAATACGAGCGTGTGGAGCCCCGCGACAGGCTCAAAATCATCGGTGCGGCCCTGCTTATGGGCGTAGGCAGAAAGTTGTGTATGATGTTTGGCCTTGCCGAGACCTCGGCCATAGATGGCTCAATCATAGGCACCACAACCCCACTTATGGTGCTACTCCTCTCGGTGGTCGTTGGTGTCGAACACCTCACCTTTAAGAAGGTCATCGGTCTTCTCCTCGGTATGGGTGGCACGCTGGCAATTATCCTTGCGAGCAACAGCGACTCACACCCTACGTCGGATGCGTGGGGCAACCTCCTCATCCTCTCCTCGTCGATAGTCTCGGCAGCCTATATGGTGCTGTGTAAGAGGCTGGTAGGCAAGTATCAGGTGGTTACCGTCTTGCGCTGGATTTACTGCACCTCGGCTATCGTGATGCTCCCTATAGGTTTCGACGACATCACACACATCGATATCTCGGTTATGGATCACACGATACTTCTTGCCTCGCTCTTCGTGCTTATCATACCCACCTATCTACCTAACCTCCTGCTCAACTTCTCGCTACGCAAGTTGGCCCCCACGGCATCGAGCATTTACGCCTATCTGCAACCCATAGTTGCCATAGCACTCTCTGTTGCAATGGGCCTCGACAAACTCCGCCCTGACACCATAATCTTTGCCGTAATCATCTTCTTAGGCCTCGGCCTTGTCGTAAGTTCATATAACCAAAAAGTAAAAAGTTAGTAGCAAAAAACTCATATTCGGGGCAAATAGTTTTGTCACACCCAAAATTTGATATAACTTTGTAGTTATATCGCCCCCGAAGATATGAGATATCTCCTAAGACATATATCACTCGTGTTGCTTGCCACCCTGCTTGGCATAGTCCCCCTGTGGGCGCAACAGAGTTCTCTGCGCTTTAGTAGCGAGGTCTGCGACTTAGGCCATATCGCCGAGGATGGCGGTTGTTGCAGTGGCCGATTCGAGGCTACGAACTGTGGACCGCAAAGCATCGAGGTCGTCGAGATTATCACCACGTGCGGTTGCACCTCGGCTATCTACACCCCAGGGAGTGTGGGCGTGGGCGAAGAGTTTATCTTCGAAGTGCGCTACGACCCTATGAATCGCCCTGGCAGAATCGACAAGAGTATTTTCGTGCGAACCTCAGACTCCGATGCCGAGATTCCGCTACGCATCGTGGGCTATGTGACACCTCGCCAGCGAAGCATCGACGAGATATACCCATTTGATATGGGCGAAGGTCTGCGCTTAAATAGTAACTTCCACGCCTTCGGA
This sequence comes from Alistipes sp., assembly GCA_017555905.1. GTDB lineage: Bacteria > Bacteroidota > Bacteroidia > Bacteroidales > Rikenellaceae > Alistipes. Next base: position 6,249 of record JAFZFP010000001.1, on the reverse strand, counting down.
TACTTGGAGGGTGGCAAGAGCCTTGAGGAGCGCATCGGCTATGTGAACACCTCCGACCAGACAATAAGCCTCTCATATAAGTACAAAACCTCATCGGGACTTATGGAACTCTCTCTGCCTCAAAATATTAACCCAGTCGAGAGTGGTGATATCGTACTTACCTACACACTCCCCGACAACAGCAACATCTTCGGCACATTGACCGACGTTATCACCCTTGTAATCAACCACAAGGAGGCTCGTTACGGCCTCTCGGCACAGGCCATAGCCATAGATAATTTCGACCTTAGCGACGATATTTCTGCTCCCAAGGCGGTTATTTCGAAAAATATTATTAAATTTGGGGAGATATTTCACACCTCTGAGTCACTGACCCTGAGCATCACCCTTTGTAACGAGGGTGCTACACCCTTGGTAGTGCGCAAGGTGGAGTCGGCATCCGAAGCCGTTGAGCTAATCCTGGAGCGTGGCACAACCGTAGCACCAGGACAAAGTATAGAGGTATGCGTGAGGCTGAAACCCCAACTAATCAAGTCGGAGTTATGGGAGGATATGATGCCCTTCGTGGCGCAGGTGCGACTCATAACAAACGACCCACTGAGGCCCTTGCAGAGCCTAAAGGTAACGGCACTGCCTAAGCCCAAAGATTGAACCATAAACTAATAGATAACCTAACAAAGAGAAGATGTTTAAGATTGTAGAAAAACGTCAATTAGCGGACAACATCTACGAGATGAAGATTGCCGCAGAGCGCGTAGCACGTGCTGCCCTTCCAGGCCAGTTCGTCATTGTACGTGCCGACGAGGGTGGCGAGCGCATCCCACTCACCATTGCCGACTACGATGCCGAGGCAGGAACGGTGACTATCGTTACTCAGACCATCGGTCACTCGACAAAGAAGATATGCTCATTGGAGGAGGGTGACTCCCTCGTAGATTTCGCAGGCCCACTCGGTCGTCCTTCGGAGTTCGTTGAAATGCCTCTCGAGGAGTTGAAGAAGCGTAAGTACCTCTTCGTGGCTGGTGGCGTAGGAACTGCTCCAGTATATCCACAGGTTAAGTGGTTGCACAACCACGGTGTGGAGTGCGACGTGATCATCGGCGCAAAGAGTAAGAATATGCTCATCTACATCGACGAGATGTCGAAGGTGGGCAACGTACATATTGCCACCGACGACGGTAGCGAGGGCTTCAAGGGTATGGTTACAGGCCTTATGACCGACCTTGTGGAGAACCAGAAGCGCACCTACGACGAGTGTGTATGTATCGGCCCTATGATTATGATGAAGTTCGTCTGCCTCACCACAAAGCCTTGGAACTTGCAGACCACCGTATCGCTCAACGCACTTATGGTCGATGGTACGGGTATGTGTGGTGCTTGCCGTGTAACGGTGGGTGGTAAGACACTCTTCACCTGTGTCGATGGCCCAGAGTTCGACGGCCACCAGGTAGACTTCGACGAGGCTATGCGTCGTCAGGCTATGTACCGTACTCAGGAGAGAAACGCATCAGAGAATCACGAACATAAATGTAACTGCTATGGCAAATAAGATACCTCGCGTCGCTGTGCGCGAACAAGACCCAAAGGTGCGTGCTACCAACTTCGAGGAGGTATGCTACGGCTATAACCAGGAGGAGGCACTCCTTGAGGCTACCCGTTGCTTGAACTGCAAGAACCCTCGCTGTGTGGCTGCCTGCCCCGTAAATATCAATATCCCAACATTTATCCACCACCTCACCGAGGGCGATATCCGCAGTGCGGCAGATACTATCCACGTCGATAGTTCGTTGCCATCAATCTGTGGTCGTGTATGTCCTCAGGAGTCGCAGTGCGAGGGCTCTTGCGTCCTCGGCATAAAGGGCGAGCCTGTGGCTATCGGTAAACTTGAGCGCTTCGTAGGCGACTGGGCTTTGGACCACTCGGCGGAGACTGAGAGTGTCGTTATCGAGCCTAATGGTCACCGTGTTGCTGTGGTAGGTAGTGGTCCTGCTGGCTTGGCTTGTGCTAGCGACTTGGCAAAACTCGGCTATAAGGTCGATGTATTTGAGGCTCTCCACCGCCTCGGTGGTGTACTCTCATACGGCATCCCTGAGTTCCGCTTACCAAAGGATAGAGTTGTTGCTCGCGAGATCAACGAGGTTAAGCGCCTCGGTGTTCACTTCGAGACCGACGTAATTATTGGTCGCACTATGACCATCGACGCCTTGCTCGACAAGGAGGGCTACGACGCTGTCTTCGTAGGCTCAGGCGCTGGTCTTCCACGCTTTATGGGTATCGAGGGCGAGAACCTCAACGGTGTACTCTCGGCTAACGAGTTCCTCACACGTGTAAACCTTATGGGTGCGTGGAACCCTAAGATGTCCGACACTCCAGTCTATGTAGGCCGTAAGGTCGTTGTTGTGGGTGGTGGCAACGTGGCTATGGATGCTGTGCGTACCGCTAAGCGTCTTGGTGCTGAGGCCGTTATCGTCTACCGCCGTGGCGAGGCAGAGTTGCCTGCTCGTAAGGAGGAGGTACACCACGCCAAGGAGGAGGGCATCGAGTTCAGAATGCTCACCAACCCAACACATATCCTTGGCACCGAGGATGGCTGGGTGAAGGGTATCAACTGCGTAGAGATGGAGTTGGGCGAGCCCGATGCAAGTGGCCGTCGCTCACCTCAGGAGAAGGCTGGTTCGGACTTCACCATCGACTGCGACGTTGTGATTATGGCCCTCGGAACATCACCTAACCCACTTATCGCCTCAACCACCGGTGGCTTGAACATCAACCGTCGTGGCTGTATCGAGGCCGACGAGGTAGGTACAACCTCACGTGAGGGTGTCTTCGCAGGTGGTGATGCCGTGACAGGTGCTGCAACCGTTATCTTGGCTATGGGTGCTGGCCGTAAGGCTGCCAAGGCCATCGACGAGTATGTGAAGAGCAAGAAGTAACACTCTTGTAAATATATGGAAAGAGGAGGGGCAGATGCTCCTCCTCTTCTGTTATGCGACAGAGCGAATGCTTCTCTCGGTAACGGCGATACCTGTCCCCTCAACAACCACTTGCCACTCGTCATACCTCCTCGGTCCAAAGAGCAGATGCTCCGAGAGTGGGGTTTCGACCATAGTAGTCACAAGGCGCTTAATCGCCCTCGCCCCTTGTCGCCTCTGCTTAGCCAGCGTGGCTATATGCTCCACTACACCCTCCTCAACACTAAGACTAAGTCCCAGTGTCTTAGCACGCTCAACCAAAGAGTGCAGTTCGAGACGAGCAATTTGGCAGAGGTCGGCAAAACCTAACTCATTGAACACCAATACCTCATCCACTCTACCCAAGAACTCCTTGGAGAAGTGACTCTCCACCTCTCTTAGGCACTTGTCCTTATCGACAGAACTGCTAAGCGGCTGCTCGTTACACAGGAAACCTACCCTACGGCCACCCTCGCCTTGAGAGTTTGCACCTAAGTTCGTTGTAAGTATTATCAGCGTATGGCGACAGTCGATACGTCTGCCAAGGCTATCGGTGAAGTGACCCTCGTCGAAAATCTGGAGCATAAGGTTATAGATATCGGGGTGCGCCCTATCTATCTCGTCGAAGAGCAACACTCCATTGGGGTTGCGCCTCACTGCCTCCGAGAGCAGACCGCCCTCACCATAACCGACATAGCCAGCAGGAGCACCGATAAGGCGCGAAAGGGTATGACGCTCGCTATACTCCGACATATCAAACCTTATGAGGTTCTGCTTCGTGGGCTTCAACCACCGGGCTATCTCTTTAGCCATAAGAGTCTTACCTACGCCCGAGGAGCCCACAAAGAGGAAGGTACCCCAAGGGCGATTAGCCACCTTGAGCCCTGCACGAAGCCTAACAAGGCTCTTGGTCAAGTGTGAGGCAACCTCTGGCTGACCAACCACAACACGCTCTAAGTGGTTCTGCAACTCCGAGAGCCTTTGGCGCTCATCCCCAGAGAGCGACTCCAAGGGTATGCCCGTGATAAGGTGTGTGACGTGTGCCACGTGGCGTGGCTCGACAACCCTACTACCCTGCTCCATCCCGGCCTCAACACAAGCCCAAACGGCAGACTCATCCATAAGGTCGATAGCCTTATCAGGGAAATGGCGGTCAGGAATGTAGTTATCTGCAAAATAGACACACGCTCGCAACGCCTCACGTGTATAAGTAACACCGTGATAATCACTATAGTAGGACCCCAACTGGCTCAATATATCGAGTGTACTCTCCTTGGTCGTCGGCTCAACCCTAACGCTCTGAAAGCGGCGCTCAAGAGCCGAATCTCGCTCAATGGAGGTGCGGTACTCATCGGGCGTGGTGGCACCGATGAGTTGCATCTTGCCTCGCGCCAATGCAGGCTTGAGCATATTGGCGACATCCAACGCCCCCTGGTTTGCTCCAGCACCTACGATAGTGTGTATCTCGTCGATAAACAAGATTATATCCCTCTCATTCTCAATGGCTTCGAGTAGTTCGTGCATACGTTGCTCGAACTCGCCACGAAACTTAGTGCCAGCAACGAGCGTAGCCATATCCAAAACATAGAGTTCCTTGCGTGCCAAGGCCTCTGGCACACGACCTTCGACAACTCTAAGGGCAAGCCCCTCGACAATGGCACTCTTGCCCACACCAGCCTCACCTATAAGTAGTGGGTTGCACTTCTTGCGACGCGAGAGTATCTGCACCACACGTGCTATCTCGGCATCGCGACCCACAACGGGGTCTATCTCACCACGTCGGGCCATCTCGGTCAGGTTCTGGCCAAAGACATCCAACTTAGAACGTACCGAGGTGGGCTTACTCGCCACCTCGACGACCATAGAGGGTAGCAAATTCTCCTGCTTAGGCTGCTCCTCCTCCTTCGTTGGCTCGCTATCCTCCTCTCCCACTGCACGAGCAATGGCGTCGAGGATATCCTCGGCCCTAATGCCATAGCCACGCAACTCCTCAGCCGTAGCCGTACCCTCATCCTGAGTGGCATAGTAGAGCAGGTGGGCGGTAGAGATGCGCTTAGCCTCGATACTCTGGCCCAACTCCTCACACATCTTCATATAGCGTAGTTCGGGGGTGAGGCTCTCCATTACGGGGTTAGAGATTATGCTCTGCACAACCCTGCGTACCACAACACTAAGGCCCTGCTCCCCCACAAGGCTCTGCAACAGAGCATAGCCAAAGGTGGCCTCGTCGCCAAGTACCTCAACGACAAGCCTATCGACAAACGAGGTCACTATCCCCTCGCGCCTAAGCATCAGCGTAGTACGAGAGATGATAGCCTCGAAACTCTTAGAAACCTTACTCTTCATAGTCAATAACTTTAACAACTTTTTTCGGTTTAAAAACGAGATTACTATATCATTATTGTACTATGAGGATAAAAAAATCTCGTGGCTACCGAAGTAACCACGAGACTATTAACTGAGGTTTAACAAGATTACTTGTTCTCCTCCATCTGAGCCTTCAACTCTGCCAAGCCTGAGATATCGCCAAGAGTTGTGCGCTCAACCTGAGCGTTGATCTTCTTAACGGTAGACTTAGTAGCGTCAGCAGCAGCACGACGCTCTGCCTTCTCAGCATCAGCAGCAGCACGCTTAGCCTCCTCGAAGATGCGGCTGTGTGAAAGAGTGATGCGCTTAGTAGCCTTAGAGAACTCCAATACCTTGAAGTCAGCAGTCTCGCCAACCTTCAAAGTTGTGCCATCCTCCTTAACGAGGTGACGTGCAGGGCAGAAGCCCTCGATGTTCTCACCCAAAGATACGATAGCACCCTTCTCAGTAACCTCAGATACAGTACCCTGGTGGATGCTGTCTACGCCATACTGGCTCTCGAAGCCATTCCATGGGTTCTCCTCAATCTGCTTGTGACCGAGTGAAAGACGACGGTTCTCCTTGTTGATCTCAAGAACAACAACCTCCAACTCAGCACCTACCTGAGTGAACTCGCTTGGGTGCTTAACCTTCTTAGTCCAAGAGAGGTCAGAGATGTGTACGAGACCCTCGATACCATCCTCGATCTCTACGAATACGCCGAAGTTAGAGAAGTTGCGAACACGTGCAGTGCACTTTGTGCCAGCAGGATACTTCTTCTCGATCTCAGCCCATGGATCTGGAGTAAGCTGCTTAACGCCCAAAGACATCTTGCGCTCCTCGCGGTCCAAAGTAAGCAATACTGCCTCGATCTCGTCACCAACCTTCATGAACTCCTGTGTAGAGCGCAATGGCTGGCTCCAAGACATCTCAGAAACGTGGATAAGACCCT
>JAFZFP010000011.1 GCA_017555905.1 Alistipes sp. | reverse complement strand
GTTGTTCGTTTCGGAAAATATTTTTAATTTTGTAGTGCTATTGGATAAATAGCAGACATATTGAAAGTGTTTTCGATGTCCTAAAATGGAAATGTGGAAGTTTTCAAGACAGTAGGATGACGAACAGCACTCATTTCTTGTATAGCTATGTGGCTATGCACTCTCTGTGCATGTACCCATACTATCCAAGTGTGGGGCATTGTATTCGTTTATTACTGTCAGGTCTTTCCACAACCTCCATTTTGATAGACGAAATCAACTCCACACTTTCTTTTTTTATGCATATCCATATAGTGAATCAATTACACATAGAATTGATTTATAACACTTTATATTAACTTAAACTTTTATTTGTATGAAAAAACTTTTCATTATCATCGCAGCTGCTGTTGCAGCAGTCTCTTGTTCATCATCTGCAAAGCTTATCACCACAGCTTCGTATGGCACCTTCAACGACCCTCAGATTCTCCTGTCGGCCGTATATGCAGATCTTGATATTCAGCAGACAAAGATTACCTACTTCTACATCCCATCTAAGACCGTTATCGCAGGTGGTATGGACAATATCATTAAAACTGCTGTAAGCGAGGCCTTGGCTCAGAACAATAATGCTGATGTATTGGTAGGTCTTCAGAAGCAGATTAAGTACAACAAACTGGGTGAGATTGAGTCGATTGTCATCACTGGCTATCCTGCACACTATACAAATATGCGTGCCGCTGACGACTGCTACTTCCAGGATGTTAAGTTTGTTCCAGAGGCTCCTAACAACGGCGTCTTGGGCAAGGGCCTTCTTAAGATAGGTAAGAAATAGTCAATCTTATAACATTGTAATATGAAGAGGTTTATATCCTTACTCGTCTTGGTCATGGTCGCTACGGCGGCCATGGCTCAGGGAGGACGAGTAGTTCGAGGTACGGTATTAGATAGTGACAATCGACCTATTGCCAACGCCACAGTTAGTGCTGTGGGTGCTGAGGATAGCGTTGCCACAGGCTCAGATGGTAGCTTTACGATCACCGTTCCAACATATACCCGCGAGGTGCAAGCCTCGTTTGAGGGCTATCATTCAATGAAACTTGAGGTGGATGGTTCATATCTTATGTTTAAGCTCAAGGCTGATTCCAACTACGCCAAGACTAAGGAGCAGGCGCGCATCGCTGCTGAGCAGGCGGCTATTGCCAATGCTAAGGCCGCAGCGCAGGCTCGCATAGCAGCCGAGAAGAGGGCTGAGGCAGAGCGATTAGCAGCCGAGAAGAAGGCTGAGGCAGAGCGATTAGCAGTCGAGAAGAAGGCTGAGGCAGAGCGATTAGCAGCCGAGAAGAAGGCTGAGGATGAACGCATCGCCAAAGAGAAAGCCGCAGAGCAGGCACGCATAGCTGCCGAGAAGGAGGCTGCAGCAAAGGTCAAGGCCGAGGAGGATGCGCGTATCGCAGCCGAGAAGAGGGCTGAGGCGGAGCGTATAGCCAAAGAGAAGGCGGAGATTGCAGCCGCTAACAAGGAAAAACGAGATGCCTTGAAAATGGAGATTGCAAAGCATATTAAGGGTTACGAATCCTATGTAAATGTCTCATACAATATGATGAGTAACAACGAAAGCTATGCAGGTGTTGACTATATTGGAGGCTACCGCATTAACAATAATTTCTTTTTGGGTGCAGGTGTAGGTGCAAATGCGCAAATAATTGAACCTCCCTACAATCGGTTAGGTCCTATTGTGATAGACGAATCTGTAGTACTTTCTCACGGAGCGTTCTATTTCCCAGTATATGCACATTTTAGAGCACAACTATTGAATCGTCGCTGTACACCATTCTTGGCACTTTCTACTGGCTACAACATCTCGTTGCCAGATAGTTTTGACCTTGAACTTACAAGCATAAACTACAATCCTTCAGGAGTGTTTATCAATCCACAAGTTGGTGTTACCTATCGTATTAAACCAAAGTTGAGCATCTACTGTGCTGCAGGATTTAACGCTTCTATAATACCCGAGTGTATAGATAACACTGGCTATAGTGCAACAATTAAGCAGAACTTCAAATATGGTATCAATATAAACATTGGTATCTCCTTCTAATAATATACTATGAAAAAGCTATTAAGATATATACCTCTTCTGGCTCTTGCAGCTATAGTTTCCTGCACCATTACGGAAGAGGGTCTGGATAAAGCAGCGGTAATAAATGTCTCCGTTGATAAGATGGAAATTGATGCCATTGGTGGCAAAGAGACCATCACTATTACATCATATTGTGATTGGACACAAAAGGTATCCTATAAAAATGGTAGTACTGGATGGGTGAAACTATCATCAAAAGGTGTGTCAGGAACAAACCATGTAACTGTAACTTTTGACGAGAATAAGAATACATATGATAGAAATGCGACCATTATTATAAGCAATGATCGTTATGACTTATCTCAGTCAATAGAGATTCATCAAAAAGCTGCCGAACCATTTATTCTTCTTGATAAGAGCGAGATAGAGGTTACAGGCGACGGAGAGACAATAAGACTTATTGTTAATAGTAATATCGACTATACAATCGCATCGAGTGAATCTTGGGCACGCACATCTTCTGTTTCGGGTATCAATGGTGAGAATAAAATATCTATTACTGTTGATAACAGCCCAGTCACAGAGCCTCGTAGTGCCACAATTACATTCTCGGGCAAGGAGCATGATACCACTGCAACATTTAGCATCACACAAAAGGAGTTAGTACCTACTATTGAGGTGAATACAGAGAGCATCAATGTTGTTGCTGCGGGTGAGACTAAGAGTGTCACACTCGAGAGTAACGTCTCTTGGGAGTCTTCATGTGATGCCGATTGGGTAACAGTTACACCTACTAACGGAGAGAATGGTACTTCTACTCTTAAGGTTAAGGTGGCAGAAAATACCAATACAGCCGCTCGTGAGTCCGTTGTGAAAATATTCAATACTGAATACAATATCGAGAAGCAGATTCAAATCTATCAGTCAGCATTTAATCCAACTCTAAATATTAGCACTGAGTCCATCTCTGCTCCTGCTGCAGGTACAACAAAGAGCTTAACACTCGAAAGAAATATCTCATGGGAGGCCTCATGTGATGCTGAGTGGGTAACCATCACCCCAACAAAGGGCGACGAGGGCACTTCAACTATTAAAATTGAAGTGGCAGCAAACACCAAAACTATCGCTCGTGAGTCCGTTGTGAAAATATTCAATACTGAATACAATATCGAGAAGCAGATTCAAATCTATCAGTCAGCATTTAATCCAACTCTAAATGTTAGCACTGAGTCCATCTCTGCTCCTGCTGCAGGTACAACAAAGAACTTAACCATTCAGGGTAATATCTCTTGGGAAGCCTCATGTGATGCCGACTGGGTAACCATTACACCTACTAATGGCGGACAAGGTACTTTGACTTTTAGAGTTAATGTAGCCTCAAATACTAACACAACTGCACGCAATACTATAGTAAAGGTATTCAACTCTGAATACAATATTGAGAAGCAGATTGCAATCTCACAGGAAGGTTTTATAATCTCAATCAAAACTGATATTTATTGGATTTATGACATTCCTGCTTGTGGCGCTACATATAGTTTTAACCTCGAATCTAATGTTTCGTGGATTGCGTCATGTAGTGCAAATTGGGCTACTGTATCGCGAACAAATGGAAATGCTGGTTCTTACAATATTACCATAACCGTAGATTGTGTTGATACTTTTGACGAATCAAGATATTGCGAAATATACATTTCATCTAACGATGGTTCCGTTCGTAAAACTATATCACTTTACCAGTTGGCAGGTTATGGAGGCTGGGGCATTGTAGGTGCGCATCAGGATAATCCGTGGGATATCACATCCCCAATACCTATGAGTCATTATCAGGGTATAGATGGAATGTACATCCTACGTAATGTTAAGTTAGTCTCAGATGGCTTTAAGTTTGCTAAGTTTGGTTTGAATAACTGGAATGATCCTACAACATACTTTGGTGCTTGGGGAGAAACAGCAGGCTATAGCTATTTCGACTATGGATATATGGTTGGCTTCGATTGGTATTACCTAGAAAGTGGCATAGATTCACAACAGCAATCAAATATTGGTGTAAGCGATTGGTCTAAGCGTTATGACATATTATTGTATATACCATATGACGATGATGGTGCTTCTTATGCACAATTTGCTGTGTTTGAAACAGGTTCTTATTAGGATTTTTGTAAGATAAAAGGGAGGCTCGTGCCTCCCTTTTCTTCTGCTCTAAATTAACCGCTAATATCCATTATCCCACAACAACATTCACTTATATATAAAAATGAATATTCATAATAACAGAGTAAATCCCAATTAATTTTTGCACAACGATACTAACTCACTCATTTTGAGGTGATACACAAAAAGTAAATATACACCCTATAATATAACAACACAATATATCAAATTGATATACAAATATATAATACTACGGAGTGGGAGTAGTCTTTTAGCGTGATAGCGACGCATCAGCGCCGCTTCAATCAAAGCCCTGAATGGAATGTACGCCAAGTACTATCCATCCAGGGCTTTCTCATGTCAGCGCCACTGCTACACCACTCTAACGCTAAAAGGTATCACGCTACCCAGCCTAATTTCATATCGAGGCTAAGCCTAACCCCTTCTGACAGGAGAGTTACGGGCTTGGGCTAAGGGCGTAAGCTATCTTCTAAGTGCTATAGAGATTAGATAATCGCCCTTACACAACTCAAAAAACAAGGCGTGCCCGACATAATCGGACACGCCTCTTTATATGGCGTTGGTAGTCGCTTAGAAGTTAAAACCTGCCTTGAGAAGGGCGTAGTGGTAGTTGGTGAGTGGGTTATAGACGTAGTTCAACTCCACGGGAAGAGTGACACTATCCATCTCGAACTCGTGGCTGAGTTTGAGGCTAAGGTTAGTCACGTTGAAGCCCTTAGCGGGATTATCCCAATCGAACTCATTACCTACACGTGTAGGGCACCAGAATGGGCCAGTCCAAGGTGAGGCACCCGCAGCGACCTCCATATCCAAGACATCGCCGAAGGGCTGGGTATAGGCCACCTCGAAATATGACGAAAAGGCTCGCTTACCTGCTCGCTTACCCTCGGTAATAAAGTCGTCGGGGTGGAGGAAGGTAGTTGCCCAGTGCAGGCGGAGACGATCAAAGAAGGTGTAGTCGATAGTTGCGGTAAGGCTATGGTTCTCGCCACTGAAGAAGGGCTTATTGAAGTCCTGGCCCACACCACAGAAGACATCATAGATGGTGATGAGCAAGTCCTCGTGCTCGAAGCCGAGGAACATATCGAACTCCTTATAGTCGCTCAAGAGCGAGGCATTACCCCACAACTCGATATAGAACTTACCATAACCAAACGAGAGGCCCGGCTGGAACGATGGGTCGAGCATAGTCTTATTACCACCACGGTACGACTGGTCGAAGCCTCGCCACATATAGTTAGAGGCCAAATCGAAGCCTGCGCCCCACCAGAATTCCCACTCATCCTCATCATCATCCTCAACGTCGAGAGCCACGCAAGACTCCGAAGCCAAAGCGTTATCGAGGGTTGGGGTTGGAAGAGAGGCACTTGCCGAGAGGACAACTGCGAATAGCGCTACTATAGTTGTAAATATCTTCTTCATTTTCAAATACTTATAATCTAAAAGGTTAGTACAATTTATCTTTTCTTCTCCAAGCGATGACGGCGGCGACGCATAATCATCTGCTGTTTCTTGCGGTAGGTATCAATCTTTCGCAGAATACCCCACACAAGCATAACGCTAAAGAAGAGGATGATGCCCACGAGCATTCCCGTAGAGAGATTATCGCCCTTAACACGCGACCACATCTCGAGCATCTTGTCGGTACGGTCACCCGAGTCGTGCATAACACCCGAGCGGTCAATAACGCTACGGTCGGGGTACAACACAGGGTCTGCCCAGACGCACTCGCTACCCTCGAGAGGCTCACCAGACTCATCGACGAAGAGGTAGCTCAAGTCCAACTGCTCCATCTCGCAGACGCTCAAATCCTCGATAGCATCGAAGACCTCCTGAGTAGTAACAACGCTCACGTAGCCCGTAGCATCCATATTACGGATAGCATTCTCAGGCATACACATATAGTTGATGAAGTAGCGTGCGGCCTTAGCGTTACGAGCATACTTAGGGATTACCCAACCGTCGAACCACATAACACTACCCTCCTTAGGTACTGCGTAGCCGAGTTCTACATCCACCTCGCTCGCCTCGTCGATAGCCCACACGGCATCGCCACTCCACATAAGGTCGATCCACGCCTTCTCCTGCGTCATCATCTCCTTACCGAAGTCGGCCTCCCAGCCTGCAACGAGTTGCTTCATACGCTTCAAGTAGCCCTCAACCAAGGCGATAGACTCATCCGAGGAGTCGTACATAAGTTCGCGGATAGTCTCTATTGAGAGGGTCTCATCCTCGCCCAATAGGCCCGCCTCACGAGCCTCAAGAGTCTTAGCATAGATGAGCATAGGTGAATAGACATCACGGAAGGCATCCTTGACGAAGATCATTCCCTCGAACCTCTCGTCGAACATAAGGCTCCACGACAAGGCCTCCTCATCAGTGACATAAGCCTTATTATATAGGATACCTGTAGTACCCCACATATAACCTACCGAGTAGACGTTAGGGTCGATACCCTCAGGGGCCTCAAGCAGAGAGAACTGCTCCTTGAAGTAGGGCGACACGCAGTTGAAGTAGTTGATGCCCTTAGCATCTATCTCTGCCACAAACTCCTCGGTAAGGATAGGCAACAACAACTCTTTGCGCATCATACGCTCGATGATATACTCCGAAGGGCATACCACGTCGAAGTCGGCCTCTCCATTCTCAATCTTAGCGAGCATAACCTCGTTGATATCGAAGGTCTGGTAGATAATCTCTACGCTCTCTCCCGTCTGCTCCTCGTACCAAGCCTCGAACTCAGGGATAAGATCCTCGTCGATATAGTCTCCCCAGTTATAGACCTTAAGGATCTCCTTACGGCCATCATCAACACACGACGACACTACGGCAGGGAGGAGTAGCAAGCAAATTAATGAGTATAGTAACTTTTTCATCGGCGACTATTCTTTTTAAGTTTCAACTGCTCCTGCATCTGCTCGGCACGACGTGTCTGGCGACGGGCGCGGTAATTGACCACGATGAGCAGAACGAGTACCACAACCAAGATAATTGTAGACAAAGCGCGCAACTCTGGGGTAAGACCACCCTTACGTGCATCGGCATAGATATAGGTCGAGAGGGTCTCCAAGCCATTAGTACCATTAGTAAAGATGGTAACCGCGAAGTCATCAATCGAGAGCGTGAAGGCGAGGATGAAACCCGAAATCATACCTGGACGAATCTCTGGAATAATCACTCGGCGAATAGCCTGCAACGGTGTTGCTCCGAGGTCGAGGGCCGCCTCATAGATATTGGGATTCATCTGCGTTAGGCGTGGCATAACACTCAGCACCACATAGGGGGTACAGAAGGTGATATGTGCCAAGACCACAGTGGTATAGCCCTGAGTGATGCCCAACGAGATGAAGAGCAAGAAGAGCGAGATACCTGTAATGATATCGGGGTTGAGAATCGGAATGTTATTCACGAAATTCACAACACGACGCTTTCCATAGCGTAGGTCGTTGATACCTATAGCCGCAACAGTACCCAACAACGTAGATACAGACGCAGCGATAAGGGCAATGATAAAGGTGTTCTTTATCGCATCAATCAACGAATTATTTACTCCGCCAGTGAAGAGCGATGTGTATAACTCAGTAGAGAACCCTGTCCAGTTACCCAACACCTTAGACTCGGTAAACGAGAATACGGCGATGATAACAATGGGGGCATAGAGCATAACAAGCAATAGTACAAGGTATGCCAAAGATATCGTTCTCTTCATCATAGCAATCCTCCCTCATTAGCGCCATCCTCAGACTCAGAGTCCGTAAACAGCGATGTTATACCGATGATTACCAGCATTATGAGCGACAAGGCCGCACCATAGTGCCACATACCGTTGTTGATATTCTCCTGGATGGTAGTACCGAAGAGTTTGATGTTGTTCATCGTGAGCAACTCGGCAATGGCAAAGGTCGATATCGTAGGCATAAAGACCATCATAATACCACTGACGATGCCTGGGACTGACAACGGGAAGACAACGCGTGTAAATACCTGACGTGGCGTAGCACCGAGATCCTCCGCAGCCTCGATAAGCGAGACATCCATCTTCTGAAGCACATTATAGATAGGGTAAATCATAAATGGCAAGAAGTTATAGACCATACCGAAGATCAGCGCACCCTCGCCCAAGGGGAGGCGCAAGAAGTCGAACAACGCCACAGTAGCGAGAGTTCGCACAAGCACATTAATCCACATCGGAAGGATGAAGAGCATAACCACAAGGCTGGCATTCGAGGGCTTAAGTCTCGAAAGGATATATGCCGCAGGATAGCCCAACAACAGGCACAACAACGTAGTTATCAGCGCAATGCCGATAGAGTAGATGAACGTATTGGCAGCCTCAGGCTGGTTGATAAACCTCTCGAAGTTCTCCATCGAGAAGCCTCCGTCCTTAGCCTGAAACGAGTATATCATAATGAGCACCAGAGGTGTCACCACGAAGATCGCCATAAAGACCACATAGGGAATACTCCAACTACGTCTGCGCGACAAGAATTTAGTTATATTTTTCAACATCGTACAATCGAAATTGTGGGCGACAGCGTCGCCAATATATTACTTCCTATTTGGTTAAGTGAGTAACACGCAACGACTTAGGCGCAATGGTGATACCAACCTCGTCGAGATCCTCCCACACATCGTGGGTATCAACATATACATTATCGCCCTCGTCAGTACGCACAGTGAGGTGGTAGCGATCACCCTTATAGAGGATGAAGCGTATTGTACCCCACGAGATACCATCATCTGGGTCGTCAGTGAGTTCCACATCCGAGAAGTCGAAGGCAACATCTACCTTCTCGCCAACCTCGAAGCCCTCAAGAGGCTCACACTCGAAGTTCTCACCAAGGATAGCGACGTGTGTAGAGTCGATAATCACACCCTCTACGTGGTTCTCGGTACGCTCCTTGCGCATAACGTGAATATCGGCAGGCTTAATCATCATACCCACCTCAGTTCCAGGTTCAAAGGCATTATAGTCCTGAATCATAATCTCATAGCCATCAGGCGTATCTACGAACATCTCGTAGTGAACACCCTTGAAAGTACACGAGCGCACCTTACCGTGGAACATAGCAGCCTCGGCATTACGGATGATATAGACATCCTCGGGGCGCACTACGACATCCACAGGGGTATTCTCACCGAATCCCTCGTCGATACACTCGAACTCCTTGTCCATAAAGCGAACAAGGCGGTCGCGCACCATAGTTGCATTGAGGATATTGCTCTCGCCAATAAAGTCGGCAACAAAGGCATTGCAAGGCTCGTTGTAGATATCGGTAGGAGAGCCAATCTGCTGAATCTTACCCTCGTTCATAACCACGATAGTATCGGACATCGTAAGAGCCTCCTCCTGATCGTGAGTGACATAGACGAAAGTAATGCCCAACGAGCGGTGCATCTCCTTAAGTTCCATCTGCATATCCTTGCGCATCTTGAGGTCAAGGGCCGCCAAAGGCTCATCGAGGAGCAACACCTGGGGACGATTGACAATAGCACGCGCAATAGCAACACGCTGCTGCTGACCACCCGAGAGTGACTGCACGTCACGATGTTCGTAGTCGGTCATACCCACCATCTTCAGAGCGCGCTTAACACGCTGCTCAATCTCCTTCTTATCGACCTTCTGCAACTTAAGACCGAAGGCGATGTTGTCGTAGACATTATAGTTTGGGAATAGCGCGTATCGCTGGAACACCGTGTTCACAGGACGCAAATGCGGTGGCACACCAGTCATAACCTCACCGCCAATTAGAATCTCGCCCGAAGAGGCAGAGTTGAAACCTGCCAACAGACGCAACAATGTAGTTTTACCACATCCCGAAGGGCCGAGAATCGTAAGGAACTCGCCCTTTTTTACTGACAAACTGACATCGTCGAGGACAACCTTGTCGGGGAATGACTTGGTGATATTCGATAACTCGATGATGTAATTTGATTTCACCATTAAGCAAAAAATGTATTAGTAGTTAAACTAAAATTGTACTTCGCTACATACTCACACAGGTATATAGCCGTGCAAATATAAGAAAAAATGTTATATATGTATATATAACCCCTAAAAAATTAGCACTTCGTCACCCTCACTTGACATAGTTGCTACCCGATGGTGTGCATTCTCACCGAGGCCTTAATCAGCGCAATGGCACGAATACGGCTAATCTCGACATCCTTGTCGGCGTGGTGCTGGTTCTGGCTCACGAGACGAACACAACCCTCCTGATCCGACTTCTGGACATACTTCACCGTGATATACTCCTCGCCGTCCATATCTATCGAGAGCAGATACATATCCCCCCAGAAGACATCCCTCACGTCACTGAGTTGCTTATAGAGAACAATATCGCCACTCTTCAACAACGGATACATCGAGTCGCCTACGATATAGATTGCACCGTCGCACTTAGGTAAATTTGGAATGTGGATATGGTTGATAGGCTCAACCTTCGACTCATCGGAAAAGATAGGCACAAGGCCCGCCGTTCCCTCAATCGAGTAGAGAGGCACACTCTGCAACGGCAACGAGCGATCGGTGCGATGGTTATAAGAGGTAAGATTAGGCTCTGCATTGAACATCTTGCCTTTGCCCGAATCGAGCCATTCGGGATTAACATTAAATTCTTGAACAAAGATATTCTTATTGCGTGTCGAGAGACCAGCCTTGCCAGTCTCAATCATCGAAAGTGCAGCCTTACCCACGCCAAGTCGCTGAGCCAATTGGTCTTGCGTCATATTAAGCTGCTTGCGTATAAGACGCACTCGCTGACTAATAGTTTCCATATAAGAAAATTTTATGGTAAATTTTTATACTTAACTCTTGACAAAGTTCAATTTTTGATATACTTTTGCAGAACAAAGTTAAGTATTTTATTCCTCAGTTCCAAATTTTAGAGGAAAATATTTAATCTCGTCTCAAAAAACAAATCTTAAAACTATGTACGAATTTACAACCGATTGCTATCTTTTGATGGCAGAACGCCTCGTCGAATCAATTGGCGACAAGCGCTATTTCAGTGGTGTTATCACACTCTACGACAACGATGTTGAGTTACATCTATCTTGCTCACTATTTGTGCGTTACGCCAAAGACCACGACGACGAACACCCCTTCAAGGCTATCTCCCACATTACGCCCGTTTGGTGGGAACTACAAAGCCGTATTGGCCAGACCATTATCGAGAACGACTTCTCGTTTGGTCAGATGTTAAACCTAATGTTTTAAACGATTGAACTATGAGTAAAAAAGCAAACACCAATTTTAACTCCTCCGAGAACATCTCCTTCGAGGAGTTTGCCCTAAGGGTCTACCCCTTCTTAGAGATAACACCCTTCCACCACACCTACTACAAAATATTGGAGGAGTACGCGCGCGGGCGCATACGCAAATTAATAGTATCTGTTCCGCCACAACACGGCAAGAGCGTAGGTAGCACCACCCTACTACCTGCCTATATGCTCGGCCTTAACCCCGACACTCGTATCGCCATAGCCTCATACTCAGGCACTTTAGCCTCAAAGTTCAACCGCCGTGTGCAACGCATCATCGACTCGCGTGAGTATGCCGAGATATTTCCCGAGACAACCATCAAGCAGGGTACAAAGCCCGCAGGATATATACGCACCTCCGACGAGGTAGAGATCATTGGACGCAGTGGCGAACTGCTGAGCGTGGGCCGTGAGGGCGCCTTGACGGGTAACCGTGTCGATTGTTTCATCCTCGATGACCTCTATAAGGATGCTATGGAGGCACAGTCGCCCGTGGTGAGAGAGAACTGCTGGGAGTGGTACACCTCGGTAGTGCGAACACGTATGCACAACTCCTCGCGCGAACTTATAGTCTTCACACGCTGGCACGAGGAGGATCTCATAGGCACGCTCTGTAAGACCGAGCATTTCAGGGAGTTACGCTCGTGGGAGGATATCGAAAATGTAGGCAAGGATGAGTGGTTAGTGCTTAATTTCGAGGCACTTAAGAATTCCGAGCCTACAGAGATTGACCCACGCAAGCAGGGTGAAGCCCTCTGGCCCGAACAGCAGAGTGCCGAACTCTTAGAGTCGAAACGCAGGCTCGATCCCGTACGTTTTGAGGCTATGTATCAGGGACACCCCGCCTCGAAGGAGGGACTCCTCTATGGCGACGGATTTATGGAGTACGATACCCTTCCGAAGGATATCGTGGCACGTTCGAGTTATACCGATACGGCCGACACGGGCGACGACTACCTCTGCTCGATAGCCTACGCCGTGGACTCTGACGGCACCATATATATTACCGATGTGGTCTATTCGCAAGAGTCTATGGAGACCACCGAACCACTGGTGGCCTCGATGTTTGAACTCAACGACACCCGTCGAGCATATATCGAGAGCAATAACGGAGGCCGAGGATTTGCCCGCGCATTACAGCGCCTTGCACCAATGGTACGCATAGAGTGGTTTCACCAAAGGGGCAACAAGGAGGCACGTATTCTCTCCAACTCCGCCACGGCACTACACACCTTACGTATGCCCTCGGGATGGCATCGCCTATGGCCAGAGTTCTACAACCACCTCATCACCTTCAAGCGTCTGATACGCTCCAACAGCCACGACGACGCTGCCGACGCCATAACAGGAATTATCGAACGTGAAGTATCAGTAAGAGGTGGTGGACGCTGGCGACGAGTGTGCTTAATCGGAAAGTAGGCTATTTAATCATTCACTACGTAGAAAAGATTAAGGGAATTTAAAGAGTTCAAGAAAGGGGTAGCGCAACACGCTATATAGACCCCGTTCCTAAAACTCCCTAAATTCCCTAACGCTATGCTGAGGGCATAGCAACCCACTACAACTGGCTGAGCGATGGGAACAGCAGACACAACTGGTACATCAGTTCCTGACGGCTGTAGTTTTCGCGCAAGACCAAGAGGATGGTATTATCACCCGCGATGGTGCCAAGCACCTCCGAGATTCCTCGGCTATCGATAGGCACCGACACGGCACTTGCATAGCCTGGGCGAGTGGTGATGACGCACAAATTTCCCGAGAATGACACATCGAGGATATTATCGGTAATGTTTTGTGACACAGCGACATCCGTCGGTGTGCTATTAGGCAACACATAGACATATCCCTTCTCCTTGTGAGGCACCTTTGCCACGTGCATAAACTTCAAGTCGCGCGACAATGTAGACTGCGTAACTACAATACCGCACTCCTCCAAGCGAGCAATAAGTTCCTCCTGTGAAGATATGTGTTCTGTACGAATAATCTTTCTAATTACAGAGAGTCTGTGAGTCTTTGGATTCATACTATTTTGTCTATTTCCTACTTTCATATCACCTAACGCTAACACCACACGAATATTGTGGAAACACCAATTTTATCAATACAAATATAGTGTTTTTTCTGTAACAATGCAAATATTTGCCCCTTTATTTAGGGTAAAATCCCTTTTTGGGGAGTGTTGGTTTGTTTTGTCAAAATTAATGGCTATATTTGTGCGATTATATATTAACATATATAGCGAACTAAAATACTAACGTAAGAGAATATTAATTTTTTATTTATTTAAGTCTATGAGAAAACTTCTTTCTTTCCTAAGCATTGCGCTTATGGCGATTGTTACCTTCGGTTGCGAGAAGCCTATCGAAGGTGGACAGACAACAGGCACAACATTCACCTTTGGCGAGGCCGAGATTTCAGGTAGCTCTATTGAGGTGAGCATCATCCCTTCAGACCTCAACATCAACTACTGCGCTAAGTTCTTCGCTACTGCAGATATCGCAGCAAAGGATGACGCTACAATCATCGACGAGTGCCTCAATGGCGATGACTTCCGCTCTCGTAAGGGTGTTCAACTCATCGCGGCTACAGGCCTCTCACCTGAGACTTCATACACTTTGGTAGCATTCGCGCTCACCGAGGATACCGTCACTCGTAAGGAGTTCACCACAGATGTTGCAGCACAGATGCTCTCACCAGAGGAGTTCAACGTGGAGATTCGCGTAGATAACATCACCGCTACTTCTGCTGTAGCAAAGGCTATTCCTAACGGTGCTAACCGCTACTTCTTCCGCGTGATTACAAAGATGGAGTTGGACGCTTTCAGCATCTACAACAACGACTACGAGATCTTTGAGTACATTATTGAGAACCCTAACAGCGATAACTACATCACCACTGGCAACACAACCCTCAACTGCACCCTCGCGCCTGAGACTGACTACCTCGCTGTAGCATTCAACATCGAGAACTGGGAGAATATGCACAACAAGGTAGATGAGATTAAGCTCTTCCGTCACGCCTTCACAACCCCTAAGGGCGAGCCTGTAGATCCTAACTCGTTGTTCACCTACAGCAACCTCCTCACCTCAAGCACCGACTTCTCGTTGGACGTAACTCCAGCCAAGGGTGAGGATGCTCACTGGACATACTACATCTGGACTAAGAAGAGTTTCGACGAGACCTTGGCAACTGAGGCTGAGGCAAATATCGTTATGCGTAGTTACTTCGGTCTCAACAACTTGGCCGTAGAACACGGCTACGACTTCGGCGCTATGATTCAGACCGACAAGAACGGTAAGGTAGGTTCTAACAAGATTACCTCTTACCAGACTCTTAAGAACAACACCGACTACGTTGTTGTAATGTTCTACGTAGATCCAACCAACGCAGATCCTACCTCAGTTTACGACTACAACTACGTTGCAGTGCCATTCAAGACCTTGGCTTCAGCAACTCCAGCAGCATCGCTTGAGGTATCTGAGCCAGTAGTAGTTAAGGATGGTTTCAACTACAGCGTTCAGTTCCTCGTGAAGACCGATGAGTACGCTGCAGACTTGTTGGTAGGCGCTCAACTTTGGAGCAACTACGACTTCGCTAAGTACTGGGATCCAAACGACTGGTCACAGATTCAGGCATTCTTTATGTTCCGTAAGTCAGTAGAGGATTCAACCTTGGCTGCGGCAAAGAGTGCTGAGGGTGCTACAATCTCATTGGCTGCCGAGACTAAGGACGACTACGTCTTCTTCTTCGAGGTACTCAACATCGAGAACCTCCCAACACAGTATGCTGTGCGCGTGACTAAGGAGATGTTCGACAACGCTCAGTAATCATTGGAATAACCTAAAAACTACGACTATGAAGAAGTTATTCAACATATTTGCCATCGCTGGTCTTGCGATGGGTCTCTACGCTTGCGAAGAGACCCCGCTACCAGGTGGCGACGACACAACACCTCCTACTAACGAGGTTAGCATCACTCTGAACAACGACAAGGATAGCATCGTAGCGGATGGTGTGGAGGCAGTGACCTTCTCTGTAGAGGTAACTGGCGAGTCTCAGGGCGACGTGCAGATTATCTGCCTTAACGACAACTCTATCCTCCCTGCAAAGACATTTACCACCACCACTGCTGGCGAGTATCAGTTCAAGGCTATCTTGGGTAAGATTAGTTCTAACACCGTGACTATCACTGCGACGGCTCCAGCGACTCCCGTTCCAACCATCTTGCTTGAGGCAGACAAAGAGAGCATCGTGGCTGACAACACTGACACCGTCACCTTCACCGTGAAGGTAGATGGCGAGGATAAGACCTCTGAGGTAGAGATCATCAACCTCGTCTATAACGTAGCCCTCGAGGGCAACACCTTCACCTCTAACGTAGCTGGCGAGTTTACCTTCAAGGCTAAGTACGAGGAGTGGGAGTCTAATGAGGTTAAGGTCACTGCAACGGCTCCTGAGGCTCCTGTGGTGAAGAGCCTCAGACTCGATGTCACCCCTAACCGAATCAAGGCAGATGGCACCGAGGAGGCTGTGTTTACAGTTTACTATGGCGAGGATGACGTGACTAACGAGGCAGAGATCTACAACACCGCTACACAGGAGGTACTTCCAACCAATAAGTTCTCAACAACGGAGGTTGGCACACACTCGTTCCGCGCTCGTTACAATGGCGAGGTTACTGGTGTTAGCACCACCGTCGATGCCTACGACCCTAACTGGGAGGGCAAGTACGAGCCAGGCACACTCTACAACGAGAATGGCGTCAAGGGCGTAATCTTTGCTATCAAGGAGCACCCCTCTTCAGGCACTATGTTCTGCTACGTGATGTCTATGGACGAGGAGGATTTGGCATGGTCTAACGAGCAGGTAGATTTGACCTGTGCGAACTCTCCTTGGGGCGCTTGGATTACATCTGACCTCTTCGACCCAAGTTGGGACAACCGCGACATCAACGACTACCCTGCGTTCAAGTGGTGCGTAGATCACGGCGAGGGCTGGTTCCTCCCATCACAGCAGGAGATGCAGTGGATGTGGGAGGCCGTTTCTGGTGGCACCCTCAAGTTCGACAGCCCAAGCGTTGCACACTACAACAAACTCCTCTCAGAGAATGGTGGCGAGCCATTCGTCGAGACCTACTACTGGTCATCGACAGGCCTTGACAAGACAAGTGCCGTTGCAGTAGCATTTATGGAGGATAGCGTAGTTTGCCTTGAGTCTACACGCGACAAGGCATATAGCGTGCGTGCTGCATACCGTTTTGCTATCAACTAACGGCAACTATTACAACACTCTTAGGGAGGTTAGGGAGAATTATTCCTTGACCTCCCTAATTTCTTTAAAAAAATCGCTACCTTTGCACTATGAAAAAGGGTGAATTTTCTTTTATCGGCGACATCGCCACACTATTTAGCGCACTACCCCACCACGGTTTCGAACCTATTGGCGACGACTGCACGGTCTTGCCTATGGGCGATGAGGCTTTGGTGATGACTACAGATATGCTTGTGGAGGATATCCACTTCCTGCGAGGAGCATCCTCGGCCGAGGAGGTAGGACAAAAATCCCTCTACGTAAACCTCTCGGATGTGGCGGCTATGGGAGCAACCCCCATTGCTACGCTTCTGAGCATAGCTCTTCCTGAGTCTGCTCAAGGGGAGTGGGCCGAAGAGTTTATGCGAGGCTACCACACCGTGGCAGAGCGTGAAGGGGTGGCACTGGCGGGAGGCGACACCACAGCCTCGCGCGACAAGATAGCCATCAACGTCGTGGCCATAGGTCGTGCGCCACTCGCGAATATCAAGCGTCGCTCCCAGGCAAAGGTAGGAGATGCCATCTGCGTAACAGGCAAACTCGGCATATCTTCGAAGGGCTTAGTGGATATAATGTTTGGCGACCTAAACACAGAGGCTGCCAAGGCCCACCGCGTGGCTCAGGCACGTACTAAGGAGGGAGTGTGGCTCGGCACACGTAGCGAGGTACACGCAATGATGGATATATCGGACGGCATAGCCTCCGACATAAAGCACATAACAAACCTCTCGGGCGTGGGCGCACGTATAGCCTTAGAGAGTATCCCTACGGACTACGACATACGCTATGCAACAACGGGAGGTGAGGATTACGAACTCCTGCTCACCGTAGATAAGGATAGTGTGGAGAGTCTCACCACAGCCCTCTACGAGGCTACGGGAACACAACTAACAAAGATTGGAGAGATAACCGAAGGCTCAACGATAGAGTGGCTCGAAAATGGCAAGCCCACGGAGTTAGAGATGAAGGGATTTACTCACTTTTAGTGAGGAACGACCTAAGAAGCCTATAGACCTCTTTGAGTACGCTAAGGCCAAAGAGCCAAGCAGATAATATATATAGGAGTGCGCCACCAAGGATATCTATCAAGAGGCGCAAAGCGATGTGGAGGTGCGCGATATAGGGGTTTAGCACCTCAATAGCGAAATACATCGCCACAGCCAACAATAACGAAGGCAACAAGGCTCGACCAAGAGTCACCACACCAAGCGACATATAGCGCATCGCCGAGAGGGTGTTAAGCAGGAACTCCACCACTGCCATAGCAGTCATACCCCACGCAATGGCCACGATGCCACGAGGAATAGTGTAGCAGAGTATAAGGGTCATAACAATACGCTTTGCGACCTCCAGCCACACAATTACACGGCCGTCGCTCTTGGCCTTAAGCACATTATACGACACCATAGCCAAGGGGTAAACCACTCCTGAGAGGGCCAAAATCTCGAAGTAGGGCACCGTAGGCATCCATTTTTGCCCTAAGAGCAACATAAACATATCCTCGGCAATAGCCACAAAACCCAACATAACGGGAAAGACCACAAAGGCCAACATCCCCACGATACGCACATATCCCCCACGAAACTTCTCATCATCATCCTTCAACGATGAGAGCGCAGGATAGGTCACACCCTGCACAGCCTGCACCGTAGAGGTGACGGGCAAATCCTTCAGTTTTTGAGCCTGAGAGTAGAAACCGAGTTGATGGGTGGTGTATATCTTACCGATGAAGAGTTGCGCTACATTATTATATATAGAGGCTATCAGGTCGGTAGCCAACAGACGTAGACTAAAGGGGGCCAACGCCTTCAAACTACGAAACGACATACGCGACTCACTACGCCACCAGCGTATCGACCAAAAGGCCACCGCCTTAATACCCATCATCAGCAGGCGTTGCGACACAAGCGACCATATTCCACACCCCATAACCGCCATAACTACTGCCACAATGCCACTTATGAGCGAGGCGATAAAGACTATCTTCGAGAGCAGGGCAAAGCGGAACTCGCGAGTAAACATCACCGTCTGCACCACGCACAACGAGTTGATGGGCAGAACTAAGAAGAGTACGGGGGCCACCGTAGAGATGACCGCCAAGTCGTAGAAACGAGCAATCGCAGGGGTCAAGAAGAGTAGTAGCACATAGAGCAGTAGCGACACCACGACGTTGAAGCCGAGCACCGAGGCATACTCCTCCGCTGTGGGCGACTGCTTGCGGATAAGGGCCTGCGAAAAACCACTATCTACGATAGCCAGGGCCACCGAGGTAAAGAAGGTCAAGATGGCCATAACGCCGAAATCCTCGGGCATAAGTTCTCGTGCCACGATGATACTGACGGCCATCTGCACGACCATCGTGAGGAGTTTCTCCGAGAAACTCCACGCTACACCCGAGGCTACCTTATGCTCCAATCCCGACGCCATAGCGACTAAACCTCTTTCACTACCCCACGAGATACTCTACCGCCAAGCGATACGAGTCCATACCAAAGCCCGTAATAGTACCCGCTGCTACGGGTGCTATGAGCGAAATATGACGGAACTCCTCGCGAGCAAGAATCTGTGATATATGCACCTCGACAACAGGCGTTGCAATCGCCGAAATAGCATCGCGCAACACCACCGACGTATGGGTATAACCACCCGCATTAAGCACTATGCCATCGTACTTAGAATCAGCCCTCTGGAGTGCATCTACCAACTCTCCCTCGATGTTCGACTGGTAGTAATCTATAGTATGCTCTGGATAACGTGCGCGAAGAGCCCCGAGGTAGTCCTCGAAGCTCTCACGTCCGTATATCTCAGGCTGTCGAACACCCAATAAATTGAGGTTCGCACCGTTGATAATTAAAATATTCATTCTACAATTATTGTAACAACCTATTGTGCGAAGGCCACACGCGCGACCCTCGCCACAATAAATTAATACTCCTTTGCAGTGGTCTCGCCACGAAGTACACGCAAAGCGTTCTCCGCCAACGACTCCAACTCGTTCTCACCAGGGTAAATCTTGATAGGAGCGAGGAACTTACAGTAATCTACGATAACATCATTAACGCAGTCGTTCCAAGCAATACCACCAGTCAAGAGAATAGCATCAACCTTACCCTTCAATACTACTGCCATCTCGCCAATCCACTTAGCAACAGAGTATGACATAGTGTCGAGCATAAAGCGAGCCTCCTGGTCGCCACCAGCAGCACGTACCTCGTTGAGTTCCTGAACATTGTTGCAATTAACGTGATCTACAAGACCACCCTTACCTGCCAACAACTTCTTGATCTCAGCCTTGTCGTACTTACCAGAGAAGCACAAATCTACCAAGTCCCCTGCAGGAAGTGTACCTGCACGCTCTGGAGCGATTGGGCCATCACCATCGAGAGCGTTGTTGGTGTCGATAACACGACCCTGGTAGTGAGCAGAAACAGAGATACCACCACCCATATGCACTACTACGAGGTTGAGTTCCTCATAAGGACGACCAATCTCCTTAGCATAGCGACGAGCAATAGCCTTCTGGTTCAAGGCGTGGAAGATAGAGCGACGTGGAAGCTCCTTAAGACCGCTAACACGTGCCATATCCTGAAGCTCATCAACAACAACAGGGTCAGCGATATAAGCCTCAACACCTGCCTCGTCAGCGATGCGACGTGCGATAAGCGCACCAAGGTTGCTGGCGTGCTGACGCTTAGGTGCTGCGAGGTCAGCAATCATAGTCTCACCTACGCGGTAAACACCACCCTCGATTGGGCGCATCAAACCACCACGACCAATAACAGCATCCAACGACTTGAGGTCGATACCATCAGCCTTCAAAGCGTCGAGGATAATCTCCAAACGCCAATCAAGCTGGTCAGCAACAGATGCAAAACGTGCAATCTCCTCTGCTGAGTGGCTCAACTTCAAGGTCTTCACCTGCTCCATATCCTGGAACAACGCAACCTTTGTTGAGGTTGAACCAGGGTTGATAGTCAAAATATTATAAGCCATTGTATAACTCTCTTTAATTATTTAAAACTACCCTACTATTTTGCTGACAAACAAGCCAACGCGATAGAGTAAAGCTTAGTCTTAGTTGAGTCGCCACGTGAAGTAAGCACGCAAGGAGCAGTAGGACCTGCAACCATAGCTGCCAACTCAGCACCACCAAACTTAGAGCAAGCCTTGAAGAATACGTTACCAGACTCGAGGTTAGGGAACAACATACAGTCTGCATCACCTGCAACAGGACCTGTAAGTTTCTTAATCTTAACTGACTCCTCGTCGATAGCAACGTCCAATGCCAAAGGACCCTGGAACAAAGCGTTGCCCAACTCACCTGCCTGACCCAAGTCAGAGAGCTCCTTAGCCTCAACTGAGCTAACTACCTTTGGAAGCAACTGCTCACTTGGAGCCAACAAAGCTACCTTAGGACACTCGATACCGAGGTTGTTAGCTGTCTGAATGAGGTACTTAGCAATCTGCTTTTTCTGCTCCAAAGATGGGCAAGGAAGAACAGCTACGTCACTAACTACGAGCAACTTGTGGTATGCTGGAACCTCCAAAACAGTAACGTGGCTCAAAACAGTACCTGCAGGCAACAAACCCCACTCCTTGTTCAAGATACCACGCATATACTTATCTGTAGGAACTACACCCTTCATCAATACGTCGTACTCGCCATTGTGAACAGCCTTAACAGCAATCTCAACAGCCTTTACATCCTCTGACTCAGGAATGATAGTGTACTGATTGATATCTACACCCTCAGCCTCGCAAGACTTCTTAATCTCCTCTGGATCACCAACCAAAGTAACCTCAGCAAGACCAGCCTTGATAGCCATATCGGTAGCACCGATAGAGTGAGTATCCTGACCATAGGCAACAATCATCTTCTTCTTACCACGTGCTACGGCAGCAGCAACGAGTTCGTCCAAATGCTTAATCATAACAGTTTTAGGTTTTATTGTTTTATAATATTTTTTACTTTGTCAAACGGTAAGTGTCCTTAGCAATTACCAACTCCTCGTCGGTGCAGATAACGGCAGCCTTAACACGTGAGCCCTCCTTAGAGATCTCATAGTCGGTACCACGCTTACCACGGTTACGAACGGCATCAAACTCTATGCCCATAAACTCCATATTGCTCAAAACGTACTCACGTACCTCAGGAGAGTTCTCACCAACACCACCAGTGAAGATTACGAGATCTACACCGCCCATCTCAGCAGCGTACTCACCCACAAACTTCTTGATGCGGTTGCAGTACATATCGCGAGCGATGATAGCGCGCTCGTTGCCCTCGTCGTAAGCAGCGTCGATATCACGCATATCGCTTGAGATACCTGTGATACCCTGAACACCCGACTTCTTATTGAGCATATTGTCGAGTTCCTTATAAGACATACCCTCCTTCTCTGCGATATAAGTAGCAGCGCTAACATCCATAGAACCTGCGCGAGTACCCATCACAAGACCATCGAGTGGAGAGAAGCCCATAGAGGTATCGAACGACTTACCATTCTTGATAGCAGTAACAGAGGCACCATTACCGATGTGGCAAGTAACAATCTTTGAGTTCTCGAAGTCGAGACCAAACATCTCAGCACCTACACGTGCAACGAACTTGTGGCTTGTGCCGTGGAAACCATACTTACGAACGCGATACTTCTCGTAGTACTCGTAAGGAACTGCATACAAGTAGTTGATAGCAGGGATCGTGTGGTGGAATGATGTATCGAATACAGCTACCTGCTTAATACCTGGCAACACCTTCTCCATAGAGAGGATACCCTCAAGGTTTGCTGGGTTGTGCAAAGGTGCGATAGAATACAATGACTCAATCTTTGCCTTAACCTCATCATCAACAAGACAACTATCAGAGAAGAACTCGCCACCGTGAGCAACACGATGACCAGCAGCCTTAAGTTCATCAAGCGACTTAATAACGCCGTGCTCAGGATGTGTCAAAGCATCGAGAACAAGACGAATACCTGTTGTGTGATCAGGAATTGGACACTTCAACTCATACTTATCCTTGCCCTGTGGCTTGTGTGTAAGATCACCCTCAGCAAGACCAATACGCTCTACAAGACCCTTGGCCAAGAGCGTCTGCGATGCATCCACAACATCAAGTACCTGATACTTGATAGATGAACTACCGCAGTTAAGAACCAAAATTACCATTGCAATTATTATTTAGTTATCAAATGTTTCGAGAGATGTCTCGGGCATAATAGGCCCAATAGCACAACAAAGATAGTAATTTTCACCCGACTTTCCAACCAATTCTTTACTTTTTTTTCACACCCCATTTTCGACCCTTCCAAACCGATTATTTTTATATTCTTCTACATTTATTTATTAATCTTATGGTTATGCGCCTTATCATCCATTTTTATCCTTTTTATCCATAGCACGCATAGCCATCTACAAAATTGGCCAATAATAAATATAGGTTAAGCTTTGTTTATTGGCGATTATTTCGTATATTTGCACGAATTATACACGCACGCCACGTGCGCAACCACTCACCACGAACAACTTATAAACTATATAACGATGGCTACTGAAAAGATTATCCTTACGGCTCCTGAGGAGCCTGTCGGCAACATTGCCGAAGATACGCAGACTACTACCGTGACTACTGAGCAGACCGCTACCGACCACACCGACAGCAATGTAGAGGAGGTCGAGGTGCAGATGAATGAGATCTTCGCCGACGAGGATGCAGAACTCGCCGCTAACGAGGCAGGCCTCGAGATTGGCGAGGAGACCGAGGAGGAGGCATCAGCCCCAACCTCGACAGACAACCTCACAGGCCTCAACGAAGAGGCTCTCGTGGCACTCTTTGCTCAGAACTTGGAGGAGAAACCTATCCAGACTCTTCGTCCGGTGGTGGAGGCCATCAAGATTGCCTTCTACAAGCAGCATCGCGCAAAGGTGGAGGCCGAGCGCAAAGCATTCCTTGAGAATGGTGGTAACGAGGAGGAGTTCACCCCTTCGGCAGACCCATTCGAGGTACGCTTCAAGGAACTCTTCGCAACCTACCGCAACGAGCGCGACAAGCACATCGCCACTATCGAGGCTAACAAGGAGGAGAACTACAAAACGAAACTTCATATCATCGAGGAACTCAAGGAACTCATCAACTCTGACGAGACGATGAATACCACCTTCGCACGTTTCCGCGAGTTGCAGCAGCGTTGGAAGGAGACAGGCTTAGTTCCTCAGCAGCACGTAAAGGATCTCTGGGAGACCTACAACCTCCACGTCGAGAACTTCTACAACTTCATCCGCATCAACAAGGAACTTCGCGACCTCGACCTCAAGAAGAACTACGAGATTAAACTAAGCCTCTGTGAGCAGGCCGAGGAACTTGTTCTTGACAACCACGTTGTCGAGGCCTTCCGCAAACTTCAGAAACTCCACGACGAGTGGCGTGAGACAGGTCCCGTAGCCATCGAATTTAAGGAGACCCTTTGGGAGCGTTTCAAGGAGGCTTCAAGCCGTATCAACAAGCGCCACCAGGAGCATTTCGAGACTCTTAAGGCCGAGCAGATGAAGAACCTCGCCCTTAAGTTGGAACTCTGCGAGAAGACTGAGGCATTGCTCGCCCGCCCTATCCTTTCTCGCAAGGAGTGGAGTAAGGCCAGTGAGGAGTTACTTCAGATACAGAAGGTGTGGAAGACTATCGGTTTCGCACCAAAGAAGGATAACAACCGCATCTACGAGCGTTTCCGTGCCGCTTGCGACAAGTTCTTTGAACTCAAGCGCGACTTCTACTCAGGCCAGAAGAGCGAGATGGAGCATAACTTGGCCCTCAAGCAGGAGTTGTGTGCCGAGGCCGAGGCTATCGCTATGTCGGAGGATTGGAAACACGCTACCGAGGAACTTATCTCGTTGCAGGCACGTTGGAAGCAGGTGGGTCCTGTGGCACGTCGCCACTCAGACGCTATCTGGAAGCGTTTCCGTGCCGCTTGCGACAAATTCTTCGAGCGTAAGGCTGCTCACTTCTCATCGGTAGATAGCCAGCACGAGGAGAACCTCAAACTTAAGCAGGCCCTCCTCGAGGAGATGAAGGCTGCCGACGTTAAGGCTGGAGGTTTCGAGGCTATCAAGCGTTTCCAGCAGCGTTGGAGCCAGATTGGATTCGTGCCTATCAAGTTCAAGGATGCCATCCAGAAGGAGTACAAGGCGATTGTGGATGGTATGTTCGCTACGCTACGCTCTTCGGAGCGCGACCGCTCGATGAACCGTTTCCGTGAGCGTGTATCGAATATGAAGGGTGGCAACCAACTACGTTCGGAGCGCGAGCGCCTCTTCAACAAGGTACGCCAGTTGGAGCAGGATATCGCCCTATTGGAGAACAACATCGGTTTCTTCTCTAAGTCGAAGAATGCCGAGACGTTGATTGCCGACGTTCGCGAAAAGATTGAGCGCTCGAAGCGTGATATGGCTGAGATTATCGAGAAGATCAAACTCATCGACGAGCAGGAGGCTCAGCACAACGCATAACCCTATAAAGCATATAGACAGACAACTAAGATATTAATGAAGAAAAACAGATAAAGTTATGAAACTCTCAAAACCTAAGTACATTTTCGTAACCGGTGGTGTTGCCTCATCACTTGGCAAGGGTATTATCTCTGCATCTATCGCACGTTTGCTCCAGGCACGTGGCTACTCTGTAACAATACAGAAACTCGACCCATATATCAACATCGACCCAGGTACGCTCAACCCATACGAGCACGGTGAGTGCTACGTTACTGAGGATGGTACCGAGACCGACCTCGACTTGGGCCACTACGAGCGATTCACCTCTATCCAGACCACTCGCAACAACAACGTAACCACAGGTAAGATCTACCAGTGTGTTATCGACAAGGAGCGTAGCGGTGAGTTCTTGGGTAAGACCGTGCAGGTAGTTCCTCATATCACCGACGAGATTAAGCGTCGCATCCAGCTTCTCGGCACATCTAAGAAGTACGACGTCATCATCACCGAGATTGGTGGTACCGTAGGCGACATTGAGTCATTGCCATTCATCGAGTCAGTGCGCCAGTTGCGCTACCAACTCGGCTACCAGAATACAGTGCTTGTACACCTCACCCTCATCCCATATATGGCGGCATCGGGCGAGCTTAAGACTAAGCCTACACAGCACTCAGTAAAGGAGTTGTTGTCTTACGGTTTGCAGCCTGACGTCTTGGTATTGCGTTCTGAGCATATCCTTGGCGAGGATGTACGTCGCAAGGTGGCCCTCTTCTGCAATGTAGCCCCAGAGGCCGTCGTAGAGTCTATCGACGTTCCTACCATTTATGAGGTACCTTTGCGTATGCACGCTCAGAATCTCGATGGCGTTTTGCTCGAGAAACTCGGTCTTGAGTCCGACCAGGAGCCAGATCTTCGTGAGTGGGAGGCCTTCGTTGAGCGCATCAAGAATCCTAAGAGCGTCGTTGATATCGCCTTGGTGGGTAAGTACACTGAGTTGCCAGATGCTTACAAATCTATCAGCGAGTCATTCATCCACGCTGGTACCGTGAACGAGGTTAAGGTTAAGTTGCACTACGTAAACTCTGAGCGCCTCACCCTCGACAACGTGAACGACCAGTTGCGCGATATGTCGGCAATTATGGTTGCTCCAGGTTTCGGCAACCGTGGTATCGAGGGTAAACTTATCGCTGTGCGCTATGCTCGCGAGAACGACGTACCATTCTTCGGTATCTGCCTCGGTATGCAGTGTGCCGTTATCGAGTTCGCACGCAACGTCATTGGCTGGAACGACGCTAACTCAAGCGAGATGGCACAGACACGTCACGCCGTGATCGACCTTATGGAGGAGCAGAAGAAGGTTACTGCTAAGGGCGGTACAATGCGTCTTGGTGGCTACCCTTGCCACTTGGCTAAGGGTTCACGCGCTGCGGAGGCTTACGGTTCGGAGAATGTCGTAGAGCGCCACCGTCACCGCTACGAGTTCAACAGCGAGTTCCTCGCAGACTTCGAGGCAGCAGGTATGAAGGCCGTAGGTCTCAACCCAGACACAGGCCTTGTGGAGGTTGTGGAGATCCCTACACACCGTTGGTTCGTAGGTACACAGTACCACCCAGAGTACCACTCTACAGCGGAGAACCCACACCCATTGTTCGTACGCTTCGTCAAGGAGGCTCTCAAATATCGTGACGAGAAGGCCGGAAAATAATATTTAGTAACAAACTGCGTTAATCATAAAACTAATTATTCCCACGACACCGTGGGACAAGACTTTAAATATGGATAAGAACACTATTATTGGTATCGTGCTGATGATCGGCCTCTTTGTGGGCTACTCCTTCTATCAGAACCACGAGATGAAGGAGCAGCAGGAGATTCTCGACCAAAAGGCTAAGAGCGAGCAGTTGGCACGTGCCGAGCAAGTGGCAATGGAGGAAGCCGAGCGTATGCTCGAGGAGCAGATGACCCCAGAGGAGCGCTTCTTGCGCGACTCTTTGGCTGAGTTGGAACGTACAAATGGTGAGATCAGCCGTCACGGTGCTACCCTCTACCAGTCACGTCAGGGCATCGTCAAGATGGAGAGCGTGCGTAACGATTTCTTCGAGGTTATCTTCGACAACCGTGGCGGTAAGATTGCCAACGTATTGCTCAATAATCACACCCGCTATGCTGAGGGTGAGCGCACCGAGAAGGTGAGCCTTATGACTCCAGAGTCTGCAACTATGGGTATTGCTATGAAGCGCAATGGCTCTACCGAGCAACTAAACACAGCAAACTACTTCTTCCAGCAGTCGGTTGAGGCTTTGGAGGATCGCACCGTAGTAACTATGCACCTCGACGTAGAGGTGGATGCGTGGGTGGAGTACATCTACACCATCTACAACACTGGCGAGGCTCAGCGCGACTACCTTATCGACTTCGTTATCAAGCAGCACAACCTCAACACTATGCTTGCAGGTAACGAGATTAGCCTCTTGTGGAAGAGTCGTTCAAACCGCAACGAGCGCAGTTTCAACAACGAGTCAGTAGCCTCTACCATCATCTACTACGATGGCGACGTTGAGGAACTCGACAGCGATGGCGAGCGCGAGGAGGCTGAGGACATCAACTGGGTAGCCTTCAAGCAGCAGTACTTCTCTTCAGTACTCTTCTCTAAGGAGCCTATCAACGCATCGTTGGCCTTCAAGACCGCACCCAACGAGAGTGCTGGCTATGTCAAGGAGTTCGACGCAACACTCTCAATCCCCTACTCTAAGGATAAGGCTCAGTACGATATGGCCTTCTACTATGGTCCTAACGAGTATAATGTGATGAAGGAGGTTATGTTCGACGGCCAGCAGACCAACCTTGAGGAGATTATCCCTATGGGTGGTTGGCTCATCGGCTGGTGGAACAAGTTCGTGACCATCCCTATCTTCAACTGGTTGAGCAACCACGGCTTGGGCTTCGGTCTCATCATCCTTTTGCTCACCATCTTCGTAAAACTTATCATCTTGCCTTTGACCTATAAGAGTTATATGTCTACAGCCAAGATGCGCGCTATCCGTCCAGAGATTGAGGCTATCAACCAGAAGTATCCTAATCCCGACGATGCGATGAAGAAGCAGCAGGCAACGATGGAGTTATACCAGAAGGTTGGCATCAGCCCTATGGGTGGCTGTCTCCCTCTACTTATCCAGATGCCTATCTTGTGGGCTATGTTCCGCTTTATCCCTGCAAGTATAGAACTTCGTGGCGAGAGTTTCCTCTGGGCTGAGGACCTCTCGACATACGATAGCGTATTGGATCTTCCGTTCAACATCCCATTCTATGGCGACCACATCAGCCTCTTTGCACTGCTTATGACCCTATCCCTCTTCGGATACTCGTTCATCACATATAAGCAGCAGGCAGCAACTACAGCAGGTCAGCCAGGTGCTGGTATGATGAAGTTTATGATGGTCTACTTTATGCCATTGATGATGCTCTGCGTGATGAATAGCTTCTCTTCAGGATTGTGCTACTACTACTTCCTCTCACAGATCTTCACTATGATCATTATGTTTGCCATCCGTCGCTCGGTGGATGACGAGAAGGTACGTGAGAAACTCCTTTCGCACAAGCCTAAGAAGAAGTCGAAGTTCCAGGAGCGTTACGAGGAGGCTTTGCGTCAGCAGCAGGAGCAGATGACAGTAAACCGTGAACAGCGTCGCAGACGTAACTAATACCTATCTTATATATGGGGCTACTCAATTCTATTTGGATAGCCCCACTTATTTACCCGAATGAAGATATTAGCGATATACCCCGAGTCGGCAAGTGGCATCAGCGAGATATACCAACGTATAATCTTCGAGATGGCCAAGTATGCCACCATCGACACCATCACCGACGTAGCCCCAAGCCCCGAGCAGACGAGCAACGACCTACGTAACCAATACCATATCCCCATCTCCGAGAAGGATAAGGGGTGGTATCGTCGTTTCATCCGATGGTTTGCCGCTACCCCAGTCTCTAATGCGTGGGCTCGCAAGGCAGAAAGCATCGTTGCCAGGGACTACGACGTCGTCATCGCCTTCATCTCATCCTCGGAACTAACCCCTGCCATAGCAGGCAAGTATCTTGCGGAGCAACTCGGCTGTAAGTTCGCCGTATACTCCGTGGATGCCATCCCTGCCCCAGGAGGCTGGGAACACGGTCGTTACTACCGTCAAAAGATGAGGGTCGTGGCACGCACGTTGGCAGGTGCCGACTTCGTGGCTTCGTCGAACAAGCATATGCTCGCCTACCAATTGACCACCTTCAAACACAAGGCAGGTCTCCGCTCAGGCGTAATCTATACCCCATCGCCAAACCGACGATACATAAACCCAATATCAGACGAACACGTACTGCTATACACTGGCTCGCTCTACGGACTTCGTAACCCTCTGCACCTCTTCAAGGCCTTCAAGCGTCTGCTCAAGGAGTACCCCGAGGCGCGCCTACTTATCGTGGGTGCTAAGTTGCGCCTAAAAAGCCGTGACAGCATCTTCACCTCCGAAGAGCGTAAGCACGTGGAGTTGCACCCACATACCAACGACCTAAACCCCTACTTCGCTCGCGCCAGAGTCCTCATCGATATAGATGCCGACAGAGAGAAGGATCCATTCCTATCGAGCAAGGTGGTAACATATATCAAGACCAACCGAATGATTGTGTCGGAGACGGGGTTAGATACCCCCTCACGCGAGATGTTCAAGGGTATGACTACCGTAGTGCAGTGCAACCACAACAGCGAGAGCCTCTATAACGGCCTTAAGCAGGCCCTCGAACTATCGGCCACGGAGCAGGACTACAGCGAGCGAGAGGCGCTTATCGAGCAGTTCTCTATCGAGAGTGTCTGCACGGAGTTTATGGGCCACATCACAGAACTTGTTGAACACTAACCACTCAATATAAAGATGGATAGACCTCTTACACTCTCCGTCGTCGTACCTATCTATGGCGTTGAGCGCTACATAGAGAAGTTTGCCACGTCGCTACTATCGCAGACCTACCCCTACGTGGAGTTTGTCTTCGTGAACGACGGCACAAAGGATCGTTCTATGGAGATTCTCAACAACCTTATCGAGACGAAGTTTGCCCACCTCAAGGAGCGCATCGTGATATATAATCAGGAGAATCAGGGTCTCCCCGCAGCACGTAA
The DNA here is from genome assembly GCA_017555905.1 of Alistipes sp. Taxonomy (GTDB): domain Bacteria; phylum Bacteroidota; class Bacteroidia; order Bacteroidales; family Rikenellaceae; genus Alistipes. The sequence goes on along the minus strand of JAFZFP010000011.1, from coordinate 4,901 downwards.
GAGCGGTATCGAGCGTGCCACGGGCGAGTATGTCCTCTTTGCCGATTCCGACGATTGGCTCGAAGTGGATGCTGCCCAAAAGATTATGGCTGAGGCAGAGCGAAGTGGTGCAGATATCGTATATTTCGACATCGTCAAGGAGTATGGCACTAAGCAGAGCGTAAAGCGCGAGAGGGAGTACACCGCCCAGAGCAAGGAGCAATGGATAGAGAACATATTTAACTATCGCTCACACGGTTATACCGTAACCAAGTGTTTCCGCCGCAGACTCTATACCGACAACACAATTTACACACCGAAACTCGGTATGCACGAGGATATATACCTTATGTCGCAAATCATCTTCCACGCCCAGAGCATCGTTCATCTGCCCGAGGTACTCTACCACTACCGTAAGGATAACGAGGCTGCTATGTGTAGCGACCTGCGCCATAAGCGCCATATAGCCTCATCGCGCAACCTCTTGGACTTGTACTACAACTATCGTAATTCGCTCGAAACAAGCCCCATACGTCGTGTTGCGGATGGCATAGTATTGCGCGCTGGCTGGCACGCCCTCATCCACCACACTGACCTCTTTAGTGAATTTCCCTGGCTCAAGGAGGCAATCCTAAAGTCGAAACTAAGCACCCGCTACCGCACCCCACTTCTCTTCCAAGCCATAGTAAAACTATACGCACGATTTAAGTAGGTAACGGTGAGGGTAACGACTGATTAACAAAAAAATATGCCAGCAAAGATTTTGCTGGCATATTTTATATATACGTCTATCCTAAATCTCGAATTTTGACTTCTCGGGGAGGCGTGTTTCAAAGGCGTTGAGAAGGGCAGTGCGCAACTCCTCGTAGCGCTCCTCACTCAACTGAACATCGTTTACGCAGGTGAGTTTGCGAGTTGGGCACTCGATAAACTTGCGCAACTTGCTGGCCGAGGCAACACCTACGGAGAAGTGACGTTTCGAAAGGCGCTCGTTGATAATCTTACCCTTGAGATACATATAATCCAAGTAGAGGTACTGGTTGAGATTCTTCGCTGTGCGAGTCGTAGTCATCGACGCAACAATCTCATCACCAATCATATCGTACAACTCCTGCACCTCGCTCTTGAGCATAGGCGAACAGATATGCTGTGGGCGAAGGAAGAATGGAAGTTTACACTTACCCAACGCCTTGCGTGCTACATTATCCGAGTTACGACATATCTGCTTGAACATATCCAAGGCGAACAAGTGGTAGTTCATACCCAAAACACCCTTGCCATCGCGGAAGAAATCCGTCGGTTTGCAAGGCATAAGCGGAAACATATCGTCGTTGAAGTAGAGGTACTCCTCATCCAAATCCTTGATATTATGGAGATGCATCTCTATAGGGTTGCAATTGAAGGTAGGGAGCAACTGCTCAGGGATGATATCCCTATGCAGTACCACATCTACCTCCTGGCGATTAACCCACTCAGGAACTTGGCTCTCGCCCGACACCACGAGGTGTACCTTGCGGATGAAGGGCATATTCTTCTCTATGCCACGGAAGAGAAACTTCAGCGTACCCCAATCTCTAAAGCGTTTCTCGAGGATAGGCGTATTGGTGTACTTCTCATACTCCTTCTGCCATACAGGGTCAAGACCATTGACATACGCTATTACTACATCCATAATATATCTATTTAAGTGTTGATTTACCAAACATTAACGCCTGCTTCTCGGGCGTGTACTTCCACCTCTTGTGCGACCACATCCACAACTCGGGACTGCGACGTATCATACGCTCCAAATGCTCGACGTAGCGACGTGTAATCTCGCCCTCCTCGACACTCTCTACACCATCGTAGATGGGGATGAAACGCACGTGGTAGCACCCCACCGAACGGCGCTCCACATCGCAGAAATAGACTGGAAGACCAAAGCGCATAGCCAAGCGCTCACTACCCGTGATAAAGGTGGTCTTCTGGTTGAGGAAGTCGTACCACTGGCTATCGGCCGTAAGTTGTGGGCTCTGATCCGAAATAAGGCCCAGGGCAGTAGTGTACTCCGAACTTCTAATACGGAGGTATTGGCGCAACGTATTTGCCATAGGCACCAACTCCACATTAGGCGTATATTTGCGCATACGGAGGAAAAACTTCTCGAAAACAGGACTCTTCAACGGATGATAGACACATAGGAAGCGACCCTCGGGATCTACCCAACTCCAGAGTGGATAGTACTCCCAACAGCCGAAATGCGAGGCCATAGCAATCCAGTCGCGACCCCTATTCTCGGCTATATGCTTTGGAGCATCCTCCCACGTGATGACATCGGCATCGCGCTTAGGATCGGCACTCGCAAGGCAGATAATATTGGCAATAATCTCACCCAACGAAGCGTAGTACTTGCGCATAATTACAAGTATCTCATCCTCGCTTTTCTCTGGGAATGAATGTCTTAGATTCTCAAGAATCACCTTGCGACGATAGCGCACAAGGCGTAGCACAGCAATAAGGAATGGGCGCAAAACATAGTAGCGCACCCAGCGAGGGGCCAAACCCGAGAGACGGCAAAAACCCCACAACAAGGCAAAGGCTACCTGCTGATACCACCTCAACTCATTATGTTTTTCGCTCTGCTCTGCCATTCTAATATTGCTTTATGGGGTCGGCAAAGGGGCATATTTACCCAACTACGACTCCCGAAATCATTATACAAAGATAGGAAAAATCTGTAGACTCTCAAATATTTTATCGTTTTTTCTCTATCATAACGCGACACATTCTCCACTTATTGCCCTTTAAGGGTCAATCTTTTAGCCACTCTGAGAGATAAAAGTCGAAGAAAGAGGTTGATATTTATAGAATGTTTATTAATTTTGCGACACCTAATTTCTTATGACGATGAGACGAAACTCTGCTCTACATCACCTCCTTTTGGTGCTACTCTCAGTGGCACTACTAAGCCTCGGATGGCTCGGCGGTACGGGTCTAACCCTTCTCGTAGCCCTCATCCCACTTCTTGTAATCAGCGAAAACCTCTCTGACTCGAAGAAAGATTGGTGGCGTATGGCCCTCTGGGCATCGCTTGCGTTCCTGCTATGGCACGCCGCAACAATCTGGTGGGTCTGGATAGCAACACCCCTCGGCCCCATCACCGCGGGCATAGTGGGCTCCTTCTACAATCTCTGTGCCGTAATGGTCTACCACTACACCTCGAAGCGTGCGCCTCGTGCCTTGGCATATACCCTTCTCGTCACGATATGGATTGCTACGGAGTGGGCATACACCTCGGCAGACGTGATGACATTCCCTTGGTTACTCCTCGGCCACGGCTTCTCGACGGACACCTGGGCAGTGCAGTGGTATGAGTACACGGGCATCTTCGGAGGTACGCTCTGGGCCCTCTGCTCAAATATCGCGATATTCGAGATTATGCGCACCCGCACTACGACCTCAAAGGTACGTGCTGGGTTGATAGCCATAGTGCCTATCATACTCTCGCTCATCCTACTCTTGACCTATACCCCCTCGGAGCGCACAACAGAGATAAGCGTACTCCAGCCCAACGTGCCTTGCTACGAGCAGGAGCGCATCGAGGCTGGCAAGCAGGACCCTACGGAGGACGTCAAGAGGCTCATCAGCGAAGTACCCGAGAGTTCGACCTTCGTGCTTATGCCTGAGTCGGCCCTCGCCTACATACCTCAGATAGGTGGCTCTATCGACGAGCGTCAATTCGGCTTCTACTCATCGCTCTTTGGCGAGATTATCGCAGAGAACCTACCCAAAACCAAGCTTATCACCGGAGCTTCAACCCTCGTGCGCTATGGCGAGGTCAAGGCTACCGACACCGCACACCACTACCCCAACTACGGCTGGTACGACCAGTACAACTCTGCACTACTAATCAACAACGATGGTAGCGTGGAGGATATATACCACAAGGGTCGCCTTGTGATTGGTGTAGAGGCTGTACCTCTAAAGAACATCTTCGATGCCTTCGAGGTGGACTTAGGAGGTGTCTCAGGACAACTCGGCTGGGGCAAGGAGCATACGCTCTTCAGCCACAACGACATACTCATCGGCCCATCAATCTGCTACGAGGGCCTCTATGGCGACTACTTCCGTGGTTTTGCTCGCAACGGTGCCGAGGTTATGGCCCTCATCTCCAACGATGGCTGGTGGGGCAACACCCCAGGCCATAAGCGTCTCTTCGACTTCTGTCGCCTCCGAGCCATCGAGACCCGCCGAAGCATAGCACGCTCGGCAAATACGGGAATATCTGGCTTTATATCGCCCACGGGAACAACCATCGGTGAGCGTCTCACGTGGGACGAGCAGGGTATCCTAACGGCAGAGGTGGAACTCCGCGACGACAAGACCATCTACACCCTCTATGGCGATTGGATTGCGCGCATAGCGACCTACGTGGCAGTACTCGCCATACTATACTTCATCGCCTACCGAGTGCGCAAGCGCAACCACTTGGTAGATTAACAATCCTCGAACACAACTATTTAAGATATGAACTATACACAGACACTCGACTTTCTATTTACGGCAATGCCATCGTTCCAACGTGTTGGTGGCGACGCATATAAGCCAGGATTGGAGCGTATCTCGGCCTTCTGCCAGCACCTGGGCAACCCCCAGCGCAACTACTACATCATCCACGTTGCAGGAACTAATGGCAAGGGCTCTGTATCACATATGCTTGCATCTATCCTTCGTGAGGCGGGCTACCGCACAGGCCTCTTCACCTCGCCACACCTCGTAGACTTCCGCGAGCGCATACGTGTCGATGGCGAGATGATACCTAAGCAGAAGGTGGTGAACTTCGTGGACCGTCACCGCGAAAAGATGAAGGAGCTGGACCTCTCCTTCTTCGAGATGACCGCAGCAATGGCCTTCGACTACTTCGACCAGAGCGATGTTGAGGT
>JAFZFP010000010.1 GCA_017555905.1 Alistipes sp. | reverse complement strand
GTGAATGATGGTCTCTACAAGGTTTTTGCAGAGAACTTCCCTATCACCGATACAAGAAACAACTTTGTTTTGGAGTTTCTCGATTATTATATCGATCCACCCCGCTATTCAATAGCTGAATGCTTGGAGCGTGGTCTTACATACAGTGTTCCTCTCAAAGCAAAGTTGAAATTATACTGTACTGACCCTGACCATGAAGATTTTGATACGGTTATCCAGGATGTGTTCTTGGGACCTATCCCTTACATGACCAAACAAGGTACGTTTATCATTAACGGTGCTGAGCGTGTTGTGGTATCCCAGTTGCACCGTTCACCAGGCGTCTTCTTCGGACAGAGCGTACATGCGAACGGTACTCCTTTGTATTCAGCACGTATTATCCCATTCAAGGGATCGTGGATTGAGTTTGCTACTGACATCAACAATGTCATGTATGCTTACATCGACCGCAAAAAGAAACTTCCCGTAACAACATTGCTCCGTGCTATCGGTTTCGAGAGCGACAAGGATATTCTTGAGATTTTTGATTTGGCCGAGGAATTCAAGGTTTCTAAGGCTGCAATGAAGAAGGTTCTTGGACGCAAGGTGGCAGGTCACGTGTTGAAGATACGCCAGGAGGACTACGTTGATGCCGATACCGGTGAGGTGGTTTCTATCGAGCGTAGCGAGGTGGTTGTTGAAAGAGAATCTATTCTAGACCAGGAATTGGTCGACCGCATATTGGACAGCGGTGTCGAGACAATCCTTCTTCACAAGGAGAGTGATTCGGAAGACACTGTTGACTATTCACTTATTTTCAATACTCTTGACAAGGACCAGAGTAAGTCCGAGAAGGAGGCTGTGAACTATATCTTCCGTCTGTTGCGTAATGCCGATCCAGCCGATGATACAAGTGCACGCGAGGTTATCAACAATCTGTTCTTCTCAGAGAAACGTTACGACCTTGGTGATGTGGGCCGTTACCGTATCAACCGCAAGCTCGGCCTCTCTACCGATATGGATGTAAGAGTGTTGACTAAAGAAGATATCATTGAGATTATCAAATATCTTATTGCTCTGGTTAACTCTAAGGCTACTGTGGACGATATCGACCACTTGAGCAACCGCCGTGTGCGCACTGTAGGTGAGCAGCTTTCGAACCAGTTTGCAATAGGTCTTGCACGTATGGCACGTACCATCCGTGAGAGAATGAATGTTCGCGATAATGAGGTGTTTACTCCAACCGACCTTATTAACGCTAAAACTGTTTCTGCAGTTATCAACACTTTCTTCGGAACTAATGCTTTGTCACAGTTCATGGACCAGACAAACCCGCTTGCCGAGATTACTCACAAGCGCCGTCTTTCGGCTTTGGGTCCTGGTGGTCTTTCTCGTGAGCGCGCAGGTTTCGAGGTTCGTGACGTACACTATACACATTATGGCCGCCTCTGTCCTATCGAGACTCCTGAGGGTCCTAACATCGGTCTTATTTCGTCGTTGTGTATCTATGCGAAAATCAATGAACTTGGCTTCATTGTGACACCTTATCGTTCTGTTGCGAACAGCAAGGTGGATATTAACAACAACAATGTGGTTTATTATACAGCCGAGGAAGAGGAGGGCAAGATTATCGCTCAGGGTAATGCTCCGCTTGATGCCGAGGGTAACTTTATCCTCAAGAAGGTAAAGACACGCCAGGATGCCGATTATCCTGTTGTCGAGCCGGGTCGCGTTGAGCTTATGGACGTTTCTCCACAGCAGATTGCTTCAATTGCTGCGTCTCTTATCCCATTCCTCGAGCATGACGATGCTAACCGTGCGCTGATGGGTTCTAACATGATGCGCCAGGCAGTTCCATTGTTGACAACCGAGGCTCCTATCGTGGGTACCGGTTTTGAGAAGCAGCTTGTTGAGGACTCTCGTACACAGATTGTTGCTGAGGGTGACGGTGTAATCGAGTTTGTTGATGCTTCTAGAATTGTAATCAAGTATGACCGTACCGAGGAGGAGGAGTTCGTAAGCTTTGAGCCTGCTTCTAAGGAGTATATCCTTCCAAAGTTCCGTCGTACTAACCAGAATATGACAATCGACTTGCGTCCTATCTGTGACAAGGGTCAGATTGTAAAGGCCGGTGATATCCTCACAGAGGGTTATTCTACACAGGCCGGCGAACTTGCTCTTGGTAAGAACCTTCTTGTTGCTTACATGCCTTGGAAGGGTTACAACTACGAGGATGCTATTGTCCTCAACGAGAAGGTGGTTCGCGAGGATGTATTGACTTCGGTACACGTTGATGAACTCTCTTTGGAGGTTCGCGAGACAAAACGTGGTATGGAGGAGTTTACATACGATATTCCTAACGTGAGCGAGGATGCTACAAAGGATCTCGACAAGAACGGTATCATCCGTGTCGGTGCATACGTTAAGCCAGGCGATATCATTATTGGTAAGATTACACCTAAGGGTGAGTCCGATCCTACTCCCGAGGAGAAATTGTTGCGTGCAATCTTCGGTGATAAAGCCGGTGATGTGAAGGATGCTTCACTCAAGGCTTCTCCATCACTCCAGGGTGTGGTTATAGGTCGTCGTCTGTTCCAGCGTGCCGAGAAGACACGTTCGGCAAAGATGGCCGACAAGGCTAAGCTTCCAAAGATTGACGAGGAATTCGAGAAGAAGGTAGACGCTCTCAAGGCTATCCTCATTGACAAACTGTTGAAACTTGTCGATGGTAAGGTTTCTCAGGGTGTAAAGGACTTCATGGGTACTGAGGTTATTGCCAAGGGTGCTAAATTCACACGTCCCGAGCTCGATGCTCTTGACTTCACTGCAGTGCAGCTAAGCAAGTGGACTGCCGACGCTCATACAAATGATCTTGTACGTGCACTTATCATCAACTTCATCCACAAGTATAAGGAACTTGATGCTGAGGTTAAGCGTGAGAAGTTTGCTCTTACCATCGGTGATGAGTTGCCTTCGGGTACAATGAAGATGGCTAAGGTATACATTGCCAAGAAACGTAAGATTGGTGTGGGTGATAAGATGGCGGGTCGTCACGGTAACAAGGGTATCGTTTCGCGCGTAGTCCGCCAGGAGGATATGCCATTCCTTGAGGACGGTACTCCTGTAGATATTATCCTTAACCCGCTGGGTGTGCCTTCACGTATGAACATCGGTCAGATTTTCGAGACCGTTCTTGGACGTGCTGGTAAGGAACTCGGTGTCAAGTTTGCAACACCTATCTTCGATGGTGCAAAACTTGATGATCT
>JAFZFP010000009.1 GCA_017555905.1 Alistipes sp. | reverse complement strand
CGTTCTTGGTCAGTCGCTCCAGCAGGGCGCAAATATCGGTCAGGTGAACGACCTTACGACCTACAAGGTGCAGGCGCAGATTGACGAGCACTATATCGACCGCATCACTACGGGTCTTGTGGCATCGTTCGAGCGTCAGGACACCAAGTACGAGATGCAGCTCCGCAAGGTATATCCCGAGGTGCGAAATGGTCAGTTTAAGGCCGACTTCCGCTTTGTGGGCGATGCTCCCGAGAATATCCGTAGCGGTCAGACCTACTACCTCAACCTGCAACTTGGCGAGGCTGCCGAGGCTGTTCTGATTCCTCGTGGATCCTTCTATCAGGCAACGGGTGGTCGCTGGATATATGTCGTAGATGCTTCGGGCGAGAAGGCCTACCGCCGTGAGATTCGCATCGGTCGCCAGAATCCGCAGTACTACGAGGTAATCGAGGGCTTGCAACCTGGTGAGAAGGTAATCGTTTCATCGTATGATAATTTTGGTGACAATGAGGTTTTGATATTAAACAGATAGAGAACTTAAGGAATTTAAGGAACTTAGGGAATTTAGTGATTCTTCGCTCTAAATTCATTAAACTCCCTAATTTCCCTAAACTCACTAACAAAAAAACTTAACACTATGTATATCAGAAATTTTCTAACCCTACTACGCCGTTACACCACATCGTCGGTATTGAACATTGTGGGTATGGCAGTAGCCTTTGCAGCGGTATATCTAATCGCCGTGCAGGTAACGCACGATCTATCGTATAACCGAGTAATCAAAAACTCAGAGCGCATCTATCGTTTGGAATATCCAAACGAGGCGAACAATGGTCGATGGGATATTTGGTGGAACCGCCAGATGCCCGATAAGTTGGTCTCTATTTGCCCTGAAGTGGAGGCTGCCGGCTCAATAGGCGTACTTGCACACTCAATGTTCCAGAATGAGTACTCAATCAAGCGTAATTCTACAATCGAGAATTTCACTATCGACTTGGCAGGTGCTGAGCCAGAGGGTTTTGCTGTATTTCCATTCGAGATTATAGCGGGCTGTATGGAGGATTTGCAGACTGAGGATCAGATGATTATCAGCGAATCTACTGCCAAGAAGTACAATCTATATGTGGGCGATGATTTGTTCTATGGTCGTGGGGCTTTGAGCAGTTCGATTCGCACTATCGTCGCCATATACAAGGACTTCCCTAAACCATCCTCTATATCAATGCCTATGGGCTATGTGCTACTTGAGCCACAAGAGCAGGCTTATGAGGGTAATTGGCAGGATACATATTATGTTCGTCTTCAGAAGGGTGCTAATGTTGACGAGATAGAGAAGCGTATGTCTCAAATGGTTATCGACGAGGCTATTAAAAATGGAACTTCAGAGGAGGATTTGGCAGATGTTCTTGCACTAACCCAACCTCGACTAACTCCTATTACCGAACTCTATTTCATAGAAGATGCTTCGGCAGAGGGTATGTTTGGTAGTCGTAGTACCACCTACACGCTGATTGCTATTGCAGTGTTGATTCTCATTATCTCGTTTATCAACTTTGTAAACTTCTTCTTCGCGTTGATACCGAGCCGAATCCGTGTGGTTAATAACTATAAGATTTTCGGTGCGCCTACTGCAAAATTGCGCCTGAACTTCTTGTTCGAGACCGTAGGACTGATTCTGGTTTCGTTGTTCGGTGCAGCCGTTATTGTGGTGCTCTTTGCCGATACGCCACTCAAAGAGTATATCTCAACCTCGGTCGCCATCAATGATAATTGGTCGTTGGCTGGTGCATTAACCGCAGGCGTTTTGCTCTTGGGCGTATTAGTATCGCTCTATCCAGCGTGGTATATCACCAAGTTCTCACCGGCATTTGTTATCAAGGGAGATTTCTCGGCCTCAAAGTCTGGTCGCATCTTGCGTTATACGCTTGTGGGTGTGCAATACACAATCTCTATTACACTTATTATCTGCTCAATATTCATCTATCGTCAGCACCAATATATACTCAACCGAGATATGGGCTTTGACCGTGAGAATCTACTCTCTGTGGAGGTACCTTGGGAGGCGGTCAATCCTGATGTTGAAGGTTCTCAGCTGGACTACACCAAGCGTGATGCTCTACTTGATAAACTATCGCAAAACCCACAAATTAAGGGCGTCGCATTCGGAGATTTGCAGTTGGTGAGCTATGCCGAGGGTGCCTGGGGAAGAGAGTTGGAGGGTGTTGGCAAGATAACCTTTGCAATGCACACCGTATCGTGGAACTTCCTCGATGTAATGGGAATAGAGATTGTCGAGGGACGTGATTTCTTCCCATCTGACGAAGAGACCATTACGGGAGCAATGATTTTCAACCAGACAGCACAAAAGAAGTATGGGCTTACATTCGAAAGCAAAATTATGGGACACGTATATGGTTATAATGCCAATATCGTAGGCTTCTGCCAAGACTTCAATTTCTATCCTGCATACCGAGAAATCGAGCCATTTGCCTTTTTGGTTTGCGGTCAATATGGCTGGACTATGCCTCGCCACACATATATCCGCACCACCGCAGGAGCTGATATTGCAGAGGTTAAGAAGTTCATCTTCGACACTTGTATGGAGGTCGCCCCTTATGCCGACCCCGAGAAGATAAAGATAGAGTTCTTTGATTACGAATTGGAGCTACTCTATCAGCGTGAGGACAAGCTGTCGACACTTATCACCATCTTCTCGTTCCTCTCGATTGTGATTTCGATTATTGGAGTCTTTGGCTTGGTGTTGTTCGAGACGCAGTATCGCCGCCGCGAGATTGGTATTCGCCGTGTTCACGGAGCATCGGTGGGTGGCATTTTACAGATGTTCAACCGCAAGTACCTCTACATTGTCGCCGCTTGCTCGGCTGTGGCAATACCGGTGAGCTACTATATCATCAGTCGTTGGATGGAGCAGTATGTCTATCGCGTGGAGATGTCGTGGTGGGTATATGCCCTCGCAGTGGGAGTTATCCTTGCTATCACGGTCGTAACGGTAACCTTGCGCTCGTTTAAGGCTGCAACGGAGAATCCAACCGAGTCGATAATGAGGTAGAGATATTAGGGAAATTAGAGAATTTAGAGAACTTAGCGAAAATCCCTAATCTCATTAAACTCCTTAAATTCCCTAAACTCCCTACAAAACAGAAAAACAATTTACAAACTAAATAAAAAATTTACAGCTATGTTAAAAGTAGAAAATTTGCAGAAGAGTTTTTTCACCGAGGAGATTGAGACTATCGCTCTTAACGGTGTGTCGTTCGAAGTTAAAGAGGGCGAGTTTGTTGCCGTAATGGGACCTTCGGGTTGCGGTAAGTCTACGCTCCTCAACATCTTGGGTCTTTTGGACAACCCAACTGGCGGTTCATATAGCCTGCTCGGTCAAGAGGTTGGCGGACTTAAGGAGAAGGACCGCACCGCTTTCCGTAAGGGTAATATCGGCTTCGTGTTCCAGTCGTTCAACCTTATCGACGAGCTGTCGGTAGCCGAGAATGTCGAGTTGCCACTTATCTATATGGGCGTGAAGGCCTCGGAACGTAAGGATCGCGTTCAGAAGATGCTCGACCGTATGAACATCTCGCACCGTGCCGGCCACTTCCCACAGCAGCTCTCTGGTGGTCAGCAGCAGCGTGTAGCCATCGCCCGTGCCCTTGTATCTAATCCTAAACTTATCCTTGCCGATGAGCCTACGGGTAACCTCGACTCAAAGAACGGTCAGGAGGTGATGACCCTCTTGCAGGAGCTTCACAAGGAGGGCACGACTATCATTATGGTAACCCACTCGCAGCACGACGCAGCCTACGCCAGCCGTACAATCTGCCTCTTCGACGGTAAGGTTGTAACCGATGTAAAGAGTAAACTATAGGGAATTTAATGAATTTAAGGAAATTAAGGAGTTTAGCGATTGTCACTATCCTCCCTAAACTCTCTAAATTCCTTAAACTCCCTAATCACAAACCTAACCATAAGCGTTTCAGGTGTGGGTTGGCTTGACCGCCTCCCACATCACTAAGAAAAACAAGAAGAAAACTATGAAGAACTTAAACTATTCACTACGCTACTTGCTGAAAAATCGTGGCAACTCCATAACTCGCCTCGTATCGCTTGCGTTAGGTCTTATCGTCTCGCTGCTGATATGTTCCTATGTCGGCATCAACCTCTCGTATGGTCGATTCTTCCCCGATAAGGAGCGTGTATATCAACTCTTTGAGCGTACACCGCAGTTCGGCATAAGCGGGTATATGTTAGAGCCTGTAGCGCCAACAATCAAGGAGAATATACCTCAATGTGAGGCTGTAACAAACGTGTATCAACAATATATAAATATTAAGGTTGGTGACAGTCAGATAAGCGATGTGCGTACCTTGGCTGTTGCATCGGATTTCTTCGATGTCTTGGACTTTGGCGTTGTCAGTGGCGACCCTAAACGTGTGTTATCAAAAGAGGGACTTGCCAACAACGAGATGATGATATCGGAGCGTCTTGCCGAGAAGCTATTTGGCGAGGATGATCCTTTAGGACAGACTATACGAGATACGGAGGGCAAGGAGTATGTAGTGGCTGGAGTATTCCGCGATACGCCTATTAACTCACCTATATATGCGTTCGATGGAGTAACATTCTTGGACTACAATCCCCAAACTGCAAATTGGCAAGGCAACGACAGCTACCCCACCTACATCAAGCTACGCAAGGGCGTGACACGAGAGGAGGCCGAGACCGCGCTAAAGGAGTTTATGGAGGGTCACGAGATATTGAGTCAGCTTGTCGAGATGTGGAAAGCGGAATACTTCCTTGTGCCTATTGAGGATGCCTACTATGTGGATAATAATACGAAAGCGACCCAGACGATTTATGGAATATTGGCACTCTTAGCACTGCTTGTGGCTACGCTTAACTATGTACTCTTGACCCTCTCGTCGCTCGCCCAGCGCAGTCGTACGGTTGCCATGTTGCGTTGCAACGGTGCATCACGATTGGATATATTACGAATGTTGCTATCCGAGACACTGATTATGATTGTAGCAGCCATTGTCTTGGCGGTCTTTGTCATTGCGTGTCTCCACCAGGAGATTTATCAGTTGCTCGGCTATCAACTTGTTGATCTTTTTGCGTGGGAGCGTATATGGATTCCTACT